>NZ_CAKUAT010000004.1 GCF_934636665.1 uncultured Senegalimassilia sp.
GCTATATGGAGGATTTCCAAGCTCACGAGCCCGCCGATGCCAAGGATCGCCGTCCGAGGTTCTTCGCCCTCATGTTCCTGTTCCTGTCCGCCATGTACGTCATCGTGTTCTCCAACAACCTGTTGTGGATGTTCACTGGCTGGGAGATCACCACGGTGTGCTCGTTCCTGCTCATCGGTTACACCAAAACGCCTGAGGCCATCAACAACGCGTTCCGTCAGATCATCATGAACCTGGCTGGCGGCATCGGCTTTCTGGTGGCGCTGTTCGCCATCGCGCTGACCATGGGTACGCTCTCGCTCGTGGAGTTCATCGCCGCCGGCGTCATGGCTCCGGCGCTTGCGGCTCTGCCCGCGGTGGCGCTGGCGTTCGCCGGCATCACCAAGGCGGCTCAAATGCCGTTCCACACCTGGTTGCTCGGCGCTATGGTGGCACCTACCCCCACCTCCGCGCTCCTGCATTCGTCCACCATGGTCAAGGCCGGCGTGTTCTTGCTCATCAAGCTTTCGCCGATCTTTCTCGTCTGCCCGGTGGCAGCAGTCATGACCATCCTTGTGGGCGGCCTGACCTTCCTGCTGTGCAGCTTCATGGCCATCTCGCAGACCAACGCCAAGCGCGTGCTTGCGTACTCCACCATCGCCAACCTGGGCCTGATCGTGGCCTGCGCCGGCGTGGGTACCCCCGAGGCCGTGTGGGCGGCAACGTTCTTGGTGCTGTTCCATGCTGTGGCCAAGAGCCTTCTGTTCCTGTGCGTGGGCACCGCCGAGCACCACATCGGCAGCCGCGACATCGAGGATATGGACCTCATGTTCGAGCGCATGCCTCGTCTGGCCCGCTTCATGATGGCCGGCATCATGATCATGTTCGTGGCGCCCTTCGGCATGCTCGTGGCGAAGTGGGGCACGCTCGTCAGCTTCGCTGACACCGGCAACGTCGCCCTTATCCTCATCCTGGGCTTCGGCTCCGCGGCCACGTTCCTGTTCTGGGCCAAGTGGCTTGGCAAGCTTTCGGGCATCGCCGCCCATCCCCTGAACGTCGAGACCACCGTGCACCGCAGCGAGTGGATCGCGCTCATGGTCATGGCCGTGCTCTCCATGCTGTGCTGCGTGGGCCTGCCCGTTCTGTCCACGTTCCTGGTAGAGCCCTACATCGTCGACGTGTTCGGCGTGTGCTCCCAGGGCGTCAGCCAGGCAAACCTTTGGGTTGCCGCTCTGCTGTCGGCCGTGGTGTTCGTGGTGCTGTTCGGCGGTTTGGGCTCCAAGCAGGTCAAGCAAGTGCCCGTCTACCTTGCCGGCGTTAGCGAGAACAACGCCAACCGCACGTTCCGCAACTCCTTGTCCGGTGAGACCATGGCCACATCCCGCAACTGGTACATGGAGGGCATCTTCGGCGAGCCCAAGATCACCCCGGTGGGCGTTTGGGCCACCAGCATCATCATCGTCGTCGGGTTCTGTGCAGCTATCGCCACGCTGTACGGGCTGCTCTAAGAAGGGAAGTGTCTCATGTATTTGATTCCCATCATCGTGGGCACCATCGCCTTCGCCGTGCTCGCTCCTGTTGCCGGCTGCCTGCTCGCCGGCCTTGACCGCAAGCTGTCCGCCCGCATGCAGGGGCGTGTCGGACCGCCCATCCTGCAGCCCTATTACGATGTGCGCAAGCTTCTGGAGAAGGACCGCGCAGCGGTGAACAACGTCGAGGGCACCTACATCACCTGCGCACTCGTGTTCGCCATCCTGGCAGGCGGTATCTTCTTCGGTGGCGGCAACCTGCTGCTGTCCGTGTTCGTGCTCACGCTGTCCAGCCTGTTCTTCATCCTGGCGGCGTACTGCACTCGCAGCCCCTACTCCGAGGTCGGTGCGGCCCGTGAGGCGCTGCAGATCATGGCCGAAGAGCCCATGAGCCTGTTCATCGCCGTGGTGTTCTTCCTGGCCACGGGCTCGTTCGATTCCAGTGCGGTGTTCGGGCTGGAGGTTCCGGCCATCGCCGCCACGTGGATCGCCTTCTTGGGCTTTCTGTTCATCCTCACCATCAAGATGCGCAAAAGCCCCTTCGATCTGAGCTATTCGCACCACGCCCACCAGGAGCTCGTCAAAGGTGTCACCACCGAGATGAGCGGCCGCACGCTCGCGAAGGTGGAGGTCATGCACTGGTGCGAGAACGTGCTGGCGCTCGGCTGGATCGGCCTGTTCTTCGTGTGGGGCAACCCTGTCTCCCTCGTTGTGGCCGTGATCGCCACCCTTGCCGCGTTCTTCCTGGAAATCCTCATCGACAACAACTTCGCCCGCGTGAAGTGGCAGCTCATGCTTAAGAGCGCGTGGGCGGTGGCCCTGGTGGCCGGCGGCATCAACATCGCCGTCCTTATGTACCTGTAAGGAGGTCGCAATGGCTTATTTCGCGAAATCGCCGTGGGTCATCCACTACGACGCCTCAAGCTGCAACGGCTGCGACATCGAGGTTTTGGCGGCCCTGTGCCCGGGCTTCGACGCCGAGCGTTTCGGCGTGATCAACACCGGCAACCCTAAGCACGCTGACATCTTCCTGGTCACGGGCAGCGTCAACGAGCAGAACATCTCGGTCGTCAAGGAGATCTACGAGCAGATGCTCGAGCCGAAAGTGGTCGTGGCATGCGGCATCTGCGCATGCTCCGGCGGCATCTTCCATGATTGCTACAACGTCATCGGCGGCGTCGACCAGGCCATCCCCGTCGACGTGTACGCTCCGGGCTGCGCGGTGCGCCCCGAGGCCATCATCGACGCGGTCGTCGAGGCCGTGGGCATCCTGGAGGAGAAGCGCGCTGCTATGAAGAACGGGAAGGAGGCGTAAGCGCCATGGCAATACCCGCACAGTACCAGGAGATCTCGGTCGAGGGCCTGCCCGCCCTGTCCGAGCGCATGCAGGCCGAGGGCCATCGTTTCGTGCAGGTGCTCGCCGTCAATACCGAGGCCGGCATCGACGTGCAGTACACGTTCATGAAAGATGGCGTGCTCGAGGTCTTCACCATCAAAGGCGTCACGCCCGAGACCCCTATCCCCAGCATCACCGACCGCTTCATCGCCGCGTTCGTGTTCGAGAACGAGATCCACGACCTGTTCGGCGTGAACGTCCGCGATATCGCCATCGATTTCGGCGGCAACTTCTACGTGACGGCGCAGCCCACCCCCATGACCATCATCTCGCCGGCTCAGAAGGCGGCCCGCGAGAAGGCGAAGAAGGCGGCGGCGGCCAAGGCCGAGCGTGCCCGTCAGGCGGCGGCGGCCAATGCAAGCTTCGTCACGTCCCATCCCGACGCCAAGGGCAAGGTCGTAGGCGTGGCTCCTTCGGCGAACACCAAGGATATCGAGCTGAAAATGGCCGGCGCCGATCCCGAGAAGATCGCCCGCGTCAAGGCTGCGCTCGCCGCGAAGGCCAAGCGTGCCGAGGCCGAGGCGCAGGCCGCCCGCCCGCAGGTCTACGACGAGGCGCTTGAAGCCAAGCTTGCCGCCATGGACCCGGAGAAGGCCGCCAAGGTTCGTGCGGCCATGGCCGCCAAGGCCAAGCTTTCGGGCATGGAGCCTGAGAAGGCCCAGGCGGTGCGCGGGGCGCTTGCCAACGAGGCGAAGCTGGAAAGCCAGCGCGCCACCGGTCAGGCCACGGCCCAGCAGCAAGCCGAGCTCGATGCCAAGCTTGCCCAGCTCGACCCCGAGAAGGCCGCTAAGGTGCGCGCGGCGCTCGATGCGCGCGCCCGCCAGGAGACCGCTCAGGCCGAGCATGATGAAAAGGTCGCCGTGCTTGAGGAGCGTCTGAAGAACATGGATCCCGAGAAGGCCGCCAAGGTGCGCGCCGCGTTCGAGGAGAAGCAGCGCCAAGCGCAGGAAAACGGAAAGGCTGGTGAATAGCATGGGAAAGGCAACCGTCATCCCCTTCGGACCGCAGCATCCGGTTCTCCCCGAGCCGCTTCACCTGGACCTTGTCGTCGAGGACGAGAAGGTCATCGAGGCCATGCCTCAGATCGGCTTCGTGCATCGCGGCCTTGAGAAGCTCGTGGAAACACGCGACTACAACCAGTTCATCTACGTGGCGGAGCGCATCTGCGGCATCTGCGCTTTCGGCCATTCCATGGGCTATGCCGAAACCGTCGAGCAGCTTATGGGCGTGGAGGTCCCCGACAGGGCCCAGGCGCTGCGCGTCATGTGGCACGAGCTTTCGCGTATCCACTCGCATGTCCTGTGGCTCGGCCTTGCCGCCGACGCCTTCGGCTTCGAAAGCTTGTTCATGCACTGCTGGCGCCTGCGCGAGCGCGTGCTCGACATCTTCGAGAAGACCACCGGCGGCCGCGTCATCTTCTCCGTGGTCAAGGTCGGCGGCGTGGTGCGCGATGTCGACGACGCCATGTTCGCCTACATCAAGCAGGTGCTCGAAGGCCTGAAGGACGAGTATCGCCAGATCATGAACACGCTGCTCACCGATACCTCGGTGAAGAACCGCCTAGTGGGCGTCGGCTACGTCAGCCACGACGACGCTGTTGCGGAAAGCATGGTCGGCCCGTTCGGCCGCGCTTCGGGCGTGAACTACGATGTGCGCATGCTCGGCAACGGCTGGTACGGCAAGCTCTCCGAGTTCCAGCCGATCCTGTCCAACGACGGCGATTGCTATGCGCGCGTCCAGGTCCGCTGCCTTGAGGTGCTGCAGTCCATCGACATCATCGAAGAGGTCATCTCCCGCATGCCCGCCGGCGATATCGAGGTGAAGGTCAAGGGCAATCCCGCCGATGGCGCCGAGGCCTGCAACGTGCTCGAGCAGCCTCGCGGCGAGTGCTACTACTATGCCCGCGGCAACGGCACGAAGTTCTTGGAGCGCATGCGCATGCGCACGCCGACCTCTCAGAACATCGCAGGCATGACCATCGCCCTGAAGGGCTGCGATCTGGCCGATGTGAATAACATCATCCTGACCATCGACCCTTGCATCAGCTGCACGGAAAGGTAGAGCGATGAGCGGATTCAAACTTGGAAAAATGACGTTCGGCTCGCTGTTCAAGAAGCCCGAGACCGTGCTGTATCCGGTGGTGAAGCCTGAGCCTCCCGCGGGTTTGAAGGGCCATGTGGTGGTCGACGAGTCCACCTGCATCCTGTGCAGCCTGTGCGTGAAGCGTTGCCCCTGTGGTGCCATCGAAGTTGACAAGAAGGCCCGCACCTGGGCAATCGACCACTTCCGCTGCGTCCAGTGCGGCAGCTGCACCTATGAGTGCCCCAAAGGCAGCTTGACCATGCTGCCCACCTACGAGACCGTTTCAAGGCAGAAGCGCGTGCATACCTTCACTATTCCCGAGCGGCCCAAGGCGGCCCCCAAACGTGAAGATGCCGGTGAATAGGTAGCCCAATCGTAACCTTCGGATGCGCGGTGGGTTAGTATAATCGCATTCGAAACTTGCGCGGGGCGCTTTCGGGCGCCCCGTCTTGCGTTGCAGGCCACGGGGTAGGGAACACATGTCATCTCAGAAAACCGAAGCAGTCACTAACCGCATCTTCACCATTCCCAACGTCATTTCCTTCATCAGGTTATGCATGGTGCCGGTGTATATGGTGCTGCTTCTCAACGGCTACGATCTGCTCGCCACGTTCATGTTCGCGCTGGCGGCGGGTACCGACTGGATCGACGGCCAGCTTGCGCGTCGCACGAACTGCGTGTCCAAGCTCGGGCAGCTGCTCGACCCTGCGGTTGACAGGGTCCTCATGAGCTGCGGCGTCATCGGATTGATGCTCGTCGGTCGCTTGCCCATCTGGATCGTCGTGGTCGTCTTGGGCCGCGACCTTATGCTGCTTGTCGGGGGCGCGTATCTGCTGAAGCGCTATCACGAGCGCGTCGCCGTCATCTATCCCGGCAAAGTGGCCACCACGTTTTTGTTCGTGGGCTTCGCGGGCCTGTTGCTGAACATGCCGCTCATCGGCGGGCTCGGTTGGTTCGATGTCTCCTGGCTGCCGGGCTTCGGCTCTGTGGCATGCTCCTGGGGCATCTGGTTCGTGTATGCCGGTTTGCTGGTGGGCCTTTTCACCACGATGTATTACGTGTTGGCCGGGTACCGCAAGATGCAGAAGGCTCGCCGGCTTGAGGCGAAAGGGCGCGTCAGGTGAGCGCTCCGCAGCATAGCCGGCCCTCGCAACGCGGTGCCTCGCGTCCCGGTTCGCAAACGCGTTCAAGCGACTACGCTCGCGTCAACGCCGGAAGGCCTCGGCGCTCGGAGGGCTCTCCGCGCCACGCGTCAGGGCGATCTTCGGCAGGCGCGGGCTCTGCACGTGCGCCCAGGCAAGGGAATAGAACGTCATCGGCGGCCCGAACCGCTCAGCGGTTGGGTCGTCGTGTGCATTCGGCGGCCTCCGAACGTTCGGGCGTGCAGCCAAGTTTGTGGACCAAACAGCAGCGCACGTCCTCGCGTCCCTCCGGTGCGCGAAATCGCGGGCAAGCGAGACCTGACGCCGGTTCTGCCTTCTTGTCAGCGGCAGGAAACGTGCTTTCCTGGCTTTTCGGCGCGCTTCTTGCCATTGCTCGCGTTGTCGGGCGTGCGCTAGGGGCCTTGCTGCGTGCGTGGTTCAAGCTTGTGCGGAAGAGCAGGCCCGCGCTTATCGTGTCAGTGTGCGCTGTCGCGCTCGTTGTCATCTGCACCGTTGATGGGGTCTCCCATGCCGGTCGTGCTTACTCCGGCGTCAAAGTCGGCGATATCGATGTGTCCGGGCTCAACGCCGAAGAGATCGAGCAAGCGCTCGATCAGGCGTATGTTCAGCCGCTTCAGCAGGCCAGTGCCACGGTGTTCGCTTCCGACGAGGCCGCGCAGCAAACCGATGAGGCCGCTGCGGCGCAAAACCAACAGGATGCGGCGCTTGCCGAGCAGATGGCGGTTGATGAGGCCATGGCCTCGAAGCAGGCATGGCAGACCACCGGCGCGGAGCTGGGGGCTTCGTTGGATTCCGGCCAGCTTGCCGAGCAGGCGCTTGCAGTCGGGCGCTCCGACGGCGGTCTGCTTGCGCGCATGGGTGCGGGGCTGTTCGGCAAGAGCATCCAGGTGGAGCCTTCCTTTGACGAAGGGGCGCTTGAGGAGTTCGCCTCGAACATCGATGCCGCCATCGGTCAGCAGCGTGTAGATTACGATGTGAAGGTTTCCGCCGGCATTGCCTATGTGGTGCAGGGCAACGACGGCTGGGAGGTCAACCGGCAAACGCTGGCCGGCCTTCTCGGCGATGCCATGATCGGGTCCTCCGATGGGCGTATCGTCGCGCATACCAAGTACACGCCTGTGCGCATCTCTTCCGATGCGGCTACCCAGGTTGCCCAGGACGTCACCTCGGCGCTCGCCGGCGGAGCGCGTTTTCAATTCGATGGGCACACGTGGCAGGCAACCGCCTCCGAGATCGGCGCCTGGGTATCCACCTGTGTCGAGCAGACGGGGGATGGCTGGCGTCTGCGCCCCTATATCGACCAACAGCTTTCCAAGTCGGCCATGGCGTCGGGCATCAGGCAGGCGGAGGGCGATTCGCTCTCGGGCGTCGGTTTCGAGACCGATGGGTCGGGCCAGGTGAGCGTCACCACCGACGGGCAAGGCAAACTCCCCGATGTGTCCGATGCCGCCGATGCGCTGTCTTCGGCGCTGTTCGGGCAGGGGGATAGCGTCACTCCGGCCCAGCAAGCTCCCGAGATCGCGGTCGATGCCGATGATATGCCCAAGCGCCTCACCTTCCAGGAGGCGCTCGACAAAGGCGTGGTCGGGCCCATAGGCACCTTCACCACCACCTATACCACGGGCCAAGGCACCGAGAACCGCAATCACAACATCGAGCTGGTCTCCCAGATACTCGACAACTCCATCTGCAAATCGGGCGAAACGTGGTCGTATAACGGGACCACGGGCGATTGCAATGAGGAGAAGGGATTTTTGGGAGCGGGCGCCATCATCGACGGCGAGTACACCGATTCGGTGGGCGGCGGCATCTGCCAGGTTGCCACCACGGTGTTCGATGCCGTCTACGAGTCCGGCTTGCCCGTCGTCGAGCGTCACAACCATTCGCTCTACATCGCAAGCTATCCGGCAGGACGCGATGCGGCCGTCTCGTACCCCGAACTCGACCTTGTGTGGCGAAACGACACCGCCAGCGATGTTTTGGTAAAGGTTTCCACCCAAGTCGGGTCGGTAACCGCTACACTGTATGGAGTCGATCCCGGCTATCAGGTAACCACCGAAACCGGTCAATGGGAGGCGGGCAAGAAGTATTCGACCACCACCAAAGTGGACGATACGCTTGCGCCGGGCACCAGCTACGTGAAAACGCGCGGCACCGACGGTTCGACCATCGAGGTGACGCGTACGGTCAAGGACGTGAACGGAAACATCGTGCGCCAAGACCTGTTCGCCAGCGTGTACGACCCCATCAACGAGGTTATCTTGAAGGGTCCGGATCGAAGCTAGCGGGTTACTTCATATTTAAGCGGCGATACGCGCCCACCGCACGCCAGGCGCCGCGCACAAAGAAAGGTAAGAGAAAGGTGTACTTCCAGCCGGAAATCGAAACGATGTCACGTGAGGAGCTGCGCGTTCTGCAGCTCGAGCGCATGAAGTGGTGCGTACAATATGCGTATGACAACGTCCCTTTCTATCAGAAGAGCTTCAAGGACGCCGGCGTCGAACCGGGCGATCTGAAGACGCTCGAGGACATCACGAAGTTCCCGTTCATTCTCAAGCAGGACATGCGCGACAACTATCCTGACGGCCTGTTCGCTGTGCCGCGTTCCAAGGTCGCCCGTCTGCATGCCTCCTCCGGCACCACCGGCCAGGCAACGGTCGTCGGCTCCACGGAAAACGATCTGAAGCATTGGGGCGAGTGCTTTGCGCGCGGTCTTGCCATCTGCGATTGCGACGAGAACGCCACCATGCAGATCGCCTACGGCTACGGCCTGTTCACCGGCGGTTTGGGCGCCCATAGGGGAGGCGAGACGGCCGGTTGCGCCGTCATCCCCATCTCCTCGGGCAATACCAAGCGTCAGATTCAGATGCTCAAGGATATGGATGTCGATGTGCTGGCATGCACGCCTTCCTATGCGTTGCACATCGCCGACACGGCGATCGAGATGGGTATCAACCCCGCAACCGACCTGAAGGTGCGAGCCGGCATCTTCGGCGCCGAGCCTTGCAGCCAGGGTATGCGCGATGAGATCGCCGAGAAGCTTGGCGTGCAGTACTGCGACGTATACGGCCTTTCCGAGGTCATGGGCCCGGGCGTGGCCTTCGAATGCAAGGAGATGAGCGGCCTGCACCTGGCCGAGGACCACTTCTTCGCTGAGATCATCGATCCCGACACCCTGCAGCCCGTGCCCGATGGCGAATACGGCGAGCTGGTGTTCACCACGCTCACCCGCGAGTGCTGCCCGCTTGTACGCTACCGTACGCGCGACATCACGCGCATCATCTCCGAGCCCTGCGCCTGCGGCCGCACGCATCGCAAGATCGATCGCATCATCGGCCGTTCCGACGACATGCTCATCCTGCGCGGCGTGAACGTGTTCCCGTCGCAGATCGAGCAGGTGCTCACCGGCTTCCCCGAGATCGCCACGCAGTACCAGATCATCCTCACCACGCGCGGTCCGCTCGACCATGTCGAGCTGCGCGTCGAGACCGTGCCCGAGTTCCCGTTCGACGAGATCCGCAAGCTCGAAGCGCTCAAGAAGCGTCTGGCCACCGAGCTCAAGGGTAACCTGCAGATCGCCGTGGACATCAAGCTCGTCGAGCCCAAGTCCATCGAGCGCAGCGAGGGCAAGGCCAAGCGCATCATCGACCTGCGAAAGGAGTAAAGGCTATGATTTCCCAGCTCACCGTTTTTTTGGAGAACGAAAAGGGCCGTCTGGCCGCAGCTACCCGCGCGGTCGCGGATGCCGGCGTCAACATGCATGCGCTGTATCTGGCCGACACCGAGGATTTCGGTGTGGCCCGTATGCTGTGCGATACCCCCAACAAGGCCGCCGAGAAGCTGACGCTTGCCGGTTGGCGTGCCGCCGTCACCCCGGTCATGGCGGTTCGCGTCCCGGACGTGCCGGGCGGTTTGGCCTCGCTGCTCGAGTTCTTGGACGAGTGCGATGTTAATGTTGAATACGGTTACTGCATGTCGGTCGAGGGCGGGCACGCTATCGACGTTTTGAAGGTATCCGGAGACGAGGAAATCGAACGCAAGCTTGCCGATGCCGGCTTTGCGCCAGTTTCCGCGGAGGAAGTGTACATTGTCGACTAGCTTCACGTTGCATAGTGGGCTGAACAAGCACGCACGCGCCATCGCGTGCGTGCTTGTGTTCGTGCTGGCCCTTAGCCCCGTCGCCGGCGGCGTCGGCAATGCGTACGCCGATGTGCGCAAAGCCGATATCGTCATGGGCGAAACGGTGGACGCTCGCGGGTTGGCCGTGGCGCAATGTCCGAACATCGATGCCGAACGCGCCATCGTGGTGGATGCCGACGGCACCGTGTATTTCGAACGCAACGCCAACGATGCCGCTTGCATCGCCTCGGTCACGAAGATCATGACGGGCGTGGTAGCGCTTGATGCCGTCGCGTCCGGATTGACGTCCCTCGATTCCACCATCACGGTTTCGGCGGATGCCGCCGCGGTGGGCGAGTCGTCCGCCGGGTTGCAGGAAGGCGACACCATGACGTTGAAAACTGCGTTGTATGCGCTGTTGGTGCCGTCGGGTAACGATGCCGCCATCGCAATCGCCGAATCGGTGGGCGCGGCCTTAAGGTCGAGCGGCACCGCCTCGGGCGATTCGGATGTGAAGGCCTTCGTTGCGCAGATGAACGCCACGGCCCAGAAGCTCGGCTGCACGAACACGGTCTACGAGAACCCGCATGGCCTTGACTTCGATCAATATGATGGCAACTTGCATTCCACGGCTGCCGACCAGGCGAAAGTGGTCGCCTATGCCATGACCAACCAGACGTTTCGCTCGGTGGTCGGTGGCGGGTCCACCACCATCACGGTGAAACGTGGCGGGTCCTCGGCCGATGTGTTCCTGGAAACCACCGACGGCTTCTTCGATATCAACGATGATGCCATCGGCGTTAAAACCGGCTACACGGAGAAGGCCGGCGCTTCGTTTGCTGGCGCCGTCAATAAAGACGGCCAGGAGCTGTACGCCATCGTTTTGGGGTCGACGTCGGATAGCCAGCGCTTTTTTGATGCGGATGAGCTGGTGGAGTGGGTGTTTGAACATCGCAAGACCTATCAACTTGCCAATTGCGACCAGAACACGCAGATGAACGGGGCATCGGTGCCCTTGGTGGCTCAGGTGGCGCATGACGACTGGATAGACCGTACGGTGCCTGCAACGTTCGCCGATCCGCAAAGCGCCGTGGAGGTCTTCGACTTGAACGGCAACGTCAGCCAAACCGTGCAATTCAATGAGTTGCACGGGTCGGTCAAGGCGGGCCAGGTCGTGGGAACCGTCACATTCAAGCAGCGCAACCAGGTAATCGCAACGCAGGATCTGGTGGCGTGCAAAGACGTTCCCGCCCCGAACTTCTTCGAGGGCATCGGCATCGCCTTCGATAGGTTCATGCGCGGTTTCTCCGGCGAGGACAAAACGGCAACCTCGCAGCTGTTGAATACCACGCCGCTTATCGTGGATAAAACCACGTCGACGCAATAGCGGCATGTAGGAAGGAGCTATCATGGCCAATGTATGCCCGGTATGCAACAATCCGGTAGGTCCCGAGGATTCGGCCTGCCCGCACTGCGGCTTCAAGCTGCAGGGATCCACGCAGCGTTTCGCACCGCTGCAGTTCGGTGAAGATCAGTTGGTCGCCGCCGCCAAAACCAAGCCCACTGCTGTGCTTCACGTGGTTCGCGGGCCGCAAACCGGCGTGTCGTTCAAGCTGGGGGACCAAAAGCTCAGCATCGGACGCAGCCCGCAGTGCGACATCTTCCTCAACGATATGACCGTCTCCCGCATGCACGCCTCCGTCGAGCCGGTGGATTCAGGTTATGAGATTTCCGATGAGGCATCGTTTAACGGGGTATGGGTGAACAACAACAGCATCGATACGTATCTCCTTGCTGACGGCGACGTCGTGCAAATCGGCGCGTTTTGCTTGGTGTACAAAGAAGAGTAACGCCGCGGGGATCCGCGGTTTCAGATAGACGCGTTCGCGCGTCTTCACAGACGGGAGCGACATGGAACTGTTATCAGGAAACGAGGCGATAGCCCAAGGCGCATGGGAGGCCGGTTGCCGTATCGGGGTGGCCTATCCGGGCACGCCTTCCACCGAAACGCTTGAGACCTTTGCGAAGATGGATGGCGTGTACGCGGAATGGTGCGTCAACGAGAAGGTTGCCGTCGAAGTGGGCGTCGGCGCCAGCGCGGCTGGCGCGCGCGTGCTGTCCACCATGAAGCATGTCGGCGTCAACGTTGCGGCAGACCCGCTGTTCACTGCTGCCTATACCGGCGTCGGCGGTGGTTACGTGGTGCTTGCGGCCGACGATCCCGGCATGTACTCCTCTCAAAACGAGCAGGACTCCCATTACTATGCCGCGGCGGCTCATATCCCCATGATGGATCCTGCCGATTCCGCAGAGGCCTTGGCGTTCACCCGCAACGCCTTCGATCTCTCCGAGCGCTTCGACGTGCCGTTCTTTATCCGCTCCTCCGTGCGCGTGTCCCATACGAAGACCCCGGTCGAGCGCGGTGCTCGTTGCGAGCACGAACTCAAGCCTTATGAAAGCAATCCCGCGAAGTGGGTCATGATGCCGGCATTCGCCAAGCCGCGCCGCAAGGTGCAGCTTGAGCGTATCGAGCAGCTTTCCGAATGGGTTGAAACCTGCGAGTTCAATCGCATCGAGCGTAAGGGTGCAAGCGTGGGCGTGGTTTGCGCCGGTGCCGCTTATCAGCATGTCGTAGAGGCTCTTCCGGATGCATCGGTGTTCAAACTCGGAGTGACGTATCCCTTGCCCGCGCAGGCGCTGCGCGACTTCGAGGCGGGCGTGGATGAGCTGTACGTCGTTGAGGAAGGTTCTACCTACTTGACCGATGCGGTACGCGCATTGGGCGTTCGCGTTGCCGATTTCCCATGCGGCTTGCCGCGCGACGGCGAACTGAGCCCCGGCCTTATCCGTGCGGCATTCGGCCAGGAGGCCCCTGCGCATGCGCAGGCTCCCGCCGATGTTCCGGGCCGCCCGCCCGCGTTGTGCGCCGGCTGCCCGCATCGCCTGGTATTCAAGGAGCTCTCGCGCATCAAGGCCGTGGTCACCGGTGATATCGGATGCTACACGCTTGGCGCGCTGCCCCCGCTTTCCGCTATGGATACGTGCATCGACATGGGTGCTTCCGTTTCCATGTCCCATGGTTTCGAGCTTGCCTGGGCGGGCACCGAGCATCGCCCCGTGGTCGCCGTCATCGGCGATTCCACCTTCGCCCATTCCGGCCTTTCGGCGCTTATCAGCACCGTTTACAACAAGGGCGCCGGAACCGTCTGCGTGCTCGACAACCGCACCACGGCCATGACCGGTCGACAGGGCAACCCCTTCAACGGCGAAACGCTGCAGCATCGTCCTTCGCGCGAGCTTGACCTGGAAGGCGTGCTCCATGCCATCGGCGTGCCCGATGTGCGCACCGTAGACCCCAACGATATGAAGGCCGTGCGTCTTGCCCTGCGGGAGGCCACGCGCTCCGACGAGCTGTCCGTCATCGTCTTCCGCAGCCCCTGCGTGCTCATCGACCGCATCCGCAAGCCCGCGTATGCGGTGGCGGATACGTGCACCGCGTGCGGTGTATGCACCACGCTTGGGTGCCCGGCTATCGCTAAGACCCAGGACGGGCATGCGGTCATCGACGGCAGCATGTGCATCGGCTGCGGCCAATGCGAGCAGTATTGCGCGTTCAAGAGCATCGTATCCACGGCCAAGGAAGGGGAATAGCCCATGTCCAACGCAACTACCGTTTTGCTGTGCGGCGTCGGCGGGCAGGGCACCATCCTTGCCGCTGACCTGCTGGCTCGCACGGCCCTTGCAAGCGATTACGACGTGAAGGTGTCCGAGATTCACGGCATGTCCCAGCGAGGCGGCGCGGTCACCACGGTCGTCCGTTTCGGCACCGAGCCGGTTGCAACCATGGTCGCCGACCACGGTTGCGTCGATTGCGTCGTGTCCTTCGAAACCACCGAGGCGCTGCGCAACCTTCCCTTCGTTCGTGAAGGCGGCTATCTGCTGGTGGCCGATGAGGCCATCAAGCCGCTGCCCGTGCTGACCGGTAAGGCCGGTATGCCCGAGAACGCGCGTGAGAAGCTTCAGGCTGCGGGTGCATCGCTTATTCCCGCCGGGCCCATTGCCGAACAGGTGGCAACCGCGAAATCGGTGAACGTGGTGTTGCTCGGCGCCTTGGCCACGCGTTTGGATTTCTCCGAAGAAGTCTGGAAGGAAGTCATCTCCAAGCGCGTTCCGCCCAAAACCGTTGAGGCTAACCTGCGCGCTTTCGACGCCGGTTATGAATTTGCCCGAAAGGGGGCCGAATAATGAGCGTTCAGCAAATCAGCGTGTTCGTGGAAAGCAAGCCGGGACATCTGTCCCGTGTGGTTGATGCGTTCACGCAGGCAAACGTCAGCGTTCGAGGCTATAGCGCGTCCGACACCGGCGATTACGGCATCGTTCGATTCGTGGTCGATGACCCCGATCGCGCGCTGCAGGTTTTGCATGATATGAATTGCGCTGCCACGAAAACCTCCGTGCTGTGCCTTCGCCTTGAGGACAAGCCCGGCGAGTTGGCGCGCGTTCTGAAGGTGCTCTCCTCGTGTGGCATTAACGTGCAGTACAGCTATTCGCTGATCTCCACGTATATTTGCCTGTACGTCAAAGACCTCGATCAAGCGGAGAAGCTGTTGGCCGACCAGCCCGTCGATCTGCTTGATCAGAAGGATTTTCTTCACATGACGGCCGATATTGCCTAACCTCGCACGTTAGATAAGGTGTTGTTTCATGATCGATATCACGGAAAAGGGCGCAGCGCTTCGCGCGGCTTCTGAAGGACGCTTCGATGAGCTGCCTATTCATAACCCCGATGTGGAATGCTGTTCGCGCGAGCGCATCCGCGCCATCCAGCTTGAAAAGCTGATCGCGCAGGTGGAGTGGACCTATGAGCGCGTCGCGTGGTATCGCGACCAGATGGACGAGATGGGTGTGAAGCCCTCCGACATCAAGTGCTTGGAGGATGTGCGAAAGCTTCCCTTCACCGACAAGCATGCGCTGCGCAAGACGTTCCCGTATGGCATGTTCGCCGTTCCTTTGGATGAAGTCGTTGAGCTTCATTCGTCTTCGGGCACTACGGGAAAGCCTATCGTGGTTGGTTATAACCGTCATGACATGGATGTTTGGAACGATTGCATCATGCGTTTGGTGCAAATGGCGGGCGTCGTGCCTACCGATCGCGCGCAGATGGCGTTCGGCTACGGCATGTTCACCGGCGGTTTTGGTTTGCACTACGGCCTGCAACGTCTTGGCTGCATGATGATTCCTGCCGGCTCGGGCAATACCGAGCGTCAAATCCAGATGATTCAGGATTACGGCACCACGGTGCTGGTGGCTACTCCTTCCTACGCCATGCATATCTGCGAAGTCGGCGAGAAGATGGGCTATGACTGGGAGACCTCCACGCTGCGCGTCGGTCTGTTCGGCGGAGAGCCGTGCCCTCCGGGTCTGAAGGCCGAAATCGAATCCCGTATGCATATCGTTTGCACGGACAACTATGGTCTGACCGAGGTCATGGGCCCTGGTGTGTCGGGCGAGTGCCTTGCCGAGCGCGATATGCAGCATATCGCCGAGGACCATTTCCTGTGGGAAGTGGTAAACCCCGAAACCGGCGAGTCCGTTGCCGATGGCGAGATGGGCGAGCTTGTCCTCACCCCGCTCGATAAGCAGGCTATCCCGGTTCTGCGCTATCGTACCCATGACTTGACGCGTGTGGTTACGGAGCCCTGCAAGTGCGGCCGCACTTCTGCAAGGATGCAGAAGGTCCGTTCGCGCTGCGACGATATGCTCATCATTCGCGGAACCAACGTGTTCCCCAGCCAAGTGGAAGACGTGCTTTCGGGTATTGACGGCGTTACCCCGCATTATCGCATCGTCGTTGACAATGAAACGGGTTTGGACCGCATGGTCGTGCATGTGGAGCTTAAGCCTGAGGCGTTTAGCGATTCCTTCGAGGAGATGGATAAGTTCCGGAAGCGGATTGAGAAGGAACTCAAGAGCGTCCTGCTTGTGGCTTCGAAGGTCAAGCTTGTCGAGCCTGGCGGTATCGAGCGCTCGTTCGGCAAAACCAAGCATGTTCAGGACCTGCGTAAGTAAATGATGCCGCAATCACATTATTTCGAATCGGAAGCGAACCGTCCCGTTGTGGGGCGGTTCGCTCCGTCTCCGACAGGTCGGATGCATGCGGGGAATATCTACGCTGCCCTTGCGGCCTGGTTGGTTGCAAAGTCTCAAGGCGGAACGATTGTTCTGCGTATCGAGGACCTTGATCGGGAACGCTCGAAAGCGGAGTATATCAACGCTGTGCAGCGTGATTTCGAGTTGTTGGGCCTGACCTGGGATCGCGGTCCGTACTATCAGCATGATAGGGATGAAGCGTATCTCGAGGCCTTCAGGGCCTTGCAGCGCAAAGGGCTGGTGTACCCGTGCTTTTGCACGCGTGCTGACTTGCATGCGGCATCTGCTCCGCATAGGGGAGAGAAATTCGTGTACTCTGGTACCTGCCGCGGTTTGACCGCAGGGCAGATTGCCGACAAAAGCTTGGTAAGGGCTCCGGCGCAGCGTTTACGAGTGCCGGATGCCATGTATTCTTTCAAGGACATGGTGCAGGGTCTTTATGAGCAGAACTTAGCTCATGATTGCGGGGACTTTCTTATCCGTCGCTCCGATCAGGCATTTGCGTACCAGCTAGCCGTAGTGGTGGATGATGCGGCTCAGGGCGTTACAAGCGTCGTGAGAGGCGTTGACTTGCTTTGCTCCACTCCTCAGCAGCTGTACTTGCAGGAGCTGCTCGGGCTTGGTCATCCTTGCTATGCGCATATTCCCTTATTGGTTGCGGAGAAGAATCGCCGGCTTTCAAAGCGTGATCATGACGCCGGTATCGAAGAGCTTCTTGCAAGGTTTAAGACCCCTGAAGCGATTATCGGGCATATCGCGGGTATATGCGGACTTGCTCCAACGTGCGATCCTGCAACCCCTGAACAGCTGCTTGCTACGTTTGATGCTGCGCAGTTGCCCGAGCTGTTTTGCGACCCGGTTCAAATTCCCTGGAGATAACGGCCGTTTGACTTATGTCAGGGTTATAGGAGTAGCAGGGTATGGACTCGATTGCTTATCGTGGTGAGACTGTGGCAAATCAATAGCTATGATGACCCCACTCGATGCTCATGTTTTTCTGAGGGGCCATGCTAGCTCATGAAACGATCAACCACATTCTGTTGCTTGGTTTGGGAATGCGGGTAAATAGCTGGACCGGTTCGGTCCAGCTATTTACCCGCATTCCCTCACCTGTTGCATAGATAAGCGTTTTGCCTTCTATATACAAAGACAGCGATCTTTGATTTACAAAGACCGCTGTCTTACATTCCTAAAGGGTGTTGCGTTGTCGTTTTAAAAAACTACAGCCATCAGGCTGAGAAGCACGCATTGCACCAAAACGAAAACGGTTACACGAACATTGCTGCTTTTGAACTTAGCTTTGGGGTCTTTGGAACCGACAAGCTTCACGTACAGTCGAACCACGGTAATCAGAAATGCCACCATGGCCACGTCGCAAACAAGGGAGAAAATCGTGGCCAGATCGGAAACGCCCATGGTTCGCCCTAACTCGTAGAAAAGCAGGCTGGCATCGGTCGCGAAAAACGCGAAGGTAACGGCACTTGCCAACTTGGCGATTTCCTTCGCCTTGGCTTCTTGTTGCTGTTTTTGGTGATTTGCACTCTCGTCATACTTGTAGACCAACTGAAGGTATTTTCCGTTCATCAGCTGAAAAGCCACAAGCAGCGAAACGGCTCCGAAAATCACAGCGAAAAAGATTTGAAGCAATCCCATTGAGCAAACCTCGTCTCTTTAAAGTACCGAAAAGCTTTCTAGCATACGATAACAGAATTGCTTGCCAGAATTGCAGCGGCATACCAAGCACCTAAGGCGATATTCACCGAGCAAATCTGCGACATAGCCGCTTGTCGGCTTTGGGGCGCCAAGGGATTGTTCCGTAAAGCCTTGAGAAGCGGATAGGTCGAAAGCAGCAAGAAGGGGAGCACGATCAGGCCTTGCGTGAAGAAGATTTCGACGATAAGGATGATAGCGACCAGCCATAGCCACATTACCGCGTGGTATAGCTTTCGGGCCTTGTCGCGATTCAGCAGCACGGATAACGTACGGCGATGGGCGATGGTGTCTTTCTCGATGTCGCACGTGTTGTTGGTGAACATGATCAATCCGATGCCGAAGATTTCCGGTACTGCCCAAAGCACGGCTAGGGGAGTAAGCAATCCGGTGAGAACCTGGTAGCATGCCAAAGGAATAAGGCCCCCCATGACGATGCCGCTGACCGCTTCTCCGAGAGGGAGGTACGAAATCGGCGTTTTACCAGCAGAATAGAGGACAACAAAAATCGCGCCGATGGCACCGATTGCAAGGGGGATCAATCCTGCATGGTAGATTACGTAACCGCCCAGGGCAAAAGCCGACACCAGTAAACCGATGGCAAACATCAGCGCGCAGGTAGGATTCACGTTGTTGTAAATCAACACAGCATCGGTGGGGTCTACGTCGTCGTCCGACGAATCGGTGCCCTTTACGTAGTCGTAGTAGTCATTAAATGTGTTCACCGAGCTTTGCATGAGGATGCAAATGCCAAGGAGCGCAACAGTTAAAGTCGCGGAGACCTGATAACCTGTCGCTATCGTCAGTGTGACGGCTATTGCGACAGGTACTATCGATGCCGGCCAGGTATGAGGTGCGGCCAGGTCGAGCGCCATCTTCGCGGTGAATCGGTTATAGAAATGGTCAACAAGGTTCTGTGGTTGGCTCATTATTGATTGCTTCGCTTTCTAGAATCGTTTTGCAGCAGACCGTTACCTGCGTCTTTGATGCGGGCTATAGTTTGGTTTTTCAACGTGGCTCCAAGACTTCCCAATGTTGAAATGAGGAATTGCTTGGTGTCGGCGTCAAGTTTTGAACCGGCTCCCATCACGGTTGCCATGTTCGCTCCCAAACGGGTTTGAAAATCTGCCCAGCTTGTTGCGTTGGTTTGCATGATCAAATCATATATGGTTTGAATAAAACGCTCTCGCTCAGCAGGAGTTTTGCTTCGCAACCAGGTATCCAACGCTTCATCGAAGAACTGCGCGGATGCATTCAAATCTTGTTGATATACAAAATCATCCCCGGCAACCATCCAGGAGAATGGGTGATGCTGAAATATGGCAGAAGCTGACGACTGAACTACGCGATAATCATCGCGACGCTCCAAAATCATTCCGAACGCAGAAGACTCGGGAACAAGTTTATGGAGTTTGCGGTCGTACTCTGCCGTAGTTCGACGAGGGGAGGGGTCTTCAAGGAACGAGGGCCCATCGTGATCGTATATGGCGATGATTCGGTGATAGGTGCCTTCGTCGGTGCACAATGCCGCGTATTGGGCCAGGTTTCCGCCTTTTGAATGACCACCGAGTATCAGCGGGCATTTTGTGGCGGATGAAACACCGGAAACATAAGCGAGCGCGGAGCGCTGGGAGGGGATAACCGGTTTATATGAAAGATTGAAATCCTCTTTCCAACCCGTCAGCGTTCCGTCGGTTCCTCGGAACGCAATGTACGCCATGATTCCTTGCTCGGACTCGAAGAAGAAGGTAGAGGCTGAGAATTGCTTATCAACCGCATCGGAGATTTCGTCGACGAACAACGCAACGGCGACATCTCGATAGCGTCTGCTAGCTCGTATAGCCTGAATAAAGCGCACAGACTCTTCGGAGTCCTTCAGCCAGCTTCCTTCGGTAAGCGAATTGACTTCGCACAAGGCTAGTATGTCAGACAGCAATACAGGCGTTGCGGTGTGCGTGTCTAACGAACAGCTAACCGAAGACACCTCAGGTTTTAGAACAAGCTGATCGAAATTGAAATAGCATAGCGATGAAAATACAAGCGAATCAACCGGGTTTACGGGTGATTCGATAAACGTTCGCTGCTCGCGTTCAATATACGTTACGATTGAGTCCATGGCTTCATTCTAATCGTTTTGCTAGGTACTTGGAGGTTGCTATGAAAGTTTGCACGGCGATACCCGTTCGATATGCGGAAACCGACAAGATGGCGGTTGTTTATCATGCAAACTATTTGCTGTATTTCGAAGATGCAAGGACGCGTTTTCTAGAGGAACTCGGGTATCCGTATGCGCGTATCGAACAAGCTGGCTACTTATCTCCGGTTGTTTCATTTGAAGTGCACTACGGAGAGCCGCTGCGATACGGCGAGGTAGCCATCGTGCGTACTTGGGTTAGCGAATCTCGGGGCACTAAAACCACGTATTCGTATGAGGTGTTCAAGCAGGGTGATGATTTGGAAACAGCTAAACCTTGCTGCACCGGGACAAGCACTCATTGCCTTGTTGATGCGAATACCTTCAAGCCTGTGAGCATTAAGCGCACGTTGCCCGAACTGTTCAATCTTTATGAACAGGTTTGTGAAGGATAGGCTGCAAAACAATTAGCTAGCCTTGCAGCGCCTTCAGCAATGCTCCGTTGATGTCGTCGTCAACAATCCATGATTTGTCAACCTTATGCAAGGTTATCGTAATTGGGTCATGTTGCACCGGTGCTGCCGCATTGATAAGGTCAAGTGTGTTTTCGGCAACCTCGGATTTCGTCTGTTCTTCAGTGTTGTTCGCACTTGCACTGGATTCGAAATCTTCCTTTGCTTTCTGATCGAGTGCGGCAAAGATGCTGTCTGTTGTTTTACAGGTGATGGTGAGATCGACGGTTGCCGTGTCCTTGTTGATATCGATAGGGCCGAGCGCATAGTCAAACCCATCAAGGTAAGCAGAGATGTACGCTATAGGGTCTATGCCGGTGTCTGATATCTGCTGCTTGGCATCGTCTGAAAGTAAGCTACTCAATGTAGCTTCATCTTTTGCTTTGATAGCTTCCAGAGGTTGAGAGATAGCTTGCTCGATGCGTTCTTCGTTCGAAGGGCCGCATCCTGTTAATCCTAACAACAGAAATCCAGCAGCGATCATGACTGCAGCCACGCAGGCCACACGAATCGATATCGACTTGAAATCCAGCGCTTTAGAGTTCATGGACCGACCACCTTCGAATTTCAATTTGCTAGTTTACATAACATATATTATCAATCGCTTGCAATAATTGTATTTCAGCAATGTAAGGATATCGACCTAAGCAAAACATATCCTCATGAGAGCACCTGGGCAAAGACTGAACTTGAATTGCAACATTGTAATAGGCACTTGTTCTCGTGGTTAACAAGAATGGCATCCTAGTCATTTACGCGGTACGAAACAAGTTCAGTACGAGTTCGGAAAACGAGCATTATCCCCACGTTGAGGTTCCTGCAGCGGTTCCTGCGCTCATATTGCCGGCAACACTTGCAAAGTCTCCGTTTTGAAGCATCTGCTCGATTACCGGAAACATAATTGCAAAAGACACGGCATTGAGCATTACAGCAACCAAGCAGATAATCAAAGCGGTGCGCGCGGATTTCATCATGCCACCGGCTACAGCTGCGGTCTCATTGGTCTTTTGCGCAAGTGAATGCAATTTGCGATAAGCCAGGAATGCACAGATTGTGCCGATGGTTCCTAGTAGCATTCCGCCCACAAACAGAGACAGCGGACCCGCGATATACGCAAACATCGTTTTGGAACGAGCCGACCTTAACGCACGTTCGTCTAACGCATTCGGCTTGAACTGATTGTTTCCGTTGTTGGGATTAGGCTGCATTTCCGAATTTCCATAGGGCTGGTGATTGTCATCAAGGTATGGACTCGGACGGTTGTTTTGCTGATCGGCCACGTTTTCTCCTAATTACGGATTCCGCTGCTGCCGAAACCCGATTCTCCTCGTTGCGAATCCAGCAATTCCTCGACTTGCTCGAAACTGATCGTAGGAACCGGCATTACGATCAGTTGTGCGATTCGATCACCGATTTCTATGCTGAAAGACTCTTCAGGGTCGGTGTTCACCAAAACAACCTTCAGCTCGCCGCGATAATTGCTATCAATAAGACCGGGCGCATTGACAATGGAAATGCCGTGCTTTGCAGCTAGGCCGCTACGGGGCAATACAAAACCCGCATACCCTTCAGGTAGCGCAATTGCCAGCCCTGTGGCCACCATGGCGCGTTCTTGCGGTTTCAGCACAATATGTTCTACGGACCGCAAATCTACTCCGGCATCACCGTTGTATGCCATGTTCGGAACTTGAGCATTGCTTGAAAGGATTTTTATAGGGACGCGTACGTTGTCCATAAACTACTTCAACCCCTCAAGAGCCGCGGCAAATTCTTCCACATTCTGAAAGTCTTTGTATACGCTTGCGAATCGTACGTAAGCTACATCGTCAAGCTTTGCCAATCGCACTAAAGCCATGTCGCCGAGTTCTTTTGAGCCGATCTCGCTTTTAGATGCATTGCGAAGCTCTGCTTCTATGCTGTCGATCAATGCACCTAATTGCTCAGGAGCTATCGGTCGCTTGGCGCATGCAATGAGGAGACCCCTCATGAGTTTCTGCCTGTCGTAAGCCTCAGACGAACCGTCGGACTTAATGATGATAAGCGGATTGTCGCCTAAGCGCTCATATGTGGTGAATCTTCGACCGCATTGGAGGCACTCGCGTCTGCGGCGGATGCTGCTACCATCATCAGAAGGACGGGAATCGACTACTTTGGATTCTACGTTTCCGCATGCCGGGCATTTCATACAATCGCACTCCTTCGCTCGATAGTATGTAGCCTAACATACAAGATATAGCGGTATATACCTAGTTATGAAAGAGTGCATCAAATCGTGACACAAGATATTGCCCTCAGTAGAAGCGATGCTAAGCAAAGGGTCATAGAATCCCAGCGATAATGGTAAGCAATGCGAACAGAGTGATGGCGCCAGCAGTTTGAGCTGGAGTAGCGCGCGGTTTTGCTTGATATGGCAGACGGGAGTTGTTGCGTTGCGTGATGTACGCATCTTCGTGTCGAGACTTGGCGGCATAATGACGGCAAGTGCCGCTGTTGACCTGTTGGGAGCTGTGGACAGATCCGGGAAATTGAATGATATGCGCAGATGAAACGCGTGTGTCGATCTTGAGCGCTGCCGTGCCGCGGATGGCCGAACGAGAATCACGTTGATGCATATTTCCTCCCCTTTGCTCTTGCGTAGAACCTTTGTTCGCATATATAATAGAGCGAACAAAGGTTCATGTCAACACAAAAACAAACGGATGTTCGTTATAGCACACCCTGAAAGGACAGCCCATGACCGATAAGATCACAAAGCGCCAGCAGGCGGTGCTCGACGTCATCGAGCAATGCATCCGCGAAAAGGGCTTCGGTCCCACTGTTCGCGAGGTGTGTCAGGCTTTGGGGCTCTCCTCCCCTTCTACTGTGCACGTTCATTTGAAGGCGCTTGAAGAGAAAGGCCTCATCAAGCGTGACGCGCTGAAATCTCGGTCCATTGCGCTTACCTACCCGCTCGACCATACCGAAGATGCCACGAACATCGTTCAGGCTCAGTTTGACGATATCGTCTCCGTTCCGTTGGTTGGGGATGTTGCTGCAGGGGTCCCTATCCTTGCCGAGCAGAACATCACCAACACTATGTCGCTGCCTATTGAGATCGTTGGCGACGCGCCCTCTTTCATGCTATCCGTGCATGGGGAAAGCATGATCGAGGCAGGCATCAACGACGGTGATTACGTTGTGGTCAAAGAGCAGCCGGTTGCGAACAATGGAGACATTGTTGTTGCCATCATCGATGACGGCGCTACGGTTAAGCGTTTCTATAAAGAGCAAGATCACATTCGGCTGCAGCCTGAAAACTCCTCCATGGATCCCATTATCACCACTGATTGCTCCATTGCCGGCAAGGTTGTTGCCGTGTTTCGCCGCCTATAAAAGGAATGATCCTAGTACCACTGAACAGGAGCCTTAATGCAATATGCATTCATTAAGGCTCCTGATTATTTAAGTCGTTCGTGCGAATCGCCTATTGTGGAATTTGTTCAATGCTGATTGCAAAGCTTCAGGCGGTTTGCTTGTTGTTATTCTCACTGCACAATGCTTTGAACTCATCCACATAAGCTTTTGGCACCAGCATAGTCAGATGGGTCCCGGTCTCGATATGCTCTTCAGTCAGGATTCGGCAACGTTCGTGTGCCTTCGAGACCAAATCGCCGCGTTGATACGGAACAATTACGTCAAGGTGCGTGTCTTGTGCGGATGCGACATGAGCGATCCTGTCGACAAGTTGATCTATTCCCTCGCCTGTTTCCGCTGATACCAGCAGCGCATCATAGCGATTGGCCAATGCCTCCTGTTGCTCGATCGTCAACAGATCGCACTTGTTGAAAACCAGCAACCTAGGTAGGGTTTGGGCATTGATCTGCTCTAAAACCTCTTCAACTGCAACTATCTGTTCTTCAAACTCATCCGAAGATGCATCGACCACATGTAATATCAAGTCTGAGCCGGTAATCTCATCCAGCGTTGATTTGAAAGCTTCAACCAAAGTGGTAGGAAGCTTCTGGATGAAGCCGACCGTATCGGTTAATGTGATTTCGCGACCTTCAGGTAGTTCGTATTTCCTTGTAGTTGAATCGAGCGTCGCAAATAATTTGTCGTACGCAAGCACATCGGCATTGGTAAGCCTGTTAAGCAAACTTGACTTACCCGCATTGGTATACCCTGCAAGCGAGACCTTAAACATCCCGCTTTCATACCTGCTCTCTCGCTGGACGGCGCGAACTTCCGCCAAATGTGCAAGTTCGCGCTTGATGGTGGTGATACGCTTGCGAACCAATCGGCGGTCAACCTCAAGCTGGCTTTCACCTTCGCCGAAACGGCTGCCAACGCCACCACCCATGCGGTTAGAAGCCAAATGCGACCACATGCCTCGAAGCCGAGGAAGCAGATATTGGTTCTGAGCAAGGCGAACCTGCAAACGTCCCTCTTTGGTTGTTGCATGAAGCGCGAAAATGTCCAGAATCAAGGCAGTGCGATCGATCACTTTCAAGTCGCGATCAACCGATTTTTCCAGGTTTGATTGCTGCGATGGCGTTAACTCATCATCGAAAATGATTAGATCCGCACCGGTTGATCTGCACAGTCGCGATATCTCCTCCACCTTGCCGCTGCCCACAAAAGTCCTTGGATTAGGGGAATCAAGCTTTTGGATTGTGATGGCAACGGTATCCGCTCCCGCGGTATCCGCTAATCGCTCAAGTTCCGCTAAAGAAGACTTGACGTTCCAACGCATGCCGGGCCGTTCAACGCCGACAAGCACGGCTTTTTCCCGCTTCTCTTCAACTGTCGTTTTCGCGCCCTTGACTAAGACCGATTGATATTCCGACATCGGCAATCCTCTCCGGTGGGTTCAAGCTGATTCGTGCATTGGAATGGATTAGGGCTTGTGCTTGATATGGTTGCCCAAAACAAAAAACAAGCGCAGGTTCACTCCTGCGCTTGTCGATAGTAGCATAAGCTATCCGATCATGAACGGCTACAGCTCAACGGTGCCCTGGAAGGCCTCCGTGGCAGAGCCGGTCATCATCACATGATCATCGGCATCCCACTTGATATGCAGGGTACCGCCGCGCAGTACCACATTGTTCTCTCGAGAAGCGCGGCCGGTCAACGCTGCAGCAACGTTAGTGGCGCATGCGCCGGTACCGCAGGCAAGGGTCTCGCCGCAACCGCGCTCGAACACGCGCATCTCAATGGCATCTTCGCCAACGTGAGCAATTTCGACGTTGGTTTTCTCAGGGAACGCCGAATGGCTTTCGTAATAAGCGCCGATTCGATTCAGATCAAGCGTTGCGAGGCATTTATCGCTCGGGTTCACGAACAGCTCATCAGGCAGCGCGCTGAAATCATCGATGAAGCAGATAGCATGCGGATTTCCCATAGAAACGCAAGTGAAGGCAAACGGCCCCCAAGGAGATTCGATCGCGCAGTCTTTTACGAAGCCCAAGCCGTCTTCGGTATGAGCGTTTGCGGCCAAGTTGACCGGTACATCTTGCGGCTCGAGCACGGGATGACCCATATCGACGGTTGCGAAGGTCAGCTTGTCGTGCTTATCAACTTCAAAGCTGATCGGCTTCGGCCCTGCCAGCGTGTCGGCCACAAAGCACCCGTCGCTTGCAAGCACGAACCCACGGTCGACAAGGTATTTTGCAAAGCAGCGAACGCCGTTGCCGCACATTTGAGCTAACGTGCCATCTGCGTTGATATAGTGCATATATGCTGCACACTCGGAGCGTTTCGAGGGGCGAACCATAATCACGCCATCCGCACCGATGCCGAAATGACGATCGCAAAGCAGAGCGACCTGTTCCTGCGTCAGCTCGATATCTCGTGAAAAATCATCGATGAAAACGAAGTCATTGCCAAGACCGTGAAGCTTAACAAAATCCAATTCCATGAGGTTTTACGCACGCTCCTTTAAGAAGGTTATATATGGGTTACAGTGTATCAATCAAAGATAAGGCTTCGTTAGCGAGCGCAGCGGTATCCCCTGAATCTGCGCAAAGCCAATGAATCCTGGGGTCTTTTTTAAACCATGTGCGCTGACGTTTAGCATATCGGCATGTGGACGCTTTAATGGATTCGATTGCTTCCTCCATACTGGTCCGGCCATCCAGCGCAGCAACAATCTCTTTATACCCGATAGCCTGTGGCGCGGTGATTCCATCACGGAAGCCAGATGCAAGCAAAGCTTCCACTTCCTGGACAAGCCCATTGGCTATCATGGAGTCAACACGTGCTCGAATACGTGCGCGTAAAACATCGGGGTCTACCGCTAATCCGACAAAGATTGCAGGGACCCATTGCGGCAAGGTTTGGAGCCGCTGTTTTTGAATCGCGTAGCTATCTCCCGTTTCGAGCAGCTCGAAGGCGCGCACCACTCGTTTGACATCTGCGGGGGGTATCAACTGCGCGCTTTCCGGATCTCGCTGGTGCAGTTCCTCCCACAACCGTTCAGGTCCATGTTCTGCGGCAAACGTATTCCAGCGATTGCGCACCGGATTATCGATTTGCTCGCCATCGGGGAACTCATAGGCATCGATGGCTGCGCGTACGTAAAAGCCGGTACCGCCCGCTAAAATACTGCGCTTGCCTTTGGAATCTATGTCTACGAAACACTGGCGCGCATATGATTGAAACAATGCTGCGGAGAACGGCTCGCCGGGATCGACCAGATCGAAGCCATAATGGGGCACCAGCCGTTCGCTAGCAGGAAGTTTGCCCGTTCCGATATCCATGCCGCGGTATACCTGCATGGAGTCGGCGCTTACCACTTCCCCATCCAACCGCATTGCGATGAGCTGCGCGACATCGGTTTTCCCCGAAGCCGTAGGACCTACCACGCAGACCACAGGCTGCGCGAGGGCTGCTGCTGCCGCATTCACGGTTGCAGCAGCCTTAGAAGCGTTATTCAACGATATCGCCGGCCAAATACCAGGTTTTTGCTTCATTGACTCGAACGTTGACGATGCTTCCGGCTAATTGTTCGGGGGTTTTTCCGGAAGGAACCGGAGCATGAACCGTTTGGTTCTTCGGGCTTTTTCCCGCAATAAGCAATTCGTCACGCTTCGATGAGCCCTCAACCAAAACCGGGATGGTTGTTCCCAGGTCAAGTTGGTTTTTCTCGAAAGCATGCGCCTGAACGATATCGACTAGGCGATCGAAACGCTTCTGAATCACCTCATGAGGAGTGTTGTCTTCCATGCTTGCGGCAGGAGTTCCCTCTCGCTTGGAGTAAATGAATGTGAACACCTGATGGTATCCGATCTCATCAACCAGACGTGCCGTGTCCATGAAGTCTTTTTCGGTTTCGCCCGGGAATCCAACGATGATATCGGTGGACAACGCGATATCCGGGCAGGCATCGCGTAATTTGCCGACCAACTGCCGGTAATGCGCAGATGTATAGCGACGATTCATCAGCTGCAAAATACGATCCGAACCGGACTGGGCGGGAAGATGTAGTGCAGGCATAAGCGAGCGGAGCGTGCCGAACTGCGCGATAACCTCATCGGACAGATCTTTAGGATGGCTGGTGGCAAAGCGCAAGCGTTCAACGCCCGTCTCGTCAAGAGCTTTGAGGATTTGAGCGAAACGGGGGCTGCCATACAGGTCGCGGCCGTAGGAGTTGACGTTTTGGCCGAGTAGCGTGATCTCCTTCACGCCAGCAGCCACATAACGCTCCGCTTCAGCAACAATGTCTTCGATGGGGCGCGATTTTTCACGACCGCGCACATAAGGAACGATGCAATACGTACAGAAGTTGTTGCATCCGATGGTGATGGGCAGCCACGCAGCCCACGAATGCTCACGGCTTGTCGGAAGTTCGGTCGGGAACGAAGACGAGGCGTCGAGCACCTCAACCTGATGGCCGCCTTCTTCAATGGCAGCTTGAAGCAAATGCGGCAGCGACGCAAGGTTATGCGTGCCGAAGACCACATCGAGATGAGGGAGCTTCTTCGTCAGCTCATCGCCGTCGCGCTGGCCGATACATCCGCCTACCGCGACGATTCTCTTGCTCAGCGGGGACCCGCTTCTCACGGGAATGTTCTTCAGCGATGCAACCTGACCGTACAAACGCGTGTCCGCCGCTTCGCGCACGCAGCACGTCATGTAAATCAGGATATCGGCTTCCTCAACGGTGTCGACCATAAGACCGCCGAGGCCTTCGAGCATGCCCGCAATACGTTCGGAGTCATGCTTGTTCATTTGGCATCCGAAGGTACGGACGCAAAAGGTCATATTCATGAATGGGGTGTGCATAAAGGTATGGTTCCGATCGAATCGAGAATGAAATAGCAATTTGAGGCGAGATTACTCGCTCAGCGCGGCATCGGCGATTGGCGTGCCGTGCGTATACCGAGGGTCTATGGCGAAGCGAATAGCCGTACGGTACTCGCCGTCGATCACGATGTCGGCGAACGAAGGGATGCAGGCGACTTCGATGCCGATCGGCGATAAGAATCCTCGAGAGATGGCGATTGCCTTCACGGCTTGATTCACTGCGCCGGCGCCGACGGCTTGGATCTCAACGCCAACGCCGTCTTTCACCATGCCGGCAATGGCGCCTGCCACTGACGCGGGAGAAGATTTTGAGGAAACTTTCAGGCACCCTGATTCCGGGGCTTGTTGTTCGGCATTCATGCATTCACCTTTTCGTGTTCTGTTTGACGTGTGTTTCGGCGTAATCAAATGCAAGTTAAATTGTAGCTATAACGAAATATGTCCGCAACATGATGTGGAGGGCCTGCGCTAAGACTGCATGAGAACCGGTATGGTTATGCGGATGGCGTCTTTGCTCACTTTTATGTGCGGCTCGATGTTTGCATCGAGATAATACGCATCGGCCAATTCTGCGTATGCCTGCGAAATCCGACGAGCGAAACGGGCGGCATCTTCGTCTGCAAGCTTTAATCCTTTTGCCTGCCGGTGTGAAACGGATTTTCCTTGAGCACTCCCCTCTTCCTTTTCGATTGCTTCGGCCGTTTGCAATCCTTCGATTTTGATTTTCGTCAGCAACGGGGGTAAAGGTGCGATTTGACCATCGAGAATACGGCGAGCAGAACGTTCTGACATCAACAGCCCAAGAGATTCTGCGGTTTGATGAAACGCCGAAAGACTGGAGCATGCGGACAAACGCTTGCATATCGGCAATTGCTGATTGTCCTTGCCGGAAAGCCTGTCTTGTGCAGAAAGCATGCCAAGGCCGAAAGCGTACAGCGTCGCCGCGATATCCGTTGAGGACCCGATGAACACATTGACTGCAGCCCGAGATTCAATCGCGAATTCGCCTGCGGTTCGCAGAATGTTCTTCGGTCCGCGCACTGCTACCGTTCCCGCTTCGGTGAGCTCGAATGTTGGAAAGGTTGATTGGTCGGTTTTCTCGGGGAGCTTGTTTAAATCCGTTTGAATGACGAATGCCGACCCAAGGCCTGAATCCGATGCGGAGATAGTTGCAGACTCAGAGTTTACGGCGATCGAATACAGGGCCATGCCGCGCCCGTGTACGCCCCATTTGTCCATATGCATGGAATCAAGCTTTGAGGTAACACGAGGTTCGAAGACCGTGCGTTGCAGATGCGCGGGAACGCCGTCCCCGTCGTCGATCATGACGATGCGTCTGGTTGCCCCTTCGCGGGTACAGGCTACGAAAATATTCGACGCGTGAGCATCGCGTGCATTTCGAAGCATTTCGATAATGATGTCCTCAGAAGATCGGATGTCCTGCGCCGCTTGGCGACGCTCGGCTTCCGAGCTGCGTAAACGAACGAAGCCACCTCCGAGATCGGTTTCGACTCGAAGGTGGCCTTCTCCGCAAACGTCTTCGATAAACGAGGCAAGGTTGCCATCGCCCATAGTTGACGCCTTTCGTTATTTAGCGATTCCGATAGCTCGGCTCTCGCGGATGACAACGACTTTCACCTGGCCGGGATACTGCATCTCGTCTTCGATACGCTTGGCGATATCATGAGCCAAAACGGTGGTCTGAGCCTCGTCGACCACTTCCGGCTGCACCATGACGCGAACCTCGCGGCCGGCCTGGATTGCGTAAGTGCGCTCCACGCCCTTGTAGGAATTAGCGATTTCCTCGAGCTTTTCCAGACGCTTGATGTAGGCATCCAGAGTTTCCTTACGAGCACCGGGACGTGCTGCCGAAACGGCATCGGCGGCTTGCACAAGCACGTCGAGCACGCTGTTGGGTTCGACGTCGTTGTGATGCGCCTCGATAGCATGTACGATGGACGGCTTTTCGCCGAATCGACGAGCGAGATCCGCACCGATGACCGCATGGCTGCCCTCAACCTCGTGGTCAACAGCTTTACCAAGGTCGTGCAAAAGGCCGGCACGCTTTGCCGGAACAGGGTCAAGGCCAAGCTCGGAGGCCATAACGCCGGACAGGTAAGCGACCTCAAGCGAGTGGTTGAGCACGTTCTGACCATAGGAGGTTCGGTAACGCAAGCGACCAAGCGTACGTACAAGCTCCGGATGCAGATCGTGGATTCCGGTATCGAAGGCCGCCTGCTCGCCCGCCTCCTGCACACGCTGGTTCACGAGCTTCTCGGCCTTGCCGAACATTTCCTCGATGCGAGCGGGATGGATACGGCCGTCTGCGATGAGGTTCTCCATGGTAACGCGGCCGATTTCACGGCGAACCGGATCGAAGCAGGAGATGGTGACGCATTCCGGCGTATCGTCGATGATGAGGTTGGTGCCGGTGAGCTGCTCGAAAGATCGGATGTTGCGACCTTCGCGGCCGATGATGCGACCCTTCAGATCATCAGAGGGGATATGGATTGCGGAAACCGTGGTTTCAGCCGTGTGGTCAGCAGCAACGCGTTGAATGGCAAGGCTGAGGATGGAACGGGCTTTCTTGTCCGCCTCCGCCTTGGTGCGGGCCTCGGAATCGCGGATGATGGCCGCGGACTGATGCGCCACTTCGTCTTTAAGCGTATCGAGCAGCTCGGTTTTCGCCTCGTCGGCGGTCATGCCGGCGACTTGCTGCAAACGAATGCCGATCTGCACTTCGGATTCGTCAAGATCGCGTTGACGACGGTCGAGCTGACCTTGCATAGAAGAAATCTGATGCTCTCGGGAGTCTAGAGACTTTTCACGCGTGTCGAGCGACTCGACGCGGCGATCAAGAGACTCTTCGCGCTGGTTGACGCGTTGCTCCGCAGCACGCACCTCCTTCAAGCGCTCTTTGTTCTCAGCCTGTGCCTCCTGGCGAAGACGCAATGCTTCGTCTTTGGCTTCGACCACTGCTTCGCGACGCAAAGTCTCCGCCTGGCGTTTTGCATCCTCGACGACGGTATGAGCTTCGTCGGCGGCACGCTGGGCCGTGGATTTGGCAACGAATTTATTGATGACGAAACCGGCGGCGATGCCGACGACGGCGCCAACGATAAGCCAAATAATGGATTCCATGCTTGTCCCCCTTTCGAGTTTGGACGGGTACTGTGGGTTTCATAGGTTCCATTGCATAAAAAATCCCGGCATAACCGGGCATGAGCGTACGTGCGCAACAAGTGGACGTATACATTTGTTTATATATTCCAACAGTGCCGTATATGGCACGATAGCTCAGGCTTGCTTTTATGATAAAGGTTCTCCTTCAAATCGAAAAGAGCAAGTGAACAAAAAAGCCGGTTCTACAGGAGAAACCGGCTTTTTGATTTCCAGATGTCGAGATTTAACGGGTTTCGATGGCAACGCTATCGTGCTGCTCTGCGAATATACGAGCGGCACGTGCAGCTACATCTGTTTCATAACCTTTCTGCACGAGCTTGCGATATGCGGCTTCACGAACTCGTTTTGCTTTCGGCGGTTTTGCGGCAAGCAAGCTTAATGCTCGGGCTAGCTCATCGGGGCCTGAATCGCGGAACCGCGCTTCCTGATATGCGGGCACGTTATGGGGATCTATGTCCGCCTGCTCAAGCTCGAACGCTATGCCCCGAAGCCCCTTTCCTTGGGAAAGCCTGCTTCGAACCAATACATCTGCATAGCGTTCGTCGCTTACAAGTCCGCAGTCGATTGCCCTTTGAACCGCTTCCGAAGCGATATGCTCTTCATACCCGCTTGCCAACAGCCGCTTATACAGCAAGGCGCTGGCATGCTCGCGGATGCACAGCAATCGCTGTATTTTCGCAAACGCCGAATTCGCTTGATCGCGTTCCTCCTCCGTTTGCTTCGCCTGACTGAAGCGTTGCTTATCGTTTTCGGAATTGGCCAAGACCGAACACCCGCATGGCAAAGATGCAGGGTTTCGCTGGGCATCGATGGCTGTACCATATCTGCGATGCGGTCTTTGCGCGCGAGAAGCATTGCCGTTGCATTGCGAGGATCGAGCTTCAGAACGCCCATGCGCACCCGAATCTTCCTCGATGGCTTTAATTTGAGCACGCAAGTTTGCAATGCTTTGCGCCTTGACATCAAGCATGGCTACTTCTTGCCCTTAGGCTTCGCAACAGGATTGACAGCGTCGAAGTCTTCCTGCTCTTTGGTAATAATCGGGATATCAAATGCCTCTCGAACCTTCGTTTCCAGTTCTTCTCGAAGATCGGGATTCTCTTTCAAAGTATGCTTTGCTGCTTCGCGACCTTGTCCTAGGCGCTCTTCGCCATACGTGTACCAGGCACCGGATTTTTTAGCGACTCCAGCTTCAACTGCCATATCGACGATGCATCCTTCTCGCGAAATGCCTTCGCCGTACATAAGATCGAACTCCGCCTGACGAAACGGCGGTGCAACCTTGTTCTTGACGACCTTTGCACGAACACGGTTTCCGACGATCTCGCCATCACGTTTAATGGAGTCGATGCGACGCACGTCGATTCGCACGCTGGAGAAGAACTTCAGAGCGCGACCGCCCGTTGTGGTTTCGGGGTTTCCGAACATCACGCCGATTTTCTCACGCAGCTGATTGATGAAGATGCACGTGGTATTGGATTTCGAAAGCGAGCCTGCAAGCTTTCGAAGGGCTTGCGACATAAGCCTTGCTTGCAGACCGACGGTGGTATCGCCGATCTCGCCCTCGATTTCGGCTCGGGGCACCAATGCCGCAACAGAGTCGATGACGACGCAATCGATTGCCCCCGAGCGAACAAGCATATCGCAGATCTCAAGCGCTTGCTCGCCAAAATCGGGCTGGGAGATGAGGACGTCATCGATATCCACACCCAAACGAGCCGCATAGACCGGATCAAGCGCATGTTCGGCGTCGATGAATGCCACAACGCCGCCGAGCGCTTGCGCCTCGGCAAGGATTTGCAGCGCAAGCGTGGTTTTACCGCTGGACTCAGGCCCGTACACCTCGATGATTCGACCACGGGGAACGCCTCCGATGCCCAACGCGGCATCAAGCGGCAATGCGCCGGTGGGTATAGCGCCGATGTTCAGGTCATGGCCGCCATCACCGTATTTCATGATGGAGCCCTTGCCGAACTTTGATTCGATTTGGTCGGTTGTGACCTTGAGCATCTTGGTTTTTTCTTCGTTCATGCGCTGGTTACCCTTCCTTTGCGCTGCTTTGCAACGCTATTGATTATACGAACGCCTGTTTCATAGTCAAGTACCAAATACAAACATCGGTACGACTATTGCCATCATAGCTTTCGCTTCTTGCACAACCCTTGCCCTATATACCGAACAAGTTCACCTGAACCTTGCAAGGTTATCTGGTGAACTTGTTCGAAAGTTTGCTGTTAGCGTCGTTTCCGCGTAACGCTTGGCCGTTGTTGGAGAAACAAAGCCTAGATAGATGCCTGTTGCTGCTCGCGTACCGCTGCATCGATCATGCGCAGCGCTTCAAAGGTGGTTTGCATGCGAACCTGATTGCGATCCCCCTCGAAATGCTTCCGCTGAGCCGTGATACCGGCATCGCTTGCACAGGCGAAGCAGACGGTCCCAACGGGCTTTCCCGGTTCCGCCCCGGACGGGCCCGCAATGCCGGTAACGGCAACGGCCACATTGCAAGTGAGATCTTTGCGTGCGCCTTGGGCCATGTGGCGGGCAACTTGCGTGCTGACCACGCCGAATTCCTGGATAACCGAATCGGGCACATCGAGAACGTCGGTTTTCACGCCGGTCGCATAGCTGGCTATCCCGCCTCGAACAACGGCGGAACTTCCGGAAACCGAAGTCAACGCAGCGCTGATCATGCCGCCGGTAAGGCTTTCTGCGGTACCGATGGTTATGCCACGCTCGCAGGCGTGGGAAACAACCTGGGCCGCAAGACGCTCGATATCTGCAGCCTCAACGGAGCCTTGCGCTTCTTCGACGCTTTCTCCGTTCGGGCTTTCAGCCTTTTGCTTGCGCTTTGCCCGCTTGGAGGGCCCCAAACCGATAAGCTCACGAGCCTTGGAGATGTAATCGAGCATAGACACCACCGTGAGCAGCAAGGCGATCGCCATGACGATCCAGCTGATCACCCACATCACGTCAGAAAACGCCTCGACGAGCGTGCCCATCATGTAGCTGTCCTTGATGGTGAACAAAACGATGGCGATCATCTGGAACACCGTTTTGAACTTACCGTACCAGCTGGCGGAGATGACGGTGCCCTTGCTGGCCGCCACCATGCGCACACCGGAAACGATGAACTCGCGCGCGACGATGATAAGCGCAACCCAACTGGGCAGCGATCCCAGCTCGATCAACGCCAAGAGGGCTGCCATTACCAAAATCTTATCGGCAAGCGGATCCATGAACTTGCCAAAGTCGGTGACTTCGCCACGGCTTCGCGCCAAATACCCATCCAGCCAGTCCGTACAAGAGATCAGCACGAAGATGGCTGCGGCGATAAGGCTTTTGGAATGTTCGGCCAAATCGGGCAGATGAAACCATTGCGGCCAAGGGCTCAAGAGCACGACGACGAACACGGGAACCAAGCATATGCGGATGAGCGTGACGATGTTAGCCGGGGTCCACAAGTTTGTAGCAGCTTGCGGCGCGGCTTCCACTTGCAGCTTGTGCATGGGCTATTCGCCTTCCATTTCATACAGCAGCGTATCGGTTATAGCGACTCGGATGATATGGCCCGGTTCGCCCTTGTCGACATAGGTTACACCATCGACCTCGGGGGCTTGGCACATCGCGCGGCCGAACAGCTGACCGTCCTCTTCCCTGCCTTCGATGAGCACGTCCATGGTTTTCCCGACGCGGGAGGCGACGAGCGGTGTGCAAACATCGTCCGCAAGGTCGCGCAACCGTTGCGCGCGGTACGTCTTCTCATCGTCATCGACCTGATCGGGCAGATCGTATGCACGGGTTCCCTCTTCGCGCGAGTACGCGAACACGCCGATGTAATCGAAAAAGCCCTCTTCAACGAAATCGCAAAGCTCGTCAAAGTCCTCTTCGGTTTCGCCGGGAAAACCAGCGATAAGCGTGGTGCGCAGCGTTACCTCGGGGACGATGCGGCGAATGCGCTCCACCAGCGATTCATACTCTTCGCGCGATCCCCTGCGATGCATGGCCTTCAGGATGCTCGGCTGAACATGCTGAAGCGGGATGTCGAAATAGGAGCAGATATTGTCATGCTCGGCTACGGTTTGCAGCAGCTCGTCGGTGATTCCCTCGGGCTGGATGTACATGACGCGGAACCAGGTATCGGCGAACTCATCAGCAAGCGTGCCCACAAGCCATGCCAAGCTTGAAGCGTCCTCGAAGTCCTGACCCCAGCGCCCCGTATCCTGAGCGATCAGGACGATTTCCTTAACGCCTTCGGACACGCGATCGGCTACATCCGCGTGTACGGTTTCGTAGTCGAAGCTGTGATACTTGCCGCGAATATAGGGAATGGTGCAATAAGAGCAGAAGCGGTCGCATCCATCCGAGATCTTCACGTAAGCCGAAACGGCACGCGAGCCATTGATTGCGATCGCGCCTTCAGGCACGGCTCCGAGCATGGCGGCCTTCATGCGCTCCAGGTGCGCCTCATCGATGTCGAGCGCCTGGGCGATAACCTGAACGATATCGTCTTCCTTGCTGCACGGAACGAATGCGGAGGCCTCGGAAAGCTCGGATTCCAGATCTTGCCCGTAACGAGCAGGCATGCAGCCGGCGACGATGAGCGCAGCGCCCGCAGCCACGTTGGGCATGCCCGCAACTTCGAAGATGGCTTCAAGGCTTTCCTCGGTGGCGCTTTGGATGAACGAGCAGGTGTTCACCACCACGGCATCGGCGGCTTCAGGATCTTGCTCGATTACAAAGCCGCAACGGCTGAGCTGCGATTGCATGCGCTGGGTATCTACCTCGTTTTTCGCGCAGCCCATGGTGACGAACGCGATGCGAGGGGTCTCGATTTCAAACACGTTTTCGGTTTCCACGGAAATCCTTAGCGATAGTTAACGTACTGGAGCGGCTGGCCGTAATCCTGGCCTTTCAAGAACGCGATAACCTCTTGAAGCGTGTCGCGGGAAGCGGAGGAAACACGTAGCTTATCACCTTCGATGGTGACCTTCACCTTGAGCTTTTGCGCCTTGATGTCCTTGTTGATCTTGCCGGCCGTTTCCTTGTCGATGCCTTCGACGATGGTTGCCGTCTGACGCACGCTTTGACCGGTTGCCGCTTGAGGGTCGCTCCATTTGACGGCGGCCAGATCGATACCTCGCTTGATGAGCTTGCTGCCCATGATATCGATCACCTGGCGAGCTACGAAATCGGCAGGAGCCGCCACCGTGATGGTCTTCTTCTGCTTGTCGAGCGATAGCTCGGCGCCGGAGCCTTTCAGGTCGTAGCGCTGCGTCAGCTCCTTCTTCGCTTGCTGATATGCATTGTCGATTTCCTGCATATCGACGGTGGACACTACATCGAAGCTAGATTCCTTGGCCATGATGTTTGCCTTTCAACTAGTAAGACGAATACGTTGATGACGAGTACTGGGTTCCCGTTGTGCCAGATCCGGTACCGCTCGTCGTGGCCGAACCGGTCCCCGAGGTGCTGGTCGACCCGGTTCCCGTCGACGTCGTCGAAGAACCGACCGACGAACCGGTGCCGGTAGCCGACTGCGACGAGACACCGCTTGATGCTGAATTCGAAGTAGACGAGGTAGACCCGGTGTTGCTCGAGGAGGTGCTGGAGCTATCAAGTCCCTCGACCTTCACGTCAGGATGGTCTTTCGCCCAAGAGGCAAGGTAATCCTTGAAGTTCACTGTGGCCGTGGGCATGCCCGTGGCCACATCGCTGGTGAATTCAACCTCTTTGCCGTCCATGGTGACGGTAAAGCCGGAGGAAACCCAGGTGGCCAAGCTCCAGGTACCGGAAACATCGACCGTTTCATCAAACGGTCCAGTGAGCATCTGATTGGTCGCCTGTCCATCCTGAGTGATGACGACATAAGCCTCCTGGCCCTTTGCCAACTTGTACTCCACCTTTACGCTCGTAGGCACGGTTTCCGTTGAAGATGCCTTGGATTCCGAATCGTTGCCGTTGTTGCCGCCGTTGCTGTTGTTGGAGCTTTCCTGGCTAACGCCTGAGCCATCCGCCGAAGTATCGGTGACGCCGGTAATGGGGACCTTCGCCACATCCTGCGTGGAGGCGGCACCGCGATTTCCGAACGCAAGCGCCACGATGATGACGAGCAGCAGCAAGATGATCACGATGACCGCGACATAGGGCAATCGCGCCTGCATCCCGCGACCGGCATTGTTCTGCGAACCGGAATAAAAGTTGGTGAACTGCGTGGTGACAGCGCCGCCGAAATGGTTGGAGCGACGGCTTTCGTTCTCGGCGCGTGCCGCTCGCGAAGCAAGCGACTCGCGATATTCGCGTTGCGGCTGCTGCTCGCGACGCGGCATACGCTGCGCGCCCTGGCGCTGCCCTCGTTGGACGCGCTGCGAGCGACGACCGTCGCCGGAACGCTCGTCGCCGTAACGCGAAGAGCGCTGTGAGCTTTGCCCACGACCATCATGACGCCCGTCGCCGCGCGACACCGACCTACGACCCGAAACATGCGCCGGCGAATCAGATTCGCCACGGGTGCGACCAACCTGATAAGCGTATGCGTCGTCGAGATACATACGCGTGATGTCGGCAGGATTGAGACCGACCAGCTTCGCATATGCGTTCACCATGTTGCGCGTATAGCCGCGCGCGGGCAAACGGGAAAAATCATTATTCTCAAGGGCGCGGAGGATGTCGGGGCGGATGCGCAGCCGACGAGCGGCCGACTGCACGTCGTAGCCCTTCCGCTCGCGCGCTTCGCGCAATACGGTGCCGAATGAAACCTGGCCCATGCCTTCTCCTTATTGATTGTCGCCGTCATGTTGCTCGAACGCTTTGAGCGTTTCAAGCTCCATGGCATCGACGAGTACTTCTCTGGGCTTGCTGCCGTTCGGAGGACCGACGACGCCCTTATCTTCCAACATATCCATTATACGCCCAGCGCGGGAGTATCCCACTTTGAGGCGACGCTGGATATTGGACGTGGAACCCAATCCGCTGGAGACCACCAACTCGGCCGCCTCCCAGATGAGCGGGTCATCATCGGCGCACGTGCCGCCGCTAGCATCCGAGGGGCACGACCCCAACGTGATTAGATTGGTGGATAAGATCTCGGAATGATACTCTGGCTCACCCTGACTGCGCAACTTCTCCACAACCGCGTTAATCTCGTCCTCGGATACGTAACAGCCCTGGATACGCATAGGCTTTGCGTACTCCGGCTTGCTCAGGAGCAGGTCGCCCAGGCCGATAAGGTTTTCCGCACCCGGCGTATCCAAGATAACGCGGCTATCGATACCGCTTGCTACGTTGAAGGCGATGCGGTTCGTGATGTTAGCCTTGATAAGGCCCGTGACTACGTTGGTGGAGGGACGCTGAGTGGCAACGATCAGGTGAATGCCGGCAGCGCGCGCCAATTGGGCGATGCGGCTAATGGAGAACTCTACCTCCTTGCCGACGTTCATCATAAGGTCGGCAAGCTCGTCGATGATGATAACGATATAGGGCAGCTCGTCGCCAAGATCGTTTTCGGGCAGCTCCTCCCCTGCTTCCTGAGCGGCCTTCGCTTCAGCCTGAGCCGCCTGCACCTTGGCGTTGTACTGGCCGATGTTTCGTGCGCCGACCTTCGAAAACACCTTCAAACGCCGTTCCATTTCCGCAACACCCCAGCTCAAAGCGCTTGCCGCTTCCTTGGGCTCGGTGACAACGGGAACGTACAGATGCGGGATGCCGTTATAGGGCGTGAACTCGACGCGCTTCGGGTCGATCATGATGAAACGCACCTCGGACGGGGTTGCCCGCATAAGGATGGACATAATCATGGCGTTGATGGAAACCGACTTGCCGGAACCGGTTGTGCCGCCGATAAGCAGATGGGGCATCTTCGCAAGGTCGGAAACGATGCAGTGGCCTTCAACGTCCTTGCCGATAGCGATCTGCAAAGGACCGGGGGCTGCGTCCTTGATGACGTCGCCGAGCAGTACCGTCTGGCGAGTACGGTTAGGCACCTCGATGCCGACGTAATTGGTACCGGGAATGGGCGCGAAGATGCGCACGCCGGGCGCGGCCAGCGCGAGCGCGATATCGTCTTCAAGCGCAGTGACGCGGCTGACGCGCACGCCTGCCGGAAGGTCCACTTTGAACAAGGTGACCGTAGGACCGGCAACCCAGCCCACCACCTTGGCCATGATATTGAAGTCTTCAAGCGTTTCCTGCAGGCAGGCGCCGGTTTCCTGAAGCTCCGAATCGGTCGCCAGGTCCTTTTCGGGATCGGTTGACGTGGCAAGAAGATCGAACGGCGGAAGCTCGAAACCCTGCTCGGGGCGTGGAGTGGCAACCGGTGTGGCCGCCTTCGAAGGCTTTTTGGGCATGGTCGGCGCAGCAGCACGCTCGATAGGCTTGCGGCGTCCCAGTTTACGCGTGATAGTTTCAGGTGCGTTGTTCGCGTCCTTGCGAGCAGCGTTGTCCGCCGCGGTTGCGACGGCGCTGCCGTGTCGGCGATTCGAAGGCGCAGACTGCTTGAGCGTTTGGGTTTTAGCGGTTTCAAGCTCAGCAAGCTCGGCTTCGTCGACGGCTTTCGCCTTCGGACGGGAAACCCTGGCGAAGGCTGGCGGCGGGACCACGCCATGCTCGCGCTCGTCGGCTTCTTCTCGAGCTGCAGCCAGCGCGCGCAGCTTCTCCACGATGCTGGATATAGAGAACCCGATGACGATCAACCCGGCGATTGCAAGGCCGAACAACACGATGGCCGATATTACCTTGCCGAACAACGTAAGGCCGCACCATGCGATGCCAGCACCGATATAGCCCCCGCGCGCGGAAAGCTGATTGGCCAAGAACAGGTTATCCGTTGCGTCAGGGGCGGCTTCGGGCGTGAACAGCGCCAACAGGGAAAGCACCGCAACGAACAACATGGCCAAACCCACTGAAACGCGCAGGGGGACGCCCTCCTTGTCGATGCGCACGAGACAGCTTGCCCCGATTGCAACCAGGAAAAACGGCAGCAGGTACGCGCCGATGCCCAAGCACAGGTGCAAAAGCTGGGACACGAAGGAGGTGATGAGCGCATCGGTGGGAACGACGGCGGCGACGAACAAAACGATGCCCAGCAACGTTACGGCAACACCGGTGATGTCGCGCTTGGTTCGCTCATCGAGGATCTGCGGTTGAGCGGGAGCCGAGGCGGCCTGTTTGGCAGCGCGTTTCTGCGCTGGGCTTGCCGCTTTGGCCTTACCAGCGTCGGTTTTTTTGGATGCGGTTGATTTGTTCGAGGAAGTTCGGGCCACGCCCTCCCCTTTCGTGCTTAAGCGTTTCAACAGTTGTGCGAGCAAGCGAGCACCTGCGCGCAATGCAACGCAGGTGCTCGTGAACAGATCAGTGTTTGCGGCGATGCTAGATGTCCAGCAGGTTCACCACCGTCATGGGACGGGTTTTCGTGCGCTCCCAAAGCAGGGAAAGCAAGGCGTCGCGGGCGGCTTTTTTCAGTTCCTTGCCCGAAGCGCCCTTGGACAACGCCCGGGTCAGCGCGTTTTTGACACACTTCTCGCAGTCTTGGACCAGGTACCCGTCGTCGCCGCCGGTGATGCCGTGCATCTCGACTTGCACGTTGCCGGCAACAGCCTTCTTGCGGCCGGAAACCGCCGCTGCGATGACGGCGAAGCCCTGCGCGGAAAGCGCAGTGCGCTCCTCAAGCACCTGCTCGGAGGTATCGCCGACCGACAGGCCGTCGACGAGCACGATGCCGGATTGCACGACCTCGCCATGCTTGACGCCCTTCGTGGAAAGCTCAAGGCTTTCGCCGTTCTCGCAAATGAAGACGTTTTCAGCGGGAACGCCGACGGCTTCCGCCAAACGGGCATGGGCGCGAAGATGCGTGGCCTCGCCGTGCACGGGCATGAACGCCTTGGGCTGCACGATGGTCAGCATGATCTTCAGCTCCTCGGCCGAAGCGTGGCCGGAGACGTGCACGCGGCCGCGGGACTTGTCGTACACATCGGCGCCGATCTTCGCCAACGAGTTGACCACCTTCGTAACAGCCTTCTCGTTGCCGGGAACCGGCGTTGCGGAGATGATGACGGTGTCTCCCGCTTCCATATCGATGGTCTTATGCTCGCCTGCGGCGATACGGGCAAGAGCCGACAGCGGCTCGCCTTGGCTGCCCGTGCACATAATGACCACCTGCTCGGGCGGGATGCCCTTCAGATCGTACGCATCGATGATGTCCTGATCGGAGATCTTCAGATACCCCAGCTTGCGTGCGATATCGGTGTTCTGCACCATGGAGCGTCCGGTGACGACCACCTTGCGCCCGTTTGCCACGGCCGCATCGCAGATCTGCTGCAGACGATGGATATGGCTGGCGAACGATGCGATGATGACGCGCCCCTTCGCCTGGGCGATGATGCGCTGAAGCTCCTTGCCCACTTCCGCCTCGCTGGGGGTGAAGTTGGGGTTGGTGGCGTTCGTGGAGTCGGACATCATCAGGTCTACGCCCTCATCCGCAAACCGCGCAAGCGCACCGAAATCGGTATGCACTCCGTCGATGGGAGTTTGATCGAGCTTGAAGTCCCCCGTATGCAGCACGTTGCCCGCGGGGCTACGGAAAAAGACGCCCACAGCACCAGGGATGGAGTGGTTCACCGCGAAGAACTCGGCCGTGATGCAGCCGAGGTTTACCTTGTCGCCCGGTTTGATCTCCACGAGCTTGGCGTTTTTGATCCGATGCTCTTTGAACTTGCCCTCGATAAGGCCCAACGTCATCTTCGTACCATAAATAGGCACCTGACGATCCAAGTCCTTGATAAGGTAAGGCAAGGAACCCGTATGGTCCTCATGGCCGTGCGTGATCACGATACCGCGCAGCTTGTCGGCATGCTGCAGCACATAAGTGTAATCAGGCAGGATAAGGTCGACGCCGGGATGGTTATCGTCGGGGAACATAAGGCCCGCATCGTCAAGCACCATGTCGCCCTTGCATTCGAACACGGTCATGTTCTTGCCGATGGCATCCAAGCCACCGAGCGGGATGATCTTCAGCGTAGCGCCACGATCTTTTTTCGTGGAATCGAAGGAGCGCTTGCGGGAGCGCGGGCGCTTGCGGGTTTGTTCGGTGTTGCCCTCTTTCGTAAGCTTGGGGCGCTCGAGGTCAAGCTTGACGTGCTTGACCGTTTGCGTGCTTTTGCCGCTGTTCTCAGGGCGCACACCACCATTGCGCTTTGAACGCTGTTCGTTTTGATCCATGTATTGATTTCCTTACTGCCAACATACAGCAGGGCCGCATGGATTGAAGCGGCCCTGCTGCGTATCCTGGCTACAGGACGCCGACCTCGCGCATGGTGCGCTCAAGCTCGGCGGACTGCTCGGCAGTGGCATCGACCAGCGGCAGGCGCACTCCGCCTACCGGGAAACCGGCCAATTTCAGTGCCTCTTTGACCAGGATGGGGTTCGCTGTCTTGAACAGCCCTTCCGTGAGGGGCATGAGACGTTCGTTCGCAGCAGCGGCTTCTTCCCACTTGCCGGCTGCGCACAGCTCCACGATCTCCTTCATTCGAGCAGGAGCAACGTTTCCGATGGTGGAGATAACGCCCACGCCACCCAGTTTCATAATGTCCAAGGTTGCCGAATCGTCGCCGGAGTATACGCAGAAACCCTCGGGCGCGCCCTCTACGATGGCCTTCACCTGATCGAAGTTTCCGGAAGCTTCCTTGATGGCAACCACGTTATCCAGATCATGCGCAAGACGCAGCGAGGTTTCCGCGGTCATGTTCACCGCGCAACGTCCCGGGATGTTGTACAGGATGATCGGCAGCTCGACCGAACCCGCAATGGTGCTGAAATGCTGATACAAGCCCTCTTGCGGAGGCTTGTTGTAGTACGGCACGACGCACATGAAGCCGTCAACGCCAAGTTTGGCAACATCGTTCGCGAAGCCGACCGTGTCAGCCGTGCAGTTGTCGCCGACGTTGGCGATGACCGGGATACGGCCATCGACCGCAGCTACTACGGCCTTGAACAGCTCGATCTTGTCCGGATAGAACACCGTGGGAGATTCGCCCGTGGTGCCGTTGATGATCAGCGAGTCGGCGCCGCCCTTTACCAAACGGTCAGCAAGCTCCTGAGCACGATCGAGATCGAGATCGAGATTGTCCTTCATGGGCGTGACCATGGCCGGGATCATGCGGCCGAAACGAGGATTTCCCATCGTTGGCACCTTTCTGTACAAGCATGGATAATCACCATGCACCTGAATCGCAAAATGCAACTTTGCCATATTATGCCACGGCACCCCGAAGGGCGCCGTGAAGTCATTAAATTGTCACGCTCAAGAAACAATTGTTGCCGTCTAGGTAATAATTACCGCCGTAAACGGCAACGGATTGCCTCGGTAAACGCCTATGCCATGAAGTTCTCAAGCCCGACGATGAGCCCCTCTCGCTCGCCGACGCTTCGGATGCCCAGTAGCACGCCGGGCATATACGAGGTGCGATCCCAGGAATCGTGACGGATGGTAAGGGTCTGGCCCATGGAGCCGAACACCACTTCCTGGCTAGCCACATATCCCATGGAGCGAACGGAATGCACGGGCACGCCTTCCACCAGCGCACCGCGGGCACCTTCGCAACCTGCGATCTCGGTTTCTTTGCCGGGCGCTGCGCTTTGACGGCCATCGCGTGCCTCGGAGATGACCTGCGCCGTGCGCACGGCGGTTCCGGAAGGGGCGTCCTTCTTATTGCAGTGGTGGAACTCGAGCACTTCCGCTTCGGGGAAGAACGGCGCGGCGGCTTTTGCGAACTGCATCATGAGCACGGCGCCAGTGGTGAAGTTCGGAGCATAGAACAAGCAGGTTCCCTCGGGGGCAAGGGCGGCAAGCTCCTCGAGCTTGTCGTTGGCAAGACCCGTGGTGCCCACCACGCAATCGACGCCCGCCGCAAGGGCGACGCGAAGATTGCCCTCGACGACGGAAGGCTGCGTGAAATCGACGAGCACATCGAACCCGCCGGCATGCACGGCCTGCTCGACCGTTTCATACACTGCGAAAACCTTCGAAGAGCCATGCGGGTCGATTCCGCAGGTCACCTGCATATCATCGGCAGCGGTGACGGCATCGACCACGGCTGAACCCATACGTCCGGCAAAACCGGAAACGGCAACGTTGATCATGTTGAAGCTCCTCCTTAGAAAAGATGGCGGCCTAAGGGCGGCCGCCATCGATACCTATCGCATATAAGGCTTATTGGGACTCATGACGGCGACGAGGGGTGCGGTTGGCGCGACCCGGGCGCACGTCACGCTGGCCGCCTTCGCGCTTGCCTCCCTCATGGCGTTCGTGACGCTCATGCCCGCGATGCTCGCGCGGAGCAGGTGCGCTGCCTTCGGGAGCCTCCGGCTTGTCCAGACGATCGAGCGAGATCTTGCCCGTCTTGGGGTCGATCTCGAGAACCTGGACCTTGACGGTGTCGCCGAGCTTCAGCACGTCCTCGACCGAGCCGACGCGACCGTTTGCCACACGGGAGATGTGCAGCAGGCCGTCCTTGCCGGGGGTGAGCTTGACGAAGGCGCCGAAGTCCTTGATGCCGACGACCTCGCCCTCGAAGATCTCGCCGACCTCGGGCTCCTTGACGATGCCGAGGATCATGGCCTTGGCAGCTTCGCCGGCCGGACCCTCGATGGCAGCGATATGGATGGTGCCATCTTCCTGGATGTCGATCTGCGCGCCGGTTTCGTCCTGGATGCCGCGCACGACCTTGCCACCGGAGCCGATGACGTCGCGGATCTTGTCAACCGGGATATGGATGGTCTCGATGCGCGGAGCAGTGTCGCGCAGGCTTGCACGCGGCTCGGGCAGCTCGGCGAGCATGGCCTTCAGGATGTGTGCACGGCCTTCGTGGGCCTGCTTGAGCGCACGGCCGAGGATCTCGGTGGACAGGCCCTTGGCCTTATTGTCCATCTGCAAAGCGGTGATGCCCTTCTCGGTACCGCAGACCTTGAAGTCCATATCGCCGAGGAAGTCCTCGATGCCCTGGATGTCGGAAAGGATGACGATGTCGTCGCCTTCCTTAATAAGACCCATGGCGATACCGGAGACCGGGGCCTTGATCGGAACGCCCGCATCCATCAGCGCCAGCGTGGAACCGCAGGTGGAAGCCATGGACGAGGAGCCGTTGGACTCCAGGATCTCGGAAACCACGCGGATGGCGTAGGGGAACTCGTCTTCAGAGGGGATCACCGGCAGAAGAGCGCGCTCAGCCAGCGCACCATGGCCGACCTCGCGGCGCTTCGGGGCGCCCATGCGACCCGTCTCGCCGGTGCAGTACGGCGGGAAGTTGTACTGGTGCATATAGCGCTTGCCCTCGGCCGGGTCGATGGTGTCAAGACGCTGCCACTCGTTGAGCATGCCGAGCGTGGCGATGGAAAGTGCCTGGGTCTGGCCGCGCTGGAACAGACCGGAGCCGTGGACGCGCGGCAGATAACCGGGCACGATGTGCAGCGGACGGATCTCGTCGGCGCGGCGGCCGTCGGCGCGCTCACCGGTTTCGATGACCATGGCGCGCATGGCCTTCTTCTCAAGCGCCTTCAAGGCAGCGGCAATGTCGGAGCCCCAAGCGGCAAGCTCTTCCTCGTTGAAGGACTCTTCCTTGATGCGAGCCTTGAGCTCCTCGACCTTGCCCATGCGAGCCTGCTTATCGGCATCGCTCAGAGCTTGGGACATCTCGTCGAAGAACGGGGAGATGCGCTCGTCGATGGATGGGTCGGCAACGTGGATAGGCCACTCGACCGGGGTGATGTCGCAACGATCGAGGAAGCGCTGCTGGGCTTCGCAGAACTTCGCGATGGCCTGCTGGCCGAAGTCCATAGCGCGCAGCATAAGATCCTCGGAAACCTCGTTGGCGCCAGCCTCGACCATGGAGATGTAGTCGGCGGTACCTGCGATGGTCAGCTCCAGATCGGAGGTCTCCTGCTCCTCGTAGGTGGGGTTCACGATGAACTCGTCGGTCTCGGGGTTGTGAGCGATGCGCACACAAGCGGCCGGGCCGTCGAACGGAGCGCTGCCGATCATAAGGGCTGCCGAAGCGCCGCCGACGCAGATGCAGTCGGGAGCGTTCTTGCCATCGCACACGAGCGTGGTGGCGACGATGTGCACCTCACGCTTGAAGCCGTCGACGAAGCCGGGGCGGATGGGACGGTCGATCATGCGGGCGGTCAGCGTGCCCTTCTCGGACGGACGCGCCTCACGCTTGAGGTAACCGCCGGGGATGCGCCCGACGGAGTACATCTTCTCCATGAAATCGACGGTAAGCGGGAAGAAGTCGTAGTTCTTCTCCTCCTTGGAGATGACGGCCGTGACGAGCACGGTGGTCTCGCCCTGCGTGACCAGGACAGCGCCGGTAGCCTGCTTGGCCAGCTCGCCCGTTTCGAAGCGGTAGGTCTTGCCGTACAGCTCGAAGGACTCGACGATCTTTTCCATGTGGTGTTCTTTCCTTCTCTATTCCTTGACCGCCGTAGTGCGGACAAGCTTCTTCGGCCAGGGGTACTCACGTTTCCCGCTTGCCGCGAGCAGGCACGCCCTTGCGTACCCGACCGCTATGCAAAAGCCCGCGCAGCGCTGCGCGGGCTTTCGTTGACTAGATGTTGTCGCGGATGCCGAGCTTCTTGATGAGGGCACGGTAACGCTCGATGTCGCGCTCCTTGATGTACTTGAGCAGACCACGACGCTTACCGATGAGCATCATCAGGCCACGGCGGGAATGGTTATCCTTCTTGTGGGTCTTCAGGTGCTCGGTGAGGTTGCGGATACGCTCGGACAGGATGGCGACCTGCACGTCCGGGTTGCCGGTGTCATGCTCGTTGGCGCCGAACTCGGCGACCAGCTCTGCGGTGCGCTCTTTCGTGATGCTGAGTTTGCTAGGCATGCTAACTCCACCTTTCCTGCGGGACTTGCCCGCCTTCCGTGCAGCTGTTGCTGCGCTCTACTTGCTTTCCGCTGGGATCCATGCAAGATGGGGACCAAGCTGAAAGTGGCTGCCGATATGGCAACTGGTCAAGAATACGATGACCGACCGCTTGCGCGCAAGCCTGATATACCGACCTGCACAGCTTGCGCACATCTTAGCTACCTGCGCTTATTGCGCCTGACGGGCTTCGCGCAGCGCGTGGACAAGCTGGTCGGCGCAGCTGGTGGAACGACGACCGCAGGTATTGCCCTCGAGCACGGCGGCGACGTCCTCGACGCTCTTGCCGTTGACGAGTTTGCCGATAGCCTTGAGATTGCCGTCGCAGCCGCCGACGAAATCCACGTGCTTGATGGTATCGCCGTCAAGATCGACGTGGATCTCACGCGAGCATACGCCCCGGGTTCGATAGGTGTACATATACGTTTCCTCTCTCTTGGATGGTGCAAGTATGCCATAGCGGCATGCGGGTTTGCCCTTGTACGTGACAAGCACCTAAAACAATCCGCAGGTGAACAGGAAATTCAGCGACTTCAGGCGAATGGAGGCGTGTACCTGCGCCCAAGTCTGGCAAAGACGTAGCGTGTCGAAGACGCAGGATTGATCGACCTTGATCGATACGATATCCGAAAAGCGCATGCCCAGCAGCGCGATTGCCCAGGAAAGCGTTTCCGGAGCAAGGCCGGCAACGTCGGACACGCGGCACGCATCGCATACCACGCCGCCCTCGCTGCACGAGAACGCTATGGTTCGATGGGCAAGGCCCTCCACGTCGCAGGCCAACGGCTCGCCGCAAACGCAACACCGATCAAGGGAAGGACGGATGCCCAGGAACGCGAACGCCTTGAGCAGCCAAGCTGCGCACATGGCAGGGGCATGCGCGGGACCGGATGAGGCCAGCACATCAAGAGCCGTTTGCGTGAGCGGGAACAGTTTCGGAACTTCGAGACCTGGCTGCGTGATGCGATCGAGCAGCTCGACGATAGGAGCCGCGCAGGCGGCAAGCTCCATACTTTCACGCAGCGCGGCGTTGCCGGCAATCAAACGAGCTTCCTTAACGATGTCGAGCGTACGCCCTTGCGCTAGGAGCACATCTGCCTGCGAATACAGCTCAAGCCGGGAGCTGAACTGGCTGGTAGGCTTTCGAGCCCCTTTCGCAACGGCTCTGATCTGCGAGCCGTCCTGCGCAAGCAGGGACAGGATAAGATCCGACTCCCCCAGCTTGGTCTTGCGCAGGACGAGCACGCGGGCGTTGTAGGTGCTTTGCGCCACGAGCTATTTGAACGAAACCGACGCGACGTTGTTCGAGGAGTCGAAGGTTACGGTGCCCGAAACCTGCTTCGAATCCCCTGCAATCGATATGGTCTGCCCCAGAACCGTAACCGACTTGGAAGCCTTGCCCGATGCGGTGAAAGCCACCGTGTCGTTGCCCTGATAGGAGACGCTATCGACCGAGGACACGGCAAACGACGACCCATCCGATGCGGTCAGCGTGGTCGAGGCCAGATACGAGCGCGCAGCGGCGGTCAGCTCGCTGGCGCGGGACTTCGCAAGCGAGACGACGACGACCGTATCGGAGGGGACCTTCGAACCCGCAGCGGGCTCGACGCCCATGATGGCCCCTTCGCTTGCGGTTTCGCTGTACACGTATACCGCCGTAGAGGACAGCCCTGCATCCTTGATCGCCTGCACGGCCTCGTTATAGCTCATGCCCGAAACATCGGGCACGGTGTAGGCCTGCGCCACCTTGAGCGTGATGCCGGTGGACGCCTTCGCCTTCTGGCCCTCCTCGGGGTTGACGGAAAGGACGGTGCCCTCCGGCTCGTCAGAGCGCTCAAGCTGCACATCGACATGTTCGAACCCATTGTCCGAAAGGGCCTTCAAGGCGCTGTCCTGACTGGAGCCGACCACTTTGGGAACGGTACGCGAGGTGGACACATGGATGACGACCTCGGCGCCCTCATCTTGGCGTGCGCCGGCGCCTGGGTCCATGAGCAGGACAAGGCCTTCGGTGGAATCAGAGGGAACGGTAGTGGAGCGGACCGTGAAGCCCTTGTTCTGCAACATATACGTAGCGTCTGCCTGCGTCATGCCCGTGACGTCGGGCACGACCTTCCCGCCCCACATCTCCATTTGATACGTGACGCCAGCAGCGGCTCCCGCCGCAAGGACCAGCACCAACGCGACGACGACGGCAATCTTCGAACCGTGAACGCGTTTGCTCTTCGATTCCGGCTTCTTATCGTCTTTCGGCTTCGTTTTGGAAACGACGGGCTTGGCTTCTGTTTCGGCGTGCTGGGGCTGCTGCTTCTCGGGCTTGGCTGCAGGCTGCTCAGCTTCCTTAGTGTGCCCAATGTTTTGCTGCTGAGACTCGCAAGCCTTGGCCTTCTCGGCTTTCTTCTTCTTGCGGTCGCGCTTCTTCTTGTTGGGGTCGGGCGCGATGAAATCCTTCTGCTGCGACAAATCGGCATCGGTGATGCGCGGCATCTGCATGGTGTCGCCCGAATGCCAGGCTGCCTTCGGCGGCACATATCCGGGATACACGAGGAACTCGTCGAAGCCGGACAAATCAGGCTCCCAACCCGATTTGATGGCCGGAGAAGCAGGTTTGGGACCAAGCGTTTGGGTTTTCTCGGACTCGAAGGCGAGATTGCGGATATCGGGAAGATCGAGCACGTGCGTGCGCTGATGCATCACATCGTCTTCTGCAGCTTCGTCCTTTTCGGTGCTATCGACGCCATCCTGATCGAATGCTTTACCGCCTTCGGAAGCGCTTTGCTGCGCATCTAAGTCCTCTTGCGTTGCGCTATCCGTGACGTCATCATCCGCGATCGCCTCATCGGGAGAGGATGCATCATCGGATTCGTCGATGTCATCGGAATCATCGGTTTCATCATGCTGTTGCGCTTCTTCCCCATCGCCATCAAGGGCAGGGTCTTGCGTATCGCAGTCAGCGATATCCTCGATAATATCTTCGCTATCCGTCAAGTCAGACGCTTGGGCAGGTTCCGCGCCTTCGATCTGCTCGAAGGCGGCACGAGGCAGCTTGGCCCCGCACTCGTCGCAGAACTTCGCGCCATCGCGATTTTCCGTGTGGCAAGAAGGACAGATCATGCTTGAAACTCCCTTGCGCGTGCTTACAGTATGAATTCCCGTAAATTGTACCGAAAAACAGGATTGAGGTGCCACTTGGCACCTCAATCGCAAAATAACTAATAAACCTGAAAACAACCTGCTACAAGCCCTCGCCGTATCCGAATCGGCGGATTTGCGTGGCGTCGCGACGCCAGTTCTTCTTGACCTTCACCATGAGGTCAAGGTACACGCGCGTGCCGAGCAGCTGCTCGAGGTCTTCTCGGGCCTCCTGGCCGATGCGCTTGATGGCGCTACCGCCCTTACCGATGATAATGCCCTTCTGGGAATCGCGCTCCACATAAATACGGGCCAGGATACGATTGAGGTCCTTCTTCTTTTCGTACTCCATGTGTTCGATGGTGACGCCGATGGAGTGAGGGATCTCATCACGGAACGTTCGGAGGATCTTCTCGCGGATGAACTCGGCGACGATGACCTCGATGGGCTGGTCGGTTTCCATATCCGCGGGGAACCATGCCGGCCCCTCGGGCAGGAAGCACTGCACCTCTTCAATGAAGGCATCCACGTTGTAGCCGGATTCGGAGGAAAGCCCCACCATGGCATCCCAGTTCGCCAACTTCTTGGCAGCCTCGGCCTGCTCGTGCATTTGCTCGGTGGTGACCAAGTCGCCCTTGGACAGGACGCAGATCTTCTTCGCGTGTTTGCAATGCGGGCCGTCAAGCTGAGTGGCAACCCACTCGTCGCCACGGCCGACAGGCTTGCTGGCATCGATGAGCATGGCGATGACGTCGACGTCTTCGAGCGCCTTGAGCGCCGAGGTGTTGAGTTCCTCGCCAAGCGCATCGTGGGGCTTGTGCAAGCCCGGGGTGTCCACGATGATCATCTGCATGTCGTCGCGCGTGTAGACCGCGCGGAAGCGATGACGCGTGGTCTGGGCTGTGTTCGAGGTGATGGCAATTTTCTTGCCCATAATGGTATTGAGCAGGGTGGATTTTCCCGCATTGGGGCGGCCGATCAACGTGACGAAGCCGGATTTGAAGCCTTCGCCCGAAGGGGGCGCGGCATGTCCGAAATATGCGTCGAGGTCCATAAGACTCCTAGGTTCAAAAGGTTGTTTACAATGCTATCAGGGCGAGCAAGGGTGGAATGAAGACGATGCAGCCGACCACAAGGGAGGCAAAAGCGCCCGCAAGCGCAGCACCCGCCGCGTAGTCCTTCGCCCGGCGAGCAAGTTCATGGTACCCGGGGCTTGCAAGGTCGACCACGGCCTCGATGGCCGTGTTAACCGTTTCAAGCGCGAACATCATGCCGACGCATATGATAACGGCAAGCCATGAAGGGGTATCGATGCGCAACGCGAAGCCGAGCGCTATCGCAACCACGGCCATGCATACGTCGATGCGCAGGTTACGTTCGCTGCGAACCGCGTCGATGAGGCCGCGCCCGGCGTTGGCGAAGGCGGAAGTGAGCTTATAGCGCTGTCCTTTTTCCTTCGTTTGGGCGGAACGGATGAATGCCTTGTTGTCGGGGGATGTTTCGCCCATGGCCGTTATCGCGCATTCCAGGCGGCCAAAATCTCATCCTCTAAGGCCTCCATGACCTTGGCATCCTCCTCGACGATGTGATCGTAACCGCACAGATGCAACAGACCGTGAACGAACAGCAAGCTGACCTCCTGCTCGAACGTGGTGCCGAACTCATGGGTTTGGCGCTCGGCCACATCCGGCGCGATGACGACGTCTCCCAGTTCGTAGACATCGCCGAAGCCTGCGGGAACGATATCGGAAAGCTCGTCCTCGACGCCGTCGCATTCGAAGGACAGAACGTCGGTGGGCCCTTCCTTTCCGCGATACTGCTCGTTGAGGTGGGCGATCTCGTCGTCGGTGACGAAACTCAAGGACACCTCGGTGTTCTGAGGCTTCTCCTGATGCTCGAGCACGAACTGCGCAAGCTCGATAAGCGGCATGTCCTTTAGGTCATCGCCGCGGTAATCATAGTTGATTTGAACGTCCATTGCTGCCCTTCTTCTGCATGGCGTCGGCCTGTGCGCGGTCGTACGCCGAAACGATGGCCGCCACAAGCGAGTGGCGAACCACATCCTTACCCGAGAATCTGCAAAACGACACGCCCTCGATACCGCCAAGGATATCTTCGATGCCCTTCAAGCCCGAAACGCCGCGCGGCAAGTCGAGCTGGGTGATATCGCCGGTGATGACCATCTTCGACCCGAACCCAAGGCGCGTAAGGAACATCTTCATCTGCTCAGGCGTGGTATTCTGCGCTTCGTCCAGGATGACGAAGCTGTCGTTGAGCGTTCGCCCGCGCATGAAAGCCAAAGGCGCGATTTCGATGACGTTGCTCTCGATGAGCTGCTGCGCGCGCTCCATATCGGTCATGTCGAACAAAGCGTCGTAGAGCGGGCGGATGTAGGGATCAACCTTCTCGTTCAAGGAACCGGGAAGAAAACCCAGGTTCTCCCCCGCCTCGACAACGGGACGCGTGAGGATGATGCGCCCAACTTCCTTGCGCTTGAGCGCGGCAACGGCCATAGCCATGGCAAGGTAGGTTTTACCGGTGCCCGCCGGCCCGATGCCGAAGGTGATGGTGTTTTTGCGGATGGCGTCCACATAATGCTTCTGTCCGGCGGTTTTCGGCCTGATGGCACGCCCGCGGTACGTAAGCAGGATATCCTCGCGAAGCATAGAGGGGGTGAACTCGGCCGTGCGCAGAAGATCGAGCGCGCGCTGGATGAACCCCTGATCGGGGGTTCCACCGCCTTCGACGAATTTGAAAAGTTCGGAGAAGAGCGCCATAAGGGATTGCACCTCGACCGGATCGCCTTCGAGCACAACCGAATCGCCGCGTACCGTGATACGCGCATCGAACGCCTCTTCGATTATATGGAGCAGGCAATCGCCAGCTCCCACCACAAGCGCCATGTTCACGGTTGGCGGCGCGGTGAGCGTGATATGCGTTGAATCTGTCATGCCTGCAAGTATAGCACGCCCGTTCGCGGTTGCCCCGCGCACGCGAAGGGCGCACATGTAGCGCACAAGCTACAGGCTGACGGCAACCAATTGCCCGACGCGAGCGTTTTGGGGAGCCGGCACCTCGAAATAGCTTTCCGTCATAGCCTGCCCGGCCTCCTCCACCAATGCGAGCTCCGTCGTTCCGGCGCGGCCCGACAGTTGCTGGGCGCGAAGGGCCTCGGCGACCTCGCGCAAACGCTTCGCGCGCGCCGCACGTACCCCAGGCTCCACCTGATCGACGCGTTCGACGGCAGGCGTTCCCTGGCGCTTAGAGTATGGGAACACGTGGATCTTCGTGAACCTGCATCGCTTTGTCAGCTCCACGGTATCGTTGAACTCCTGGTCGGTTTCGCCCGGAAATCCGCAGATGATGTCGGTGGAAAGCGAGAGCATGGGCATAGCCGTATACAGCTTTTCGACAAGCTCTTCAAAGTACTCGGCGCTGTAAGGACGATGCATTTCTCGCAGCACCTTCGAGTTGCCCGACTGCAAAGGCAGGTGCAGATGACGGCAAATACGCCCTTCCGACCGGACCATCAGACTGATCAGCTCATCGGAGACATCGCGGGGCTCGATGCTGGAGATACGGAACCGGCAAGGGGGCTCGTCGACCTCATGAATGTCGGCGGTTTCGGCAAGCAAGCGCTCAAGCAGCGCATCAAGGCGATCCCAGCCGTTTTCGCCCCGCTCGCGCCAAGAGCCCAAGTTGATGCCGGTGAGGACGATCTCGCGAACGCCTTCGCGCGCAAGGGCGAGGCACTCGGAAATGACCGCCTGAGCAGGGCGGCTGGAAGCTCGCCCGCGAGCAACGTGCACAATGCAATACGTGCATGCGTTATTGCAACCGTCCTGCACCTTCACACCTACGCGCGTTCTGAAGCCATCGCCGACCGCAAGCGGCATCGTCCCGTGGCCGATAGGCCCGACCAGGCGGTCGAGCACATCATCGACCTGCAGCTTTCCGGCGATATGCACTCGAGCAGGGTCCATGGACGTGAACGCGTCAGCATCAATGGCGGCGGCGCAGCCCGTCACCACCACATTCGAGCTGGGATTGGCGCGCAAAACCTGCCTGACGGCCTTGCGCGTTTTCTTTTCCGCCTCCCCGGTGACGGTGCACGTGTTGACTACCACCACATCGGCGGTATCGGGACCAGTTTCCAAACCGCCGCGCGCAAGCAGACCGGAGGCGAACGAATCGGATTCCACTCGATTCACCTTGCACCCGAGATTGACGATGGCGAAGTTCATGCGCGCTCACCTGCCCCCATGCCGCCCATTTCATAAAGCACCAAAGCAGGCGCCACGATACCGGCGGTTTCGGTGCGCAGGATCGAGGACCCAAGCGAAACCATGCTCGCATGTGCGTTGCACGCCAAAATAGCGTCGACCTCTTCTTGAGCGAGCCCACCTTCAGGGCCCACCACAACCGCAATCCGGGCAAGACGATCCACAGTTGCATTGAGAGATGCCGGACGGAGGGCATCGCGCAGCAAAGCGGTGCCGGGAGCCTCCTCCCAACACACGAGAACGGCATCAAAGGTTGCAAGTACCTCTTTCAGCTGCGCAAGCTTCATGGGCTGATGCACATGCGCAAGGTGGGTTTGCCCCGATTGCATGGCGGCGCTTTTCGCAATAGCTTGCCACCGCTCGGTTTTGGACGCCGCCTTCTTCGCATCGATCTTCATGATGCTTCTTGAAGCAGCGAAGGGAATGAATTCGGAAACACCCAGCTCGGTAGCATGGCGGATGACCGTTTCCATCTTGTCTCCCTTGGCAAGACCTTGCACCAAGCAAACATGTGCAGCAAGCGGCTTGCCATCAAGATGACCCGAGATGACGACGATGGGCGTAACGCCATCGAAGGACTCGATCTCGCATTCAAAGTAGTCCGAAGCAGCATCCACCACGGCGATGTGCTCTCCGGGATCGAGACGCAAAACCTTGGCATGCTTCGCATCATCGCGCGAAAGCGCCAACGGGAACCGTTCTTGGACCTCATCGGCCAGAACCTGTTCATCGAGGAAAAACTGAGGAAGCGACACGGGAATCCTTATCTGCGAGCATAGGACATATTGAACGAATGCGAGCACTTCCGGTGCGGTTGTCCGAAACCCTGCATGACGGGCAGCGCAACGGCCAGCACTCGAAAGCTGCCGACGGTTGAATGGTTGAACGAAACGCGAACCGGAACGAAAACGCTTTGCGCAACCGTTCGATACACGATTGCGCAAAGCGTCGAGCACGAGCTTTCCCACTCGAACGCTGAGCGGGAAAGCGGACTAATTGAACTTGTCGCGCAGTTTCTGCAGCGGCGTGCGGGCCTCGGCAACGTCCTCTCCCATTTCGTGGGCGAGCTGCTCGAGAAGCTCTCGCTGCTTCTTCGTGACCTTCTTCGGAACCGCCACGGTGACATGGACGTACATATCACCACGTGCCTCGCTGCGGAAACGCGGCATGCCGAAGCCCTTCACGCGCACGATCTGATCGTTTTGCAGGCCTTCGGGAATGCGGACCTTGACCTTCTCGTCTTCGAAGATGCCGTCGACCTCGATTTCGGACCCGAGCGTTGCCTGGACGATGGACACGTTGGCGCGGCAATGCAGGTCGTCGCCATCGCGCTCGAAGAACTCATGCGGCTGAATGCGGCACGTGACGATAAGGTCGCCGGAGGCCGCCCCGCGCAAACCCGCCTCGCCGAAACCGGTAAGGCGCAGCTGCTGAGAATCGCGAATGCCGACGGGGACCTCCACGGTGACACGCTGACGATCGGGCACGCGCCCTTGACCGCCGCATTCGGGGCACGGATTGTCGATGGTTTGACCGGTGCCGTTGCATTTGCTGCAGGTGGTTGCCGTCTGCATATCGCCCAAGAACGTATGCTGCACGGTAACCACACGGCCTTTGCCGCCGCACTCAGGGCAGGTGACCTGCTTGCCGCCTTCGGCCATGCCCGACCCGTCGCAATCAGCGCACGGGGCCAGACGATCATAAACGATCTCCTTCTTGGCACCGGTTGCCACTTCCTCAAGTGTCAGGCGCAGGCCGACGCCCATGTCGCGCCCATCGGTGCGCTGCTGACGGGCGCCGCCAGCGCCACCGCCGCCGAAAAAGCTGCTGAAGATATCGCCGAATCCACCGCCGAACAGGTCATCGAAGTCGACATAGCCGCTGCTGCCGCCGCCTGCCGCTCCGGAAACGGTGCCGAACCGGTCGTACTGCGCGCGCTTGTTCGCATCGCTGAGCACGTCGTAGGCTTCGTTGAGCTCTTTGAACTGGTCCTCGGCATCGGGGGCCTTGTTCACATCGGGGTGCAGTTCGCGCGCCTTTCGGCGAAACGCCTTCTTGATATCCGCCTCCGTGGCGTCACGGGAGACGCCGAGAACTTCGTACAAGTCCTTCGCCATAGCGGCCATTTCCACCTTTCCATTGCCCGGCGGGCTATCCTGCCGGGTTCCTACAAATCACCGAGCGCAGTGCCCGCGATGCGGACCGCGCGTAATACCTTCGAATAGTCCATGCGCGTAGGGCCGATGACCGCCACCACGCCGGCGGAATCTCCGCGACCGTAGCGACTGGCCACAACCGATACGCCGGACAGCTCGGAGGCCTGGTTCTCCGAGCCGATGCGCACCGTGGGCCTGCCGTCGGTTTGGCATGCCGTATCGTCAAGGATGTGCAACAGCACCGTGTCATCCTCGAGCACCTGCATGACAGGGAGCACCGCCTGCGACTGGCTGAACTCGGGCTGGGACAGAAGCGAACTGAACCCCAGGCTATGGGCGCGAGAGCCCTCGCCTTCCCGCAAGCATGAAAGCACCTCGTCGAGCGTCATGCGCACAAGCGGGTCGGCGAACGCCTCCGACATGCCCCGGCCCAAGCCGTGCTCGATATCGTGCAGCGTGTTGCCGCCGAACACCTCGTTGAGCAGATGCTGCACGCGGGCCAACTCGTCACTGGAGACCTCTTCGGCGAAATCCATATGGCGGTTGAAGACCTGGCCGTCTTCGGTGACCACCACAACGAGCGCGTTGGTGGGCGTCAGCGAGATGAGCGAAAGCTGCTTGATGTGCAGATCAAGCACCGACGGGGCAAGCACGATGGACAGGCAGTCGGTAAGGCGCGTTAGGGCTTCGGAGGTTTGCTCGACCAGATCGTCAAGCTCCGAAGCGCTTTTCCTGAGTTTGTCCGCCGCCTCCTGGCAACGCTCGTCCTCTTGTTCGCCGCCTTCCTGAGAGAGCAGGTCGTCGACGAAAGCGCGGTAGCCTTGATCGGTGGGGATCCTGCCCGCAGAGGTGTGGGGCTGGGCGATATAGCCACCGTCCTCGAGAACCGAAAGCTCGTTGCGCACGGTCGCAGGGCTTACGCCGAGCTGATAACGTTCGGTAAGCGTGCGCGAACCTACCGGCAGAGCGCGCGCGACGTATTCCTCAATGAGCGCTGCAAGCACTTTTTGACGCCTATCCGAAAGCACGCTTCCCCACCATCCTTTCACCCACTACGGTATAATTATTTCGTAACTGCTAATATTAGCAGCGAGATGATGGGAGTGCTAAATATTGCACCGAATCGTAAGAAACGGACACTCTCATGCTAGATCGAACAGGGCGCCGTAGAGCTGATTGCCGCACAACCACCCGCGTTCGGTGGGGCGCCAGCGTCCGTCAACGTGCTCGCACAGCCCTTGCTCGGCAAGCGTATCAAACGTCGCCGGGGTCTTAGGAAGCAGCTGTGCGGCCCGCTGCACCAGTTCGTCCGAGACACCCTGCGACATACGCATGCCGAGCATCATGTCTTCAGCAGCCATTTCCCTAGCATCAAGATCATCGGTGACCTGTCCGTCCTGCACGCGCATGCGTCGCTCGGCGTTCTGAGTCATGCTGGCCGCGCTGCGCCCCAGGCCAAGGTAAGGAACGCCGGTCCAGTACGCGATGTTGTGACGGCACTCGAACCCGGGTTTCGCGTAGCTTGCCACTTCGTACCGTGCGTATCCGGCCTGCGAGAGGATGCGCTCCGCCGCCTGCATATGCTCGGCCTCGACGTCATCATCGGGTTCGGCAAGCTGTCCGGATAAGACCATGGCATCGAAGGGAGTATGCGGCTCGATGGTGAGCGGGTACACGCTGATGTGGGAAACTCCGCAATCAATGGCCGTTCGAACGCTGTCCTCGAATGACTCGATGCTTTGCCCGGGTATACCGCACATAAGGTCGACGCTGACGTTTTCGAACCTCTCCCGCGCGCATGCAACAGCCCGCTTCGCCCCTTGCGCATCATGGGCGCGTCCCAAAATTTCAAGCACGTGATCGTCGAAGCTTTGCACGCCGATGGAGAGCCTGTTCACGCCAAGCGCCCAAATATCGCGGACCATGGAAGGTGTCAGGCTTTCAGGGTTCGCCTCCATGGTGCATTCCACATCGGGTTCCAAACGCATGGAAAGCCCTAGGGTATAAAGCAACATAGAGAGCCGCGGCATACCCACATGGGAAGGAGTGCCGCCGCCCAGATACACCGTCGAGATGTTGCCGAGCTCCCCTTCTTTTGACTTGCGGCGGATTTGCAGGCACAGATCTTCCACGTACTCGTCGATTTGCGGGCTGTCGGCGGGCACGGCGGCGGTGGCGAAATCGCAATAGCTGCAACGCTTCACGCAAAACGGCAGATGCAGGTACAGCGCACGATAGGGATTATGCATGGCTTCCCGCAATCTCGAGCAGCTCGTCGAACACAGCGTCGAAATCGTCCACGCCCACGCAGGCGTTGATCTTCCCACGCGCCGCAGCGGCACCGGGAAGGCCCGTCATATACCACATGGCGTGCTTGCGCATGCGCACGATATTGCGCCCTTCGCGCTGCGCAAGCAGCCGCGCATGGCGGCGAGCCATGGCGATGCGCTCCTCGACGGTGGGCGCGGCAGGCTCCGGCAAGCCTGCAAGCGCCGCTGCGGCCTGGGAGAATATCCAGGGATTGCCTTCAGCGGCTCGTGCGATCATAACGGCATCGCAGCCGGTTTGCCGGGTAATAGCCACGGCATCTGCGCCGCATTTGACGTCGCCGTTGCCGACCACGGGCACATCCACCGCCTGCTTGACGCGCGCAATGACGCCCCAATCAGCGCACCCGCGATACAGCTGCTCGGCATAACGGCCGTGCACCGCAACCGCAGCGGCCCCGGCATCCTGCATGCGAACCGCGAATTCGGGCGCAGTTTCGCAGCCCATGGCCCAACCACGGCGAAACTTCACGGTAACGGGATGTTCCACCGCCCGGCTTACCGCAGACACGATGGAGGCGGCCAGGTCCGGATCGCGCATAAGCGCGCTGCCATCGCCTTTCGTGACGATCTTGCGCGCGGGGCAACCCATGTTGATGTCGATATAGGCAAGATTCTCGCCCATGACCTGCTCGATCCAAGCAGCTTGAGAAGCCATGGTGTCGGGCTCATGGCCGAACAGCTGCACGGCAACCATATCCTCGCCTTGCGCCAAATCAAGCAGATGACGCGTTTTCTCGTTGGCATAGGAAAGGCCCTTGGCGGAAACCATTTCGGTATACGTCAGATCGGCACCCTGCTGGCGGCACAGCGTGCGAAACGCCATGTCCGAAACGCCCGCCATGGGTGCAAGCAGCAGGCGATGGCGATTAAAGAAATCGTACATGCGCCCGCCCTACATCGCAGACAAGATGCTCACGCCGGAAACCAGCGTGAAGCCGAGCAGCACGATAAGGGCGATCACTACCACGATGCAGCCCAATCCTGCGGCCTTCGTACCGCCGCGCTGCGCCCGCTCGAGCTCTTCGCGAGCCTTCTTATCGTCGAACGCGTCGTCCAACCAGTTGTATTCGTCGCGCTTTGCGCCCATATTCCGCAACAGCCCCTAATCGTCGACCTTCAAAATAGCCATGAACGCCTCTTGCGGCACCTCGACGTTGCCGATGGCCTTCATGCGCTTCTTGCCCTGCTTCTGCTTCTCGAGCAGCTTGCGCTTGCGGCTGATGTCGCCGCCGTAGCACTTCGCAAGCACGTCCTTGCGCTTGGCCTTCACCGTTTCGCGCGCAAGCACGCGCCCGCCGATGGCGGCCTGAATGGGAACCTCGAACATCTGACGAGGGATGATCTCCTTGAGCTTCTCGGTGAGCACGCGGCCGCGATCGTAGGCTTTATCGCGATGCACGATGAAGCTGAGCGCGTCGATGGGCTTGCCGGAAAGCAGGATATCGAGTTTTACCAGGTTCGACGGCTTGTACCCATCGAAATCGTAATCAAGGCTGGCGTAGCCTTTGGTATTGGACTTGAGCTTGTCGAAATAGTCCATGATGAGCTCGGACAGCGGGATCTCCCACAGCATTTCCACCGTGTGCTGCGACAGGTAATTCATGGTGACGAACGTGCCGCGGCGCGCAACGGTGAGGTCCATGACGGCTCCGACGTAATCGGGCGGGATGAGGATCTTCGCCTTCAAGTAAGGCTCCTCAATGCGCTCGATCTCGCCGGGGTCGGGCATCTCCTGCGGGGAATGCAGGCTGATCATCTCGCCGCCTTGGCGGAACACGTGATACTCCACGGAAGGCGCGGTGGCCAGCAGGTCCAGGTTGAACTCGCGCTCCAGGCGCTCCTTGACCACTTCCATATGCAGCAGGCCCAAAAAGCCTACGCGGAAACCGAAACCGAGCGCATGGGACTTCTCAGGCTCCCAAATAAGCGCCGGGTCGTTGAGCGACAGTTTCTCAAGCGCCTCTTTGAGCGGCTCGTACTGGTCGGAGTCGATGGGGAACAGGCCGGTATACACCATGGGCTTGGCCTCGCGGTAACCCGGCAGGGGCTCGTCGACGCCGCCCTCGGCCAACGTGAGCGTATCGCCCACCTTCACCTGGGAAAGGTCCTTCAGGCCGGTGACCAGGTAGCCGACCTCGCCCACGCCGAGCTGTGGCAGCGGCTCCTCGGCGGGATGGCGCGCTCCCACCTCTTCGGCCAAGATGATCTTGCCGCTGGCCATGAGCTTGAGCTTCTGGCCCTTGCGCATGGCGCCATCCACCACGCGCACAAGCGCCACGACGCCGCGGTACGGATCGAAGTAGCTATCGAAGATAAGCGCGCGCAGGGGCGCATCGGCGTTGCCCTGGGGCGCGGGAATGTTGTAGACCACGGCCTCGAGCAGGTCATGGACGCCGACGCCGGTTTTGCCGCTTGCCAGCACGGCATCGTCGGCCGGGATGGCAAGACCGTCCTCGATCTCGGCCTTGACGCGCTCGGGTTCGGCACTGGGGAGGTCGATTTTGTTGATGAGCGGGATGATCTCAAGGTTGGCGTTCATGGCCATCATGGCGTTGGCCACCGTTTGCGCCTCGACGCCCTGGGTGGCGTCGACCACGAGCACGGCGCCTTCGCATGCGGCCAGGCTGCGGCTGACCTCATAGGTGAAGTCGACATGACCCGGCGTGTCGATGAGGTTGAACTGGTAGGTTTCGCCATCATCAGCGGTGTAGTTCACGCGAACGGCCTGGCTTTTGATGGTGATGCCGCGTTCGCGCTCGATGTCCATGCTGTCAAGCAGCTGGGCCTGCATGTCGCGATGAGCCACGGTGCCGGTCATCTCCAAGACGCGATCGGAGAGCGTGGACTTACCATGGTCGATATGGGCGATAATGCTGAAGTTTCGGATATGCGATGGGTCGGTCATGTGCCCTCTTGCTTTCTTAACGCCGTAGTATTGCGACGGCTACATGACGGGCTTGCCAGGCGCGTCAGCGCGCCGCGGACGATGTATTGCCGCCGTGCAACCATGATGTTTGCATAGAAACTTATTTTACCAGCTGACGGCCGTTCCCTGCCGCCATAGCACTACAATTCCACGTCAGCGGGCCCTGAAGCATCCGGCGATACCGTGACGAGCTGGGCTTTGACGCTTTGCCCGTTCACGCAAATCGCCCATGTGCCTTCGGACAGCTGAAGCCGAGCTGAACCGTCGGCCACCTTCGCCGACGAAACCTGCTCGGGGACGAATTTTGAACCGTCCTGGGAAACGAAGATAGGTTTGCAGACCAGAACCTGTTCGGCAGAGGTTTTGACGGATACGGTTCCGCTAGATTGAATGGCTGACGAAGGTGCGGCAACGTCGTAAACCTGTTTCTCGCCCGAATGGCAGCTGGAGCATTCCTGCCCCTGGTCGATAACATCATGTTGGCCAGAACCGCAGCCGACAAGCGCGAACGCCATCGCAAGCGCAAACACAGCGCCTGTGGAGATGACAGCCTTTTGAATACCCATTATTCAGCCCCTTTTGGATGAAACGTGCTATCGAGTTGTGCATTGTTCTGCACAACTGCAAATCAACAGGTGCAAAACCGTGCGATATCGGCTATTCTATCTCATTGCGTATCCGGCATATGCGTGCCCTTGCAATCTACGCAGGGCTTCCGCAGACAAGGCTGCATGAAGGATCATCGTGGTGCCGGGTGGCCGATTGGCTAGCTGAATGGGAAATCCTGTCCATTCCCGCATATGCGTTTATCACGCGTATTAAGCGCTTGATCGCATATGCCAATCCGTCACCTGTGCATCTCACCCACTCCTTCGCAGCTGCGCCGAATGCGCAAAGCAAGCCGAAAACGGCGAAACCACGTTAGAGCGAAGGAGTTTCACAATGGCAAACATCAAGAGCCAGAAGAAGCGCAACATCACCAACGAGAAGTCCCGTCAGCGTAACCGCGCCATCAAGTCCGAGCTGAAGACCGCTGTGCGCGCTGCACGTGAGGCCGTTGCTGCCGGCGACGCAACCGCTGCTTACGCCAAGGGTCTGTACGCTTGCCGTCTGCTCGACAAGGCCGTCTCCAAGGGCGTTATCCACAAGAACCAGGCCGCTAACCGCAAGTCCGGCGTGATGGCCCTCGTCAACACCATCGTCACCGACGAGGTGCGCGCCGCTTACGTGAAGCCCGAGGCCAAGAAGCAGGAGGCCACCGGCTCCAAGAAGGCGGCTCGCAAGGCTGAGAAGGCTGCCGCTTACAAGGCTGCTGCCGAGGAGAAAGCCAAGCGCGTTGCCGAGCAGCAGAAGCTCGAGGCCGCTGCCGCAGAGCGCAAGGCCAAGGAGGCCGCCGAGGCTGCTGCCGCCGAGGCCGCCGCTGAGGCTGAGGCCGCTGAGGGCGAAGAGGCTGCTGAATAGCAACTCGCCTACTGGTGAATCAAGAAAGGCTCCGGATTTCCGGAGCCTTTCTTTTTTATACAAATACGCATCCAACGCGATGATCGGGTGGGCTGGGCTCGAATCGAATGCGCACATCTCACCCGATCAACGAAGTATTCGAGCACGAACCGATGACGCAAAACGGGCTCGAATCGCACCATTACCCCCGCTTCGCGGTGACGTTCACCACCCATTCGCGGAATGCCTCATCAGGGTCGCCGCCGCTTTTCATTGCCTGCTCGGTATCACGAGCGGTGATAAGGGCCTGCCGCAACTCCTGCGGTGTGTACTTCCGCGCCCATGTCGCATGGTTTTTCACACGCCAGTCGGGCTGCTTAAGCGCGGCAGCTATCCCTCGCCCCTGCCCACGGGCGGCAAGGCTTTGCGCGCACATAAGCTCGCGGATGCGCGTGACGCACATAGGAAGAAGCGCGTGGGGCGATACCGATTTCATACGCTGCAAATCGAGCAGGCATTTTGCCGTGTCGCGCGCGGCGAACGCGTTCGTGAACTCCCAGGGCTTAACCTCAGCAGTGCGGCTGACAAGCGAGCGAACTTCTTGTTCCCCAACCGCAGCGGTACCGGAATGGGCAAGGGCCACCTTCTTGATCTCGGCATCAAGGTGAACGGTGTCCTCACCCACCAAGTTGACAAGGGCGATGGCCGCGCCTTCCGAAAACGTGACGCCATGCCCCACCGCCATGGAACGCACCAGCTTGGGCAGGTCGCGAGCCTTCGGCGGGGCGCAGTCGATCACCGCGGTCTTGCCGTGCTTGGCAACCGCTTTGTACAGGCGCGTGTTCTTCGCAAGCTTTTCGGCGATAAGGGCGAGCACGGTGGTCTCGCAAGGCGCATCCAAATAGCTGACGATTGGTTCCGAATCGGCCTTCTTCAGTTTATCGGCATCCCGAACCTCCACCAAGCGGACAGGAGATGCGAACGGAATGGTGTTGCATGCATTGACCACGTCATCGCCGGTGAATTCGGGCCCTTCAAACACGTCGGAGTTGAACGACAGGTCGCCCATGCTCGACAAACGCGCGCGAAGACGCTTCATGACGGCATCGCGCTTCAAGGCGTCCTCACCGGTGATGAGGTACACGGGAAGCAGGGATTGGTTGTTCTTCGAATCAGTCATAAGGCTATTCTACCGCAGCGTTTTCACGCTGATATGGTCCTTGGCGAATCTGCACGCCACATCCCCGTGCTCGTCGGTGCGCATCACCGCACTGCCTGCATTCTCAAGAGCCTCGACCGTCGATGCAGCAGGATGTCCGTAGCGGTTTCTTTCTCCCACCGAGCAGAGGGAAACCTGCGGCGACAACAGAGCGGCCTGATCTTGCGTCAGAGCGTTTTTGGACCCATGGTGTCCAACCTTGTACACGTCGACGTCGTCTATCAAGCCGGCGGAGAGCATTTCCGACACTTCCTCATGCTCGGCATCTCCCACCAACAAGCTTCGCCATTCCCGACTGCCGTCCCCATCGATATCGGTGTCGACGGTAAAGCACAGGCTATCGCAATTACCCCCTTCATCTCGGAACGCAACCGGCCAGACGCAGGCGAATTCGAAAACGCCGAACCGAAGCTTATCTCCTTGCGACACGCCCGTGACCTGCTCCTTCCCCACCAGCGATACAGCTTGTCCCCGGAGCTTTGCGCAGGATGCGCATGAGCACGTAAGGCCATCACACGCGAGAAGAACGCGGTCGACCTGCACCACGCCGTCAAGCGACGCCAGCGATCCCATATGATCATCGTCGGGATGCGTGATGATAAGGGCGTCAAGACGGGCGATATGGTGCCGCGCCAAGGCTTGGCGAAGCAAGGTATCTTGATTTCCCGTATCCACCAACACCGAATGCTTACCGCTGCGAATCAGGATGGCATCGCCTTGTCCGACATCAAGCGCGACAATTTCGTAGCCTCCATGGACGATGGGCACCTTCAACAGGGCGAACACGATAACGCAAACGATGCCGGTCACCGATAGAAACCGATACACATAACGATGATCCGGCTTTGGCCACCACAGCCATAGCCCGACCGAAACCACAAGACCGACAAGCAACGAGACCGAAGCGGGAGCAACGACCGGGATGCTCGCATAGGGAATCGACGCACAAGCCTGGACAACCTTGAGAAGCAAAGAAGCGCACCCGCAAGCAAGGGAGGCAACTATATCAGGCGACGACAGCAATGCGCAGGCAACCGCCCCTATGATGCCGGCTGCGCATACCGGACCGAAAAGCGGCGCAATAGCGATGTTGGCAATCGGAGCTGCTAAAGGAAGCTGGCTGAACAAGGCCGCCGAAAACGGTGTCGCAAGCACCGACGAGGCAAACGTCAACGCCAATGCCTCGCGGATAAAAGCCGGCAACCATCCCATGCAAGCCTTTAGCCACGAGTTGATCAACCCACCGAACACGACGATTCCCAGCGTGGCCAAAACCGACAACGCGAACGAAGACGACAACGCCGCCTGGGCATCGAGGGCAATCATAAGAGCGATGCAGCATCCGAGCGCAGATAACGACGATGCCCGGCGTCGGGCCGTCCACGACGTCATGCCGGCGAGCGTCATAAGCGTAGCTCGAATGGCGGAAGCTGGCATAGCGGTAAGCGCCAGATACGCGGCAAGCAACGCGATTTGAGCAGCTATTGAAATCGGTTTGGGAAAGCGCAAAGCACCGAGTATCGAGGCCACAAGCGCGGCTACGATAGACAGATGGGCGCCCGAGACCGCAACCACGTGCGCAAGCCCGCTGACCTGGAATTGCCGGTATACCGTCTCCGGCAAATCGGCCCTCCATCCACAGGCGATGGCAGCCGCAAGGCCAGAATCTCCGCGCAGCGGTTCAGTAAGCGCCCGCACAGCACGTTCCCGAAACGACAACAGCGCAGCACCTGGACCCTGAAGCACAACACGCTCGCAAGTTCTCAACTTAATATTTGCAGTAATGCCCCGTTGCCAGCCCCACAATGCACGATCTTCCGAAAGCTCCGATACCGTACCGTAACCGGTGAACCGCTGGCCATACATTGGAGCCTTGAATTCACCAGGGAAAGCAACTTTCGCCGTAAACGATCGCCCAGACCCTTCGGCCTGCACGCGAGCTGTGCAAGAAACGCCGAATTCGCCCTGTACGCCATCGGATAAGGCGGTGACATGCAACAGGCCCTGTGACCCAAGGGCCGCGTGCTGGGCTTGATGAAGTCGCGCACCTTGCGCAAAACCCAGAATGCTGCCGCCTAACAACCCCATCATAAGCACCAACGCAAGAAGGTGCTTTCGATAACGCCAAAGCAGGCAGAGGCAACATCCGCAACCAATGAGAGAACCCGCGCATAACGCAGCGCAAACGACGACCGAAAGGGAACGCGCCCAGAGCAAAGCGGCAACACATCCCGCCCAAACGCCTAGCGCAAATGCCAGCACGGGAGGGATAGCAGGACGCGAGGGAAACGATACATCGTCCTCCACGACCCGGTCGTCAGGAACAGCCAAGTCCCAAAGCAGCTCGCTTTGAGCGGCGCCTACCCGACGCAAATCGAATCCGCCAACGAAGCATACTTCTTATCGCCGATACCGGATACCCGCTTGAGGTCTTCAACGGTTTTGAACGGGCCGTTTGCTTGCCTGTCTGCAACGATACGCTGAGCCAATGCAGGCCCTACCCCATTGAGCTGCTGCAGCTGATCGACCGTTGCCGTGTTAATGTCGACTTTCCCGTTTACGAAAGCCCCACCTGATGACGCCGCAGGCGCACCGGAATCCGATGAAACAGGCGCCCCAGAGCCGGTAACTTGTTGCAAGCTGGGAACGATGATCTGCTCCCCATCCTGCACCTGACGGGCAAGGTTGAGCGCATCAACGGCAGCGTCCTCGGCAAAACCACCTGCTGCATCGACGGCCTGCTGCACCCGCGCATCGCCGGCAAGCTCATACAACCCGGGATTGGCGACCGACCCTCCGACATGCACAAACAGAGCAGCACTCTCGCTTTGCGCAGGATTAGCCTGCTCCGATTCATCGTACGAAACGTCGGCTTTCTCAACGGTGAAAGCGGAATCCGGCGCGACCACCGAAGCTAAGCCCACACCGCCTGCAACCAAAACGCAAATCGCCGCAGCCGTGATGCCGATCACCACGGGAAGTCGAGCGCCTCCCATATGCAGCTTGGCACGAACCGAATCCGCGTACCGAACGAAATCCATAAGAGCCCCTTTCCTTGATTTCGGAAAGCATAGCTCCGCCATCTTGCACAACCCTTGTCGAAAAGGCCGGTCTTAGTCGCATAAACCTTGCAGGATGAGTAAGAAGAAATCCGAGACGCGCGTCTTCCAAGCACCACGAAATGTCGTTGGAAGTTCGAGAGCGTCTCGAAGCAACGACAAGAAACCTTTCCATGCATCAAAAGCCAACGGCAAACGAATTCAAGTGACCGATCGACTCTCGCAAATCAGCTCCACTCGATACGCGCCTGTAATCAATTTCGATGACCGCACAACATGCCGAGTCTTGCTTGCGTATTGCCGAACACGCGAGAAGGCCGCGCAAAAAGCGCGGCCTTCTCGCTTGCATCTCATGTTGCGCCTGAAAATGAGGCGCCGACCCATGGCGATATTCGCTGGAAACGCTATTCCTTGCGAGGCTTTTTCTTCTTGTAGCCGGGGCACTTGTAGTCGTGCGGCTCCGCGGCGTCGGCGAGCTCGGACACCCATTGCTCGATAGGAAGCGCCGACTCAGCTTCAAGCACATCCTCGAGCTGCGCATGCGTTTCGGGGTTGCGCGGCATGAACAGCGTGCAGCAATCGGGGGCATCCTGGGACGAGATCTCGAACGTGCCGACCTGCTGGGCCATATCGATGATCTCAAGCTTGTCGGTGCCGATGAGGGGACGGAACACCGGCATATCCACCGCCGCATCGGTGCAGCGGATGTTATCCAAGGTTTGCGAAGCCACCTGGCCGAGCGACTCACCGGTTACCAGGGCCTTCGCCCCTTCCCGACGAGCGATCTCCTGCGCAACCTTGAACATAAGGCGGCGATACATGATGACGCGCAGCTGAGGAGGCACCGTCAACGAGATCTCGCGCTGGTAATCGCCGAACGGCACGACATACACGCGGCCGATGCATCCAGTCTTCTCAAGCACATGCGCGATATCGTCGACCAGATACTCGCTGGTGTCGCTGGTTTGCGGACGGCCGGAGAAATGCACGCCGATGCACACGGCGCCGCGACGCGCCATGCGCCACGTTGCCACCGGCGAGTCGATGCCGCTGGATAACAGACAGGCAACCTTGCCCGAGCTTCCAACCGGAAGGCCGCCGACGCCGCGCACGCTGCGAGCGTATACGTAAGCAGCGTTCTGCACCACTTCAACGCCCACCACCACGTCGGGGTTCTTCATCTGAACCTGCTTTTCGGGGTGCGCCTCGCACAGCGCAGCGCCGATGATGCGGTTCATATCCATGGAACCGACTTCGAAGTCGGTGTGGTTGCGACGAGCCTGCACCTTGAAGCTGGTGAAATCATCGACGTCGGCCATGGCCGCCAGCGCTGCTTGCTCCATTTGCGCCAAATCGCGCTCGCACTTGTAACCGGAGGATACGCGGGCAACACCGGGCACCTTGCGGATGAAGTCGGCGCAACGTTTCTCGGTCTCCCAATCAGTGCCCTCGCGCAGAAACACGCAAAGGCGGCCGGAGATGCGATGAATAGTCACCACATCGAAATCGGAGAGCAGCGCCTCAAGGTTTTTGAGCAGGCGCATCTCGAACGTGGAGCGGTTGTGGCCCTTCAGCCCGATTTCGTGATAGTGGACCAGGCAAATGCGCTGGAATTCGGTCATATGAACAACCCTTCGAAACATACGGTAAGCGGGTAAACGGAACAAACCCTCTGCCGTCCTGCAAGCCTTTACGCTGCTTGCATCACACGAACAATGCGGCAAATGATCAGCGTAGGCAGGCGCAGGACGCCAGAGGGTTCACACGTCAAACGAAAACTGCTTGGCGTAGAAAGGTTTAGTGGTTCTCGGCGTCGATGGTTTCCGGATCGTAGGAAACGTCGCCGCGGGCGATTTCGGAGAAGGCCATGGAAAGCGGCTTCTTATCTGCAGCTTTAGCGATCTCGACGGCGGTTTGCAGCTGGATGGCGCGATCGCGTTGGCCACGCATCATGTCGTTGATGTCATGGGCGCGCTTGGATGCCAGGGCGCACAGCAGGAAACGGTCGTTATCGGTTGCGTCCAGAAGGTCGGTGATCCTGGGTTCGATGATGCTCATAGGGTAGTTAACCTCGCGTTTTCTCGGCTTGTTCGTTCACATATGAGACGAGCTGCGAAACAGCTTCGTCAAGATTATCGTTCACAAGCTGTATATCATACTCCATTTTGCGGGAAAGCTCCACCCTCGCAGCCGCAAGACGCTGCTGGATGACTTCCTCGGTTTCAGTATCGCGTCCGCGAAGGCGCTGTTCGAGCACCTCCATGGAAGGCGGCTCGATGAAGATCAGGTGGGCTTCGGGCACCTTTTCCCTGATCTGGAACGCCCCCTGCACATCGATTTCAAGGATGACCTGCTGGCCTGCGGCCATATGCTCCAGAACGCTGGCCTTGGGCGTACCGTAATGGTTGGACCCGTACACCGCCCATTCGAGCAGGCCGTCGGAATCGATGAGCTGCTGGAATTGCTCCTTGGTTTTGAACTGGTAATGAACGCCGTCGACCTCGCCTGCGCGGGGGCTGCGCGTGGTGGCCGAAACCGAGACCCACGCGTCGGGAACCGCCTGCACAAGTCGGGCCACCAGCGTGCCTTTGCCAGCACCTGATGGCCCGGAGATGACGAACAGATTGCCGCGGCGCACTGCCTAGCCCAGACGCTCGAGAAGCGCGACCTGCTGACGCTCGCCAAGACCGCGAAGGCGGCGGCTTTCGGCGATCTGCAGCTCCTTCATGACCTTCTCGGCCTTGGCCTTGCCGTAGCCGGGAAGGGTTTCGATGAGCGTGGAGACCTTCATGCGGCCGATGACCGGGTCGTCTTTCATATCGACCACCTGGGCAAGCGTGAGCTTGCCGGCCTTGAGATCATCACGGACCTGAGCGCGCTTGATGCGAGCAGCCTTGGCCTTTTCAAGGGCCGCCTGACGATCTTCAGGGCTGAGTTGGGGAATAGCCATCAGTAATCTCCTTCGTGTAAATCAAGCGTTGTCGTGATACTAGCACGTCAACCGTCATCGACAACAACCAGTTACCCAAATCACAAAAAAGTTTTCGCAGAAAAATGGCCCTGCACCTGGGATTCCTCTGAATCTAACGCAAAGGCGCCCTTATTCAGCGACAAAACATTATGCACGAACGATGCCAGCTATGCCACGAACGCGCGAAATTCCCACTAGTCCAGCTCGGCCACGATGGCGTCGAAGGCGGCAGCCGGATCGGCGGCCTGCATGATGGGACGGCCGATGACGATGTGCGATGCGCCGTTTTCGAAGGCCTGCTTGGGCGTGGCGACACGGGACTGATCACCCAAGGCGCTGCCAGCGGGACGCACGCCAGGCGTGACGATATAACCCTCGGGGCCGAGCACCTCGCGAAGCATGGCTGCTTCCTGCGGAGACGCCACGACGCCGGAGATGCCGGAACGCTTGGCCTGCTCAGCGAGCACGTTGACCTGCTCGGACATGGGACGGGTAACGCCGGTGTCGGCCAGGGCGGCCTGGCTCATGGAGGTGAGCACAGTGATGCCCAACGTGATGGGCACGTCGAAACCGTATTCGGCAGCCGCGCGCTCGGCGCCCTTTTGCGCCGCGCTCATCATGGCGACGCCGCCGATGGTATGCATCGTCATCATGTCCGCGCCGCTAGCGGCCGCCGAATACGCCGCGCCCTCGACCTGATGCGGGATGTCGTGGAACTTCAGGTCCAAGAACACCTTGAAGCCGCGCTCTTTCAGAGCATACACCACCGCAGGGCCGTTGGCATAGAACAGCGTCATGCCGATCTTCATCCACGTGGCCTTGCCCTGCAGCTTGTCGGCCAGCTCGAAGGCCTCCTCGATGTCGCAGTCAAGGGCGACGATGACGCGGTCGCGCTCGGGGATATCGGAAAACGTGGTTAGCATTGCAACGCTCCAATCAGTTCGTTGACGTCTTTGACGCCATGACGCTCGCAATACTCGGCGATGCCGTCGATGACGTCGATGGTTGCCTGGGGATTGACGAAATTCGCGGTGCCCACCGCCACGGCGGTGGCGCCGGCGAGCAGGAACTCCACGGCATCGGTGCCGTTCGAGATGCCGCCCATGCCCAGAAGCGGCACCTTCACCGCGTTATGGCACTGCCACACGCAGCGCAGGGCCACGGGCTTGATGGCGGGACCGGAGAAGCCGGCGAAAGGACGCGACGTGAGCGTGCAGCGACGATCGGCGTCGATGGCCATGCCCATGAGCGTGTTGATGAGCGAGATTGCGTCGGCGCCGGCGGACTCGGCGGCTCGGGCGATCTCGGCGATATCGGTGACGTTGGGCGTGAGCTTGACGATGAGCGGGCGGGCGGTAGCCTGACGGCACATGCCCACCACCTTCTCGACGGACTCTACGTGCGTGCCGATGGTCATGCCGCCGGCATCGACGTTCGGGCACGAGATGTTGACCTCGTACGCGTCGACGGGTGCATCTTCGAGCGCCTCGATGACCTGAACGTACTCGTCGAAGCTGTGACCGGAAACGTTGACGATGGTGGTTGCGCCCACCTCGGCAAGCCACGGCAGCTCGCAGGCCTTCAGATGCTCGACGCCGGGGTTTTGCAGGCCGATGGAATTGAGCATGCCCGAAGGAACCTCTGCGATGCGCGGGGAGGCGTTGCCCTCCCACCCGTTAAGCGAGACGCCCTTTGTGGTGACGGCGCCCAAGGCGGAGACGTCCACGAAGTCAGAGTACTCGCGGCCGGCGGCGAAGGTGCCAGATGCCGTGGTCACGGGGTTTTTCATGGAAAGCCCGCCGAGGTTGACGGCCATGTTCACGTTCGTGGGGGCCGCGGTTGCGGGAAGCATGGGGGTTGCAGTCATCTACCACACCACCTTTTCAGCATCGAAAACCGGGCCGTCGACGCACGAGCGCTTCTTGCCGTCGACCGTATCGACCACGCATGACAGGCACGCGCCCACGCCGCAGGCCATGCGCTTTTCCAGGGAGATCTGGCACGGCACGCCAGCACCGACCGCCTGACCTGCCACGATCTTCATGAGGGGCTCAGGGCCGCAGCACGCCACGTACTGATACGGCTTCCCGTCGACGCCGGCGGCAAGGGCCTCTTCGACCAAAGAGGTGCAGAAGCCTTCTCGACCGAGCGTGCCATCGTCAGTTGCCACGCGCACATCGCGGGACAGAAGCTGCTCGTAGCGCTTCAGGCACACGAGGGCATCGGCGGTCTGCGCGCCGAGCACCACGTCCACGTGCACACCCGAACCGACGAGCTCCTGACACAGCATGAACAACGGGGCCGCGCCAACGCCGCCGCCCACGAGCAGTGCGCGCTGCGCACCGGCGGGCGCCTGCCAGCGTCGACCGACCGGCCCGATGAGCTCGGCGGATTCGATTTCGTTGGCCACATCAGGTGCGAGCGCGGCAAGATGGTTCGTGCCGAAACCCACCGTTTGGTACAGCACGTCGAGCGTGCCGCCGGCCGTATCGGCCGCGTACACCGAGAACGGGCGGCGCAGCACATGGCCTTCCATTCCGGGAATCTTCATATGCACGAACTGACCGGGTTCGATCGCGGCCGCGATGGCCGGCGAGGAAAGCGTCATGAGATACAGATTCGGGCCGACGCACTCGTTCTCCAGAATGCGGACCCGCTCGTTCACAAGCGCCACAGGGCTCCTTCCGTCACGGTGGCCGCGATGCGGCCCTTGCTACGTTGGAAGCGATTGTACCATTGCTGCAGCTGGCAGGGGAAAATGCCGACAGTTCGAACGCAAACGGACCACGAGCGCGCCCGAAGCGCCCATGCGGGGGTAGATAAGATGCGATGGGCGAAAAAAGGCGACGAGAACGGCGCCTCGCACAGCAAGCGAAAACGCCGCTGCGCGAAGCCCGCCCCGTCATCCTCTTCCCCATCGGCTCGCATTCCTACGGGGCTCATTAAGCGAACGCGATGACCATGAGCGTGCGAACCGGACTATCGGACCGCACGCCCATAAAGTCCATAGGCCTTATTGCACCGGATCGCCCTCAAGCGGCAAAAGATGCTGCGGGAGATCTTGAAGCGCGATCACCGTCAGACCGTTCGCGCGCATGGCCTCCAAGCCGGCGGCCATGGCCTGAGCGCCCGCAAGCGTGGTGATCTGCGTAACGCCGTGCTTGACCGCCTCGGTGCGAAGCTCGTACCCGTCGTCGCGGGTAGCATGGCCGAACGGCGTGTTGATCATCAGGGCTATCTTGCCGGCTATTAGCATGTCGAGCACGTTGGGCGCGCCTTCGCTGATCTTCTTAACCGGTGTACAGTCTACACCGGCGGCGCGCAGCGTGCGCGAAGTGCCGTCGGTTGCCACGATGTGAAAGCCGAGGCGCACGAAATCGCGCGCGATGGGCACGATGCCGCGCTTGTCGCGATCGCACACGCTCACGAACACCGTCCCCCCTTCGGGAAGCTTATAGCTGATGGCAAGCTGCGTCTTGTCGAACGCGCAGGGGAAGTTCTCCGCTATGCCCATAACCTCGCCCGTCGACTTCATCTCAGGTCCAAGGATGGTATCCGCGCCCGGGAATCGACCGAAGGGCATGACCGCCTCCTTAACGCTGAAATGGTCAAGACGACGCTCGTCGCTGGGAAGATGCAGATCGGCGATGCTCTCCCCCGCCATGATGCGGGCCGCGGCCTGCATCAAGGGCACGCCGGTGGCCTTCGAGGCGAACGGCACGGTGCGGCTGGCGCGCGGATTGGCCTCGATCATGTAGATGACCTGGTCCTTGATGGCGAACTGGATGTTGAGAAGGCCCACCACGCCCAAGCGGAGCGCCAGGCGGCGCGCGATGGAACGCAGACGTGCCTGGATGGCGTCGGAGAGCGAGAACGGCGGCGTGCAGCACGCTGAGTCGCCGGAATGGATGCCCGCCATCTCGATGTGCTCCATAATTGCGCCAACGTAGGTTTCGGTGCCGTCGCACAGGGCGTCAAGGTCCAGCTCCACGGCTCCCTCAAGGAAACGGTCGAGGTACACCGGATGATCCGGCGTGATTTTGGCCGCTTCCGCCATATAGCGCTTCAACTGGCGGTCATCGTAGACGATGCCCATGCCGCGACCGCCGAGCACGTAACTCGGGCGCACGAGCAACGGGAATCCGATGTCGGCAGCGACCTTTCGCGCCTGATCGATGGTGGTCGCTTGCCCAGCTGCCGGATAGGCGATGTCAAGCTCGTCGCATACAGCGCGGAACCTGTCGCGATCCTCGGCAAGGTCGATAGCCTCGGGCTTCGTGCCCATGATATTGACGCCGGCTTCTTGCAGGGCCGCCGCCAGCTTCAGCGGGGTTTGCCCGCCTAACGTGACCACCACGCCCTCGGGCTGCTCGATGTCGACGATGTCCATGACGTCCTCGAACGTGAGCGGCTCGAAGTACAGCTTATCGGAAGTATCGTAATCGGTCGACACGGTCTCGGGATTGCAGTTGACCATGATCGTCTCGTACCCCGTATCGCGCAACGCATAGCTGGCGTGCACGCAGCAATAATCGAATTCGATGCCCTGCCCGATACGGTTCGGACCAGCACCCAAGATCATGGCGCTTTTGCGACCCGGCGTGCGAACGGCCTCGTTTTCGTCCGCATCATAGGTTTTGTAGTGGTATGCCGTGGTGCCGGGGAACTCCGCCGCGCAGGTGTCGACCGTCTTGAACGCCGGCACGACGCCGAGGCGCTTGCGCTGAGCACGTACCTCCAGCTCTTCGGCGCCGACGAGGTGTCCGATCTGCACATCTGACAAGCCCATGCGTTTCAGCAGGCGGAAGGCGTCCGCATCGAGCTGCTCAAGAGACATGCCGCGAAGATTCTCCTCGACGGTGACGATATCGCGCATACGGTCGATGAACCACGGATCGATGCCCGTGACCTCATGCAACCGCTGCGTACTCCATCCGCGGCGAAGCGCCTCGGCCATATAGAAGATACGGTCTTGCGTGGGACGCCCGACCAGCTCATCGAAGCCGTCCTGCTCCAGCACGTCCTTGCATTTACCGTCGGCGTTCAGGCCGGCGCGCCCGTTTTCCAGCGAGCGCATGGCCTTGCCTAGCGCCTCCTCGAACGTACGCCCGATCCCCATGACCTCGCCGACGGCCTTCATGCGCGTGGACAGCACGTCGTCAGCGCCCTGGAACTTCTCGAACGCGAAGCGAGGAACCTTCACCACGCAGTAGTCTATGGAAGGCTCGAAGCATGCAGGCGTGGCCTTCGTGATATCGTTGACAATTTCGTCAAGCGTATACCCGACGGCAAGGCGCGCCGCGGCCTTGGCGATGGGGAAACCGGTGGCCTTGGAAGCAAGCGCCGACGAGCGCGAAACGCGGGGATTCATCTCGATGACCACCATGCGCCCGTTATCCGGGTTCACGGCGAACTGCACGTTCGAGCCGCCCGTTTCCACGCCCACCTTCTCGAGGATGGCGAGGCTTGCGGCGCGCATGCGCTGGTATTCCACATCGCTGAGCGTTTGAGCAGGAGCGACGGTGATCGAATCGCCCGTGTGCACGCCCATGGCGTCAAGGTTCTCGATGGAGCAGACGATGATGCCGTTTCCAGCCTTATCGCGCATGACCTCCATCTCGTATTCTTTCCAGCCTTCGATGGATTCTTCAACGAGCACCTCGCCGGCAGGCGACAGCTCAAGGCCCTGCGAAACGATCAAGCGCAGCTCCTCCTCGTTGTGCGCGATGCCGCCGCCGGCGCCGCCCATGGTGAAGCTCGGGCGCAAAACCACCGGATATCCGAGCTTTTCCACGATGGCAAGCGCATCCTCGACGCGATATGCATAATCGCTGCGGGCCGTTTCGATGCCAAGCTCCGCCATGCACTCGTTGAACAGCTTACGGTCCTCGCCGCGGTTGATGGCATCAAGGTCGCAGCCAATCATCTCGACGCCGTATTTCTCCAGAATGCCCGATTCCGCCAGCTTGACGGCGGCATTCAAGCCCGTTTGCCCGCCCAAGGTGGGCAGAAGCGCATCCGGATGCTCGCGAGCAATGACCCGCTCGATGAACTCGACGGTGATGGGCTCGACGTAGGTGCGGTCGGCCATGGCGGGATCGGTCATGATGGTCGCCGGATTGGAGTTGACCAGCACCACGCGATAACCCTCATCCTTGAGCACCTTGCAGGCTTGCGTTCCGGAGTAGTCGAACTCGCACGCCTGGCCGATAACGATAGGGCCCGAGCCGATGACCAGAATGGTTTCGATATCGTTGCGTTTAGGCATTCGCGGGCTCCTTCGCTGCTTCGGCACCGAACCGCCAGCCAGCCAAGCGGTCGACGGCGATGTCGATGTAAAGATAATCCTTGCGTCCCTCCATCAAGCGCGCGAACGCCGTGAATAGATAGTGCGCATCGGTCGGGCCCGGGGCGGCCTCGGGATGGTACTGCACGCAGAATGCGGGAACGTCCAAAAACGCCACGCCTTCCACCGTGCCGTCGTTAAGGTTGACATGGGTGAGCTGTATGCGCCCGAAGCGCTCGTTTCTCACAACGGGGGCGATGCCGGCACGCACCCAGAAACGCAGGTCATCGTGATGCTCGGCGTGCCCGCCGGACAGTTCGGGCACAAGCTCGCCCATGCTGGGGAACAGCACGCCGAACCCATGGTTTTGCGCCGTGGTCTCCACGCGACGCGTGAGAAGGTTCATCACGGGATGGTTGCCGCCTCGATGGCCGAATTTGAGCTTCTCGATATCAGCGCCGGCGGCCTTGCCCATCATCTGGTGTCCCAGGCAGATACCGAACATCGGTACCTTGCCCAACAGCTTCTCCACCTGGGAATACGTGCCCGAAACCGCATCGGGGTCACCGGGGCCGTTGCTTAGGAACACGCCATCGGGATGCTGCGCGAGCACATCATCGGCCGGCGTATCCCACGGCACGCACGTGACCGAGCATCCGGCGCGCACGAGCCCGTCGAGGATAGAGCGCTTCACGCCGCAATCGTAGGCAACCACGTGGAAGCGGGAAGCGGGCGCTTCGGTCAAGGCGAACCGCACGCTCTTTGGCGCATCATCGGCGGTATGCGCATAGGAGCGTTCGCACGACACCGTGGCGGCAAGGTTTTTCCCCACGATGCTCTCGCTCGCACGCACTTTCGCCAGCAGGCTGTGCGCATCGTGGTCGACAGTGGAGATGACCGCACGCTGGGCGCCATGATCGCGCACGTGGCGCACGAGCGCACGCGTGTCCACGCCCTCGATCGCAATCACGCTGTTGCGCTTGAGATACTCGGCAAGCGGCATATCGCTTCGCCAATTGCTCGGCGTTGCGCACATATCTCGAACAACCAGGCCTCGCAGGGCGGGCTTGCCCGATTGCGCGTCCTCAAGGTTCACGCCGTAGTTCCCGACCTGCGGATAGGTCAACGCGATGATCTGGCCTGCATAGCTGGGGTCGCTGATCACCTCGAAATATCCCTCGAGCGAGGTGTTGAAGCATATCTCGCCGAAAGCCTCCCCCGCAGCACCGCACGCGGTGCCGAAAAACACCGTGCCATCCTCTAAAGCCAAAGCCGCCCTCGCGCCAACCCCCTTCGAGGTCCCGCGTAGCAGCTGTTCTGCGATGTTGCTCACATGCAACTCCTTTCATATTGGCAAGCACGCACCGACTCCGTAAGACCGAAACCTCGAAGTCGAGGGCCGAACACCATGCGATGAAAGCCGACCGTCGCCTGCCAAATTCCTTTTCGGTCTCTCCGTACCGCCCTTAAAGGACTTGAAGAAGTATACATCTCAATAGATGGTTCGCTACTGTTTATGCAGTTTTATTACCTGTTGTTAACGTAATATGCATTGGAATTGCTTAACATTTTTGTGCAGGCGCACATAAACCCCTGGTGGGACGCAGATTTCGTGCAGCATTTTCATTGAGGGGAACCTCCCATACGTAGTAGGATGTCCGATATACGCGGAAATATTCCGGAATCGGGAAGGGGAACCGATGGGAATCGACGAACAGGCGACAAGCCAACCTCCAGGCGCGATGCGAGGCGCCATCGTGGGAACGGTGGCTTTGGTAACGGTGTTTGCGGCCGCCTCCGCGCCCATCCCGCTCTACGCCACGTGGCAGCAACAGCTGGGGCTATCCGCCTCCGACGTGTCCATGACCATCGTCATGTACCTGTTCGGCGTGCTTTCCGTCCTGTTCTTCGCCGGATCGCTATCCGATGCATCCGGGCGCAGGCCCACGGTGGGCGCCGCGCTTGCCTGCGGCGTTGCCGGCTGCCTGTTGTTCATCGGCCTGTCAAGCGGCCCCATGCTGCAGTTCGCTCGTTTCGTGCAGGGTGTTTCCTGCGCGCTCTCCATGAGCGCCACCTCCGCATTCGTGATTGACTGCGCCTCGGAGCGCCACCGCACGTTCGGCATGACCATCGCAAGCACGGGATACTTGATCGGGCTCACCGTCGGCTCCCTGGGCGTCGGATTTTTCGCCACCGTTTCCACCGCCTATTGGCAGGTGTTCGCCGCCATGGCCGCGATCATGCTTGTCACGATGCTCGCGCTGCCCTTCACGCCCGAAACGGTGCACAACCGTATCACCTGGAAAAAAGCCGTGAAGCCGATGGTGCACGTGCCGCCCCATCTTCGAACGCTGCTCCCCATCGTGGCCGGCGGCTATATCTCCACCTGGTCGGTCGGCTTCTTCTTCCAGTCGCTTTCCACGCCGGCATCGGTGGACTACTTCGGGGCAACCGACCCGCTCATCCCCTCCCTGGTGCTGGCGTTGGCCATGGCGCCAAGCGCGTTGGGAGGGCCTGTTTCGGCGCGCATGGGCACGCGACCTTCTATGGTCGTCGGCTACATCATCATGTTCGGCACGATCATCGCGCTAGGGGTGTGCATGGTTTTGGGGCTTTTAGTCCCCTATCTGGTGCTCGAGGTGGTGTTCGCGATTACTACGGGCATGATCTTATCCTCGAGCCTGCATATGCTCATCAGCGCATCCACCCCGCAGGAAAACGCCAGCGTGGTGACGCTTGCCAACCTGACCGGCTATGTGGGGTCGACCGTGGTCTCAACCATTCAAACAGGGCTCACCGCCACATTCGATTTGGCAACGGTGTACGCCTTCATCGCGCTCCTGGCCGCCATCTCCATCGTGCCGGGATGCATATCGATGGCCAAGCATCAACGATAACAGTTAGCGAAAGACCCTTCGCTTCCGGATAGGGAAATGCGTTTCGACGCTCCCCCATGCCATGCGACGGGCTAGCAATGACGAGGAGGGGACATGACCGACAACTGCGAAGCATCGAACGCGAAAGACTTGCGAAGCGCCATCATCGCGGCGTGCGCCATGCTGCTGACCTTCGCCGCGGTGGCGGTGCCTGTGCCGCTGTATGCCGAGTACAAGATTGCCCTGGGGCTGACCGACGCCGACATCTCGTTGACCATGGTTTCCTATCTTACCGGCGTGCTGACCACGTTGTTCGTAGGAGGGTCGCTCTCGGATGCGCTCGGTCGCAAGCCGCTTGTGGCCGCTGCCCTGCTATTCGGCTCGCTTGCCTGCGCGCTTTACATCTGGCTGCCTAACGGGGCCGCCTTGCAAATCGCCCGTATGGTGCAAGGCGTATCGTGCGGTCTTACCATGAGCGCAACCTCGGCTTTCATGCTCGACTGCACCTCGCAGCGCTATCGCACGTTCGGCACCACCATCGCCAGCACCGGATGCCTGATCGGCATGATGATCGGATCTTTAGGCATCGGCATATACGCCACGTTCTCGCGCAACTATAATCCCATGTTCGCCGTGCTCATCGTGATGATGATGCTCAACGCCGTCCTGCTTCCGTTTGCGCAGGAAACGGTCACGCAGCGGATCACCATCCGCAAGGCAATCAAGCCGCTCGTGCATATACCGAAAAACCTTCGCCCAGTGTTCCCGCTTGCCGCAGGATGCTATATCGCGGCATGGGGCACCGGCGTGTTCTTCCAATCGCTGTCCACGCCTGCTGCCGTAACGTACTTCCAGTCAACCGACCCGCTTATTCCCGCACTCATGTTCGCGCTGGCCATGGCCCCGAGCGCCCTAGGCGGCCCTATGTCCGCCCGCACCACCACGCGTTTCGCCGTATACGGTGGCACGGCATTGCTGTGCGTCACTTACGCGATCTTGTGGTTCACGTTGACGAAGGGCGTGACGGTGCCGTTCCTGATCGCCGATGGCGTGTTCAGCGTTTCCACCGGCATCCTGCTGTCGGCTAGCATGCACATGCTCATCAGCTACAGCGACCCCGCCGACAGCGCGAGCGTGGTGTCGCTCATCAACTTCACCGGCTATGTAGGGTCCACCGTGGTAAGCATCGCCATGAGCGCCATCGCCAACACCTTGCCTTTGAGCACCGTGCTGATGGTCGGTTTCGCCATTTCCATGGTGTTCATGATCCCCGGTTTCGCAACGAGGGCGCTGCACAAGTAGCGCGAATCACCTGCAACAGCACAATTGACCTATGCGAACGCAAAAAGGGACGTCCCGGATTCCATCCGGGACGTCCCTTCGTTTGTGCGCTGGTAAGTTTCGCGCTATTCGACGATCTTGCCGTCTTCCATAGTGGCATAGCCGCCGACGTACACGTCGGTTGCACGGCCGGTGAGCTCGGCCCCGATGAAGCCGGAGTTCTTCGCCTTGCTGCAGAAGTCCGCAGCGTCGACGGTCCAGGCGGCCTCGGGGTCGATGACCGTCAGGTCGGCGGTGCAGCCGGCCTCGAGGGCCACACGCTCCACGCCCAGGATAGCGCGCTGGTTGGCGCCCATGAGCTCGGTCATGCGCTCCCAAGAGATCTTGCCGGTGGCCACCAGGTTGGTGATGACCAAGCCCAGGCTGGTTTCCAGGCCGATCATGCCGAACGGCGCCAGCTCGAACTCGCGGTCCTTCTCCCATGCGGTGTGCGGGGCATGGTCGGTGACGATGGCGTCGACGGTGCCGTCGACCACGCCGGCGATAAGGGCTTCAGCGTCGGAAGCCGTGCGCAGCGGCGGGTTGACCTTGAGCGCCGTGGAGTAATCGTCGCCGATGTTGTCCTCGGTAAGGAACAGGTGATGCGGGGTGACCTCACAGGTGACCGGCAGGCCCTCGGCCTTAGCGGCACGGACCATGTCAAGGCCGCGAGCGGTGGAGATGTGCTGGATATGCAGCTTGCAGCCGGTCAGGCGGCACAGCGCGATATCGCGAGCGATCTGCAGCTCCTCGCCTTCAGCCGGCCAGCCCAGAAGACCCAGGCGCGTGGAGGCGACACCCTCGTTGACCTGACCGTCGCCAACCAGGTCCTCGTCCTGGCAGTGGCTCATGACCACGCGGCCGAACTGGCTGGCGTAATCCATGACGCGGCGCATCATGCCGGCCGCCTGGATGCCGCGGCCGTCATCGGTGAACGCGACGGCGCCGTGTGCGGCCATGTCGCCCATCTCGGAGAGCGTCTCGCCCTTCAGGCCCTGCGAGCAGGAGCCCGACACGTGCACGCGGCACTTGCCGGCCTGAGCGGCGATGGATTTCACATACTCGACGGCGACGGCGTTGTCGACGACCGGGTTGGTGTTGGGCATGGCGCAAACCGCCGTGAAGCCGCCATGGGCTGCGGCGCGGGTGCCGCTGGCGATGTCTTCCTTCTGCTCGAAACCCGGCTCGCGCAGATGCACATGCATGTCCACCAGGCCCGGGACGACGATCTTGCCAGCCAGGTCGCGCTCGACGCCCTTCTCCAGGGTGAGACCCTGACCGACCTCGACGATCTTGCCGTCGCGGATGAGGATGTCGGCGGTTTCGTTCAGACCGACCTGCGGGTCGATCACGTGCGCGTTCTTAAGCAGTAATGCCATCTTCGCTCCCTCCAAGCAGCAGGTACAGGGCGGCCATGCGGGTCAGGATGCCGGCATAGACCTGGTCAAGGATGACCGAACGCTCCGGGTGGTCGGCCATAAAGGAATCCAGCTCGACGCCACGGTTGATGGGGCCGGGATGGCAGACGATGCAGTCGGGGCGCATGAGCTTGTTGCGCTTCTCGGTGAGGCCGTAGAGCATGTTGTACTCGCGCAGGCTGGGGTACGGCGCGCCCTCGAGGCGCTCGCGCTGGATGCGCAGCATGTACACGACGTCGAGCTCGGGGAGCACCTCGTCGATGTTGTGCGAGATGTGGTCGACGCCAAGCACCTCGGGACGTGCGGGCAGCAGCGTGGGCGGGGCGATGGCGGTGACCTCGCAGCCCATGATCTTCAGAGCCGGGATGAGGCTGCCGCACACGCGGGAGTGCCCGATGTCGCCGACGACGCCGACCTTCAGGCCATCGAGACGACCCTTGGTCTGCCAGATGGTGTACAGGTCGAGCAGCGCCTGCGTGGGATGCTGATGCTTGCCGTCGCCTGCGTCGATGACGTGGACGCCGGACACATCGGCGATCTTGCGCGGCACGCCGGCGTGCTTGTCACGCACGACGATCATGTCGATCTTGTAGGAGCACAGCGTTTCCACCGTGTCCACCAGGCTCTCGCCCTTGACCGAGGAGGTGGAGCTGCCGCCGAAGTTCAGGCTTGCGGCGGACAGGCGTTTCTCGGCCATCTCGAAGCTCGAGCGCGTGCGGGTGGACGGCTCGTTGAACATGTTGACCACGGTGAAGCCCTTGAGCGTGGGCACCTGCTTGATGCGGCGCTCGTTGACCTCTTTGAACTTCACGGCCGTTTCCAGGATGGCCATGATGTCATCGGAGGAATACTCCGTGATGTCGATAAGATGCTTATGGTTGAAAGCCATTCCCTATTCACCTCCCAGCGGTGCGGCGCCGATGTGCGCGCCGTCGGACATTTCCAGAATCTCGACCTCGGACTTGCCGTCCACTTCCTCTAGGAACAGGCGCACGTTCTCCTGTGCGGCGGAAGGCACGTTCTTGCCGACGTAATCTGCGCGGATGGGGAGCTCGCGATGCCCGCGGTCCACCAGCACGGCCAGCTCCACGCGGGCCGGGCGGCCGATGTCCATGAGCGCGTCAAGCGCGGCGCGGATGGTACGGCCGGTGAAGAGCACGTCGTCTACGAGCACGACGTCCTTGCCGTCCATATCGAAATCGATTTCGGTGGAATGCACTTCGGGGGCGAAGTGAGTGGCGAAGTCGTCACGGTAGAAGCTGATGTCGAGCTTGCCGAGCGGCACCTTCGTGCCCTCGATCTGCTCGATCTTCTCAGCCAGGCGCTTGGCGAGCAAATCGCCGCGCGTGACGATGCCGACGAGCGCGAGGTTGTCCGCGCCCTTGTTGGTCTCGAGGATCTGATGCGCGATGCGCACCAGAGAGCGCTCGATCTCGTCTGCATCCATGCAGACGTTCTTGACCGTCCCTGCGTCAGTCATACACACCCTTTCTCTAGTCGAGTGCGTACAGACAGACACGTCTTTCGGGAAAGCCGCCGAGTTTTTCGGCCCGCCCGAACCTTGACGCCATGTCGCAAGGCATAAAAAACGCCTTTGCGGCTGACAAAGGCTTCATCTCAGATCCGCTCTTGTGAAAGCGAGCGATTCGGGTGTTACCTTGTCGGTCTCTCTGTACCGCATTTAAAGGAACTGTTGGAAGTTTATGCGGACCGGCCCGGTTTGACAACCCCGAATATCGAAAAAACAACCCGAGCGGTTGGTTTTTATGCAACGAGACGCAATCGGCGGGCGCAGATGGGCGAGTCGGCCCCACCCGCCGATGCGATGCGCATCAACGCTAGCCGACCAGCGCCGTCATACGGGCAGCCAGCGAATCCCAAGATACGGCGGTGGCGTCGAGCCCGGTTCCCTCCAAGGGCTGCGCCGCAGCCGCTTGAAGCTGTTCAAGCAGCGCATCGGAAAGTCGCTGCTCGAAGGCCGGCAGATCCTCTGGCACAGGCACGTCTACGCCCTCGATGCGCGGCGGCTCCACAAACGAAACGGGGGCTTCCGGAAGACTTGCATCGAGCCACAGCCGAACGCCGGGCAGGCTCGTGACCACCGCACGGCACCCGCTTGCAAGCGCCTCCACCGTCACAAGCGGCAGCCCCTCGAAAAACGAGGGCAGGACGAACACGTGGCTTCGGTTATAGGAAAGCACCAGGTCGTCTTGCGAAACGCGCCCGCCGAAAACCACCGGGAAACGGCAGCGGCCAGCCAGTTCGACGATGCGATCATATTGCGCCTGGTTGCTGTAGCCGCCGACCAAGCGAAGCTCCACGTCCTGCGGATCGAGCGGCAACAGGTCCATGGCGCGAATAAGGCTTTCCACGCCCTTGGCCCGGCAGATCTTTCCCACGTACAGCACGCCCAAAGGCCGGGAGGCGCGCAGGCCAACACGAGGGGCGAACTCCTGGGAGTTGTAACCGGTCCCCACGACGTGGATGCGATCGGCGGGAAGGTTGAACAGCTCGGCGATTTCGGCCTTCTGCGCCTCGTGCAGCGCCATCACGCCATCGAGCGAGCGGACAGCTGCCGTGATGCGGTCCTTCTCCAAGTCGTGGTTGCGCAGCTGGCGAAGGTCGGTGGAGTGGCACACGCCCCAGATCGGGCAAGGACGCCCCTTCGGGCCAACCGCTCGATCGCCCTGCCCATTCGCAGCCGGTAACCGATTTTCACCGGACAGGTCGTCAAGCACGTCGCAAGCCGTGGAGCATACCAGGTACAGGTGGTGGCAGATGATCGCATCGGGCTTGAAGTCGAGCACCGCCTGGCGGATGCGCTGCCCGAACGCGCTGCGGAAGGCTTGGGCCATCTCCGGGGTCATGTCGCGATATCGCGTGGCCTCGTAGGGCATGACGTCGCTCATGCCGACCACGGGAAACGGCAGCTCGGGCGTGCGGAAACGCACCGGGAAGAACTCGACGCCGGGAGCGAGCTGCGGCGAATCTTCTTTGTCGATGCCGGCGATGATGGCCACCTGGTGCCCGACGGCGGCCATGGAGGCCACCGTTTCGGCCAGGTACACGCCGCTGCCGGTGCTATCGGGCTTTTGGGCGGAGATGCAGAGGATACGCATGAAGGTCCTTTCGGGAACTGGATGGCGTTGGGTTCGGGAACATGACGGGCGACGCTACGAACTTGCGATATCGCGCAACGCGTTCAGGGCATCGTCGCAATCCTGCGGCGAGTTCATGGCCCCGAAGCTGAAGCGCACGACCCCCTGCTGCTGCGTGCCGAGCGCCGTATGCATAAGCGGTGCGCAATGGGCGCCGGGACGGACGCATACGCCCCATCCCTGCGCGAGCCTGTCGGCTATCTCGCCAGAATCGGCATCGCCGATGTTGACGGCCACGATGCCGCAACGCCTCCCCGATCCGCCGCCGAGCACCCGCACGCCACGGATGTCCGCCACGCCGTCCAGGAAACGCGCCACCAGGCCCTCGATGTGCGCCTGCACGTCGGCCACGCCGCGCTCCGCAAGCCAGGCGCACCCCGCTGCAAGGCCCGCCAAGCCGTGCGCGTTGGCCGTGCCGGCCTCGAGCGCCTCGGGCATGAAGCGCGGATGACGCTCGTCGAAGCTGTGCACGCCCGACCCGCCTTCCACAAGCGGCGCGATGTCGATGCCCGGACGCACGCACAACCCGCCAGTGCCCTGCGGCCCGTACAGGCTTTTATGACCGGTGAAGCACACGACGTCAGCGCCGATGCCCGATGCTGAGAACGCCCATGCGCCGGCGGTCTGCGCTGAATCGAGGATGAACAGCGCACCGGCCTTATGGGCGGCGGCGGACATGCGCTCGATGTCGTACACATCGCCGGTGACGTTGGAGGCATGCGTGACCGCGACCAAGCTGGCGCCGACAAGCGCACGCTCATAGGATCCCCAATCAAGCGAGCCATCGGGCAGGATGGCGGCAACGCGCACCTGGCAGCCGCGCTCGTCACGCGCTCGATTGAGCGGACGCAGCACGGAATTGTGCGAAGCGGCCGTGGTCACCGCGATGCCACCCGCAGGAAGCAGCCCCTCGATGGCGATGTTGAGCGCCATGGTAGCGTTCAAGGCGAACGAAACGCTGCCGGCGCCCCAGGCGTCGAGCAGGTCGGAAACCGCCTGACGTGCCCTGAACACCGCCATGCTCGCATCGAGCGCAGCCTGGTGCGAACCGCGCCCGGGGCCACCGAAAGACGTCATGGCCCCGCATACCGCATCGATGACGGCCTGGGGCTTGTGCATGGTGGTGGCCGCATTGTCCAGATAGATCATGGCATATACCCAATCGTTTGAATGTGATATCGGTTACCGGTTTCCACCGGAATCTTGAGAGCATCATGAAGGCAGATCGAGAAAGACGGATGCGCCCCTCGAAACGCACAAGATGGACTGCATGGCACAAGCCGCACAGCCCATCCGCGAGCAGCAACGCCGACAACGGCGCAAAACGCTACGCTGCGCCTTCCAGTTCGGCGGCCATGATAGCCGCGCCCAAAGCCCCCGCGAAGCGTGCGTCCGGGCATGAACCTACCGGGGCGCCCAGCTCGGCCTCCAAGCGCGAGCGGACGTACTCGTTTTCGCACAGGCCGCCCGTCAGGTGATAGCGCGCCGCAGGGACCTGCCCCACCAGCGTGCACACGCGTGCCACCACCGAATCGATGACGCCGCGGGCGATGTTCTCACGGGGCTCGCCCTTCCCTACCAAGGAGATGACCTCGGATTCCGCGAACACGGTGCACATATTGGAGATGACGGTAGGCTGCCCTGCCGCCGCCAAACGAGCAAGCTCGGCTTGGCTTACGCCCAGACGATACGCCATGATCTCCAAGAAGCGCCCGGTCCCCGCGGAGCATTTATCGTTCATGACGAACTTGCGCACCTTGCCGCCGGCCAAGCCGATGGCCTTGGTGTCCTGCCCGCCGATGTCGATGACGGTGCCGTCTTCGCCGAAGAGCACCAACGCGCCGCGAGCGTGGCAGGTGATCTCGGTGACTACCTTGTTCGCATATGGAACGGCGACACGGCCGTATCCCGTGGCGACCACCGGCGTCTCGCCCACCTCGAAGCCCTCGCAAGCAAGCGTGCCGCGCACCTGCTCGGCGACTTCCACGCTGGAAAACCCCGTAGGGATGACCAACTTGAACGCGATAGCGCCCGAGAGGTCCGCCACGACGGCCTTCGTAGCCGTCGATCCGATATCGATGCCGATGCCCGCCATGTACGTTGCTCCTTGCCTTCGGTTTCGCACCCCATGAGACGACGGCATTGCCGCGCATGGACCTTGATGCAAAACTATGCATACCTTTCAGCAACTATACTATACTGGCATTGGTACCAGCCCGACCCCATAAGAAAGGACCGCGCATGAGCACGGACAACCCTGCGAGCGGCGCTCTGTGCGACGGCGACCGCATACGCCTGACCACGCTCACCGACAAAGGCGGTTGAGCGGCGAAATGGGGTCCGGGAGACCTCTCCGAGATACTGCGCGACATCGCGCCGGCCGTGCCCGACCCGAACCTGCTGCTGGGCTTCGACACCGCAGACGACGCCGCGGTTTGGCAGGTGGATAAGGACAACGCCGCCGTGCTGACGCTCGACTTCTTCACGCCGGTGGTGGACGACCCGTACGAGTTCGGAGCCGTGGCCGCGGCAAACGCCCTGTCCGACGTGTTCGCCATGGGTGGAAGGCCCGTCACCGCGCTCAACATCCTGGCCTTCCCCAGCTGCATGGGCACCGAAGTGGCCGGAGACGTGCTGCGCGGCGGCGCGGACAAGGTGCGCGAGGCAGGGGCGTTCGTGGTGGGCGGCCATTCCATCGAGGACGACGAGCCCAAGTACGGCCTCTCCGTGTTCGGCCTCGTGCACCCCGAGCGCATGGTGCGAAACGGCGGGGCGCAGCCAGGAGATGCGCTGTACTACACGAAAACGCTCGGCACGGGCATCATGAACGCCGCCCTGCGGGCGAAGCTGCGCGGCGACGAGGACCTGCGCCCGGTCATCGACGGCATGATGGAGCTCAACCGCGCGGCCGCCGAGGCCATGCTGGAATGCGACGTGCACGCATGCACCGACGTCACCGGCTTCGGCCTGGCAGGGCATTTGCACGAGATGCTCGAAGCGTCGGACTGCGCAGCGCGCCTGGACTGGGACGCTCTGCCGTTGTTCGACGGCGTGTACGAGCTTTCGTGCGATTACTGCCGCCCCGGCAAGACATTCGGCATCATCGATTGGGCAAGCGCGTTCGTGGAACAGGGCGACATCGACGATTTCGAGTTCGACGACCGCATGGGCGTGTTGTGCGACCCGCAAACCTCCGGCGGCCTGCTTGTGGCCATCCCACCCGAGAACGCAAGCCATTTCGAAGCGGAGTGCGAGCGGCGCCAAGGCCGCAAACCCTCCCGCATCGGAGCGTTCGAAGCCGGGCCGGCAGGCAAGATCTTCGTGAACTGGTAAACGCGAAGGCCGGTGCACCGCAAAACGCTGATTGACCCGGCGCCGCACATAGCCTCAACAGGCATGACGCAAAACAGGGGAAGCCTTCACATGACGGCTCCCCCTTTCGTTCAGTACAAATCCACTTCGGTGATGGCCTCGAAGGCAAGCCCCCGCTGCGCAAGCGCCTGCTCAAGCGCTTCACGCTGCTCGGCCGGAACGCTCCAGGCAAGCCCGCACCCGGCCGAGATCTCGGAGGGCACCGGGATAACGCGACCCGGCAGCCCGCCGCCGGCCGCGGCGGCTTGCACGGCCATCGCATCGGCCGTGCTATGGAACGTCACCACCGCATGCGGCGTTTTGCATCGCTGCATCGCACGTACCGCCCGTGGTTAGGGGCGCACGACGACGCCGGCCTCAAGCTGCTTTTGGACGATGACGTACATGTTCGTCACCTCGCCCACCGCAAGCTTGTCGGCGATGCCGAAATGGTTGAGGCAGGTTCCGCAGCTGAAAATCTCCACACTGGCTTCGGCAAGCTTTTTCAGGTCGTCGAGCACGGGGCTGCCCTCGACGGTCAGATGCACGCCGCCATTGTAGGCCAGGATAGCCGCCGGCAGTTCGTCTTGCTGGGTGAGCGCGAACACGAACGCCTTCATAAGCGTGGCGCCAAGCTCATCGTCGCCTGCTCCCATGAACTCGCTCGACAGTACGACCACCTTGCTGCCCGCCGGCACGAGCGGCTGGCATTCCTCGCATACCTCGGCGGCAGCTTGAGCGCCCTTCGTGAAGGTCACGGCGAACTCGGCTTCGCCGCGCTCCTCGGAAGCGGTTTCGATCTTGAGCGACTTGCCAAGATTTTCCAGGTTGTGCATGGCGGTCTTGTTATCCACCACCACCTCAAGGACGCCCTCGCCCATGCCGGCAAGGGCCTTCTTCGCGTTCACCACGGGCAACGGGCACGCCTGTCCCTTGCAATCGAGCTTCTCCATGAGCATCTCCTTTCCGCGGCGTTTTGCGCCGCACTTGCGCAAACCTTTCCGCTACAGCATCTCGATAAACGCGCCCAGGCGGGTTTCCACCTGGCCGGCATCGTTGGTGGAATAATCGGTTTCAAGCTTCATATAAGGCACGCCGGCCTGCTCGCAGGCGCGCTGCACGCGCACCGCCTCGATATTGAAGGTATGGCACGCCTGCAACACCACCTCGACCACGCCGTCCACCTTGTATTTGTCCACCATGTCCATCATATGCTCGATGCGGCCGTCGTTGGGCGACATAACCGAGCAATTGATCTGCAGATAACGATCGGAGATGGCGCGCAGGATGTCGGGCGCATCCTCGTCGACGAACATGCCCTGCGTGCGCTCGCCGGAGCAATCGTCGATGCACACGATCACGCCGCCGGCGCGTTCGGCGGTCATGCCCACCTTCTGGATGACGCCGCCCGTAGGGCAGCCCGTGATCATGATGCGCTTGGCGCTTGCGGGCACCGGACGCTCCCCCGCCTCGTAGGCGCTGCGGCGCTTCTGCGCCAGGTCCTCGAGGGTTTGCGCATAGGAATCCACGTCGAAGCTGAACGTGGCGCGCAGCAAGGTGGCCATAAGCTCCACGCCGCTCATCGCGGGGGGCTCGTTTTGCTGCAGGTTGTACAGATCCATCATGGCGCGGCGGACGCGGTTGCGCTTGCGGACCGCCTCGCGCAGGGCCTCGTCGGTGATCTGGACGTCGAAGCGCTGCTCGAGCTCCTCTTTGAGCAACTTGCATTCCTCGTACCAGATATCGCCGGCGTAGCTGCGGTTGCGCGCCTGGGGCAGCTGCATGACGTGCACCGGCTTGATGTCGGCGAGCAGCTCGTACATCTTCTTCTTGCCATCGCAGGTGGTCTCGCCCAAGATCATGTCGCTAAAATAGGTGAAGGGGCATTTGTCGGTGAGCGCGAAGCCGTATGTGCCCTTGATGAGCGGGCACAGGTTTTTCGGCAGCACCGTCTCGGCATCGGGGATGGTCTCGTTGTTCATGCCGCACAGGCCCACCGCGCCCGCGCCCGCGGCATCCACCAGCTCAAGCGGGCTGTACGAGCACAGGTAACCGCACAGCTTGCCGCCTTCCTGCTTGTAGTCCATAGCGTTGACGAAGCTGGCGCGGCGCGCCTCGTCGAAGGTGTCGTAGATGCCGGGCAGGTCGATGGGCACCGCCGGTTCGTTTGCGGGGTCGAACATGAAAAGCCTCTATTCGTTTCTCGTCTGTGGTGATGCGCGCAAAAGGACATACGCGAAGAACGCAAGCATGCTTGCGCGTGCAGAATAAAGCGCGCCCGATGGCAGAAGACAGCGCGACTTTCGCTCGACTATAGCACCGCCGCCCAACCGCACCGTCGCGCAAAATGAAAACGGCACCTGCAATCCGCAAGTGCCGTTCGCAAAATCGGTGAAGGCGGGAAGTGTAACCGCAACGCTACTTCGCGCTATTCCTGGCGTACACGAACCAGTAGGCTAAACCGACCAGGACGCCGCCGATGATGTTGCCCACCGTCGCGGCGGACAGGTTGTACAGGATAGCCGTCACATCAAGCGCGCCGGCGTTGGCGACCGCAGCGCCGAACCCGGCGGACTTCATGAGCAGGCCCGTGGGCAGGAAGAACATGTTCGCCACGCAGTGCTCGAAGCCGGCTGCCACGAAGAAGCTGATGGGTAGCATGATACCGAGAACCTTGTCCACCACGGTACGCGCCGAAAAGCCGATCCACACCGCCAGGCACACCATGACGTTGCACATGATGCCCTTGGCCATGAGCACGAGCCAGTCGGGGGTGACCTTGCCGACGGCCACCGACACCATGGCGTCGCCCACGGCGCCGCCGTTCATCGAGCCGACGCCGCACCAGTAGATGAGCGCCACCACGATAAGGGAGCCGACCAAGTTGCCCAGCCACACGATGACCCAGTTGCGCACCAGGCCGCCGATCTTGATCTTCTTCGAAGCCAGGCCCGTGACCATGAGCATGTTGCCGGTGAACAGCTCGGCGCCGCAGCACAGCACAAGCACCAGACCCAAGCTGAAGCAGATGCCGCCGACCATGCGCTGAGCGGCGAACGGCACGGCCGAGTCGCCCAGAAACACCAGGAAATACGTTGCGCCGAACGCGATGAACGCGCCGGCGAGCATAGCCAGCACGAAGCACTTCGCGCCCGCCATGCCTGCCTTGCCCACGGCCAGCGTCTCGGCCTTCGCCTCGATCTCGGCGGGGCCGAGCGCATCAGGTCGTAGGGCTTTCACATCCGATTGATCCATTGCCATGGAAACCTCCCCCTGTTCGCGATGTCTCGTCTGTAGGAAAAACACGGTAATTCTTGCATAGCTACGCGCATGAAACGACCTCATTGGCGCGAACGGCGTGAATTGACCCGTCTGCGATAGCATTTGCCGGGCATTTGGCGCACTCGCCGCCTTGCCCCGAGCCGTTACGGGCTTGCCTGCTATATTGAGGTACGGAAAACATGCGGCGCACGCACAAACGGCGCCGCCGCACGCTATAAGGAAAGAGGATCCATGCCCGAACCACGTACCGACCTTTTACGCGCATTGCCCCAGGTCGAAGAGCTTATGCAAGCCGCTCCCATGAAGGCGCTCGAAGCGATCGTCCCCCGCTCGATGCTCGTCGACCGCGCTCGCGCGGCCGTAGATGCGCATCGCCAGCTCATCTTGGCGGGAGAGGCGGACAAGGTCGACATCGAGGCCATCTTGACCGACGCCGTCAACGGAGCGCTGGCAACGCTGCGCCCGAGTCTCAGGCGCGTCATCAACGCAACCGGCGTGGTCATCCACACCAACCTCGGCCGCAGCGTGCTTGCCGAACCCGCCGTGCAAGCGGTGATGGAGGCCGCGCGCGGCTACTCCACGCTCGAATACAGCATCGAGAACATGGCGCGCGGCAGCCGCCACGACCATGTGGAGCACCTGATCTGCGCACTCACTGGCGCCGAGGCCGCCATCGCCGTGAACAACAACGCGGCGGCCGTCATGATGGTGCTCGCCGAGTTCGCGGCCGGCCACGAGGCCATCGTCAGCCGCGGCGAGCTCGTCGAGATCGGCGGGAGTTTCCGCGTACCCGACATCATGGCGCAATCCAACGCGCGCATGGTGGAGGTGGGCGCCACGAACAAGACGCACGCCTTCGACTACGAGCGAGCTATCACGCCCGACACCGCCATGCTGCTCAAGGTGCACCCCTCCAACTACCGCATGATCGGCTTCACCGAAAGCGTCTCGAAGACCAACCTGCGCCGCATCGCCGATGCGGAGAACGCCCGCCGCGCCGCCGCCGGCGAAGCCCGCCCCGAACTGCTCGTCTACGAGGACCAGGGCTCGGGCGCCTTCATGCACCTCGACGTGTTCGGCGAATACGCCGAGCCCACGGTGCGCGAATCGCTTGCCGAAGGGTGCGACCTGGTCAGCTTCTCGGGCGATAAGCTGCTCGGCGGCCCGCAGGCCGGCATCGTGGTGGGCCGAAAGGAATACATCGACCGCCTGAAGAAGCATCCGCTCGCCCGCGCGTTACGCCTGGACAAGATGACGCTCGCCGCCCTTGAGGCTACGCTGCGCCTGTACCTGGACCCCGAGGACGCGCTTCGCCGCATCCCCACGCTGCGCATGCTCACCGAAGATGCTGAAACGGTGCGCGAACGCGCCGAGGCGCTGATGGCGGCCCTGGCCGAGCGCGTGACGCCCGAGCAGGCGCACCTGGAGATCGTCGAGGAGACGGGCCGTGCGGGCGGAGGATCGCTTCCCATGTGCGACATCCCCACGTTCTGCGTGCGCATGCGCTTCGAAACCGGCAACGCGCAGGGCTGCGAGGAGCACCTGCAGCGCAACCGCGACGTACCCGTGATCGGGCGCATCAAGCGCGAATGCGTGCTGTTCGATGCGCGCACCATCACCGAAGAGGATATCCCCGAGATCGCCTGCGCCGTGGCCAGCTACTTCACGGCCGTCGAAGCGGGAAAGGAAGCATAGCGCGCCATGGCAACCGAATCGAAACGAGACCTGGTGCTGGGGACCGCCGGCCACATCGACCACGGCAAATCCACCCTGGTCCAAGCGCTCACCGGCACCGACCCGGACAGGTTGAGTGAAGAGAAACAACGCGGCATCACCATCGAGCTCGGCTTCGCCCAGCTGAAGCTGCCCGACGGAAGCGCTATGGGCGTGGTCGACGTCCCGGGTCACGAGCGCTTCGTACGCCAGATGATCGCGGGCTCCACCGGCATCGACGTGGCGCTTGTGTGCATCGCCGCCGATGACGGCATCATGCCGCAGACCGAGGAGCACCTGGCGGTGCTGCAGCTGCTGGCCGTGCCCACCTGCGTGGTGGCGCTGACGAAATGCGACCTGGTGGACGAGGAATGGGCGCTGTTCATGGAAGACGAGGTGCGAGCGCGCCTGGCATCGACGCCGTATGCCCAGGCAGCCATCGTGCCCGTTTCCGCACGAACCGGGCGGGGACTGGACGAGCTGCGGGAAGCCATACAGCTTGCGGCCGGCGCCACCGCCGGCCGCGCCGAGCAGGAGGCGATGCGCCTGCCCGTGGACCGCAGCTTCACCATCAAGGGCGCCGGCACCGTGGTCACGGGCACGCTCTGGAGCGGTATCGCGCACGTTGGCGACGAGGTGGAGGTGCTACCCTCGGGCCTGCGCACCCGCATCCGCGGCATCCAGGTGCACGGGCAGGCGGTGGAGCAAGCAGCGTCAGGGCACCGCACCGCACTGAACCTGAACGCCGTGACCACCGACGACGTGCGCCCGGGCAGCTTCATCTCCACCCCCGATGCCGTCACCCCCACCGACCACTTCGACGCCGATATCACCTATCTCGGCCTGCCCGACCAGGACAAGCCGCTTGAAACCGGCTGCCGCGTGCACGTTGCCCACGGCACCACGGAATGCATCGGGCGCGTGCTGCTCATGGACGGCGTGAAAAGCATCTCCCGTGGCCAGACGGCCGCCGCACAGATCCGTACTGAATGTGATTTACCGGTTGCATACGGTGACCGGTTCGTCATCCGCTCATACTCCCCCGTCCACGTCATCGGCGGCGGCGTGGTGCTTCGCGCCCACCCGAAGCGCACCACCACGGTCAGCGAAGCGGACCGAACGCTGCTCGACGCGCTGCGCACGGGCGATGGCGCGAAGGCGGTGCAATCCGCGTTCGATGCGGCAGAGTTTCCCGTAACACCCGCCGATATCGCCCATACAACCGGGTTTCCCCTTGCGGAAACCGCAGATGAGCTTGAAACGCTCGCGAAGCGCGGCGGCGCAGAGAAGCTGCCCGGGACCGCGGGCGCGAACGTCCGGTTCGCAACCAAACGCATGCTGCAGAAGCTTTCGGGGGCGATCGAGAACGCGCTGCTTCGCTTCCATAGCGCAAACCCCGCCGCAACAGGCATGTCGAAAGAGGCGCTGCGCCAAGCCTGCATGCCCCGCTGCGCGCCCGACACCTTCGATGCGGTACTTGCACGCGCATGCGCGGAAGGCAAAGCCGTGGCCGATGGCGGCATGATCAGCCACCCGCAAGCCGGCGCCGGCGCTCGCAAGCTGGAGGAAGGCAACGCCGAAAAGCTGGCCGAGCTGCTAGCTGCGGCGGGTTCGAAACCGCCTACGGTTGCCGATCTGCTCAAGCAAGCGGACCTTGCGCCGAAGCAGGGATACAAGGCGCTCGGGCTGCTGGAGAAGCAAGGCCGGGCCGTCAAAGCCAGCGAGGAGTTCTGCTTCGACGCCGCTGCGCTGACCGCGCTCGAGCAGGCTGTACGAGATGCATTGGCAAACGGCCCCGCTTCCGCGGCCGATCTCAAAGATGCCATGGGCCTGAGCCGCAAGCACGCCATCCCTGTGCTCGAGCACTTCGACGATACCGGCGTCACCCGCCGCGTCGGCGATATGCGCGAGCTGGCAAGCTAGGCTGAGAACACCGATCGGTATCGCGATAAACCGATTCAGCAGCCCACCGAAGGGTGCAGACCCCGCCCAAACGGCGTAGTTCGCATGCCTAACACGCCTCCCTTTCGCTAAACATAGAAGGGAGGCGTGTTATTTTAAAGCGAACGGAAACGCGATGCCTTCCCCAACAACCCGCAACCGCCCCGCAAGCTAAAGCCAACGACATAAAAAAAGGAGCCCAAAAGGCTCCTTTTGCGTCTTCTATGGCGGAGACGCGTGCGAATCGAACACACCCGAGACGTTCTGCGCGCCTCACAACGGCTTTGAAGGCCGCGGGGCCCACCAGGACCCATCCATCTCCACGTGATTTCGTCATTGATTGTACCCGAACCGTAATCTGATGCGGCCCCATTCGATAAACGGCGCCTTTTTTCCAAAAAATGGTTGGATAACAGTAGCAAATACTAGGATTCGCGCAAAAACAGGATGCCGACGAGCGTGAGGACGACCATCGCGATTCCCATCATGCCTGCTGCCGCGATCACCCGTTGTTTGAGCGAAGGCCGCTCAAACCAGTCGAACAGCTTCTCTAGCGGCCGGGTGTCGACAAGCAATGGAATCGGCCAGTCCATGGCCAGCCACACGCATACATACGACACCGCGCAAGCGACCGCAGGCAAACACGCCATATCCCCTTGCGGGTTCATGCCGGAGGCGACGCATGCGTAGCCCATGAACACGCCCCAAGCGGCCACCAAGATGTCCCATGCCACCCCCACGCCTAACGGCAGGCGGTGCGCGATGCCGGACCAAAACTCCCACAGCCACTGCAAGGCCGCTTTTGCGCCGTGCACAAAAGCCTTGAATCCTCCCCGCTCCTTGATATCACGCGATTCGGATACGCCAGGCGCCGCAACAGACACAGCCGACTCGATCGCAGCAGGCGCGATGCCGGTATCATCCGAATCGACGACGCGTCCGATGTTGACGGACCGCAAAGCGTCATCCATTCCGAGACCAGGCTGGGGTTCGGGATCTTGCACGCAAACCCCACCAGCAGCAAGAGCTCCCCGGCGAAAATCAACGGGGCACCCCACCGCGTACATGAACGCCGCGCGCATCGCGCCCACCGTCCTGAAGCGGTCAGCGGGATCGAAAGCCGTCGCCTGGGCCACCACGTCGCGCACCGATTCAGGAACCCCATGCACACTCAATCGCTGCTGAACCGTCGAGGGAACGGGCGTCTCCTCGCACAGTAGGTAGAACAGCACCATGCCCAAGGCATAGATATCGCTGCGCACATCGGTTTGCCCGTAGCCGAACTGCTCGGGCGGCGCATACGCGCGCGTTCCGAAATGGCTCGTATCGCACGCGGCATCCTTATCGAAGGTGCGGGCGATGCCCAGGTCGATCACCAATACCGTATCCCCATCGACCATAAAGTTCGACGGCTTGATGTCGCGGTGGATAAGCGGCGGGTCAAAACGTCCGTGCAGCTCGACAATCGCATCGCATATGCCAGGAAACAGTCGTTTGGCCACGTCAAGCGATGGACAGGCCCTTGCCCGACTTACGCCCCTTCACGCACGCGACCGTGCCTATGAGCGCAAGCACGAATCCGATTGCGGCGAGCAAGGCGGATAAGTTGTTGATGATGGGCAAAAACGATGTCGCCAGGGCGATGATCCCCAGCACGAAGCCGGCGATTCCCAGCCCCGATTTCGACAGCTGTGGCGCCGGCGCGGTTTGCACGGTGTTGGTTTCCATGAGCATTCCCTTTCCCTAAACGATGCACTGACGTGCTGAAACGATGTCAATGCTAGAGAAAGCGCCTTGTGTTTTCATTAGCTGGCAGCTACGATTCCGAAACCTTTTCGGCGAAAAGGGAGGGCGGCCAGACGCGAACGAGGCAAAACCTTCTCAGCGAAAAGAAACTGCTCCCGCATGAAAAACAACGACGCCCAACCGGTCACCATCGGTTACCGGTTGGGCGTCGAAACAATTTACAGGACCGGGACTATCACGCAGCTCGCGATACCAAGCGCGGTGTGCACCCGCGCATACCCAGGCTATCGCGCAGCTAGGCAACATCAAGCGCGGATTGCAACTGCATCCCCGGCACACAACGCCAAGCGTGCGTCCCGCCAGTGCGATTAGCCTGCGATGCAGGTCGCAGATTAGGCCTGCATGCCCAGCTCCAGGGCACGCAGGTTGCCTGCCAGCTTGTCCTTCTTGCGCGCAGGCACCACGGCGGCTACTGCCGCGCGGATGGTCTCCTCGCTGCAGAAGCGGGTTTCGGCGAACAACTTGCCCACCAAGATGACGTTGGCAAGACCCTTCAGCCCCGCTTCCTCGGCAAGTGCCGTGGCGGGCACGGCACACACCGTGGCCCCTGGGATATCGGGGATGCGCGGCACGAGCGTGCTGTCCACGATGACCAGGCCGCCGGGCTGCACGCTCTGCTCGAACTTGTCGAGCGACGGCTGGTTCATGACGATAAGCACGTCGGGGTTGAGCACGAGCGGGCTGCCGATGGGCTCGTCGGAGATGCACACGCTGCAGTTGGCGGTGCCGCCGCGCATCTCAGGCCCGTAGCTGGGAAGCCATGAAAGCTCGCGATCCTCAAGCAGGCCGGCGTTGGCGATGATCTTGCCAGCGAACAGGATGCCCTGGCCGCCGAATCCGGCAAGCACGGCCTGCATGCAACGTTTCGGTTCGCTCATCGCGCACCCTCCTTGCCCTCGGCGCGGTTCTCGGGATGGGCCACCGGGCAGTCGGCGCTGCGCGCGGCCGCAGCCTGCGCCGCATCGGCGAACCCGTCGGCCACCACATCGCGGTACACGCCCAGCGGATAATACGGCAGCATGTTCTCGCGCATCCACGCGAAGCTGTCCTGCGGCGTGAGGCCCCAGTTAGTAGGGCACGTGGACACCACTTCCACAAGCGAATAGCCGATACCGTCGATCTGGTTCTGGAACGCCTTCTTGATGGCGCGCTTGGCCTGGCGCACATGCTTGGGCGTGTCCACCGTCACGCGCTCCAGATATGCCGGGCCGTCCAGGCTGCTCAGAAGCTCGCACACGCGAACCGGGTAGCCGGCGGTGGAGACGTCGCGGCCGTAGGGACTGGTTTGCGTGACCTGGTTCGGCAAGCTGGTAGGCGCCATCTGCCCGCCGGTCATGCCGTAGATGGCGTTGTTGATGAAGATGACGGTGATATGCTCGCCGCGCGTTGCCGCGTGCACGGTCTCGGCCATGCCGATGGAGGCAAGGTCGCCGTCGCCTTGATAGGCGAACACCACATTGTCCGGCAACACGCGCTTGACGCCCGTGGCAACCGCCGGGGCGCGACCGTGCGCAGCCTCGATCATATCGCAGCCGAAGAAGTCCGGCGCGGTGACGGCGCATCCCACCGGCGCGACGCCAACGGTGCGGCCTTCGATATCAAGCTCGTCGATGACCTCGGCGACCAAACGGTGCACGATGCCGTGCGGGCAACCCGGGCAGTAGTTCGTGACCACGGGCAGCAACGACTTCGGACGCGAGAACACCACGCGACCTTCGCCTTGTTTCTGCTCAGCCATGCTATTCACCACCCTTCCCCGCAAGCTTGCGGATCGCACCCAGCACCTCATCGGGCGTGGGAATGATGCCGCCCGTGCGTCCGAAGAACTCCACGGGAACGCGGCCGTTGACCACCAGGCGCACATCATCGACCATCTGGCCCATGTTCATCTCAACCGACAAAAACGCCTTCGCGTTCCCCATGCAGCCCTCGATGGCGTCCACAGGGAACGGCCAGAGCGTGATGGGGCGCAAAAGGCCTGCCTTGATGCCCTCGGCGCGGGCGCGCACGACCGCCGAATGCGCGATGCGCGCGGTGGCGCCGAACGACACGAGCACGATCTCGGCGTCCTCGCACATGAACGTTTCGGCGCGCTGCTCGCGTGCCTTCACCGTCTCATAGCGCTCGAAACGCTCGATATTCAGGCGCTCGAGCTCGTCTGCCGTCAGGTAAAGCGAGTCCACGATATTGTGCTTGCGCGCGCCCTTATGGCCGGTAGTGGCCCAAGGCTTCTCCGGCAGCTGCTCCACGCGCTCAGGAAGCACGACGGGCTCCATCATCTGGCCGAGCATGCCGTCGGAGAGGATCATGGCTGGCATGCGGTACTCGTCGGCCTTCTCGAAGGCCAGATACGCCAGATCGGCCATCTCCTGGACGGTGGAAGGCGCGAACACGAGCACCTGGAAGTCGCCGTGGCCCATAGCGCGCGTGGCCTGCCAGTAGTCGGACTGGGAAGGCTGGATACCGCCGAGACCCGGGCCGCCACGCTGCACGTTGACGATAACGCCGGGAAGATCGGCGCCTGCCATATACGAAATGCCCTCGCCCTTAAGCGATACGCCCGGCGAAGACGACGACGTCATGACGCGAGCGCCCGCGGACGATGCGCCGTAAACCATGTTGATAGCTGCGATCTCGCTTTCCGCCTGCAGATACGTGCCGCCCTCCTTGGGCATGCGCTTGGCCATATAAGCGGCAACCTCGGTCTGCGGCGTGATGGGGTAGCCGAAGAAAAAGCGGCATCCGGCACGGATGGCAGCCTCGGCCATAGCCTCGTTGCCCTTCATGAGCACCTTTTCCTGAGACATCAGCGCATCACCTCGATCGCAACGTCAGGGCACATAAACGCGCACGAGCAGCAGCCCGTGCACTTGGACGCATCGATCAGCCGGGCCGGATGATAGCCCTTCGCCGTGATGCGGGAGCGGTCAAGCTCGATGATATGGGCCGGGCATGCATCCACGCACAACCCGCAGCCTTTGCAGAAACCGTCATCGACCGTTATCGCTGCCATGAGCCTTCCTTTCTCGTCTGAGCCGGCACAAGCGGCCGGCCTATGGTTATCGAACACTCCCCCGAAAAAACTCCTTGAACAGAGGCATGGCCCCGCCCGAATCCACCGACGCGGACTTTGCCCTTACTCCCAGGGTTTTCGCACATGTACTGAAACAGGATAGCGCACACCCGGGATATCGGCATCTTCGAGCATACGACGGGGCACCGCGGAAAACGCCAGAGGCAAACCGGCCAGCGCGGCGACCTCCTGCGCGAACCCGACACCGCGGCTGAGCACTTCCCCGTCGGTGAAGTCGGCCAGGTGCGTGTTGTTCGCCACAGCCGTGGCATGCAGGTGGCTGGCCGCCTCGATCTCGCGAAGCACGGACAGCGCCTCAGTGGGATCATGGGTTAGGTTGCGGCTGCGGTTCACCACATACAACAGGTCGTAGTCCCCCTCGGCGACGCCGCGGGCGAACCTGCCGAGCGCCGTAGCGCCCACATCGTCGCCGCCTGCATCAATGAGCAGCAGCCTTCCCGCTTCCCTGCGCGCCCAATCTAAAGCTGCCGAAACCTGCCCGGAGATGGCGGGCGCATCAAGCGTGGTCCCCGCGTAGCGCGGGGCGATCACCTGAACGCCGGCATCCTCGAGAAGATCCCGGTAGTCGCTGCTTCGGAAATACGGGTTGACGACATCCAGGTCGGCAACGCGCACATCGAGTCCAGCATACCGGGCATCAAGGGCCAGGTTTATGGCCAGATTGGTCTTTCCGACCCCATAATGCCCTGTAACGACGGTGACCGATTTCAACCGTTTGACATCGAACTCGTTCAAGGCCGCTCCTACACCAAGCCCTCGGGCACCTTGGTCTTCGGCTTGCCCTCCTGGCTTTCGTCAGCCTCGCGGATGGCGGCTCGGCGGATCTTGCCGTTGACGGTCTTGGGAAGTGCGTCGACGAACTCCACGATGCGGGGATATTTGTACGGCGCCGTGCGCTGCTTGACCCATTGCTGCAGCTCGCGCACGAGCACCTCGTTGCCCTCGAAACCTTCCGCAAGCACCACCGTGGCCTTGACCGCCTTGCCGCGCACGGGGTCGGGCACGCCGGTGACGGCGCATTCGCGCACGGCGTCATGCTCGAGCAGCACGCTTTCGATCTCGAAGGGGCCGATACGGTACCCGGACGACTTGATGACGTCGTCGTTGCGGCCGACGTACCACAGGTACCCGTCCTCATCGACCCAAGCGGTATCGCCGGTGTGGTACCAACCGTCGTACACGGCCGCTTCGGTTTTCTCGGGATTGCGGTAGTACTCCAGCATGATGCCCGGGGCCTTCTCATGCACATCGATGCAGATCTCGCCCGTCTCGCCGACGTCGCAACGGCTCCCGTCGCCGCGCTGCACCTCGATGGTGAACGCCGGCGATGGATGGCCCATGGAGCCGGGCTTGGGCACCGCATGCGTGAGGTTTGCCACCGTCAGCGGCGTCTCCGTCTGGCCGAAGCCCTCGAAGATGGTCAGCCCCGTGTGCTCCTTCCAGAAGTCGAACAGGTCGGGGTTGAGCGCCTCGCCGGCGGTGGTGCAATACGTGAGCGTGCTCAAATCATGGGCATCAACGTCGGCCTGCATCATCATACGGTACATGGTGGGCGGGCAGCAAAGCGTGGTGACGCCGTAGCGGGGGATCAGATCCAAGATCTCATCGGCATGGAAGCGGTCGAAGTCGTACGTGAGCACGCACGCCTCCATGAGCCACTGGCCATAGTACTTGCCCCACACCGCCTTGCCCCAACCGGTGTCGGCGATGGTCAGATGCAGCCCGTCGGGCTTGACGTTGTGCCAATGCTTCGCCGTGACCAGGTGCGCCAATGCGTAGTAGGAATCATGCAACACCATCTTGGGGTTGCCGGAGGTGCCGGAGGAGAAGTACATGAGCATGGGATCGCCGACGTGGGTTTCCACGCGGGAGAATCCCTCATCAGCGCTGCGCACGCCGGTGTTGAAATCATGCCAGCCCTCACGCTGGGCGGGCACGGCGCACACGCCTTCAGGGCCGGAGAGAACAGCGCCGACCGGGCCGTCGACGGCAAGCCAGTTGTCATCCGCATCCTTCTCGGTCAGGCCGCCGCCGGCGCCGTTGACCAAGAACAGGTTCTCGACCGAAGGGCAGCGATCCACCACGTTGTCCACCACTTGCGCAATGGTGCCGATAGAAGTGCAGATGACGGCCTTGATGGAGGCGCCGTTCAGGCGATACTCCAGATCGTGCTCCTTGAGCATGAACGTCGCCGGCACCATGACGGCGCCGAGCTTGGCAAGCGCGGTGGCCACGAACCAGAACTGGTAATGGCGGCGCAAGATCACCATGACCATATCGCCTTTGCCCACGCCGTGCGCGGCAAGATAGTTCGCCGTCTTATCCGACCAGCGCTTCATGTCGGCGAAGGTGAACAGGTGCTCCTCGCCTTCGGGGTTGCACCACATCATGGCGCGGCGCTCGGGGTCGTTATCCGCGATGTCGTCCACCACATCATAGCCGAAGTTGAAGGTATCGGGGCACTGCACCTTGAAATCGGTGAGCACGCCCTGCTCGTCGTAGGTTTCCTCGCAGTAACGCAGATTGATGTTTCTCATGATGTTGCCGAACTTCCTTGAAATTTGGTGCGCGGAACCGGACCGCGCACAATGCGGTCGATAAGAAGGTTGGTTTTTGGCAAGCAACCCTAGGCGAGCGCTTGCCTAGATAATGTCTTCCTTCGCCTTCAAAACGACAGCCAGGAATTTGCACGGTGCGCCATCGATGGCGATCATGCCGTGCCCACGGCCGGAATCATAGAGCAGCATATCGCCGGGGCCGAGCTCCTCGGTGTGCTCCTCGTACTGGAAGCGCATGCGGCCCTCCAGGATGTAATCGAGCTCCTGCCCGCTGTGATAGGACAGATGGATGGGCTTGTCCTGAAGCTCAGGGCGAAAATCGGCCGTCACGAAGAACGGCTCGCACAGCTTGTTGCGGTAATGCGGGGCCTTGTGAAGGTATTCAAGGCCGCTGCGGCGCTTGACGGCCAGGCCCTCATCGGCGCGCGTAAGGGTATAGCCCGTCAGGTGCGGGGTTTCACCGGTGAGCAGCTCGATGGGGTCGACGCCCAGGTTCGCCGCGCACTTGTACAGGAAAGTGAACGAAAGCTCCTCGGCGCCCGATTCCTGCGCCTGGTACTCGGCCAGGCTGCGGCCGGTGGCATCAGCCATCTCCTGCATGGTCAGGCCCATATCCTCGCGCAGCGCGCGGATCCTGTTCGCCACCTCTTGATAATTCGGCTCCATGAAAACCTGACCTCCTCACATGCAATTACGTCAAAATCATAGTAAATAAATGGTACGCGCGAAATTGTTTCCAATATGTTTCATGCCGGCGAAGAAGCCTTCGCCGGCATGAAAACGGGATCTTATATTATTCCTGCGGCTTACGGACGAAGCGCACGGCGAAGTGCGCATCCGACGAGCCGGGGGCAAGGCGGGTTGCAAGGCAGTTGCGACCGCACAGCTGATCGAGCGTGAAGCCGGCGCCCTCCTCGCTGTCCAGGAACGCCTTCACCACGCCGGCGTTCTCCTCGCGCGTGACCGTGCACGTGGAGTATGCCAACGCACCGCCCGGGGCCACGTGGCCCGCCGCGGCCTTGAGCATTCCCAGCTGGGTTTCCACGAAACCGGCCAGGTCTTCCTCGCTCGTGCGCCAACGAATCTCAGGGTGGCGGCGAAGCGTGCCCATGCCCGAACACGGAGCGTCCACGAAGATGAACGAGAACATGCGATCGGGCATTATGTTGTCGAGCTCGAGCGCATTGCCGGTGAAGGCCTCGGTCACCACGACGCCGTACTGTTCGGCTCGCTTCTCGAGCAGACGCGTCTTGTAGGCGTGGTTGTCGATGGTGACGTACTCCTCGATCTGCGACCCGTACTTGCGGCAGGCGTTGGACTGCAGCAGGATGGTCTTCGTGGCGCGGCCGGCGCCGATCTCGAGCACGCTTTCGGGCTTCTCGTCGGGAAGCACGTTGGCGGCCACCATCTGCGCGGCGGCGTCGGAGACCAAGATCTTGCCCTGGTCGAGCTGACGGGCAAGCGCGGGCACCAGCAGGGCACGGCTTTCGGGCACGCGCAGGCAACCCTGCACGTTCATGTCGCCGAGCGCAACCGGCTGCACTTCCTCTTCCGCACGCTCAAAGGCCTTGAGCACGTGGTCATCGTCCACCTTGCAGGCGTTGACGGCCACATACAGCGGCGCCTGCTCGTTGGATGCACGCATGAACTCGATGGCGGCTTGCGGGCCCATCTCCTCCATGAGCTTCTTGGCCATCCACGTGGGGAACGCCTGGGTGCGGGCAAGCGCATCAAGATCGGTAGCCGGGTTTCCGAACGGGAAATCAATGCGCAGGCGCACGATCTTGTGCAGCACGGCATTGGCCACACGTGCCGCGGGGCCCGGGCTGAACGACTTCACCATTTCCACGCCCTGGTCGACCGCCGCATGAGCCTCCTTGCCCAGGAAGATGAGCTCGTACGTGGAGATCTGCAGCGCGTCGCGCGTCTCGCGGAAGATGTCCTCGGGCGTGTCGAGCGCACGGTCGATGATCTCGTCGAGCGTGCCGCGGGCGCTTACCGTGCCAAGGGCGAGCAGCGTGGCGAACGCGCGGTCTTCCACGGACATGGTGGACTTGTCGATCACCTGGGCGATGACGTCCTGCGCGAACGCGTTGCGCTCGCGGACGGTGCGCACCACGTCGAGAGCCGCCAAGCGAGCAGGCGTTGCGTTGGACTTGCGACGCGGGCGTGCCGGCTTGGCAGAACCGCGGAAGCCGCCCTTTTCGCCGCCGCGCGGCGCGCCCTGGGCACCCTGCTCAGGCTTGCGACGCGGGTCGCGAGCAGTATTACGGCCGCGGAAATCGGGCTTCGGCTCGCGCGCGGGACGATCGGAGCCGGCATGCTGCGCGGCCTCGGGACGCTGGCCGCCCTCGCCGCCCTCGCGCTTGAAGTCGGGCTTGCCGTCGCGTTTGAAATCGCGTTTCGGGCCGCGATCGCCCTTATATCCGCCGCGACGATCGTCACGGCCGCCGTTGTAGCCGCCGCGGCGCTCGTCGCGCCCGCCGTTGCCGCGATACTCGCGCTTCTCACCGTCGCGACCGCCGTTACCGCGGAAATCCCGCTTCTCGCCGTCACGGCCGCGGTATCCGCCCTTTCCGCCATCGCGGCGCTGGCCATCTCGGCCACCCTGACCGCGATTACCGCCACGACGGTCGTCGCGGCCGCCGAAGCCGCCTTTGCCGCCATCGCGGCGCGGGCCGCCCTGGCGATTGCCGTGGCCGCCGTGCTGGCCGCCCTTTCGATAGCCGCCGTTGCCGCCTTCGCGGCGCTGACGCGGCGCGCCTTCGTTGTTATGCTGTTCAGCCACGCGGGCCCTCCCAAGTCTTAGTGTCTTCCTTGATTCCCTGAATGCCTGCGGCAAACGCCTTGGCCGCCATGGCCGCCTTGCCTGCAGGCTTCACTTCTAAAAGCTCGATGACGCCGTCCGCGGCGCCCAAGTACAAACGCTTCGCGGCGAACCGCACGCTGCCCGGCCCCATGCCCGCGCATGCCGCATCCGCCTGGTCGGCTGGCGCCGGTTGCGCGGCGAGCACGGTGACGTCCTTGCCCGCGACGGTCACATGCGCCGGATGGGCGGCGCTTGATGCGCGCACCTTGCGGCACGCCTGCTCCACCGTGTCGGCAGGGCTGAGCGAAAGCTCGTCCTTGCCGATCTTCTCGGCGTAGGTGACGCGCTCCTCATCCTGGCGCGTCCAGCGGATGCACCCCGCCTCCAGCTGCGAAAGCGCCGTGAGCAGCGCGTGCGCGCCCAGGTCGGCAAGCAAGTCGGTAAGCAGCGCAACGTCCTTGTCGCCCACTTCAAGCGATCGGCACACGCAGTAGTCGCCCGTGTCGAGCCCCTCCTCCATGCGCATGATGCACACGCCGGCCTCCTCGTCGCCGGACAGGATGGCGCGCTCGATGGGAGCGGCGCCGCGCCAGCGCGGCAACAACGAAGCGTGTACGTTCAGGCAACCATGCTTGGGGATGGACAGCACCTCGGCGGGCAGCAGCATGCCGTAAGCGGCAACGCAGATGACATCGGGCTCAAGCGCCGCGAGCACCTGCTGCTGATCGACGTCGCGCAGCGTCTTGGGCGTGAACACGGGGATGCCGCGCTCGCACGCCTCGACCTTCACCGGGCTGGGCACCAGCTGCTTGCCGCGGCCGCGTACGGCGTCGGGGCGCGTGTAGACGGCCACCACGTCGTGCTGCGAGGCAAGCTCGGAGAGCACCGATGCGGCGAAGTCGGGCGTGCCCATGAATACGATGCGCATGTCCCCTACGCCTCCACCGAAGTCTCGCCGGGGCGCGCACCGGCTGCCAGGGCGCGCTCGTAATCCTCGAGGGCCTTCAGGCGGACCATGGGCTCGGCGCGCTCGAACATGGTGACGCCGTCAAGGTGGTCGGTCTCGTGCTGCAGGCAGCGGCCGAGCAGCCCGTCGCCCTCGATCTCCCAAAGCTGGCCATCAAGATCGTAATAACGGCAGCGGGCGAACGGCGGGCGCGCGATAGGCACGGAGATGCCGGGGATGGAAAGGCAGCCCTCGTCCTCCGCGACCGGCTCGCCTTCGCGGGCGACGATGACGGGGTTGAGCATGACGATGGGCTCGCGGACGCCGTCCTCCTGGTCGCAGTCGATGACCACGAGGCGTTTGAGCACGCCCACCTGGGGCGCGGCAAGGCCGCAGCCGGCGTTCTTGTACATGACGTGGGCCATCTGCTTGGCCAGGCGCTTCAAGCTCTTGTCATTGAAATCGCAGGGCTCGCACACCGTGTTAAGCAGCGGGTCGGGCGATTGCACGATTGAAAGCATATGCATTTCCTTTTGCGGGTAGGTATGGTTGGCGGCGGGTGCGCAAAACGCCCGCCTTTCTAATCCGATTATTGTGACATGCGCGCGCACCTAACGCCCTTGCGGGCGCAAAGTTCCACAAAACCCCTGCTCGGCATGAATGGAAACGAAGGTCTGCCAATGGCGGCCGACAAGATGGTCGCGCCATGCGAGCGCGATGCCGGGAAGCGCGACAGCGCTACCTGCCCGAAGCCGCGCTTTCGGCGTGGGCCCTTTTGCGGGCGGTCAGCTCGCGCTGCATGGCGGCCACGGTCTCGAACATAAGCTCGTAGTCCTCGGGCGACATGGACGCAGGGGCCGACATCTGCGCGCGCATAGCGGAGACGGCCTCCTCCGCATCGCCGATGGAAAGCTCCTCGACCAAAAACGCCGCCAGGTCCTCGGGCACCGCCGATTCGGGAACGCCCCTTGTCAGGAAGCCGGCCGCACGAGGCTCGGCCATGCTCGCCGCGCCCACGATGGCGGCCGGCGCCGCCCCGGGATCTTCGGCCAAGGTATCGAGCATGCTGGCGGATACGGCTGCGCACGCCGGATCGTGCCACTGCACCGAGGCAAGGGCGTCGGCGTGAACGAGGGCCAGATCGGTACGGGCGGCGCACAGCGCCAGCAGCTGACGCTCGAACCTGCGCCGGTTCATCTCGGACTGCGGCAGGCGGCGGCGCGCCGGGGCCACAGGGGCTCCGTGATCGCCACGACCGCCGGCAGCAGGCGCTTCCGCATCGAAGACGCGCGGGGGCTTAAGGGCCGCCAACTGCCCCAACACGTCGTTCTCGTCGGCGCGGGCGCGGCTGGCGATCTGGCGTGCGTAGTCCTTGGCGAGCAGCGAGTCCTTGATAGGCGCCAGAACGCTGAGCGCATCGGCGACGGCGCCGGAACGGCCTTCCGCACGTGAAAGGTCCCAGTTCCCCAACCTTCGGTCGATGCCGTATTCCAGCAAGGGCTTCGCCTGGTCGATCAGGGCCTGCAGCTCACGGCCGCCGTGGGCGTCGATGAACTCGGCGGGGTCGAGGTTATCGGGCAGCGTCACGGCGAACAGGTCGATGCGGGCGACGCCGGCCTCGGGCGTCATGGAGGAGTCGATAAACTGCAAGGCGCGATCGGCGGCGCGCTGACCTGCGGCGTCGCCGTCGAACAGGTACACGATGCGGTTGCGGGCATGACGCGACAGCACGCGGATGTGCGTGCGCGTGAGCGCCGTTCCCAAAGTGGCGACCGCATTGCGGATGCCGGCCTCGTGCATGGCGATGACGTCGGTGTAGCCCTCCGACACCACGGCCACGCCCGTTGATGCCATGGCCGCCTTCGCCTTGTCGAGCGCATACAGCATGCGCCCCTTGTGGAACAGGGGCGTTTCCTGGCTGTTCAGGTACTTCGGCTCGCCCTTGCCGATCACGCGCCCGCCGAAGGCGATGCATTGCCCCTGCTCGTCTTTGATGGGGAACATCACGCGATTGAAGAATCGGTCGCGCACCCGCCCGTCGGAGCCGACGACGGCCACGTTGGCCTGGATCATCTCGTTGGATTGAAAGCCCTTCGACGCCAGATGACGCACGAGCGCGCCTTGGCCGGGCGCGAAGCCGAGCATCCAGGTTTTCGGGATATCGCCGCCCAGCCCGCGCTGCGAAAGGTATGCGCGCGCGGCTCCGGCCTGCGGGCTTTTGCTGCGCATGAGCTGCATATGGAAGAACTCCGCGGCCTCCGCGCACACGGCACGCAGCCGCGCTTTTGCGCCCTGCCCCATGCCGGGCCCTCGTTTGGCCTGATCATCGGCGATGTCGATATGGGCTCGCTCGGCTAGGTAGCGCACCGCCTCGGGAAACGACAGGTCCTGGGACTTCATGACGAAGGCGAACACATCGCCGCCTTCCCCGCAACCGAAGCAATGCCACAGCTGCAGGGCCGGGTCAATCTTACACGACGGTGTTTTCTCGTTATGAAACGGGCAGCACAGCCAGAAATCGCGGCCGCGCTGCTTTACCGGGCCCGTCTCACCCATGATGGCCACCAAGTCGCTGGCCTCGCGGACCTTTTGGATATCCTCATCGCTGATCGCCATGGATGTGACCGAACCCCCGCCTGATGACCGTATGCCTGATAACGGCCGCGCAAAGGCGTGCCGTTTTGCTTTTCTGAGCAAAGTATACCGCATAGAACCTATGTTCCCGTATCAGCGGCACCTGCGATACAATATGTCCGTAACATCTCGACATGCGGAAAGGAAACGCCGTGAGCGAGCCCGCATACCTGCAACTCGAACCCGATGTGGAACAAGCCATAGCCGAGAACCTGCGCTGCGGGCGCATGCATCCGCAAAGCTTCCCCGACGATCGCGTGCTCCGACGCGAGGACAACCCTCACGATGCGGCAACGCTGGCGCGCCCGGCGTTCTCGCGCGACATCGATAAGATCATGAACATCCCCGCATATAACCGCTATGCCGGCAAAACGCAGGTGTTCAGCCTGGTGGAGAACGATGACATCTGCCGCCGTGGGCTGCATGTGCAGCTGGTGGGTCGCATCGCGCGAAACATTGGAAGGCTGCTGGGATTGAACTGCCAGCTCATCGAGGCCATCGCGCTCGGCCACGACCTGGGTCACACGCCGTTCGGCCACGCCGGGGAGAAGTTCCTGTCGAAGTGCCTGCAAAGCCGCACGGGCCACTGCTTTCACCACAACGTGCATTCCGTGCGAGTGATGGACCGCCTCTATCCTCGCAACATCAGCCTGCAGGTACTTGACGGGGCGCTGTGCCACAACGGCGAGTTCGCCCAGCAGGTGCTTCGCCAAGGCGACACGGAATCGTTCGCGCAGCTCGATGCGCTGGTCGATGAATGCGCGCTCGACGAGTCCGCTATCAAGCACCTGCGCCCCTCAACGCTGGAAGGCTGCGTGGTCCGCTTGGCCGACATGATCGCCTACCTGGGAAAAGATCGCGACGATGCTATGGCCATGGGCGTGCTGCCGTCCCTTGATGGTTTCGAAACCGACGTCATCGGGCGCGACAACGCGCGCATCATCAACAACATCACTGTCGACGTGGTCAATCACAGCTTCGGACAGAACGATATCCGCATGAGCCGCCAGGTGTTCGAGGACGTCAAGCGCGCAAAACGCCAAAACTACGAGCGCATCTACGATTGCGAAGGCTGGCGCGCCGGAAGCGGCAACGCCGTCGGCGAGATGTTCGAGGACATATACGACAGGCTTTTGATCGACCTGCAAACCGGTGACGAACGGTCACCGGTCGTATCGCATCACGCCAAGCAACTGGCGGCGAAGTCGCACAGCATCACCGTGGAGGATTACCTTGCGCATACCAACCCCGATCAGGTGGTGGTGGACTACATGGCGTCCATGACCGACCGCTACTTCATGGAGCTGTACCGCTACCTGTTCCCCAACAGCGAAAAGCACATCCTGGCGCGAGGATACTGCGCCGGTCTGCCATCTATCGAAAGGAACGACCAATGAAGTTCGTCATCGCATCCGACCTGCATGGCGCGGCGCCCGCCGTCCGCACTTTGATGGAGCGCATCGACCAGGAAACGCCCGACCGCGTGCTCCTGCTCGGCGACCTGCTCTATCACGGCCCGCGAAACGACCTGCCCGAAGGCTATGCGCCCAAAGAAGTGCTCGCCGCCCTTAACGGCATTGCCGAGCGCATCGTAGCCGTTCGGGGCAATTGCGATGCGGAAGTCGACCAGATGGTGCTCGATTTCCCCTGCTTGAGCGACTTTTCCCAAGTGTGGGCCGATGGGCATCTGCTCCATCTAAGCCACGGGCACTTGGCCGGCAACTCGCCCGACCAGCCGCCGGCGCTGCCCCAAGGAAGCGCGTTGCTGACCGGCCACACGCACATCAAGCGCCTTGAGCTCGTCGATGGCGTGCTGTTCGTGAACCCAGGGAGCACCTCCATCCCCAAGGACGGCTGCGCAAGTTATGCCGTCTACGAAAACGGCGTTTTCGCCCTGAAATCGCTTGACGGCGAAACGCTGCTGGAAGCAGGCTGGGAATAGCGCGAAATCACCGGGAACAAGAAGGCCGCAGCTCACAGCTGCGGCCTTCTTCCTATGTACGGCTCATATCTCAAACGCTAGACTACGACAACCTTCCGCGCTCGACGGTGTAGGAGACATCGCAGATGGCGGCCGTGGAAGCGCGATGGCTCACCAGCACCACCGTCTTGCCCTGACGGGCTTCGAGCAACGCCCGCAAAACCGCCGCCTCGTTGAGACTGTCAAGGTTGCTCGTGGGTTCGTCGAGCAGCACGAACGGGGCATCGTGCAGGAACATGCGCGCAAGCCCGATGCGCTGGCGCTCGCCTCCCGACAAGGTGTCGCCCAACTCGCCGACCGGCGTATCCAGGCCTTGCGGCAGACGCTCGATTAAACCAGTCAACGCCGCCTTCCTGCAGGCCTCAGCAAGCTCCTCGGGCCTAGCATCGGGTTTGGCAAGCGTGATGTTATCCCCCACCGTGCCGGAGAACAGGTGCGTCTCCTGCGTCATATAGCCCTCGATGGTCCGCAGGCTTTCCGTGCTCACGTCACGGATATCCTGCCCGGAAATGCGTATACAACCGTCGCTTGGATCCCAAAACCGCATGAACAGCTTGCAGAGCGTCGATTTGCCTGAACCGCTCCTGCCCGCCAAATGCACGATCGAACCAGGCGTCACCTCAAGGGATACGTCCTTGAGCACCGAACTTGCGCCATACGAGAAGTCGACATGTTCGGCGGCCGCACCCGAGAACGCATCTGCCTTGCAGCCGTCCGCCACATCCCGGGTTTGCGGCTGCTCGTCAAGCAGGTCAAGTACGCGCGCTCCGCTGGCCAACGTCTGCTGCAAGCCGCTGCCCAGGTTCGCAACGGCGATCACCGGGCCGAAAGACGACATCAACGCGGCCACGCACACGAACGCCTGCCCGGAATCGATGACGCCATGCGTGCACAGCGCGCAGGCTAGCGCGACCATGGCAACGTCAAGCCCCAACACCAGACCGTTCGTTGCCGCCATGCTGCGAGCCGCACGGCCCTTCAGGCGATCCTCGACCTTCGACAGCGAGTCCATACGGCCATCAAGCTGCTCGGCGCGCGCATGTTCTTGGCCGAACTGCAGCGTTTCGCGAAGGCCGCGCAAGCTATCGAGCATGAACGCGTTCATGCCGCCGAGGGCATCGCGCAGCTCCCTGCCGCCATCCCCCGCCGCACGTGATGCGACCCACGGCGCCACAGCTCCAACCAGGACGTATGCGACGAACGCGCCGATGGCAAGCTGCCAGCAGACGCTGCCGATGAAGACGATCATAACGCCGCAGACCAGCACGGCGATGAGCACCGGGGAGAGGGTGTGCGCATAGAACACCTCGAGCAGCTCAACGTCCGAGGTAACGAGCGACACCAGGTTGCCTTTGCTTCGGCCCTCGAGCTTCGCCGGGGCAAGCGTGCGCAGCTTGCCGAACACGCGATCGCGGACAAGCGCCAAGATCTTGAACGCCAGATAGTGATTGCACATCTGCTCGCCATAATGCAGGGGACCGCGCAAAAGGCCGCAAGCGGCGACCAGGGCGATACCCGCGCCCACGCCGATCGCCGGCCCGAATCCCGCGCCGCCCGTAAGCACCAAAGCAGCGCCAACCGTAAGGAAGATGGCGCACAAAAAGCCGACAACGCCTAGAATCACCGCGGCGAGCATAACCGGCACAAGCGGCTTGACCAACTTCAGCAGACGGCACATGATCGAGATGTTCGACCTACGGCGCATCTGGGGCTCGCCGACAACCGCAGCAGTTCCATCGGCACCGGGACCTTGCGCTTCGTCGGCTTCACCAACGTCAGCGGTGTGTTGCTCCGCCCGCGACGCGAACGCCTCAAGCCCCATCTGCCGGCCCCATAGCTTCGCGTACGCCCCATCGGCGGCGCAAAGCTGCTCGTGCGAGCCGCTCTCAGCCACGCGACCATTTGCCAGCACGAAGATGCGATCGGCTTCGGAAACCGACGCCAGGCGATGCGAAATCATGATGACGGTGCGGCTTTTCGCCAGCTCATGGATAACGCCGACGATAGCCTGCTCGCTGTCCGCGTCCACGTTCGAGGTCACCTCGTCGAAGATGTAGACGGGGGTATCGTGCAAAAGCGCCCGGGCAAGCGCCAAACGCTGGCGCTGTCCGCCGGAAAAGTTCCCACCCTGCTCGGACACGGGCGCATCAAGCCCGCCCGATGAGCGAACGAACCCGTCGATGCGGCACCGCCGCAAAACGTCCCAAAGCTCGTCGTCGGTCGCCTTGGGGCGCGCCATCAGCAAGTTCGAACGCACCGTTCCAGAGAACAGGTAGCTGGAGAACGGGACGACGGTGACCGTTTGGGCCATGCTTTCGCGGGAAACCTGGCCAAGCGGCACGCCACCGATCTCCACATCGCCATCAAAACCCAGATTACGCCCGCACAGGATGCCGGCCAACGTGGATTTGCCCGAACCGCTCTCGCCCACAATGCCGGTGAAGCTACCGGCAGGGGCGGCGAAATCGACATGCTCGAGCACCGTACGCTGCCCGTCATAGGAGTACGAGACATCGCGAACAACGATGCCCGCGCGCTCAGGATCGATGCTGCGCGTCCCCTGCTCGGGCTCGGGCGCATCCAAGATGGCGAACATCTTCTCGGCAACCGCCATACCGTTCATAGCGGTATGGAAAAACGAACCAAGCGCACGCATAGGGATGAAGAACTCCGCCGACAGAAACACCACGCAAAACGCCGCATAGAACGGGATCTGGCCGGTGGCGAACTGCACTATAGCAGCGATGATGCCCACGGCAGCGCCGCCGAATGCGAACACGTCCATCACGGTGATGGAGTTGAGCTGCATGGTGAGCAGGCGCATCGTCGCTCGGCGGAAGGTCTCGGCCTGTTCGTTCATCTGACGGTGGCACGCCTCATCGGCTTGATAGATCTTCAAGGTGGTCAAACCTTGCAGGTTCTCGAGAAACGCGCCGCCAAGATCGGTATAGGCGCCCCAATACCTGCCCATGACACGCTTAGCGATCTTCTGCACCGCCACGATGGAAATCGGGATGAGCGGCACGCAAACCAACAAGGCGATGGCGGCAGGCAAACACAGCGGCGTCAGGAACGCGAACACGGTAAGCGGGGCCAGCACGGCGTAAAACAGCTGCGGCAGATACTGGCCGAAGTAGCTTTCCAGCTGCTCGCATCCCTCAACACTGACTTGCACCGCCTCGCTTGTGGCGATGTGCTCGGAATAGCCGGGGCCCATGCGCACCAGCTTGTCGTATACCTCACGGCGAACCGAGCGTTTTGCGGCCATGGCGGCCGCCACCCCCATGCGCTGCGCGAAGGTCAAGCACGCCATGCGCACCGCGATAACGGCAACGCCTGCGCACAGAAGCATCGCAACCCAGCCATCCACGGCAACGCCGTCGAAAAGACGCTGTAGGAAAAGCCCGATGAGGAGCATGAGCACGATATTCGCCACGAGCGCCACCCATTGCGCCGCCGCATTGCGCACGATATACCGCATAGCCTGCGGCACCATCGATATCAACCGTTTATTGAACACGGAACATGGCTTCCTTTCGATTCCAAAGGCTGCACAGCGCCGGGGTACGGCGCATCAACCTTGACTCAAACAGTCGAATGGTACCATTGGGAAACTTTGGTAGCCAGAGCAAACTATAAGATATCGATTATTGTTACATAAGACTAATCTATAGCGCCAAAATAGCCCGGCGCATGCCGGGCTTAGCTATTCGATATCTATTCGCTTGTCGCAATGCCGCTTGCCATGCAAGCGCGTCAGAAGGAGCGCTAGCGAGCCTTCCTGTTCTTCTCGTGCAACAAGATCAACCCTTTGAGCGTGAGCTGATCATCGGCAGCCTCGATGCGTCGGGAAAGCCCGGCCATAGCCTGGGCATCGTCTCCGGTGGCGACAACGCGCGTTTCGTAGCCGAGTTCGTCCCAAACCGCCTGGATCAGGCCATCGATACGGGCAACTTCGCCGATGACGATTCCCGCCTGCATGGCATCGCGCGTGGATTTGCCGATGACGCTCCGGGGTGTATGCAGCCCGATAACAGGGAGCTGGGCCGCGGCGTCCGCCACCGCACGCGCAGCCAAACGCAGGCCTGGAGCGATAAGCCCACCCTGCACGACACCCGCGTCATCGATGACCTCAAGCGTGGTTGCCGTCCCAAAGTCGACGACGATGAGCGGGAACCCGTAGAGCTGTTTTGCGGCAACGCAATCCGCCACACGATCGGCGCCGAAATCCGCAGGGCTGTTCAGATGCAGCTTCAAACCGGATTTCAAGCCCGGCCCCACCACCAAGGGGCGCGCGCCGCAAAGGGCATGCAAAGCTTCGACCCAAGCGTCGGTAAGCCCGGGGACAACGGAGGCCACGATGGCATCGCGCACCTTCGCATCGCAGCCCCGAACCTGCAAAAACGACGCCACGCACATAAGCGCTTCATCGGCGGTGAGGCAATCGGGGGTGGTCACGCTCCAGGTGGATGCAAGGCCCCCTTCGCAGGCTAGCCCGAGGTTGGTAACGGAATTCCCCACATCGACTGCGAGGATGTAACCCGATCCGCTTCGGCCCGAACGCACCATTATGCGACCGCCTTGCTCCCCTTGGACACCTTGAACGCGACCGCGCCGAGGATGCCTCCGACGATAGCGAACGGCAGCCAGCTAAAGCCCAGATCGGTGAAGGGAAGCTGCTTGATAGCAGGCAGCACGCCATAAGTGTCGTCGATAGTGGCGAGCAAGCTGATGACGAACGCACCGAAGGCAGCGCCCTTGATCGGCCACGTGGAGCTCAGCCGCTTCTTGAACAGCAACATGACCAAACACACCATGAACGGCGGGCAGACGACGGATAGAATCGGAGCGGCAAATGCCACGATGGCGTTCAAACCCAGGTTGCAGATGGCGACAGACATCAAAACGGTAACGACGACGCCGACGCGATACGAGATCTTTCCGTGCGTGGTACGCTCGAAGTACGATGCCGAAGCACCGGTAAGGCCGATTGCGGTGGTCAGGCACGCTAGCCCGACGATGATGCCGAGGATGATCACGCCGGTATTGCCGAGCAGATGCTTGGTGATCTCCACGATAAGCGTGGAGCGGTCCATGCCCGCGCCGAAGGCAAGCGCGCTTGAAGCGCCCAAGTAGGTCAAGCCGCCGTAGATCACGGCTAGAAGGATGCCAGCCACAATGCTTGCGCCAGCGATAACCTTGAGCTGATCTTCTCGACGCGTATAGCCCGCGGTGCGCACGGCATTTTCCATAACGATGGCGAAGCCCACGCACGCAAGCACGTCCATGGCCTGATAGCCGGCCAAGATACCGTCTTGTGCGGGATGCTCGGAAAGCGGGGCCCCGATATCGCCGAGCGGGTACACGATGCCGGTGATGATGATCACGAACACGCAAAGCACTAGAAGCGGGGTGAGCACCTTGCCGATGATGGTGACCACGCGCGTTTGGCGAATGGACAGCGCGAGCACCACCGCGAAGAACAGCACGGAGAACAGCAGCATGCCCATGGAATCGCCGAACAACGGCACAATGGACATCTCGTAGGTGGTGGCCGCCGTGCGCGGCTCAGCGATGATCATGCCGGTGCAAAGGATCACGGCGGTGTTGAGCACCAAACCGGGAACCTTGCCCAATGAACTTTCAACAGCCACGTTCGCACCGCCGCCGGCGTTGAGCGCGAAGATGCCCAGGCAAGAAAACGCCACGTCGATCAAGATGAAGCACAAAAATCCGATAACCCAATCGGTTCCGCTTTCCATACCCAAAAACGGCGGGAAGATAAGGTTTCCGGCACCGAAGAACATGGCGAACAGCGCCAGTCCGATGACCACAGTGTTTTTCTTCAAGAATGCTCCTTTATGGAATTGCGTCCGAAGTATCCATTATGCCGCAATCCACCAGAAAAAAGAAGCCGGCAACTCGCCGCAATGCCGGATCGTAGCAACGAAAAAGACCTGCACGAGCAGGCCTTTTCCCTTGATGCTTAATTGAATTTGAAAATCCTCTGGGCGACATGGTAGCCGGTGATGCCGATCTTGCGCCCCAGATTCGTGGGCAGATTCGTGCCCATATTCAACACGCTGTGCCTCACGCGGCGGTACACGTCGGAGTTGTTCTCCTTCAGATAGCGCCAAATCGCATCGCGCTCATCCTCGGCGTCGACGGTGTTGATCATGCGCAGGAAGATGCTGCAGATGCACATCATCATGGACAGATAGTTCTCCATGTAGCGCTCCAGGCGCTTCTCGGGAACATCGCCGGGAAGCTGCACGGCGTCGATCATGATGCGCGTGACGCGCAGCTGCTGGTCGATGCGGCCCATCATGACCGACTCGTTGACGCTTTGGTCGTCGCGGCCGATGAAGTAGCGGTACATGTCCACGTCAAGGTAATAGATGGTCTTGACGTGCGGCAGCGGCACGTATACGAAGATGTTATCAACGTAGAAGGTGTGCTTGGGCAGCTGAAGACCCATGCCACGCAGCAGCTCGGTGCGGTAGATGACCGAGTGCATAAGCAGGTATTGGCTGGGGTTGAAATGCCCTACCTCGGACCAACCGAACTCGCGCCCCTCGGGGAACACGTTGCGGTAATGCATGATGGTGCGCGTGCTCTCGTGCACCTTCTCGTACACGTAATTGGCGATGACCAGATCGGTCGGAGCGCTGCGCCCGACTTGGCTGCGCACATATGCCATGACATCTTCCATAGCACGGCGATCAAGCCAATCATCGGAGTCGACCACCTTGAAGTACAAACCCGAAGCGTTCGCCAAACCGGTGTTCACCGCTTGCCCATGACCGCCGTTCTCCTGGTGGACGGCCTTGATGATGCCCGGATGAAGCTCCTCCCAGCGATCGGCCTTTTCCGCGGTGTCGTCTTTGACCGACCCATCGTCGACGATGATGATCTCGATGTCATCGCAGCCCTTATCGCCCCCGCATGCAAGGATGGACTCGATGCACTTATCCATATATGCCGCGGAGTTATAGCACGGGATGGCGAAGGTGATGCTTTTCATGCCTGTCCTTTCCTGGAAACAACGGCGCGGATGCGGTTGGAAAACGCCGCCGTTCATATGGTCCGCCCGCCATTTTACCGGTAGAGAGGCGCACTGCCGTCCCCCGCGGGTACAATATGGATAAAATCCAAGTGAACCGCTCGGGCGCAGCCGAAACCAAGCGCAACCCGCAAGACCGCGCCCGACACATCGCGAAGAAAGGGTACGAACATGAGCTCGTTTTTGGACACCATGCTTGAGCGCGCCAAAGCCGACAAGCAGACCATCGTGCTACCCGAGGGCGACGACCCGCGTACGCTCGAAGCAGCCGAGACCATTCTCGCCCAAGGCGTCGCAAACCTGATCATCCTGGGCAACGTTGCCGCCATCAAGGAATCCGGCCGCGCGCTCGAAGGCGCCACGCTGATCGACCCGCAGGACTCCGATCTGCACAACGAGTTCGCGAACACCCTGTACGAGCTGCGCAAGCACAAGGGCATGACCCTCGAGCAAGCCGCCGAGAAAGTGCGCGACGTGCTGTTCTTCGGCGTGCTCATGGTGAAGACCGGCCGTGCCGACGGCATGGTCTCCGGCGCATGCCACTCTACCGGCGACGTGCTGCGCCCCAGCCTGCAGATCCTCAAAACCGCCCCGGGCGTGAAGCTGGTCAGCAGCTTCTTCATCATGGTAGTGCCCAACTGCGAGTACGGCCAGAACGGCACGTTCCTGTTCAGCGACTGCGGCCTGGAGATCCAGCCCACCGCCGAGAAGCTCGCGCACATCGCCGTAAACTCCGCGCAATCTTGGAAAACCCTTATCGGCACCGAGCCTGTAGTGGCCATGCTCTCCCACTCCACCTACGGTTCCGCCAAAAACGACGACGCGAACAAGGTGGTCGAGGCTGCCGCCATCGCCCGCGAGCTGGCACCTGAGCTGGCGCTCGACGGCGAGCTGCAGGCAGATGCCGCCATGGTGCCCTCCGTAGGCGCGTCGAAGGCCCCCGACAGCAAGGTGGCCGGCAAGGCGAACTGCCTGATCTTCCCCGACCTTGACGCGGGCAACATCGGCTACAAGCTGGTGCAGCGTCTGGCGCACGCCGAGGCCTTCGGCCCGGTCACCCAGGGCATCGCGGCCCCGGTAAACGACCTGTCCCGCGGCTGCACCGCACATGACATCGTGGGTGTCATCGCCATCACGTGCGTGCAGGCCCAGGCGAAGAAGGCCGCCGACGCCCAGTAGTCGAAGCCGGCCCGAAAGCGCTCAAGCAATCGGAACCTAACACCCGAAACCGAAACGCCCTGCTTCCCGAACCGATCACGATGTTCAGGAAGCAGGGCTTTCTTGTCGAATGCGCTGAGACAATCAAGAACCCCCCCCCCGCATCCTCTTGGCCCGCAAACCTCGCCAATCTCGCAGACCTTAATGGCATCAATGCTGTCATTAAGGTCTGAATCCGTCTTCGAAGCCGAGAGCACCTCCATGGACCCAAGCAAGCCTGTCAAAATTTCAACGCGGCTCGAGACAGCATTGCTCACGATATGCAGCCCATGCCCGCAAACCGGCGAAACAGTCTGTTAGTCGTCATCTCAAATCGAGCCGCGACATCAACGCGCGACACCCGCCCATACTTGACATAGCAAGCCAAAAGAAAAGCCCTCTCTCGAGGGCTTTTCTGCGTTGCGGATAACGCAGCGCTTTGCTGCTATGGGACAACCGGACGGCTTACGGCTGGATGCCGACCATCTGGTCATGCACGATCTCGTAGGTGTCGCGGGCGATCATGTACTCCTCGTTGGTGGGGATAATGATGATCTGCACCGCGGAATCATCGGTGGAGATGATGCGCTCGAAACCGCGATGACGGTTCTTCTCCTCGTCGAGCACGATGCCCAAAGGCTGGAGGCCGGAGAAGATCATGCGGCGCATCTTGTCGCAGTTCTCACCTACGCCGGCGGTCAGCACGATGGCGTCCACGCCGCCCATGACGGCGATGTACTGGCCGATGTACTTCTTAACCGAGTTGGAGAACATGTCATATGCCAGCATAGCGCGCTCGTTGCCCTCTTCCGAGGCCGTGCGCACGCTGCGCAGGTCGTTGGACACGCCGGAGATGCCGAGCAAGCCCGACTGCTTGTTCATGAGGTTGTTCATTTCCTCGGCGGTCAGGTTCTCATGATCCATGACGAACGGCACGATGGCCGGGTCGATGGCACCGCAGCGGGTGCCCATCATCAAGCCGTCAAGCGGCGTGAGACCCATGGAGGTGTCCACGGCCACGCCATGGTCGATAGCGGACGCTGAGCAACCGTTGCCCAAATGCAGCGTGATGAGCTTCAGGTCCTCAAGGGGCTCGTCAAGCACCACGGCGGCACGCTCGGAGATGTAGCGATGCGAGGTACCATGTGCGCCGTACTTGCGGATGGCATACTTCTCGTACAGCTCGTAGGGCAGCGGATACATGTACGCCTTCGGAGGCAACGTGGTGAAAAACGAGGTATCGAACACGGCCACCATGGGGATGCCCGGCATGTGTTTCATGCAAGCATGGATGCCCATGAGCGCCGCACCGTTGTGCAACGGCGCCAGTTCGGCAAGCTCATCGATCTTCGCGATGACCTCATCGTCGATGAGAACGGAACGATCGAAATATTTGCCGCCCTGCACGATACGGTGACCGACCGCATCGATCTCGGAAAGCGAGGAGATCGCGGCACCCTCGCCCGAGACCAGGGATTCAAGCACGAGCGCCATAGCGTCGTCATGGTTCGCCATCTTAGCGTCGATGACCACTTCGTTATCGTCAAGACCGTGCTTGTGGAACGCCTCGGCAGAACCGACGCGCTCGCAAATGCCCTTGGCCATGAGCGTATGCGTTTCAACATTGATAAGCTGGTACTTCAGCGAAGATGAACCCGCATTGATAACCAAAACGTTCAACGGCCTGCCTCCTTACACAAAAGATTTCGAGCCATCATTGTAGTGGCAAAACACGCAACACGTCGCCGCAAGCGGCGCCCGCGCTGCACTCTGTCGGCAAGCGGCGCTACGAAAGCGTGGTGTCGCGCTGCTCGTCCGATACCTCCGGTTCAAGCTGGCCCATGAGCACGTCGACCTTCTGCTGCGCCGTGGCCAGGCGGCCCTGAAGCGCGCGCAGCAGCGCAACCCCGCGCTCATAGCTGGCAAGGCTGTCCTCTAGCTCAAGCGTATTGGATTCCAAAACGCCGACGATACCGTCAAGCTCGGCCATGGCCTCACGAAAGGTCAGGTCCTCGACCGGTTTCAAACTTTCATTGCCCATATTCATGATTCCTTCCCTATAGGGCCGTCTTCATCAGCACGCCGGACCCCCGACACGCTGCACTCGATCACGCCGTCAGATACCGTCACATCAAGCGACTGCCCTGTGTGGGCTTGCTCGACCGACTTCACCACACCGCCGTCGCCATCGCGGGCGATCGAGTAGCCTCTGCCGAGAACCGCCAGCGGCGACAGCGCGTCAAGCTGCGCAGCCGAAAGGCCCGCTTGCCGGCGAAACGGCTCGAGCAGCTGGCGGCCCGAAGCAAGCAGACGTCGCTGCTCGTTGTCAAGCACCGCGCGTTCCCGCTCGCAAGCCTGGGGCAACGCGCGCAGCAGCCGCTCACGTCCCCGCTGCGTTTGCGCCGCCGGAGCGACGACCACCTGCGAAAGCGCGCGCGTCAAACGTTCGCGCTGGCGTTGCACGGCTGTTGCATCGGCGGTCAAGGCGTTGGGAAGCGCCGCGCCCAAGCGTTCGCGCAGCCGATCGACCTGAGCGCGATCGCGGTCCAAGCTGGCGGGCAGCGCCCTTGCCAGCCGGTCGGCAAACAAATCCACTCCTTGCGAGGAAGCCGCGAGCAAAGCATTAGGGTCGCAAAAGACCGGCCGGCTTGCGATGCGCCCGACCTGCGCCGCGCCGCCATCAAGAGCACGCTGGACGCAGGCATCCAGGCTGCCTCGACGCGCGCGGAACAGCGCATCAAGGTTCTCGCGAGCAGGACTCACCGCCTCGGCAGCGGCAGTAGGCGTTGAGGCGCGCACATCGGCGACCATGTCGGCGATGGACGTATCGGGTTCGTGCCCGATGCCCGTGACCACTGGAACGGGACATTTGACGATCATGCGGGCCAAGAACTCGTCGTTGAACGGCATAAGGTCCTCGTACGACCCGCCGCCGCGCACCACCAGCACCACTTCGGCGCCGGCATGGACTACAGCGCGCATGCCCTCGACGATGCCGGCCGGGGCCTGCGGGCCCTCCACCGCCACACCGGAGAACAGCACCCGCGCCACAGGGAAACGGCGGCGCAGCGTGCGCAGCACATCGTGCACCGCATCGCCGCGCGGACTGGTGACCAGGCCGATGGTAAGCGGATATGCAGGCAAAGGCAGCTTTCGCGCGGGGTCCGCAAGGCCTTCTGCGGAAAGCTTCCGCGCTAGGTTGGCCACCTGCAGCCTCAGCTGGCCCTCTCCCACCGGCGCCAACGAGAACACGTCGAAGTTCATGCGCCCTTTCGCCGCATACAGCGTGAACCTGCCCGTCAGCTCCACCAGCTGGCCGACCGCCACCTGCACGCCGGCGGCGCGGAAACGGTTGTTCCACATCATGCACGGAAGGCTTGCCGACTTATCCTTGACCGTGAAGTACACGGCCTTGTACCCGGGCTTGTTCGACAGCTCGGAGATCTCGCCGACCAGGCGCACTGTCACGCCTTCGAGCGCCCCTTTCGCCAGCTGCATGGCGGCTGATACCGATAAGGCGCGCGAACCCGATTCCCGCGTTGCCGCTCCCCCGATTCGCGAAGCCGCATTCGCACCCGCCGCCTTATGCGCGCCGAAGGCCGCTGCGCATGCGCGGGCGGCCTCCTCGGCGTTTCGCGCCGGCCCCGAGGAAGCACCCGAGCTAGCAAAAGCGCCGCGGTGTCCTCCCGCGGCGCCGTTATATGATCGATCGTAGGCCACGTTGCTACTCGTCGCGAGACTGCAGCAGCCACAGCAGCTGCAGGATGGACGTCAAAGCAGCGGCAACGTAGGTGAGCGCGCAGGCGCGCAGCACGGAATACGCGCCGCCCTGCTCGGCCTGCGTGATGCCCTGGGTCTTCAGGTAGGCAAGGCCGCGGCGCGACGCATCGAACTCGACGGGCAGCGTGACCAGCTGGAACAACACCACAACGGCGTACATGATGATGGCAAGCGTGGTAAGGCCGGAAAGCTGCATGAAGATACCGAACATCAGCAGGAACACCCAGGCATTGGAAGCGAAGTTCACCGCCGGCACCAGTGCGCCGCGGATCTTCATGGGAGCATACCCCTGCGCGAACTGGATGGCGTGCCCGGCCTCGTGGCATGCCGTGGCCACGGCCGTGATGGAGGTCCCGCCGAACGCATCGGGGTCCAGGGTGATGGAATTGTTACGCGGGTCGAAGTGGTCCTGCTGCGGGCCGCCGCGATAAACCTGCACGCCGTGGACGCCGTTTGCCGCCAGCATCATCTCGGCCATCTGCGCGCCGGTGACGCGCGTGGAAGAGGGAACGTGCAAATACTTGTTGATCTGGCGGTTCACGTACCACGACGCGCCCATGCCGATGACCATGGTGACGACGATCAGGCTCAAATAGCTCATGCTCATGTGGGTGATGCAACTCCTAACGAAAGCGTACGGCGCACGCCCTGCGCCCCGGGGCGAGGCGACAAGGCTGCGCGCTTGGTTAAACGAACCAAAAGTATACCGAAGCGAAACCCCATGCCCGCGGCTCCACGAATGTTACCGCGAAACGTTCGCAATCCGTTACCGGAAACGCATCGAGCCCGCCGCGTTCGCATTGCCGCACCGGGCGGCGACGCGCTAGCTACTCTTCGCCATCCAGGCGCGTGACGTGCAGATCGTGGCCGTTCAAGGACAGCACGAGCTTGCCCTCGAGCAGCTCGATGAGCTCCTCGCCCACCAGCGCCCGGCGCCATCCGCGCAACAGATCGATGCCCTGACGGTATCCGCGAGCCATACGCACCAGATCATCATGGCTGGCCAAGGTAGGGAACGCCACGCCGTTCTCCTTGGCGCGCAAGCGCACGAGCGCGCTCATAAGGTCGAGCGGTGCATCCACGTTGGGCTCGTTGCGGCCGCTGCGGTCGAGCTCAGGCCAGCTTTGCGGACCGGATTCCAGCGCCTTCTTCATAAGCCCGGCGACCGTTCGGGCATCGCGGGTGTTGAGCTTCTCGCGCATGCCTCGCACCATGAACAGCTCGTCGATGGTGCGGGCCTCGCGCTTGCACGCCTCCACGATCTGTTCGTCGGTGATGACCCACTTACGCGGCACGTTGCGCTTCTGCGCCGTGACCTCGCGCCATGCGGCAACCTCGCGCGCCGCCGCCAGCTGCTTGCGCGAAAGCTGGCCGACGCGCTTGAGCCTGCGGTAGCGCTCGCGCTCATCGGATTCGAAACGCGCAGGGTCGCACATCTCGGCGAACTCGGGGTCAAGCCAATGCAAGCGCCCCTGCTGCCCCAATTCCTGCTTCATATGCTCATACATGCGGGGAAGATAGATGACGTCGTCGGCGGCATAGCGCAGCTGGGATTCCGACAAGGGACGGCGCGACCAGTCGGTGAAGGAATCGACCTTCTTAAGCGCCACGCCGCACTCGGCGCCCACCAAAGCCCCGTAGCCGATCTGCTGCGTGTGCCCCAAAAGCGCCGCCGCCACCTGCGTGTCGAACAGCGGCTGCGGGAGCACGCCCACCTCGTGCCACAAGATCTCAAGGTCCTGCCCGCCGGAGTGCAGCACCTTCATGACGCCGGCATCCTCGAGCAGCGGGGCCAGCACATGCAGGTCCTCGATGCAAAACGGGTCGACCACCGCCACCTCATCATCGGTGGCGAACTGGATCAAGCACAGGCGCGCATAATAGGTCTTCTCGCGTAAAAACTCGGTGTCGATGGCAAGGACGCTTGAGCGGCGTGCTCGCTCGACGAACGCCTCCAGTGCTTCTTGATCTTCGATATACACCCGGTAATTCCTCACGTTCATATCGTTGTGCTTTATGATGTAAGAATACCGCAACGGAAGGGAAAACCGTGAAACTGCTTGTCATCAACAACCTGGCATCGGGATACGGCGAAGGAGCCATCTACGATTTCATGCGCAGCTTCGCCGCCGACGGCGACGAGATCTGCATGCGCTGCACCAACGGCACCACGCCGGTGGGCTCGCTGCTTGACGATGCGAAGGACTTCGATGCCGTGATCGCGGCCGGCGGCGACGGCACCGTTGCCACGGTATGCTATCTGCTGGCCAACACCGGCATACCCGTGCTGCCCTTCCCCGCAGGCACGGCAAACCTATTGGCCCTCAACCTTGCAAGCCCGCTCGAACCCCATGCTCTGGCGAAAATGGTGCGCGCCGGGCAAACCCTTGATTTCGACATGGGCGAGATCTGCGTTGATGGGCAGCGCTTCGGTTTCTCCATCATGGCCGGTGCGGGCTACGACGCCGTCATCATGCGCGGGGCGCAGCGCGGCAAACGCCTGCTCGGCCCCATGGCCTACCTGCAATCGGCCGTGGCCAACGCCATGCCGCAGCAATCCAAGTTCACGCTCACCTTGGACGGCAAACAGGTGCAAAGCGAAGGCCTGGGCGTGCTGCTGGTGAACTTCAGCAAAATCCAGTTCGATATCACGGTCACGCACGACAACAAGCCGCGAGACGGCGAGTTCGACGTGGTGGTCCTGAAGGCGAAAACCGCATTCGACCTGATACCGGCCGCTATCGCGGGCCTTTTGGACCGAGACGGCGAATTCCCCGACCGCACCGATGCGCTTGAGATCTTCCGCGCCAAAGAGGTCACGATCGAAGCCGACCCGGCTATGGAAGTGCAGTACGACGGCGAGGCCACCGGCCTCACCACGCCGTTTTCCGCGCGGATCCTGCCCAGGGCCACGCGCCTGTTCATCTCCGACGAAGGCTATTCGCAGTTCGCGCGCTAACACGATGGCGCAACGACAGCGGCCCCGCAGGCTCAAGGTCCGCGGGGCCGCTTTGTTTCAGGATCGCCGTCCGAATCCGCCGCGCGAATCCTTTACCGGCAAGTGCACCGTAGGCCGCGCACAGCGGCCGACGGTTGTTATTCAAGCTTGTATCGGCGCCGGCGGGCTAGCTGTTCAGCTGCTCGGTCTTGCGCTCTTCCTTCCACTTCGCCAGATTCGAGCTGTAGCGCATCTGGATAAGCTCCAGCACCACCGCGAACACCATGGCGCAGTACACCATGAGCTTCTCCATATGCATATCGAGCACCTCGATGCCGGAGTTGATGCCCAACGAATCGAAGAACAGCAGCAAGCCGATGACGGTGATGAACACCAGCGCCAAGATCTTCATCTCCGTATGCTTGTTGATGAAATCGGCGATGGCATCGATGAACACCATCATGATGATGATGGCGAAGATGACGGCCATGATCATGATGATCAGATGCTCGGCCAAGCCCACCGCGGTGATGACCGAGTCGATAGAAAACACCAGGTCCATGACCATGATGGTGACGATGGCCTGACCAAGGCCGATGCGATGCAGCTCCTTGTGCTCCTCGGAATGCTCGGCTTTCTCCTCGGTCAAGGCCAGCACATCGCGAAGCTCGTCGATGCCCTTATAAATCAGGTATGCGCCGCCCGCCAGCAGCACCAAGTCGCGCACGTTGAACGCATGCTGGAAAAAGCCCAGATCCAAAGTGAAGAGCGGCTTGGTCATGTGTACCAGATAGCTGGCGAAGCACAAGAAGATGCAGCGCGATATCATGGCGCCCAGCAAACCGAGCTTACGGCCGATATGCTGATGTTCGGGCGCCAGGCGGTTGGTGGTGATGGAGATGAACACGATGTTGTCCACGCCCAGCACCACCTCCAAAAACATCAGCGTCAACAAGCTGATCCAAGCTTCGGGCGTGGCGAAGATGGAAAAATCCATACGTTGCTCCTTTACGTCGTTTCGTCCGATCCGATGCGCGCCATTTCGCACGGTGCGCGGTTTACCCCGTCTCCTCGGATGAGCAGCGCAACAAAAAAAGACTCATGGCGCAACGCTTTGAAAACGTTGCGCCATGAGTCTTGCAATTTCAGGTACGCCAGACCGTTGCCGGCCACGATGTTGAACGCACCGCAGGTATGTCCTGCCAGCTACTCCCCCATGGGCATTCCGTAGGCTACCATGAGCGCCCCCACAGGGCAATGCTATACTTACCCACGCACACAAACCGACTAAAAACCGACAGGCAGGTACCCATGTCGTTATTTCATCGCCATACCGATTATTCCATCGAACAGGGCAATATACGCTATATGGACGGCTCAAGCCTGCTGCGCCCCATGGACATGCCGCGCAGCCAGCAGATAATCATGGCGGTCTTCGTCGTCATCGCCGTGATCATCGGCGTTCGCCTGGCGGCCGGGGCCATCACCGCGGTGAACGATTCGAACGCCCAAAGCCAAGCAAGCGTCGAGGAGAACCTCTCGCGTACCGTCAGCTACAACCTCCCCGTTCTCACGCAGATGGCGGATATGGACGACCAGGCCATTCTGGATTCGCTTGCGGCCGCGGGCTATACCGCGTACAACCAAACCGCGGAAGGCACCGCCGGTCTTGATCTGGTCAAACTTCCCGAAGATGTCACCGTGGCCGATGCCGCGGCCATGTACGCGAAGGGCGTGGGCAGCCTTTCAGCATCCCAAGCGGCCCTGCTGCTCAACGGCAGTTGGACGCTTACCGTCGACCGCTCCGATACCTTGACCATGGCAGTCAAATACGCCGACTTCTCGTCGAGCACGCTTGAAGCCGCTATCCAGGCAGCCGTGGCCGCCGAGGGATTCGAAGCCTCGAGCACGTCCATGGACACCGACGAGGTGGGCAACACCTTCCAAACCGGCACCGTCGATATCGATGATGTCACCTATACGTGGCGCGTCTCCGCGGCACCGCTGTCGGACAAATACGACATCAAGGGCCTGCCGAGCACCGCGGCGTACGTGGGCATCCGCCTGACGGCAATGTAGGGCGGCTCTCCGTGCAGCAAGACACCCCGAAGATCGCAAAGCGCCGGGTTCGCGAGGAAAAGACCATCTCGCAGATGGTGGCGCTGTATTGCGCTGGCAACCATGAGCCTGCCAGCAGGACCGAAACCGCCGTATGCGGCGAAGCCGTGTGCCCCCAATGCGCCCAGCTTGACGAATACGCGGCGTTGCGCACGCGCCGATGCCGCAAGATGCACGTGAAAACCAGCTGCGACGCCTGTGAGAACCACTGCTACAAGCCGGAAATGCGCGAGCGCATCCGCCAAGTGATGCGCTACAGCGGCCCCCGAATGATGACGAAGCACCCTATTGCCGCCATCAGGCACTTGCTAGGAAGATAACCGGAAACGACCATGCGATCGCATGGTCGTTTCCTTGTCTGCGAAGCGGAAGCACGACTCGGACATAACCGCCCCGAATGCGAACGGGACCCCATAACGGACGCCCATTCGCTAACATGCAGACCCCTTGCGCCCAAAGGAAACACGACTCAAGCGCCATGTACCAAGAGCAACCGAAACGGGCTGCATCGAAAACGATTGATGCAGCCCGTTAACCGTCCCCGTTGTGAGCTTTTCCGCACCCTGAAGATAGGAGACCCGCTCGAAAGCGGTCGCCCGCGAACAACTCACCTACCCCCTAGGATGCGCCCGATGGTGTTCAGCGCCTAAACGCTCGGGAGTGGTATGCGTGTAAATCTGCGTGGTGGATAAGCTTGCATGCCCGAGCATCTCCTGAACGCTGCGCAGATCCGCGCCGCCACCGAGCACATCAGTGGCGAAGGTGTGACGCAGATCATGCGGCGTGATGGTGGATGGAAGCCCCGCAGCGGCAAGCGCCTGCTTGAACATCTTGCGCATCGCATCGGTGCCCATTTGGTTACCGCGCGTCGAAACGAAGAAATACGGGCATTCCTTCTCCTTGACGAGCAAGGGTCGCGCGAACAGCAGATACGTGCGCATGCTCGAGAGCGCAAGGTCGTGCAAGGGCACGATGCGCTCCTTTGACCCCTTGCCGAGCACACGGCATTGGCCCTGATCAAAATCAACCGCGGAAAGCAATAGCCCCGAAGCCTCCGATATGCGCGCGCCGCACGCATACAGAAACTCAAGCAACGCCTGATTGCGCATCTCCGAAGGCGTGCGCTCATCGCGCCCTTGGGAATCAAGCCGTTTGCCGTATACGCCCAGCAGCGCGGCAACATCCTGAGGACGAAGGTGATGCGGCAGACGCTGCGGCTGCTTGGGACCCGAAAGCGCGCTTGCGGGGTCCTCGGACACGATGCCGTTGACGTTGAGCCACTGGAAGAAGGTTCGCACGGCAGACAGCCTGCGATTCACCGTGGCACGCGAGTACTGTGCCTGCTCAAGCTGGCTTAAGTAGCGGCGAAGCTGTCGGTGGCTAGGATGCAAGCCATCGATCCGGGAGCGCTTTGCCCAGCGCGCGTAATCGAGCAAGTCGATTCGATACGCGCGCAACGTGTTCTCGGAGGGGTTACGTTCGGTACGCCACGAGCCGATGAATCGCTCGATGGCCGAGAACACTTGCGCATCCACATCTTCCGGGGCCGTATCACCGCACGCGGCTTCGGCTTTACTCGTCATTCCCGACGGCTTCCCCCGCGCAGCCCAAAAGCCCGCAAGCGCGCAACTCGTCGCAATAACGCTCAAGAGCCTGCGTCCCGCGCTCGGCATAGGCCGCATAGCGCTGCCCTTTGTTGCGGATTCGCTGCTCAAGCGGCACCATGATGCCGAAGTTCACGTGCATAGGCTGATAATCGACCGTTTCGGGGCTGGTGGCGTATGCCAGCAATGCACCGAACGCCGTTTCCGTTGGCAGCTGCGGAGCCTTCACGCCGCCGAGCAGAGCAGCGACGTGAAGCGCCGCATGAAGCCCGGAACGGATGGCCTCGCAATAGCCCTCGGTGCCTGCCAACTGCCCCGCCACAAACACCGGCACATCAACGCCTCCCGCGCTGCGCAGCCGAAGCTCAGGCGTCAACAGCTTTGGGGCGTTGATGAACGTGTTGCGATGCATGACGCCATAGCGCGCGAACTCCGCTTGCTCCAAGCCCGGGATCATACGGAACACGCGCTTTTGCTCAGGGAACGTCAAGTTGGTTTGGAAACCCACCAGGTTATAGCTTTCCCCGTGAGCATCCTCTGCGCGCAGCTGCAACGCCGCCCACGGGCGCCTGCCCGTGGCGGGATCGGTCAGACCGACGGGCTTGAGCGTGCCGAAGCGAGGCGCATCGGCGCCCTTGCGGGCGATCTCCTCGATGGGCTGGCAGGCCTGGAACAGGTCGCGCGTTTCGAATTCACGGCGGATCACACGATCGGCGCCGACGAGCTGCTCGATGAACGCCTCGTATTCTTCGCGCGAAAACGGCGCGTTCAGGTAATCGCCCACCTGGCCGCCCGCATCCTCATAGCGGCTTTGACGGAACAGCTTGCCCATGTCCAGCGAATCGGCCATGATGATGGGAGCCGCCGCATCGTAGAACGCCATATGGTCCGACCCCGTGATCTGGGACAGCGATTCAGCCAAAGCATCGGAAGTCAACGGACCGGACGCCAGGATGACGGCATCGGCGCCTTCGCAGGCCTGCTGCACAGAGCGCACCTCCGCGTGCTCCAAGGAAATGCACGGGTGCTCCTGGATGCGCTGCGTAATCCGGCGGGCGAACGCCTCGCGATCGACCGCAAGAGCGCCGCCGGCCGCCACGGCGTTGTCAAGGGCGGCGGCATGCACCTGCGAGTCAAGCGCGGCAAGCTCGGCTTTCAGCATACCGGCCGCGCTTTCAGGCTTCGTGCTCTTCAGGCTGTTCGAGCAGACCAGCTCGGCGCACAGCCCGGTTTTATGCACGGGCGTGCCCTTTTCGGGACGCATTTCCACAAGGCGAACCGAGAACCCTCGGTCCGCTAGCTGCAAGGCCGCCTCGCTTCCTGCAAGACCGGCCCCGATGATTGAGATTCGTTGCATAGTTTCCATAGGCCATAGCATACCAGACGCTAGACCCGTGGCCCCCAACGCCCATCAGGATAACGCGCAAATGAACCTGCTTGCTCGCCTACCGCCAACCGCTCCATCAGCCAGGCGCGCGCATCCCGCTTGCCGCAGTGCTGGCACGCCAGTTCGAAGAGTTGCTCCATACCCAACGGCTCCGCCTGCAGCGCAGCCGTAATCGGGTCCGCAGCCACGCGGCTTGCGCCGCGGGCGCCCCTCGAGCCGGCCGACCCTGCTTCACCCCCTTTCCCGCTCAACTTATCAGCATCTTGCATCTTCAAGCAGCCGAACACGCTGAACAGCACATCGGAAAACGACTCATCGTCGACCACTGGAGCCGCGCCCTGCACGAGCAGGCGGTTCGCCCCCTTCGAGGAAGCCGAGTTGATGGCGCCGGGCACCACCAGCACGTCACGACCTGCCGCAAGCGCCTCGTCAGCGGTGGAGAAAGTCCCTGAAGGCAAACCGGCCTCCACGATAAGCGTCGCCCGCGCAAGTCCGGCGATAAGCCGGTTGCGCGTGCGGAACTGTTGAGGCAGGGCAGGTGTATCCCAAGCGTGCTCGGAAACCACCGCCCCACCGGAAAGCGCAATCCGCTCGAACAGGCCCGCATGCTCCCGAGGGTACGGGATATCGCAGCCGCCGCCTAAAAACGCCACCGTAGGCGCGCCTTCGGACAGCGCAGCCTCGTGCGCGGCAGCGTCGCAGCCCCGTGCGCCGCCGGATATCACCGCAATGCCCCGCTGCGCAGCAAGCCGCGCGAAGCGCTTCGCCGCGCCGATGCCGTAAGGCGTGGCCTTGCGCGCGCCCACCACGGCAAGGCCTTCCGTAAGCGCCTCGGGATCGCCCAGCACGTACAACCGCTTCGGCGGTCGCGGGATAACGCGTAAAGCAGCGGGAAACCTTGGGTCGTCGGGCAGCAACACCGTCCTCATACCTGCTAGCCGCATGCCTTGCCCCTCCGACCGCCCGATCGTCATCATGCGCCTCCTTCGCGCAACCGGAATCCCACCGCTTCGCATAGGTGATCTCGACCCACCTTGGGCACCTGCTCCATATCGGCGATGGTTCTCGCCAGCGCCAACGTGCGCATGATGGCGCGCCCGCTCATCGATCCAGATGCGGCCAACTTCTCCAGAAAGTCGCGATCAACTTCGCTCATCGCGCACGATTCGACCAACACCTCGGCTTGACGCGCGCGCTCATCCAAGCCCGTGGTGCTGCGGCGCCACGATGCGTATTCTCGAGCCGCAAGCACGCCTTCGCGAAGCTTCGCCGACGATGTTCCGTGCCCCGTCGAAAGCACCTGACCCGGCGGGATGCGTGCGACATCGATATGGACGTCGATGCGATCCATGAGCGGCCCGCCCACGCGTCCTTGATATTGATGCACCTGGCGCTGCGAGCAGGTGCACGTGCGCTCGGAGTCGCCGAAAAAGCCGCAGGGACACGGGTTGGCAGCCGCCACCAGCATGAATCGCGCAGGAAAACGAACGCTTCCATCAGCTCGCGTGACCACCACTTCACCGGCCTCCATGGGCTGACGGATACCTTGCAGCACCGAAGGCGCGAACTCGGGCAGCTCGTCCAAGAACAGCACCCCGTTATGTGCCAACGAAATGGCGCCTGGTCGCGGAGGCGAGCCCCCACCCACCAAACCCGCCAGAGTCGCGCAATGATGAGGCGCATGAAACGGCCTGATCCCCGCCAGCAGCGGCGCGGCATCCCGACCGGCAACGGAATGGATGACCGCCGCCTCAAGGGCCTCCGAGCGCGACAAAGGGGCCAAAATCGAGGGCAGGCGCGATGCCAGCATGGTCTTGCCGGAACCCGGAGGGCCCATCATAAGCAGACCATGGCCGCCGGCCGCCGCTATCTGAAATGCGCGCTTGGCCATGTCATGACCCGCGATGTCGCGAAAATCAAGTTCTTGGGGCTTTTCAGGCGCCAATGCGCCCCCAAGTTCAGCGAAGTCCCCACGACGCAGCTGCCCAAGCGATTCAATGACGCGCCGCCTTATGCCCTCTATCCGCCCCGCCCCGTTCTCAGCCGCGCTGACAAGGGCAAGGTCCTGTTGCTGGGCGCACAAGGCGTAGGCCAGCAAGCCAGCGATCGGCCGCACGGTTCCTTCCAAGGAAAGCTCCCCTGCGAACAGCACGCCGTCGAGCACGGCGGGATTCACTTGCCCCGTTGCGCACAGAAGGCCCACGGCTATGGGAAGGTCGAATCCCGACCCGGTTTTGCGCAAGGCACTTGGTGCAAGGTTTACCACCACTTTGCTGCTTGGCATGCTGAAGCCGCAAGCTCGCAATGCGGCTCGAACGCGCTCCCTCGATTCCTGCACCGAAGCATCGGCCATTCCAACGACCGAAAAGCCCGGCATCCCGTTGCTCACGCACACTTCGACCTCAACGGGAACCGCCCGTACGCCGCGCAACGTTGCAGCATGCACTACGCACGACGCGCTCATAACGACTCAGCCCCGAAGGCGTTGATGTAATGACGGATGGTGGCGTGCGCGTTGTCGGTAACGACCAGCGACATGACATCGAAGCGTACCTGCAGGTCTTGCACCTCGTATCTGCTTGTGAACAGCTCGGCGATTTTAAGGTACTTCCCGCGCTTTTTGCCGTCGACGGCTTCGCTGGGAAAGCCTTTCTCGGTACTTGATCGCGTCTTCACCTCGGCGAACACCAAGATATCGTCATCACGCGCGATGATATCGGCCTCACCAGCCTGGCACGTCCAGTTACGCGCGATGATTTCGTAACCGCGCGACACTAGGTAACGCGCCGCAACGTCCTCCCCCAAACGACCCAGACGCTTGTTATGCAAATTGGGCTGATTAGCAGCGCTCTCGGTGTCTTTGGAAGCCTGGTTTGCGCCTTGTTCGTCTTGTTGCTCTTCATGCCGCGGTTCGGCCATAGCGTGCTCCTTTCCTCGCTATGGCCCACCTTAACGACGTCATCTTACGCAACCCTTGTGCGAACCTTGCAGATAACACCGCGCAAGCTTACGAAGCCAGGAACGATAAGCCTTCGCAAGCTGCATCAATTCACACCAAATCAGGTGGCATGTATGCAAAGGCCCACCTTCGCCAAAGGCTTGCGGATAGAACAAAGCACGCCGACCGTCAAAAAGAACGCTCAGCGTTCGAACAGGTCCGAGCAGCAGCTCCATCGAAGCATGCATGACCAAGCAAATGCCAACGAGGCCCAAACTCGCACAGGAAGGGATTCGCGGGCATCCCTCAAACTCACCCCATGCTCCCTAGCTGCTATGAACCGATAGAGGAAGACCAGGAGGCCCCGTTCCCTTCCTAAAGCCGATGGGAAAGGAACGGTGCCTCCTTATTCGCACAAGCCAGGCTGGACGATCGCCGGCGGTCGATCTTTTATGGGCATTCACCGCCGCGATTCCTTATAGACGCTCAACGCCGCACGATCGCCTGCGAGCGGTCGCTGTCGCTGGATCGCTTAGCAATATCCGTGAACTCTGCAAGCGCTGCGATTAAAACAGGCTTTCCTGCGTGAACGCGTGGCAAAAGGACGCTCGATGAATCGGGCAAAGCCCATGGTCCTTGATGGCTTGGATATGCGCGACGCTCGCATAGCCTTTGTTGGACGAGAAATCATACTCGGGATACTGCCGGGCATACTCGCACATAAGCGCATCACGCTCGACCTTCGCCACAATGGATGCCGCAGCGATGGAAGCGCATTTCCCGTCGCCTTTCACCACGCTCACCTCTCGCGAGTCCATATGCAACGGATTGCCATCGAGCAGCACCGTATCGGGTTTCACACCAGCCGACTCCACTTCCGCAAGAGCAGCTCGAAACGCACGCAACAAGGATGCCGCCATCCCGTTGGCATCGATATCCTCAGGCGAAACGTATTGCACGGTCCAAGCAAGCGCAACCTCTTTGATGCGACGCGCAATGGCCTCGCGCGATTCAGGTTTGACCTGCTTGGAATCATTGAGTCCCGGGATGCGCGGCTGGTCCGGCAGCACCACGGCGCCGACCGCCAACGGACCCGCCAACGGACCACGGCCAACCTCATCAAGACCGACCACCAAGCCTCCCTGGGCGATATCGTTTTGGAAGTCATACATCCCCTCCAAGCGCGCAGCTTCCAGAGCCTCAGCGGCAAGTCGCCTTCGAGCCGATTCGACAGCCGCACGAACCCCCTTGCGTGTATCCGCGACCAACGACCGCTCAAGAACGGCGAACTCAGCTGCATCAGCAGCTTGCAGCTTCGATTTGATCTCAGCAACCGTTGGACCCATGGTTTCCTCTCCTGTATGGGGTTCATGAACGCATGACCGCCAGCGCCCCTGGTATAGAAACGGCCTATCTCGAAATCGCATTCGAAAACGCTCGATTTGCCTCCAGCGCAAGTACTTAACGCTTCTGCAGGCGATTGCTTCAACAAGCCATCCGACCTCGCTCGAACCAGCACAGGCGCCAAACAAAGGCTGAAACGATAACCTCTCGGAGCTTTCCCGTTTCAACCAATAAAGCTGAATCCAATAGCGAGCAAAGAGCGCGCGTTCTCGAATGAAAAAGAACCCCTCCTCCAATCGGATGAGGGGTTCTTGAAGTCGCAAATGCCGAATGTCGGCTTAGCGGAAGGACTTCTCCTTGATCTTGGCGGCCTTGCCCACCTTGTCGCGGAGGTAGTACAGCTTGGCGCGACGGACATCGCCCTTACGGGTGACCTCAATCTTGTCGATCTTCGGGGAATGCACCGGGAAGGTACGCTCTACACCGATGGAGAAACTGATCTTACGGACGGTGAACGTCTCGCGAACGCCATGACCGTGACGACGGATCACGTCGCCCTGGAACACCTGGATACGCTCACGGTTACCCTCGGTGATGCGATAGTGAACCTTGACGTTGTCGCCAACGTGGAATTCGGGGAGATCGGACTTGATCTGCTGCTGCTCGATTGCGCGAATGATATCCATTGCCTGTTCCTTCTTATATGTTCAGTAAAACCTTTACTTGTCACAAGACACGATTGGACAGTATACCGCCATTGCCCTTATCGTGCAAGTTTTTTGGTCCGCTAGCTGCGAATTCCTTCACAACTAACCAAGTTCGGCCAGCTGAGCCTCTACGCGGGCCAGCTGATCTTCGATCTCGGCAAGCTTGGCGCGGTCCTTCTCCACGATCTCAGGGGCAGCCTTTGCCAAGAAGCCCGGATTGGACAGCTTCTTGGAGAACTTGGCGGCATCGCCGGCCAGCTTCTTCTGCTCCTTGGCAAGACGGGTGCGCTCGGCATCGAAATCAACCATGCCGGTGAGCACGCTGTACACCTCGGCACCCTCGACCACCACAGCCGCGCTCTCGGCCGGCTTAGGCGCGCCAGCGGCAACCGTGAACTCGGACACACGAGCCATAACGGAGATTTGCGAGGAAAGCTCCTCGAGCACGGATACGTTCTCGGGCTGAGCGTTCACCACAACCGCAAGCTCCTGCTTGGGGCTGATGCCGTAGCGAGCACGCGTGGAGCGCACGGCGCCAACGACGCCGCACAGCATGCCGACCGCGCGCTCGGCGTCGGGATTGATCCAAGACGCAAGCGTCTCAGGCTCGGGCCAATCCGCGACCATAAGCGCCGGCTTCTCGCCCTCGGCCTTGGGGAGGTGCTCCCAGATAGCCTCGGTCACGAACGGCATGGCCGGGTGCAGCAAGCGAAGCGCATTGTCCAGCACGAACACCAGGTTGCGCTGCGTCTGCAGGCGCTCCTCGCCCTCAGCGCGCAGGCTGGCCTTGGAGAACTCGATATACCAGTCGCAAAACTCGTTCCAGAAGAAGTTGTGCAGTTCGCGCGCAACCTCGCCGAACTGATACGCGGACAGCCCCTCGGTGACAGCCTTGGACAGGCGGGCCAAGCGGCTGAAGATCCACGCATCAGCTTGGGTGCGGGCCACGGGCTCGCCAGGAGTGAAGCCCTCCAGGTTGCCGAGCACGAAACGGCTGGCGTTCCAGATCTTCGTGACGAACGAGCGAGCCTGCTCGGTACGCGGGCTGTCGATAAGCTCGCGGGTCTTCTTATCGATGTTGGCGTCGAAGCGAACGTCCTGGTTGTTGGTGACCAGCGTGAGCAGGTTGAAGCGCATGGCGTCGGCGCCGTACTTTTCAATAAGGTCCATGGGGTTGACGCCGTTGCCCTTGGACTTGGACATGCGGGTGCCGTCCTTGGCCAAGATGGTGGCGTATATGACCACGTCATGGAACGGAATCTCATCCAGGAAGTACGTAGAGGCCATGATCATGCGCGCAACCCACAGCGCGATGATGTCGCGGGCGGTGAACAGCGCGGCCGTGGGATGATGCCCCTTCAGAAGCTCCACGTTATCGGGCCAACCCTGCGTGGCGAAGGTCCACAGCTGGCTGGAGAACCAGGTGTCCAGAACGTCCTCGTCCTGGCGCACGTGATGGCCGCCGCACTTCGGACACACATCGACGTCCTCCATGAGTGCATCTTCCCAACCGCAATCCTCGCAGTAGAACACGGGGATACGATGGCCCCACCACAGCTGGCGGGAGATGCACCAGTCCTTAAGGTTTTCCATCCAGGTAAGGTAGGACTGCGTCCAGCGCTCGGGATGGAACTTGATGTTGCCGGAGGTGACGGCCTCGGTGGCCGGCCCCTTCAGCTTGTCGACGGCAACGAACCACTGCTCGGACAGCCACGGCTCCAATGCAGAGTCGCAACGATAGCAATGCATGACCGAGTGATGATGGTCCTCAACGTGATCGAGCAGGCCATGCTCCTCGAACCACGCCACCACGGCCTCGCGGCATTCCTCGCGGCTCATGCCGGTGAACTGGCCATAGCCTTCCACGACGTGCGCCGTCTCGTCGAAGATGTTGATCTTCTCCAAGCCGTGGCGCTCGCCCATGGCGAAGTCGTTGGGATCATGGGCGGGAGTGACCTTCACGAAACCGGAGCCGAAACCCGCATCGACGTAAAAATCGGAGAAAATGGGAATCTCGCGATCCATGATGGGCAGCATGACCTTCGCGCCCACGAACTTATCTTTGTCGTGGTCTTTCGGGGATACGGCAACGCCCGTGTCGCCCAGCATGGTTTCCGGACGGGTGGTTGCGACCACGATGTATTCCTGGCCGTCGATAGGCTCGACCAGCGGGTAGCGCAGATGCCACAGGTGGCCGTCTTCCTCTTTGTACTCGGCCTCATCATCGGCGATGGCCGTGGTGCAATGCGGGCACCAGTTCACGATGCGCTTGCCGCGGTAAATCAGATCGTCGTGATACCAATCGCAGAACACCTTGCGCACGCCCTTGGCGTAATCATCGTCCATGGTGAAGTGCGGATCGGAGAAATCAACGGAGCAGCCCATGCGTTTGACCTGCTCAACGATGAATCCGCCGTACTCATTGGTCCAGTCCCAGCACGCATCGATGAACTTCTCGCGGCCGATCTCGCGACGCGAGATGCCCTCGGCGGCAAGCTTCTTGTCCACCTTGGTCTGCGTGGCGATGCCAGCGTGGTCCGTTCCCAGGATCCAGCGCGTGGAGCGGCCGCGCATGCGGTTGAAGCGCACGAAGGTGTCCTGGATGGTGTCATCCATAGCGTGGCCCATATGCAGCTTGCCCGTGACGTTCGGCGGCGGGATGGTCACCGTGCAATCACCGACGCCGGCGCTGCGACGGTAGTAGTCGCCCTCAAGCCACTTGTCCAGCATGCGCTGCTCAACGGCGGCGGTATCGTAGGTTTTCGGCATTTCTTCCATGTTAGACGCTCATCTCCGGTTGCTCGGGAATAGAAGCGATCACCGGGGTGGTCTCCCCCGTGATATCGGTGGCGCGAACCACCACCGTCGAAGCACCTTCGTGCTCCGGCAGGTCATACATAACGTTTTGCAGCACGCGCTCGCAGATGCTGCGCAGGCCGCGCGCACCCGTGCCATGCTCCAAAGCCTCGCGTGCGATGGCGCGAAGGGACTCGTCGGTAAACGTCAGCTCGGATTCCTCAAATTCGAACATGCGCTTGTACTGCTTGACCAACGCGTTCTTAGGCTCGGTCAGGATACGCACCAGATCGTCCTCGGAAAGCTCGGACAAGCTGGTGACGACCGGGATGCGGCCGACGAATTCGGGAATCATGCCGAACTTGTTCAGGTCCTCGGGCAGAACCTGCGCCAGCAACGCGGCATCGGCGTGCTTTTTCGACTCGGGCATATCGGCATTGAAGCCCAAGCCCGACTTGCCGACGCGCTCGGCGATGATATCCGCCAAGCCGACGAACGCACCACCCAGAATAAACAGGATGTTGGTCGTGTCGATATGGATAAGCTCCTGCTGAGGATGCTTGCGACCGCCCTGCGGCGGCACGGATGCCTCGGTGCCCTCGACGATCTTGAGCAGCGCCTGCTGAACGCCTTCGCCGGACACATCGCGCGTGATGGAAAGGTTCTCGGCCTTACGGGCCACCTTGTCGATCTCGTCGATGTAGATGATGCCGATCTCGGCTCGCTCGATGTTGAAATCGGCGGCCGTGATGAGCTTGAGCAGGATGTTCTCGACATCCTCGCCGACATAGCCGGCCTCGGTGAGCGTGGTCGCATCCGCGATGGCGAACGGAACCTGCAGCGTACGGGCGAGCGTTTGGGCCAGCAGCGTTTTGCCGGAGCCCGTAGGCCCGAGCAGCATGATGTTCGATTTCGCGAGCTCGACATCGCCTTCCTTGGCCTGCTCGCCAAGGCTGATGCGCTTGTAATGGTTATACACCGCAACGGACAAGGCACGCTTAGCGGCCTCCTGCCCCACCACATGCTCGGACAGCTCGGCATACAGCTCATGAGGCGTAGGAAGCTGCGAGAGCACGAGCTCGGGGCTAGGCGCCGCGGCTTGCTCCATATGGGCCTCTACAACCCTGTCGTTGCCGGCCTCGCCCATGGCGGGAACCTGCAAACCCAGGTCGCGCATCATGGCGTCGGCGCATACGGAGATGCACTCATCGCAGATGTAGATGCCGTTGGGGCCCGAGATCATGGCCGCAACCTGATGCGGATGCTTGCCGCAAAATGCGCACACGATGTCCTTAGGGTCCTTGCCCGCGTATTGATCGTCGTGTCTATCGTTCATCGAGATTATCGTTCCTATTCAGATTTGGCCATCGCCGCACGGGACGTGACGATACGGTCGACAAGGCCGTACTCGAGAGCCTGCTCGGCGGTCATGTAATTGTCGCGTTCGGTGTCGCGCTGGATGGTGTCCAGAGACTGACCGGTGTTATCGGCCAGGATCTTGTTCAGGCGCTGGCGGGTTTTCAGCATGAAGTCTGCCACGATAGCGATCTCGGTCTGCTGACCCTGAGCACCGCCGGAAGGCTGATGGATGAGCACCATGGAATTGGGCAGGCACAGACGCTTGCCCTTCGCGCCGTTGGACAGCAGCACGGCAGCCATCGACGCGCACTCGCCCAAGCAGATGGTGGAAACGTCGCACTTGATGAAGTTCATGGTATCAAGGATGCCCAGACCAGCGGTCACGCTACCGCCCGGGGAGTTGATGTAGAGGCTGATGTCCTTTTCAGGATCGGCCGACTCCAGATGAAGCAGCTGCGCGACCACGGAGTTGGCCACCTGGTCGTCGATCTGCTCGCCCAAGAAGATGATGCGCTCGTTGAGCAGGCGGGAATAGATATCGTAGCTGCGCTCGCCACGCGGCGACTGCTCCACAACGTAGGGGATCAGAGCAGAATGGGGGTTGAAACTCATGTAAGCCTCGCTTCTCTTGAAAAGCCGCCGCAGCGGCCAAAAGGTTTGATAGCTATAGTGCGGCAACATGGCCGCGCGCGCAAGCGCTATGACGCATTCATGGAGTAACCACAGCCCGCCCAGGCATGCGCACGATCACGCGCGCACCTCCTGGGCGGGCTGAAAATGGCTGACAGCTTGTGCTATTCGGCGTCGTCGGCCTTGGCAGCCTTCTTAGCGGCCTTCTTGGCCGGCTTCTCATCGGCAGCCTTCGGCTGAACCTCGGTGACAACCGCCTTGTCCATCAAGTCCGTGACGGCCTTCGTGCGCAGCACGCCCTCGCGCACCATGTGCAGCTGGCCGTTCTTGCGCCAATCCTCTTCCAGGGCAGCCGGATCCTCGACGCCGGACTTCACGAACTCCATGGTGACGTCCGCATCGGAGACCTGCATGTCGAAATGACGGGCCCAAGCATCCAGAGCCAGGTCCTGCTTGACGTTGTCAGCGGCCTGCAGCTTGATGTCGTCCTTGAAGTTCTCGGCCTTCAGGCCCATCTGCTGCAGATAGGCGTCGAAGGACATGCCGGAAGCCTGCAGCTGCTGGAACAGCTCCTGCAAAAGGCTAGCCTCGGCGGCCTCGGCCATGGCAGCGGGAACCTCGACATCCATGCGCTCGATGAGCTTATTCAGGCAAGCGCGCTCCTTCAGGCCCGGCAGCATGGACTTCTTCTGAGCGGTCAGGCTCTCGGCCAGGCGCGTGCGCAGCTCCTCGACGTTCTCGAAGCCCAGGGTCTCCTTGACCCACTCGTCGGTGACCTCGGGGAGGATCTTCTTGCGGACGGCCTTGACCTCGACGTCGAAGTGGATCTTCTCGGTCTTGTCCTTGAGCGCGCGCAGCAGAACGGGCGGGTTGGCCGGCATGTCCAGATCGAACTCTGCGGTCTGGCCCTTCTTCAGGCCCACCAGCTTCTCCTCGAACTCCTCGGGCAGAAGACCGGCACCCATGGTGTAGGGGCGCTCCTCGGTGGACAGGCTCTCAATGGCCTCGCCCTTGTCGTCGGTGGACTTCATGGCGATGGTCAGCTCGGAGTCGACCTTGACTTTGGTGTTGGCCGGAGCATCCTTGAACGTGAAGTAATGCTCGCGGAAGTGCTCGATCTGATCCTCGATCTCCTCATCGGTGGCCTCTTCGCCGGGAAGCTCGATCTCGACGGGCTCGTAGCTGTCCAGCTCGACCTCGGGCTTGCACTCGATGGTGAAGGTGTAGGAGTACTCCTTGCCGTCCTCGACCAGGCCGGGCTCCTCAGCGAACTCAGGCTTGCTGATCGGGAACAGGCCCTTTTCGTCGATGGCGATGGGGGAAAGGCCGTTCACCACTTCGTCGGCGACGGAGGCGCGGACGGCGTCCTTGCCCAGCGCGTTATCGATAATGGGACGCGGGGCCTTGCCCTTGCGGAACCCAGGGAAGTTGTACTTGTTAGCGAATTCCTTATACGTATTCTTGATACGGGCGTCGACGTCCTTGGCATCGAGGGTGATGGTCACCTTCGCGCGGTTGCCCTCAAGAGCCTCAACTTTAGTTTCCACGTAGCTATCCTCCATCGTTACTTGCTCATAGGTGCTATAGCGCACCGACCTGTTATTATGGCACATTCCACCCGTTCGATAAAGCTGAGGTCCCGCGTTCACGAACGAACCACGGAAACGCAAGGAGCGGCGCGCAATGGGACGCGCGAAAAGCACCGCGCCGCTTGCCACATTTGCCTACCAAAACGAACCTGTTCAGGGTATCATAACTATGTCTGAAAACGCACACTCAACGCACCAGAGGAAATCATCATGGCTTCCATCGAATTGAACATCCTGCAAGAGCGGGAACTTGGCCGCTTGCTTGATTACGAACGCGCAACCTGTACCGTTGACGGCGAGCTGGTCTATCGCTGCGCATTCCCGTTGCGCCCCGACGACGATCTGCAGCGCGAGCTTATCGAGCGAGGCGCGCTTGCCAAGCGCCCGGACGATCGCCGAGGCACCGTGGTAGCCATCACCACCGACGGATACTCCTACTTCCCCGCAAAGCGCAAGGAACAGGAGGAGCGCAACCGCGACAAGCATCATGACACCCGACTTGTGGGGCTTTCGGCCTGCTTCGCAGCTGCATGCGTCATCATCGGCTTTTTGCTGGGCAGGTTCGTGGGATAGCACGCAACCTCTTCTTCCATAGACGACCAAAGGGCGCCCAGGCGCCCTTTTTCGTTGTCCCGCATCGTAAACCGACCCAGCAAAACGAACGTCGAGGACACCCCCGTCCGAACATGGATCTGCTTGGTCCCACGCTTTCGCGAACGTTTCGGACCTTGAAGGTTCGCAGCATCCGTCAAGACGGCCAGTTGCCCGCAAGACCGCAAAACCCGTATAAGGCCGCTCCGAGCTTCAAGCTCTTCACGCAAGGCGCATCCAAACGGCAAACCGTCTCCAATCGCAAAGAAGGGGCGCAAACGCGCCCCTTCGGAATATGCCAGGATGCTTGATCTCAGATTGCAGTTTCAACCTTATGCATCTGCACCGGGCTTGAAATCGCGACCCTCGCGACGCCACTGCATGTACTCGGCGGAAGCCGCGAACAGCACGTCGGTGGAGGAGTTGATGGCCGTCTCCACGGAGTCCTGGATAACGCCGATCACAAAGCCGATGCCGACGACCTGCATGGCGATATCGTTGCCGATGCCGAACAGGCTGCAGGCCAGCGGGATGAGCAGCAGGCTGCCACCGGCAACGCCGGAAGCGCCACAAGCGGATACGGCGGAAAGCGCGCCAAGGATGACCGCGGTGCCGAAGCCGACCTGGATGCCCATGGTATGCGCAGCCATCATCGCCATAAGGGAGATGGTGACGGCAGCGCCGCCCATGTTGATGGTGGCGCCCAAGGGAATGGACACGGAGTAATTGTCCTTGTTCAGGCCCAGCTTCTTGCACAGCTCCATGTTCACGGGGATGTTAGCTGCGGAGCTGCGGGTGAAGAATGCCGTGACGCCGGAATCCTTCGTGCAACGCCACACCAGCGGATAGGGGTTCTTGCGGAAGCACGCGAACGCCAAAAGCGGGTTGGTCACGAAAGCAACCACGGCCATGGCGGCGAGGAGCACCAACAGAAGCTGACCGTACTCGGTGAAGATCTCAAGACCGTTGGTGCTGACCGAGGTGTACACCAAGCCCAGGATGCCGAACGGAGCCAGGGAGATGATCCAACGCACAACCTGGGAAACCGCATCGGAGATAGCGGCGAAAACGTCCTTCACGCCGTCTTTGGCATGACGCAGAGCGATACCGAGGAGCACGGCCCAAGCAAGAATGCCAAGGTAGTTGGCATTGGTCAGGGCATCAACGGGATTGGATGCGATGGACAGCAGAAGCTTGGTGAACACCGATCCGATATCGGAAGGAGCCGCAGAGGTATCCTGTGCGGCGGCCAAGGTAAGCTCCACAGGGAACAGGGAGCTCATCAAAACGGCGACGAACGCCGCGATGAACGTAGCAGCCAGATACAAGATCACGACCACCTTCATGGCACCGGCGCCCTTCGCATTGGCGAGCGCGCTGATGACCAAGAAGAACACCAGGATGGGGGCCACGCCTTTCAGCGCGGAGACGAACAGCGTCCCGAACATCTCGAGCACGTCGTTACCCGGCCAAAACACACCCAGCACGGCACCGATGACCAGGCCGACCAGAATGCGCTTGATCAGGCTGATGTCGTTCCACTTCCGCCCGATCGCCTTCAAAGTTTCCATTTCAACCGTTCCTTCCCGCCTGCTTCCCCGCAAAAGAGAATGCAAGCTTCAGCATAAAGCAGCTGAGGGGAGCATGCATGCGTGCATGCTCCCCTCAAATGGTGCGGGCGAAAGGACTTGAACCTTCACGGGGGTTGCCCACCAGAACCTAAATCTGGCGCGTCTGCCAATTCCGCCACGCCCGCACGCCCATCTGCGCGATTTTGCGCCTAGCAATCATAGCAAAACCACGGGCTTGCGCGAGGGTCGATCAGCGGGTTATCGCCCTAAACGGCGGATTTAACCGGATAGAAACACGTAATGCGCCGAATAATGCGACGCATCACGGAAAACGAAAGCCTATTCTTCCAGCACGGCGAAATAGTCAATGCCGCGCTTCTCAACCTTGATATCGGCTAAAGATGCGATGTACTGCCTCATTTGAGCGAACCCGTGGTCGCGAACCTTAAACGACTTGAATGCGCTTCGCACAAGCTTGGACAGGTCCGCAACGCCGACCCCGTCGACACCCGCGTCGCGCACGGCATCGAAGATGAGCTGCTCGGGCGTCTGCCCCTGTGCCTGCTCCGGCCGTTGAGCACGCGAAGGCTTACGACGCTTGCGAGCCGATTTGGAGCCCCGAGCCTCGGGTTGAAGCGCGACCCCTTCCCCATCCTCTTGTGCGGCAGATGCTTCGTCGGAGGCGGGCACGCGGTCGTCTTCGGAGGAGTCAGCCGATACGGCCGCAGGCTGCGCCCCATCGGGGGCTTCAACGGCAGCTGCATCAACAGACACCGCCCCATCACGGGACGCGTCATCTGTCCGGTCGCGCTGGCCGCGCCCTTTCGCTCCTGCCTCCTCAGACGAGACAGCCTCTTCGACCTCGATCCCATCGGTCGATACAGGCTCGGCTTTATCCGATTCGCCGCCGAGGGCTTGCATCCGGTCGTCAGCGCTGCCGGCTTTCGAGCGGGACCTGCGGGATCGAGACCTGCGAGACCGACGCGGCTTATCGCCTTCTTGCGTTTCGGACGCGCCATCCTGCGAATCGACGGCGTTGTCGTCGGGTCGGCTTTCGGAATCAGCGGGAACCGCCGATCCCGTTCGCCCGTCGTCGACAGATTGGCCGCCAACGGATGCCGTGGAGCTTTCCGTCAGCTCCACCATCACGCTATTGCCATCCTTGGTGACCTGGACGCTAGAGAACTCACCGAGCAGCTTCGTAAGCTGGTTGGTACCGTAGCTGCGCACATCAAAGTCGGGATAGCGTTTGAGAAGACGGCTGCCGACCTCACCAAGGCCCGTAGCCTTACCGTTATTCTGGTTGTCCGTTACGATATCGGCGACGGCGCGCTCGACCTGCTCGACGCTCGGGCCGCTACCCTGCCCCGCAGCCGAAGCTGCCTGGCCCCGATGCCCGCGCCGGGACGCTTTGCCGCCTTCGCCCACAAGCAGCTCAAGCGTGGTGAAGATATCGCACGCCTTGCGAAACGGAACGGGCGTCTTCTTCTCCCCCATGCCGATGACGGTCAGGCCGCTTTCGCGGATGCGGCTTGCAAGACGCGTGAAATCGCTATCGCTCGAAACGATGCAAAACCCCTCTACCGATCCGGTATACATGATGTCCATAGCGTCGATGATCATGGCAGAATCGGTAGCGTTTTTGCCCGTGGTGTAGCTAAATTGCTGAATGGGCGTGATCGAGTTCTCAAGTAGAGCATCTTTCCATTTCGCATGCAACGTGCTCGTCCAGTCGCCATAAATACGCTTATAGGTGATTGTGCCGTATTTCGATAGCTCGTCGGTGATCGGTTTGATGTACTTCGCAGAAACGTTATCCGCATCGATGATGAGCGCGAATCGTTTCTCAGATGATTTGGAATCCAATATGTCTCCTTTTGGGAATCTGCTCCCGTGGGCATGATGTGTCGTGCACATTGTACGACAGCACCGCAAGCCAGAACCGTCCCTAGGGGCCCGAAAGTACAATGCACGAAATCAGGACCACCCGCATAGCGGGTGGTTTGCTCTTAGGGTATAACCCATGGAAGGCCGGCGCGCGCCTAAAGACGC
>NZ_CAKUAT010000005.1 GCF_934636665.1 uncultured Senegalimassilia sp.
GCCGAAGCTCATGAAGCCCGCGCCGGCCGCTACTGCTGCGACCCCGGCGCTGCCGGCCAGAAAGCTTCGCCTGGTAATAGCGTTTTCTGACATTGCTGATTCCTCTCTATATGCATCCTGCGTCATCGTTTCATCCATGATGCGAACCGCCATCAAGCCATCTGGGCCGACTCGGACTCCGCGCGCTGTTCCGCGCAGATGCCCAAGATCACGTCGACCAGGCTGATGTAGAACCGCGCGTCATCGTCAAGCTTGAGCAGCTTCAACCGGTAGTCGGTCAGCCAATCGAAGCGCTCGGCCACGAACCGTCGAGCTTCGGCGTCCATGCCGCTTCGCAGCAGAACTGCCACCAGATCGAGCTCCAACGCCAGGTGATCGGGGCAGTCGGCGTATTCCGCCGGCACCTCAAGGCCCAGCTGTTCGATCAACGCCCGCATGTAGCGCGCCGAAGCGCCCAGATACAGGCCCTTCTGCTTGCCGATAAGCGGATTCACGTTGCCGGGGGTGTTCCAATCCGTGTACAGCGACTCCACGGGAATCGCCGACTGGGGAAGCCCGCCGGTGAAGTGACGCGCCGCAAAACCCTGCTTCTCCTCGAAAAGCGGAGGGCAGAACAGCTCGTCCACCTCGTTGCTGGAAAGGAATTCCTGCATGGGCACGCGCACATGCATACGCTCGATGGGGCTTGCCTGCTTGCCGAAACGCGTATCGTCTTGCAGAAGACGGCGAACGCCGTCCGTGAACTCGGCCCAGGTCGCGCTGCGCGTCAGGCGCCTCCATTCGTCCTTCTCAACGGAACCGAAGCACTTCGAAAGCACCGAGAACACCGCTGCGTCGTCCATCATCTCGCGCTCACTCCTTTCCTTGGTCGCGGTTATAAGGTATGCAACCTTGCACATCCTGCGCTTGCCGCGCGGGCGTTCGCATCATGCGGGGTGTATCGCCCCGAAACGATTACGCGGTGACCGCGGTCGTCGTGCGAACGATGCCCTCGTCGATGATCTTCTGCGCGATATCCTGCCAATCGATGAACTGGATGGCGCCGTTGGGGCACTGCTCGGCGCAGCGGCCGCAGGAGATGCACTTCGTGGACACGCCGGTCTCGGTGTCGACGCGGGGCATGTTCCAGGGGCACGCCTGGCTGCACATGCCGCAGCCGATGCACTTCTTGGTGTCGACCGTGCGGGCGCCGGTCTTCTCGTCGGCGTAGATGGCGTGGACCGGGCAGTACTTCACGCACTGCGGGTCGGCGCACTGCTTGCAGTGCTCGACGGTGAACTCGCAAGCGCCGTGCTTGCCCTCACCGAAGGAGCCCTCGCCGGTGTCGGCGGAAGTGCCCCAATAATAGTTATCCCACACACGCACGCGGGCGATGTGCTGGCACACGCGACCGTCGTTCTTCAGCGTGCACATCATCTCGCAGCGCTGGCAGCCCGAGCAGCGGGCGCGGTCGGTGACGATCATCTTGGTGGGCGTGGTGCGCAGCTCGATGCGGCCGGACGCGATGGACTCCTGGGTGACGCCCCAGCTGGCCAGCGCGCCGCCGACGACCAGGCCTGCAACGCCGCAGCCGGCCATGGCCAGCACGTCGCGGCGGGTGATGTTCTTCTTGACCGGGGCGCTGCCGCTTGTATTCGTATCTGACATTCTCAGTACTCCCCCTCACATATATTGGTGAGTCGCTACCTTGCGCCGGTTCCTCCCTCAGCCGAGGCCTCGTCCGCCTCGTCCCTTCTGATTTCCGGCGCACACTCTTCGCCCTTTCCGGGTCACGCAACAGTAAGTAGTATGCGGCTCATCAGTTTTTCGGTATCCCCTCTTTGGGGGTCAATGCCGCCGCTTTTATCCCCTCATTCGCCGAAAATTCGCTTCCGTTCGCCGTTTACCAGGCCATTTCCATAAATTACCCTCAAAGAGGGGATGCCCGTTTCACAAGGTGCGCAACACTGCCCAGTGACGAATTGTCGTCTGCACCCGAATCGCCCGACATGTCACGCAACGCATGTATCGAGAAGAGATTTGGAGATGCAACATGGCTGACGAGAAGTCATACGGCTGGGCCGGCAAGATCCTGCGCGTCAATCTGACGACGGGCAGCATCACCACCGAGTCCACCGCACCTTATAAGGAATACATCGGCGGCATGGGCCTTGCTAACAAGATCATGTACGACGAGGTGCCCGCTGGCACCGATCCTCTGTCCGAGGAATCCAAGATCGTCTACGCCGTCGGCCCGCTGACCGCCTCCGGCGTGCCGCTGGCTGGCCGTACTACCATCAGCTTCCTGTCCACGTTCAGCAAGGACCATCTGGTCGTCGACGCCCACTGCGGCGGCATGATCGGCGCCCGCATCAAGCTGGCCGGCTACGACGCCATCATCGTCGAGGGCAAGTCCGACAAGCCGGTGTACCTGCATATCAAGGATGATCAGGTCGAGATCAAGGACGCATCCTTCGTCTGGGGCATGGGCACCCGTTCCACCACCGAGGCCCTGAACCGCCTCGAGGGCAACCGCGCCTGCGTGGCCACCATCGGCCCTGCTGGCGAGAACCTGCTGCCCTACGCCGTCATGATGAACTCCCGTAACCACTCCGCCGGCGCCGGCCTGGGCTGTGTCATGGGCTCCAAGAAGCTCAAGGCCCTGGTCGTCGAGGGCAACGGCAGCGTGAACGTCAAGGACCCGAAGGCCCTGGCCGAGCTGTCCGACTACATGCTGCGCGAGATCGTCGGCTCCAACAACAACCATGTCGTGCCGTCCACCCAGCAGGAATGGGCCGAGTACTACGACAAGGGCACCCGTTGGACCGCCAAGAAGGGCCTGTACTGGGCCGACGCCGAGGGCGAGCCGATCGAGACCGGCGAGCCGAAGCCTGGCGAGATCAACACCGTCGGCTACCGCTGCATGAAGACCACCAAGGACGAGGGTCCCGAGGCCGAGAAGTACACCATCAAGATGAACGGCTGCCACAGCTGCCCGATCCACTGCTACTCCGACATGCGCGTGCCGAACGCCAAGAAGAACGGCGGCTTCGAGATCACCGGCAACACCTGCGTGCCGAACTTCCCGTTCTCCATCTACATGGTGAAGATCCTGGGCGACCACACCCCTGTCAAGGCTTCCACCGAGGACGGCCTGATCTGGGACCAGGTCGTCGGCGGCACGATGGACGACCTGGGCATGTGGTGCAACTACGCTCAGATCTACCGCGACATCGCCCACTGCGTGTCCAAGGGCATCTTCAAGAAGGTGCTGCCCGAGGCCGAGTACAACATGTTCGACTGGGAGAAGTTCGAGAAGAACGACCCGACCATCATGGTCGAGCTGCTCAAGCACATCGCCCAGAACGATAACGAGATGTCCTACCTTGGCCACGGCCCGCTCGTGTGGTGCCCGCGCTGGGACGACATGGAGTGGTTCGACACCACCGCTAGCTGCCTGATCAACTACCGCGGCTGGCCGGTGCACCACGCAATCGAGTCCTATGGCCAGGTCGGCGGCCTGCTGAACATGGTGTTCAACCGCGACCCCATGATCCACTCGCATCAGAACATGCTGCAGTGCGGCCTTCCGCACGAGCTGAAGCAGCAGATCGCTGCCGAGCTGTGGGGCGGCGAGGATGCTCTGGACGACGCCAAGGATTACAAGCCGATGAACGAGCACAAGGCCAACTTCTGCTGGTGGTCCATCGTCACCGACGTGCTGCATGACTCGCTGACGCTGTGCAACTGGGTGTGGCCGATGGCCCAGTCCCCGTCGAAAAGCCGCAACTACCGCGGCGACCTCGACCTGGAGGCCAAGTTCTACAAGGCCGTCACCGGCGAGGATGTCACCACCGACGAGCTGTACAAGCGCGCCGCCAAGATCATGACGCTGCAGCGCGCCAACACCGTGCGCGGCATGACCGACAAGGACGGCAAGATCGGCTGCAACGACTGCCGCACCATCCACGACGTCATCACCCAGTGGCCGTTCACGAAGGATCCGGACAAGGAGCCGTTCACCAAGGGCACCGACAAGATGGAGAAGGAAGACTTCCAGAAGGGCCTGACCATGCTGTACGAGAAGTTTGGTTGGGATTCCGAGAAGGGCTGCCCGACGGCCGACTGCCTGGACTACTACGGCATGGACGACGTCAAGGCCGAGCTGCAGGGCCTGAACCTGCTGCCGTAAACGCTAAGCTGGCAAGCTAGACCGGCAAAGCAAGCCTGAATCGCAAACGCCCCCCGTTGCGCAGACAGCGGGGGGCGTTTTTTGCGCTCTAGGGATAAGCCGAACACGCAGAGTTCCGCGGTTACAGGACAGAGAGCGCGTCCGCATCCCATTGTTTTCCAAGGTCGATTGCTATGAGCCAGAAGAAGCGGCGATCGTCCCAAAGGCTGGCATGAACTCCAAGGGACGCCTTGCGGGGTTGCAAGAAAAGGTGGAACGAGACGGGCGCCAGCACCCCTTCGCGAAAAAAAATGCGCCCCGAGCGGTTTCGCTCGGGGCGCATTGCGTTATGTATGGCTGCTGCGCGTTAGGCCCTCATCGGGCGTTACACGTCGGCGGGACGCTCCACCGCGTCGTATTCGGCCAACGATGCCGCATAGCCGGACTCGAGGTACTGCGTGGAATAGTAGTACACATCACCGTTAGAAGCCTCGGTGCGCTCGATGTCCGGATAGTTGCCGGAATCGCGAACCGCCTGCCACGTTTCCTCGATCTGCTCGTCGGTCATACGGAACGGCGGGTTCTTCAGGCACTCAGCGGCATAAGGGCGCGGGTACACGCGCGAATCCTCGCGCACGCACTCGACGAACGTGACCACCGGGTTGTCTTCGGCGGCCAGGAACGCCCAACGCGCATAGCTGGCGGTCATGAGCGTTTCGTCGTACAGATAGTAACTGTGCATGCCCATGAGCACCTTGATGCGGTTGCACTTGATCTCCTTGCGCACGGGTACCGCGTTCTCTTCCTCCACGAGCACCCATTCGCCTTCGATCTGCTCGAGGCGATAGCCTTCGGGAATGCGCAGGCCGGCGAAGGGGCTCCTATCGTCCTCGACGGGTTGCTCGTCGTTGGCTTCTGCTTCGTCGGGAGAAGCTGGGGCGGGCTCGGAGGCTGCGGGCGCTGCGGCGACGGCGGTTTCGGCAGCCTGCGCGGCGTTGCCGGCATCGACGACCTGCGTAGAGGCATCGGCTGCGGCGGTTTCGGCCTCAGCGGAGCCCTGGTCAGCAGCAGCCGAAGCCTTATCGGCGGTTTCGCCAGCTCCAGCGACATCAGCCGCTTTCTCCTCGTTGTCGGCCTCGATCTGCGCCAAGCGGCGGTTCGGGATCTTCGGGGGCACGCCCACCGCTCGGGTGGCCGAACGCACCGCGGCGGCCTTCTCGCGCTCGGCGGCACGCTCCGCTTCGATCTCGTCCTTGTGCTCCGCCTGGTAATCCTCGAGCCATTCGTACACGAACATCTCGAAGTCCTCGGCCGTCATATGGTCAGGCACCAGGCCGATCTCGGGCCAGCGCTCGGGCGTGACCAGATGGCTGTCGGCCGACTGCTTGCGCACGTCGTCGAACACGTCGGCGAGCGCGTTGTTCTCGGCCAACTCGCGTGCTGCCGCAAGCTCCTCCTCCGTGGGCTCGTCGGCCGCTTCCCCCTCGGGCGCCTCGTCAGCACCAGCGGCGGCGGCTTCCGCATCAGCGGTGTTTGCGGCGCCTTGCTCGGCAGCCGTCTCCCCCGCATCCGATTCCACGGCTTCTGAAACGACTTCCTGGCCCACTGCCTCCTCGACGGTATTCATCTGCTCGCTCATTTCGCCTCGCCGGCCTTCTGCTTCGCGATGGCCTCGTTGACCCTCATCTCGACGCGCGTGTCGCGCAGGCTGCAGTGCTCGCACATTAGGCATGCCACCGACATCTCGTCGCACGGCAGCTTCTCGTCCATCTCCGCAAGCGACATGCCGCAACGATACATCCAGTCGCCCACCAAACCACGCACGGCCTCGATTGCGAACAGGGTGGTGTGCCCCTTGCCCTTCGGCACGCCGTCGACCGCGGCTTCCACGTCCTTAGGCGTCAGCTCGAGCGCCTGCGAGAACGTCTTGCCCTCGATCATGGAGCAGATGGCGCTTGCGCAGCCGGTCATGGCCAGGCATCCGCGGCTTTTGAAGCCCACCTTCACGAACACCGGGTCGGCAACGGAGTCGTCGACCACCGCGAACAGGCGCAACGCCACTTCGCCGCGCTTGGACTTGCCCACCATGCTCTGCACGTTGAAGCCTTCGGGCTTACCCGCGTTCTTGAAGTTCGCCACGATGGCGAGCATCGTTTCCGAGTAGCCTTCCACGCCGTTGTCCAGCTCGGTCTGATACACGTCCTTCGTGCGGATGAGCGCACGATCGTCCGGCTCGTGATAGATGTCACGACCCTCATCCGGCTCATCGAACGTGATTTCGTGCTCGTTCGCCATTTCGATACCCCCTACTGTTAACGATGCTGTTACGATGCATTATTTCCCATATGGTATGATGGCGAACATGGCGTTTCGCGCATACCCTCTTTGAGGGAATTTGCGGACAAGTAAGCCGGCTTTTTGGGGAAAGGGCCGGTCACCTGGCAAAACGCGCCGCATACACCAGGAGGATCAGTGAGGACCAACGAAGCGGGCGATTCCATCGCCCAGCGCTCACAAAGGCAGGAAGGGATATCGGCCTCAGGACAACCGGCAAGCGCTTCAAGCGCCGCCGGTGCGAAGCCGAGCGCTCGAACGCGCACGAACCACCTTGCGCCCGATGACGCCGCCCATCCCATGCCAACCGGCACGAAGCTGCTTAGCCTGTACATCCCGCTCATCCCCTCCATCTTGGGCCTGTGCTTCGCGCGTGCGGGGCTTATCGTTGCCGGCTACGGCAGCTATACCCACACCGATGAGGGCATATTCACCGATGGCGCCATGCTCGTGGCGCTTTCTATCATGGCCGTTATCCTGCTGGTCATCGGAACGCGAAAGATCCGCCTGAAGAAACGCACCACCAACCGCATCATGCGCACGTGCATCGTGCTGGAAGCGGCATGCGTCCTCGCCTTGCCCCTGGTCCACCTTGCAGGAGTCTTCTCGCCGAACGCGCACTACTGGCTTTGCGTTGCCGTCACGCTCTTCGGATCGTTCGCCATCTTCTACTGGCTGCGCCGCGCCCGCGGATGCGGCAGCACCACCGCCGTGCTGTACGTGTTCAGCGCCCTTGCCATCAGCGAGGTCGAAATCTACATCTGCTCGCTCATCGGCACGTACGGCTTCTACGTTGCCGCCGCGCTTACGCTTTTGCAGTTCCCCTGTATGCTGGGTGCGCGCAAAAACAAGCTGGCGAACGATATCGAATCGTTCACGCCCAACGACGACTTCTTCGGATTCGCCACCACGCTGCTGTCGAGCAAGCGCTTCCTCACGGCAACGGCCACGAGCATCGGCGTGCTCTCAATCGTGGACGGCTTTTTGCGGGGCTACCCCGACGGCATGCCAATCGCGTTCCAACCCGCCACCCGAGTTGCGTACGGCCTGCTCACCATAGCCATCTGCATCATCACCATCGCCCTGATGATGCGCAAGCGCAGACGCGTGATGACCGTTGACATGTTCATCCTCATGGAATTGCTGGCATGCATCGCGCTGGTGATGTACGCAGCCTTCCCCGGCATGCCGGATATCGGCGCCGTGTTCACCACAACGCTCAACGCGCTGCTGGTGGCGTTCGCCTGGTACATCATCATCGCGTTCATGAGCTTCGGCTGGCGCGACCCGTACTACTACGCGCTGGGCGGCTGGATCGTATGGCTCGGCTGCCGCGCCATCGCACGCGTCACGCTGATCAACGTGCAATCGCTTTCCACAAACGACCTGCTCATCAACGCCGTCATGGGCACCTGCGTGGTTATCTCCACACAGGTTGCGCTCGGACAGTTCCTTAAGGTTTCCCAGATGGAGGCAGAGGAGCGTCATGACTTGCACGTACGCCGCATGGAGCGCCTGGAGAAGCAGCTCACGCGGGCGCAGGCGAATGTGGAAGCGCTCACGATCTTGAAAAACAACGCTGGCGAATACAGCGAGTGCGCCGCTTGCGCAAATGCGGCGTCTATGGGCGCGGGTGCCGCCGGTACAGTCGGTGCCCCGAACCCCTTGCAATGCGCAGGGATAACGCCCGTTGAAAGCGTCGACCAAGACGATGCCGCGGACGAGAGCCGCGACGTGCAGCCCGGTTCCACGCATGGGATGCGACTGGTGCGCCTGATGGGCCTTGATGAGGGCGATTCCATAGCCGACATCCGCAAGGCCACCATGCGGAACAATGCCGAGCAGATGGGCAAGCAGTTCCTGCTCTCCGACCGCGAGATCGAGGTGCTTGCGCTGTACGCGCTAGGTTGGACGCAGAAGCGCGTCGCCGAGGAGCTTTACATCAGCCCCAGCACCGCGCACGCCCACATCAAGCGAATCTACGCGAAAACGGGTCTGCATTCCCGTCAAGAGATTCTGGACTTCATGGACCAGTACACATCTTAAAGAACCGCAATGCCCGCCTGATGGCGGGCATTGCGCTGACAGGGACTGCAACGCCCGCCCTACTGGGAAGCGTTGCGCCAAAAGACGGCATGCCAAATGACCTCATCAGGAGCCCCATGCTGAAAAGCATCACATCTAAAGGAACGCGCCGAAAGCGCCGCACCTGAAGGCGACAAACTAGAACGCGGCGTCGATGGGGTCGCTGACCTCCACATCCTCCTGACCTCGCTCTAGCGCCGTCAGCGCATCAAGCAGGGGCTGCTGCGTGCCGTCGAGCATGCGCAGGTTCATGGTGACCGCATCGGCGAAATCGGTGGACAGCACCTTGGCGCCGTGGTCTTCCGCCAGGCGCATCAGCTGCTCGTAACGCGGATACGCTATGCGGATGCGCAGATCCACGCAACGCGACACCACCACCAGCTGCGCGGCGTCGATACCCGCCTGGGTTGACTGCGTATATGCGCGCACCAAGCCGCCCGTGCCCAGCAGCACGCCGCCGAAATAGCGCGTGACCACGCACACCACATCGGTCAGGCCCGCATGCTGCAGCACCTCGAGGGTAGGCAGGCCCGCGGTCTTCTGAGGTTCGCCATCGTCGGAATAGCGAACGCGCCCCGCGGCGCCCGCTCCGCCCTGGCGCAGGATGTACGCATACACGTTATGGCGTGCCATGCGGTTCGCCGCACGGATCTCCTCGAGGAACGCCAGCGCCTCTTCCTCGGTCTCCACATGGGCCAAGCTGGCGATGAAGCGGCTTTTCTTCTCCTCGATCTCGGCGACGGCACGCCCCTCGATGGTGGTGTACGAGCTCATTCGATTCCTATTCTCCGATGGCCATTTGAAGCAAGTATACTTCTTCGCGTAGATTGCGCGCAGTCTCGCGGCTGATGGCGCCTTCGTCGCGCATCGCCTGGATCTCCTCGAGCTCGATGCGCAGGGCCTCGGCCTCAACGTCGGACACACGCGCCTTGATCACCTGGATCTTCTGCGTGTCCATGCCCTCAAGCGCGCCGCGCATGCCGCCGGCGTCCACGCCCACCACGCTGCCCGCCACGTTGGCGCTCGCCAGCTTCTCCGGCTCGTTTACCGCACGCAGGAACGCCAGCGTGGAGCGACACTCAGCCGCAAGCACGCCTGCGCCGTCAGCGATCTCGAGGTTCTCGTCTTTCATGCGAAGCTCGTAATACGCAAGCGCGCACTCCTCCAGCTCGATGCGCAGCCGACGATGCTGCTCGATCTGGGCTTCATCGTCCACCACATGACGAACCGCGCGATCGATGCGGCGCGCCGTGTGCACAGTGCCCACCTTTAAGCGACTCCACACCTCGCCCAGAGCCTGTCGACGCGTATGCGCACGCAGAAGCGTGCGGCGAGAGCTCTCCAAGCGTTCGATTTCGCGCTCACCCTCGGCACGGGAAATGCGCCCTTCGCGGATATAGTTGTCGACCTGGGCCTTCTGTTGCTCAATCGCCGTTGCGCGCAGCTCGAGCAAGCACGGAGCCGAGGTGTTCTTGCGGCGCAACCGCTTGATGCGCTCGCTGTACTGCCGGACAACGATCTGCGTGGAGGCCTCGTTGGTCGGCGTCTTCTGCTCGCGCATTTGGCGGATGACGCGCTTGAGGATCTCGATGTGGGCCGCATTCACCGCTTGCTCGTCCTGCTCGTCAGCCTGCTCCTTCGGCGCAAGCAGCGGCACCACGAAGTTCGCCAACAGCAGCGTGCATAGGATGACGCCCGATGCCAGGAAGATCAGGTTGTCGCGCTGGGGAAACACCTCGCCCGTTGAGAGGGTGAACGGAATGGTCATGATAATGGACAGCGTGATGGCGCCCTTCGGACCCGAAAGCGTGGTAACCAGGGCGTCGCGCACCAACTGCCCGCCGGTGCGCGGCTTGGAGCTGCGGTGCACGCGCTCCATGATAAGCACCCACAGGAAGCGCACGCCTACCACCAGCGCCGTGACGAGCAGCACCAAAGCGCACAGCAGAAGCGAGCTGGTTTCGCTGCTGTGCCACGACGGCATAACGGCCCTTGGCAGCTGCATGCCAAGCATGACGAACACCACGCCGTTGATGACGAACACGAGCGCTTCCCACACGCTATTGGAGGCGATTTTCAGACGCGCGGCGGCGGGCGTGGGCTTGTGCGGCATCAGCGCGATGAGCAGGCCGGCGGCTACCACGGCCAGGATGCCGCTTGTGCCGAAATGCTCGGCCGTCAGGAACGTGATGAAGGGCGTGAACACCTCGAACACCACGTGCACCGTGATGCTCTCGTAGCCGTAGCTACGGATGGCACCGAGTGCAAGCACTGCCAGCAGGCCCACCACCAAGCCGACCGCAATACCCCCGAAGAAGCTGATAGCGAAGCTTTGCGCGGCGTTTACCAGGGAGAACGAGCCCGTGATAGCCGCGGCTATGGCGAACTGAAACGACACGACGCCCGATGCGTCGTTGATGAGCGCCTCGCCGGAGAGCAGGGATTTTTGACGGCCGGACAGATGGATGTCCTTGCCAAGGGCCGAGACAGCCACGGCATCGGTGGGCCCCAACGCCGCGCCCAGGGCGAACGCCGCCGCAAGCGGGATGGAGGGCTCTAGCCAGTTCAGCACGAAGCCGACCACCAAAACCGTGGCGAGCACCAGACCGACAGCAAGGGACACGATGGCCCCCTTGTTATCCCAAAGCCCACGTTTACTTGCATGCCGCGATTCGTCGAACAGCAAAGGAGCGATGAACAGCACAAGGAACAGCTCAGGATCGATTGCCACGTCGACAGGCGTGCCCACCAACAAGATGATGACGGCGCCTAGCGCGATCTGCACCAGCGGCAGCGACACGCGCGGGGTGACCTGGTCGAGCACGGCGGAGACAAGCACCGCCGCCAATAACAGCAACACGAACTCGAGCATTTCCATAAGCATACTTCCTTCGGGATGATCGCCACGGTATTAAGGTTTCCGCACTATAGTAGCAAGCGAAACAGGCCCGAAGAGAGCAACGCTGCGTCAACAAGAATGAAGCACAGCGTTTCACACCAAAATGGGTAGGTTTGCGGAATGAATGGCAGGGCGCTGCAATTGTCCTCGCATATGAAAAAGACCCGCCGAAGCGGGTCTTTCGATTTCGAATGGTGCGGGCGAGAGGACTTGAACCTCCATGGGGTTGCCCCCATACGGACCTGAACCGTACGCGTCTGCCAATTCCGCCACGCCCGCAAATTGGCGCCTTAACAAGGCAAGAAGGTATGTTACGTCATTTTCCCGGTCCGCGCAAGAGTGAATTTCCAAAAACATCTTGCACCCTCTTACGAAACGGAAAGGCAGGCTTTACCAAATTGGATTGCGCGGGGCGCTCAGGCGACACGCAAAGCGGGACGTGAAACATTTAAGCTATTGCGTAAAACAAAGCTCGAGGCTTCGGCTGAAACGCAGACAGAGTTCGGAGCATTCAAATCCAGACATAAGCCGGAATCCCCTACCTTCAGCCATGCTGCTGATGGAGAGCAGCACATCTCACAAGATACAAAAAGACCCGCCGAAGCGGGTCTTTCGATTTCGAATGGTGCGGGCGAGAGGACTTGAACCTCCATGGGGTTGCCCCCATACGGACCTGAACCGTACGCGTCTGCCAATTCCGCCACGCCCGCGAATTGGCGCCTGATTTCTCAAAGCGGATATATATGTTACACGCTTTCATCCGCGCATGCAAGTGCTAACGCGCAATTTCTTTCCGGATTTTTATAACAATGCCTGCGAGCATAAGCACCGTCACCGCAAGCAGCACGGTGTCGCCTGCTGCCCCTGATGCGTACGTTCCAGGCATTGCGCCTGTTAGGAGCACGTTTGGCGCCAGATACAGCACATCGAAGCCGGCGTGGATGAGCGCACAAGGCCACAGTCGACGCGTTTGCGCGTACAACACGCCCAAAATCACGCTGAACAGCAGAGCCTGCACAAACTTCAACGCCGTCTGCATAAACACCAGTTGGCCAACCGATATATCGGGCACGCCAACGTGCAGCAACGCGAACAACGCCGCCGATGCCAAGATGGCGCGCTTTGACGCGATATCGAGAGCGACAGACGGCCTTGCAACACCATGCTCAACATCGCTGGAAACGTCAACGGATTTGCCAGCAGTTTGTTCGCAAGCAGCACGTCTAGGAGCGGCTCCGCCTTCCCCCATCGCGCTCTCAAACGCCTCTATGCCCAGCACGCGCATGAACGCTTCCTCGTACACGCCGGTAAGGAGGCAAATCCCTAACAAGAGCAGCAGGTTTTCCATAAGGTCGGCAGCCGACGACAACACAGCGGATACAAAGCCCGCTCCGTTGCCGCTATTAGCGAAATACCAGGTCAAAAGGGTTATCGCCCCACCGACAAGACCCGTTAAGAGTAAGGCGATCATTGCAAAACGCACCGCGTTCCGTCGTTGCACGGTTTGCGTACAACGCTTAAGCGTATCAGGAGCGGCGAACCTCACGGCCACAAGTGCGACCAGCGCCAACACCGCTTCCTGTAGCAACGCGGCCAGCAGCGTATCGGAAGGCATGGCGTTCATAGCCGCAAATGATGCGACGAGCAGCACGGCAAATGCCGCAACGAGCTTTCCGTTTCGCACCTTACGCACCTCCTCCGCGCATACGCCTCTAACCCCGCCTCGTCGCTTCAGCAGGTTCGCCCGCAAGTTCCCCTCGCAAATCTGCAAGTACGCGCCAAACGACCGAGCGCCTTCCGTACCTGATGGCAAAAAGGCCGGCGCCTTTCGGCACCGGCCTGAAACTTGCTCATATTCCCGAGCCCAGCCAGCTGCGATTACAGGCCCAGGGCCTTCTTCAGCGCGGAGACGCGACGGCGGCTGACGGGGATCTTCTCGTCCACGCCGTTGAGCGTGAGCAGCAGGGTGCCGCCGGCGACGGGCTCGATCTCCTCGACCATGGACAGGTTCACCAGGTAGCCGCGGTGCACGCGGAAGAACCCGTGACCGTCCAGGCGCTTCTCCAGCTGCGCCAGGCTGACGGTGCTGAAGTAGCGGTCCGTGTCGGTTTGCAGGTACGCGTAGTCGTCGCGCGCCATGACGAAGCGGATCTTGTCGATGCTGATGAGGATCTTCTTGCCGGCCTTCTCAACCGGGATGCGCTCGGACTTCTGGGCCTGCGCATGCAGCTGCACGTGCTCGCGGACGCGGGTAATGGCTTGGGACAGGCGGTCGGTTTCGACCGGCTTCACCAGGTAATCGATGGCGTTGACCTTGAAGGCATCGAGCGCGAACTCGCTGTAGGCGGTGACGAACACCACCGCGGGCGGGAACTTCAGGTGCTGCAGTGCCTCGGCAAGCTGCAGGCCGGTTGCCTCGGGCATGTTCACGTCAAGGAACATGACATCGCAGGGATATTCCTTCAGCTTCTCGATGGCCTCGCGCACGCTTGCCGCCTCGGCGACGACCTCCGTTTGACCCAGTTCGTCGAGCAGGAACTTCAGTTCGGAGCGCGCAGGGGCCTCGTCGTCGACGATCATCGCTTTCAACATAAGTAGGGCCTCCTTGCTTTCCTTTTATCAGATGGCGAATCTGAGAATCATTTCTTCCTGCAGTGTAGCATACGGCGATGCGCTGGGGCGTTCCCTTGCGCAAAGCAGACCATTTTTCCCAACAATTTGCGCTGCGAACGGTCGAGTTGAGGGTTTGAACGGTCGATTTCAGCGGTAAACGGTGGTTTTCACGCGCATGCTTGACAAGACCGCGCTTGCCCTACAAGTCGAGCTGCATGAGCTTGCCGATGGTAAGCGCGTAGATGCGGAACGCCTCTTTCAGCAGCTGCTCGCCTACGCCCTCGTCGGGACCGTGCATGCCGCCCACCCACTCGGGCGCCTGCTCCCACGGCTTCTCGGGGCCGAAGCTTGCCGCGCAGGAGAACTCGCGTGCATACGTGCCGCCGCCCATGGTGAACGGCTTGGCGTCCTCGCCCGTAGCCTGGTTGTACGAAGCCAGCAGCGCCTGGATGGCCGGACCCTGCGGGTCGAGCAAAAACGGCGCGTCGTCGCGCGTCTTCTCGCACGTGCCACCCGCCTCCTTCGCCAACGCCTCTAGTTTCGCGTGCACTTCGTCGCCCGTGATGGCAGTGGGATAGCGGACGTCGATGGTCTGCGTGAAGCGGCCGTCCTGCATGGCTGCGTGGCCCGCCACGATGGTGAGTTCGCCGAAATCGGCGTCTGAGCAGGCAAGATCGACCGTGCTGCCGTCCGTTGCGGCGGCGATGCGCGCAACCGTCTGGAAGTAGGCGCGCTCCCCTTCGCCGACCAAGCTGTTGTCCAGCAGGTAGCCGATCAGCAGCCCGATGGCGCTCACGCCGCCCTGCGGCAGGCTCGCGTGCGCGCTGCGGCCCGTGGCCGCGATGCGCGCCAAGCGGCACTCGGCAGCGTCCGCCTGCGCACCGGCGGCCGCCAGGGCCTCCACGGCGTCGCGTTCGTCAAGCAGCTCCACCTCGATGCCCTGCGCCGTCGGAAGCTCGCACACCCCCGCGCGCACTACCGCCTGCGCATGGCCCGGCACCGCGTTCACCGCCGTGCCGCCTTCGAACGAGAGCACCGTACGCTGCTCGACAGGCACATCAGCGCTGGTCATAAGGCTGTGGTAGATGCCTTTCTCGCCGTAGCACACAGGGAACTCGGCGTCGGGCGTGAACAGGAATGCCGGGTCGTCGTGATGGGCGCGGTAGTAATGGACGTCATCCATGCGCGTTTCCTCGTTCACGCCGAAGATGAAGCGCAGCGTGTAGGGAAGCTGCGGCGCCTGGCCGTCGAGCTGCATGCGACGCCACAGGTTCATGGCGTGCAGCGCCACCACGCTCGGGCCCTTGTCGTCGATGACGCCGCGGCCCAGCAAATAGCCGTCCTTGCGCGTGACCTGGTACGGCTCGAAATGCCAACCCGGGCCCGCCGGCACCACGTCGATGTGGCCGATGATGCCCAGCTGCTCCTCGGATGTTCCGACAAGATCGACGTAGCCGACGTGGCCGGCATCATCGTGGACTTGAAAGCCCATATCGGATGCCATGGCGAGCGCGGCGTCAAGCGCCTTGCGCGGGCCAGGGCCGTACGGAGCGCCCTCGGCAGCTGCGCCAAGATCTTCGAAGCTGGGAATGCGCACGAGCTTGTCGATGTCGGCGACGATATCCTCCCAATGCTCGTCAAGGTAGCGATCGATGTTCTGCTCGAGCAGCTCATCCGACGGCATCTCCGTCAATGCGTCGTTCTCAACCATGAAGTCATCTCCATTTCCTGTTGTGCGGACCAGAATCATCCGGTACAATGGTAAAGCTCAATGCCCGAGTGGCGGAATGGCAGACGCGGCGGTCTCAAAAACCGTTGTCGAAAGACGTGCGAGTTCGACTCTCGCCTCGGGCACCATTCGTAATCAACGGCCCCGCATCCGCGGGGCCGTTTTTCTTTTTCTAATATTGTCTCAAAGCGCCTTCGATCAGAACCAGACGCACCGTGGTGCCCTGACCCAGCTCGCTTTCCACTTCCAAGTGCGTGCCCGCGCCGAAATACCCGCAGATGCGGTCGTGCACGTTGCCCACGGCTATGCCGCAACCCGTGGTGGAACCGGGATGGAGGATGTTGTTGCAAGCCTCCTGCGTCATACCGTTGCCGTCGTCGATGACGGAGACGATGACGTCGTCGCCCTGACGCACGCCCTCCACGCGGATGGTCAGCTTGCCCTCGGAGGGCATGGCGTGGCGCACCGCGTTCTCCACCAAGGGCTGGATTAAGAACGGCGGCACCATCATGTCCTCGACCTCGGGCTCCACGTTGCAGATCAGCTCCAAGCGATCATCGCCGAAGCGCGCCAGCTCGAACATAAAGTAACGCTGCGTCTGCTCGAGCTCGCGACGAAACTCGATCAGGTCGCCGGAATCCTCGAGCGTGCTGCGGTAGAACTTCGCGAACTCGCGCAGCAGCGTGCGGGCGCGCGCGGGGTCGGTGCGCGTGAACGACGCGATGGTGTTGATGGTGTTGAACAGGAAGTGCGGGTTGATCTGGCTTTGGAGCATCTTGAGCTCCATCTTGGTGGCCAGGGCCGTCTGCTCCTCGAGCGCCGATGCCGCCATCTGCGTGGACAGCAGCTGGCCGAAGCCGGTAGCGATGGATTTCTGGGTTTCGCTGATGTGGTTGGCACGGCGATAGTAGAACTTCAGCGTGCCCTTCACGTCCTTGCCCACGGTCAACGGCACGATGATGGCGGCGTTGATGCCATGGGTGCCCTTGGGAAAGCCGATCTCCTCGGGAGTGAACAGCACGCGCGTCTTGCCGTCCGCCAGCGTGGAGTACGTGGCATGCGTGCGGATGACGCTGCCGGAAAGGTTGTGCGATTCCTCGTAGCCGGCGTAACCCAGGATGAAACGGTCATCGGTGATGGCCACGGCGATTGCCGCGGTGGAGGGCAGAAGCAGGCTGCAGATGCGCTGGGCGGATTTGCTGTCCAGGCCTTCCTCGCCCATGGCCTCAAGGGTTTGGCTTGCCAGCTGCAGCACGTTGCTGGATTGACGCGCGCGCACGGAGTCTGGGTCCATGAGCAGGCGGATGAGCACGGTGATGGACAGAGTGAACACCATACCCGCGATGAACAGCGCCAACACGCTGACGACGGGCGATACCAGGTTCCAGATGAGCACCAGACCCGACAGCGCCACCATCACCGACATGAGCATCTCCAGCGTGAAATAACGCGGAAGCCTTGCGCGGTTATCCTCCATATCGACGTTCATGCGCCGACTCCTTCCTTATCGGGCACGACGGGCAAGCCGAAAAGGCCCGCGTGCGGCGTCAGCCCAGTATACCGAATTCGTTGAGCATGAGCATAACGGCCGCCACCAGCAAAAAGCCGCCGAAGATGAACCGCAGCTGCCGCTCGGGCACCACGCGCACCAGCCGCGCGCCCACCAGGGCGCCGGGGATGCTGCCCACCACGATGGCGATGCCCGCCAGGTAATCGATGTTGCCGAGCAGGCCCTGCTCGATGACGCCGGGGATGGCCAGGATCATGATGGCGATGAGCGACGTCCCCGAGGCCAGGCTCATGGGGATATCCAGGATGGCCAGCATGAGCGGCACCATGATGAAGCCGCCGCCCACGCCCACGTAGCCCGAGGCCAGGCCGGCCACCAGGCCGATGCAGACGCCCTGCAGGTACTGCTTATGGGAGAGAACGGGCTGGTCGGGAACGGGTTTGGGGGTTGTGGAACGGGCGGAGGCGGCACCCGTGCATGCTGCCTGCGATGCCGCGGCGCTCGAGCTTGCGGGCGCAGCGTTGCTCGCGCATGCTGCCGGCGCGGCGCCCGGGTTCGCGGATTCGGCGCTCGAACCCGCGGATGCGACGTTGCTCGAACCCGCTGCCTTCGCGCTGCCGCCCGCCTGCCCCGCGCGAGGCGCGGGCGCGCACTTCACGGCCTTCTTGAACATCTTGAACGCGCTGAACCCGATGACTAGCGCCGCCACGCAGATGACCAGCCAGCCGGGCGAGACGCTTGCCAGCCACACGCCCACCGGCGACATGATAGCGCCGCCCACGCCGAGCGCCAGGCCGAGTTTGGGTACGCAGGTTTTCGCACGGGTATGCGCGACCACGCCCGAGATGGACGTGGGGATGATGGCGAACAGGCTGGTAGCCGTGCTGGCCAGCGGGCTCATACCGAACGCCAGGCGGAAGATGGGCACCATGATGGTGCCGCCGCCCACGCCGAGAAGCCCCGACATCACGCCGACGAACACGCCCGCAAAAGCGGGCGCGATGAAGGCCGCGAACACGTCCATTGCGCCGCGTCACCTTCCCTATTCGGCTATGTTCAGGCGGATCTCGCTGGTCACGCCCGGATCGACGCCCGCGCCGGCTCCCGCCACGGGGAACGCCGCCGCCATGTTCGCCGCCGCCTGGCGACGTGCCACAGACTGCACGATGGCCGTGTGCAGGATCTGGTCGCTGTCCATGCGCGCCATGAGCTCGGGCCACACGAACTGGAACTCGAAGTACTTCGAGCAGTTGCGCTGCGCGTACATGACGGCCTCGGTGCGCGCGGCCTTGGCGGCCTGGCGGTACGCCTTCTTGTCCTTGCGGGCAAGGCTGCGCAGGATGGCCGTGATACGGATGCGCTTCGTGATGCCCGGCTCCAGGAACGGGCCCGGATAAGGCTCAAGGGACTGCGGCTTGACCTGCATCAAGTCAATCTGCGTGCGGCTGTACTCCATCTTGCGATACTCGTAGAGCCAGCGGTAGATATCCTGGCGAAAGCGCGTGCCCTCGCTGGTGGACGCCGGCGGCAGGTGGCGCAGGCTCCACTGGTTGTCGAACCAGATGTCGCTGCCGTACATGCGCAGGTTCAGCATGTAGTCCAGGTCCTCGCCGCGAGCGACCCACGGGTCGAACGACAGGCGCTTAAACGCCTCCTTGTGAATGGCCAGGCAGCCGCCGCACACATGGTTGCTGCGCGACAGGCGCGGGCCGCGCATGGCCTTCGTGATCCACTTGTTGAACGCTTTGCCCTGCTGCCAGAAATGGTTGTACCACCTGTCCTGACTCTTCGACAGGTACGAGCCCTCGGAGTTCAGGTAGTAGCCGGTCTTCGCCAGGATGGGCACGCCCTTGCGCGTGAGCTTGCCCAGGCCGTAGACGCCCTTCTGCAGGAAGTCGGCGTCGTCGATGACCTCGTCGTCGTCGAGGAACACGATGGAGTCGAAGCCCATGACGTTGGCGAGCACCAATCCCAAGTTGCGGATGGCACCGTAGCCGGCAAGGCCGATCTCCTTCGACAGCTTGCCCAGGCCCAGCTGCTCCATGCGCTGCTGCACCAGGCTGCACTCGTCGGCGCCGATGATGGCGATGTTGAGGCTGGGGAAGCGCGAGACGATGTCTTGCACCTTCTCGGCGGCTTGATCGGAGATGGCGGGCTCGGCGGCGACCAACACGATGATCTGCCCGATGCCGCGAACCTTCTGCAAAGACGTGAGCAGACGCGGCAGCTCGCCGGGATTGCTCAGCGGGGTGGTGTGGTCGTACGTGGCGATCACGCTGCCGGAATCCTTTCGGCGGCGCGGCGACACGAACGTCGGGATTACGATGACCGGATTCATGCACGTCCTTTGTTTCGGGTCCGTTTACGCCGAATGCGGGTTGCCGGGCCGCGGCCATGGACCGGGCGCGGAACCCGCACGCCGACGTGCGCGTTGCTTTCGGTTAACCCTTATATTGTAGCGTTTTTGGCAAGCGAACGCGAAACGGCCCGGCAACCGGATGGAGACGCTATGCGCGGCGCAAGGGCGCAGGGGAGCGAAATAGGCCCGTGAGCTGGGAGAGGACGGCGTTGCGGTTGCGGCGCAAGGACGAGCGCCCCTCGCCCGCCGTCAATCGCGCACGGCGGAGATGCCCGCCCCACGCTTGCCCGCAGGCGCTAGCGGCGGCGCTTGCCGCGGCCCGCGCGGCCTCTTTGGCCGCCGCGCTTCTTGTCGCTGGCCTTCTCGCCGCGCATGCGGCGGGCCTCCTCGCGACGATCGCGCAACGTGGCCGTCTCCTGCTTCAGGGCCTGGTAGCTGGCGAAACGCTCGGGGGCTATCTCGCCGGACTCGACGGCGGCGCGCACGGCGCACCCCGGTTCGTTTTCGTGCTTGCAGTCGCGGAAGCGGCACTGCTGCGCCGCTTGCTCGATGTCGGCGAACGCCGCGCCGATGCCCGTATCGGCGTCCCACAGCCCCAGGCCGCGCACGCCGGGCATATCCACCACGTACCCGCCGCCGGGGATGGCCACCATCTCGCGGCTGACCGTGGTGTGACGGCCCTTGCCGTCGCCCTCGCGGACCGTGCCCGTTTCCTGCACCTCTTCGCCAACAAGCATGTTGACCAGGCTGGACTTCCCCACGCCCGACTTCCCCACCAGCACCGTGGTGGTGCCGGGGGCCATGAGGGCGCGCACTGCCTCCACGCTCTCGGCGTTGCCGTCCGACACCACCAGCGTGCGCACGTCCGGGCCCGCCAGCGCGCGGACGCGGTCGGCCACCTGCTCCACCTGCGCCTCGCTTTCTGCCAGGTCGGCCTTCGTGAGCACCACCGTGACGGCGGCACCGGTCTCGTAGGCCAGCACCAGCTCGCGCTCCAGGCGGCGCAGGTTCACCTCAGCCAGCGGCTGGGCCAGGATGACGCGGTCGAAGTTCGCCGCCAGCACCTGAGGGACGGCACGCTCGGTGGGGTCTTTGCGCACGAAGGCGCGCTCGCGCGGGCAGATGGACTCGATGATGCCCTTGTCGTGGCCCTCCGGCGCGTTCACCTCGACGTAATCGCCGATGACGGCGCGCACCTTCTCCCCTTTGACCAGGGCCGTTGCGTGTTCGCAGCGCACAAGGCGCCCATCCTCGCATCGCACGAGCGGATACCCGCGGTCCAGTTTCACAACCTGCGCTCTCTGCAAGCTCTCCTCCTTGTAGCCTTATCGCTGGCGTTCGCGCAGCAGATAGAACACCACCATCATGGCCAGGCCGATCATGACGGTCACCATACCCGGGATGAACGCGTTGATGTCGAACTCGTCGGGGGTGGCCTTGCCCTTCTCCGTGACCGTCACCACCTGCGCGTGCAGGTCGGATGCGCCGTCGTGGTCAGAGCACGCCAAGTTGAACGTGCCGCGCACCTGCAGCGTGGTGCCCTTGCGGTCGTAGGCGCCATACGTGTCCACCTTGTCGGCGGATTCGTTGGTAAGGTAGACCGACACCGTGGACGAATCGGAGGGCGATGCCAGCTGCAGCCAGCAGTGGCGGCCGTCGCCTGCGTTGATGCGGTCGCCCACCACTTCGCCGGTGACCTGCACCGTTTGCTTGTCGTAATAGGTGTCCGCCGTGCTCAGGTCCGTGATGGACGTGTCGTAGATGAACGAGCTGTCGGGCAGCTGCGCGACGTTGACGGCGTTGTCACCTTCGGCGGGCTCGTCGGCGAACGCGGCCTGCGGACACGCGAACGCAGGAAGCGCCAACGCGAACGCCAGCGCAGCAGCGGCCATTCCCTTTCGCATCATGAGCGCCTCACCAGCCTGTTCCTTACCACCCTGCGGGGATCGAGCGTCACCACGACCTCGACGATGAGCGCGATCAACGTGAGGAACTCCAGACGGCCGGCCCACATCTCCAGCATGTAGAACAGCTCGAGCGACGCGGGCATGCCCTGGGAGCACACGCCCGACGAGATGCCGCCGTTGGAGGCCATGGCCACCGATTCGAAGATGGACTGCGTGGCGTCGTAGCCGTGCGCGATGCCCACGAGCGCGCCCACGGCGTAGGTGACCACGTACAGCACGAACACGGTCATGGCCTGTTTGACCACCTCGGGCGACAGGATGCGCCTTCCCAAATGGTAATACGAGACCACCACGCGCGCCGAGTCGGGCGCCAACGTCTCCTTCACCGTGGCCACGAGCGATTTGATAATCAGGCCCATGCGGTTGAACTTGATGCCGCCCGACGTGGATCCGGCGCCGCCGCCCACGCACATGAGCGCGGCGATGACCAAAAACGCGCCGGAGGTCAGCGACGTGGTCAGCTGGTTGGTGGTGACGTTTTGGAAGCCCGTGGTGGAGAACGCCGACACGATCAGGAACACGCCGCGGCGCATCATGGTGGCCAGGTTCGAGAAATCCGAGCTTGCCGATACCGACGCGGCGAACACCAAGGTCATCACGGCGATCCAGATGAACATGGTGCGGATCTCCATGTCGCGGAAGTACACGTTCAGGTGCCCCTTCCACAGCTCGGAGTGCAGCACGAAGTTCACCGATCCGATGATCATGAGGAGCATGAGCACCACTTCGATGGGGAACGAATGGTAGTACAGGATGGACGTGCTCATGGGGGTGAAGCCGCCGGTGCAGAAGCTGGAGATGGCCAGCCACAAGCCGTTGAGGAACGCGCGCGGCGCCTCCATGCCGGCGAACGCGCACATGACGGCCAGCACGGCGGTGGCCACGCAGATGAAGCCCAGCGACAGCTTTGCGATGAACTGGGCGGTTTGCACGATGTTGGGGACCACGTGCTCGCTGCGGCCCTCGGACATGTACAGGCTTGCGCCCGAGCGCTTGCCGAACAAGCCGAACGACAACGCCACCACTACCAGGCCCAAGCCGCCCAGCAAGATCATGATGAAGCGCCACATGCTGTCAGCGTAGGACAGGTGGTCAAGGTCGGAGATGATGCTGGCTCCCGTGGTGGTGATGCCCGAGACGCCGTCGAACATGGCGTCCAAAAACGTGTTGTAGTGGCCCGAAAGGTACAGCGGGATGGTGGCCATGAACGCCAGGACCACCCACGCCAGGCCCGTGACCACCAACGCCTGCTGGCGGTTCAGGCGCCCGGGTTCGATGCGCAAGAAGCGCAACGCCGACCCGACGATGAGCGATAACCCTATGGATAGAAGGTAATGGCTTGCAGGGACCCATTCGCGGAACACGATGGCGGTGACCAGCGGCACGATAAGCGCCACGGACGAGAAAAGCACCAGCATGCCAAGATAATGGCCGATGACCCTGACGTCATACCATGTGAAGCGCTGCCACATAGCGGTGCCTACCCCCGCCGCCCGGCGCGCAAGATGTGCCGTTGCAAGCTCATCCCACCACGAGCCTAACCAAGATCATGATGATCCACAGCGACAGCAGGAAGCACACGCAGCTCAGCACCACCACCGTGAAGCTGATAAGCGGCGTTTCGATCATCTGCAATATGTCGTGGATGCTCTTCTGCATAGTGGGAACATCATAATACAAAAAGCCTGCCGGCCCTGTTGAGGGCCGGCAGGCTTCACATTCGGAATGGGTTTCGGCAGGTGACAGGCGGACGCGGGCTGCTGGCGAGGCGGCGCGGGACGACGAGCCTGCGAGCCTCCGGGCGGCGCTGGCGCGCTGCTCGGAACGGCGAACCCGCAGGCCGCCGGGTTGCGCAGGCGCTCCCGGGCCGCGACCGCCGGGCAATGCGGGCGCTAGGCGGCCGCTTAGGCCATCAGCTTCGTGACCGCGTTCGCGTAGGCCACCGGGTCAGCGATGGGCATGCCCTCGACGATGAGCGCCTGGTCGTACAGGATTTCCGTGTAGAGCTCCACCTTCTCGGCGTCGCCGGCGGACTGGGCGTCCTTGAGCACCTGGAACACCGGATGCTTCGCGTTCAACTCGAGCACGCGCTGCGACTTCACCTCGCCCATGCCGTCGGGCATCTGCGACATGAGGCGCTCCATCTCAAGCGACACGGGGCCTTCGGTGGTGACGGCCGACGGGGCGTCGGTCAGGCGCGTGGACACGGCCACCTTCGTGACCGCGTCGCCGAGCTGCTCCTTCATGGTGGCGAGCAGGGCCTCGTTGTCCTTCTCGGCTTCCTCGGCCTCCTTCTTCTCCTCCTCGGAGGCGAAGTCCAGGTCGCCCGATGCCACGTTCTTGAGCTCCTTGGGGCCGGTTCCCTCGATATCCTTGCCCTCGGCGTCCTTTTCGGCCTCGGGGCCGTAGGTCATCATGGCCTGGAAGCAGAACTCGTCGACGTCCTTCGTGCACAGCAGCACGTCGTAGCCCTTGCCGAGCACCGTGTTCACGATGGGCAGCTTGGCCAGACGGTCGATGCTGTCGCCGGCGGCGTAGTAGATGGACTTCTGGTCGGCGGGCATGGCTTCCAGGTACTCGGCCAGCGTGACCATCTTCTGCTCCTTGGCGCTGTAGAACAGCAGCAGGTCGGCCAGCTCGTCCTTCAGCATGCCATAGCTGGTGTAGATGCCGTACTCCAGGCCGCGACCGAAGTCCTCGAAGAACTTCTCGTAGGCGGCGCGATCGTTCTTCAGCATCTTCTTCAGCTCGCTGGTGACCTTCTTCTCCACCTTGCGGGCGATGGCGTGCAGCTGGTTGTTCTGCTGCAGCGTCTCACGCGAGATGTTGAGCGTGAGGTCCTGGCTGTCCACGACGCCGCGGACGAAGTTGAAGTGGTCGGGCAGCAGGTCCTCGCACTTCTCCATGATCAGCACGTTGGAGCTGTACAGCTCCAGGCCCTTCTTGTAGTCCTTGCTGTACAGGTCGTACGGCGCGCGGCCGGGGATGAACAGCAGCGCGTCGTAGGACAGCGCGCCCTCGGCGTGGATGGAGAACGTGGCGGCCGGGTCGGTGAAGTCGTGGAAGGTCTGCTTGTAGAACTCGTTGTACTCTTCCTGTTGTACATCGGACTTGCTGCGCTTCCAGATCGGCACCATGGAGTTGATGGTCTCGACCTCGGTGTACTGCTCGTACTCGGGCTTGTAGTCGTCGCCGGCGTCCTCGGGCTTGGGCTTCTGGCGGGACTTCGAAACCTCCATGCGCACGGGGTAGCGCACGTAGTTGCTGTAGCGCTTGATGAGGTCCTTCAGGCCGTACTCGCTGAGGAACTGGTCGAAGTTCTCCTCGTCGGTGTTGTCCTTGAGCGTGAGGATGATGTCGGTGCCGTTGCCCTCGCGCTGGGCCTCCTCGATGGTGTAGCCCTCGATGCCGTCGGATTCCCAGGCCCAGGCCTGGTCGCTGCCGTAGGCCTTCGACACCACGCGCACGGACTTGGCCACCATGAACGCGCTGTAGAAGCCCACGCCGAACTGACCGATGATGTCGACGTCGTCGCCCTGCTGCTCGGCGTTCTCCTGCTTGAAGGCCATGGAGTCGGAATGGGCGATGGTGCCCAGGTTGCGGTCCAGGTCCTCCTGCGTCATGCCGATGCCGTTGTCGGACACGGTGATGGTGCGGGCGTCCTTATCGAAGGCGACGTCGATGCCGAGCTGGTCCTTCGTCAGCTGGATGCTGGAGTCGGTGAGGCTTTTGAAGTACAGCTTGTCGACGGCGTCCGACGCGTTGGAGATGAGCTCGCGCAGGAAGATCTCGCGGTTGGTGTAGATGGAGTTGATCATCAGGTCGAGCAGCTTCTTGCTCTCTGTCTTGAACTTGCGCATAGGTGCGGCGCTTCCTTTCCGTTCGTGCTTCGGTGCTGCGGGACCGGCCGCGCAGCGCGGAGGCGCTTCGCTCACCTGCGGCGATGCCGGCTCGCAGCGCCCGCCCGCAGGCGGAGCGCCGGGCCGTGCATGCCCCGGCGAATGAAACGCCCCGCAGGTGCGGGGCGCGTTAGCAGTCTCACAGCTTGAGTGCTAATTTCGATTGTAGTCTGGCGCTTGGGAGTGTCAAGTGACAGGAAGGTGACAGCGGGAAGGCTTCGCTAAATCTCGATTTGAGTGTAGTCCAGATCGCGGTTCTCGCACAGCCACTCGAACATACCCGGCACGTTCGTGACCTTGACCAGGCCGTTTTCCAAACTGTCGGGATCATGCGTGAGCAGGAAGTCCGCCCGCAGATCGATGGCGGCGTTGACCATGAGCTGGCCTTCGGGGTTTTGCCCCGACGAGGCCAGCATGCGGTCGACGTTGGCCGCGGTGAGGTCCGCCACCTGCACGAAGGTGCGCAGACCGCGGATGCGTTCCATGGCGCGCGGCAGCAGCTCGGGCTTGCCGCCTTCGGAGAGCAGGTAGACGAGGTCGACCACCTGCGGGGCGGTGACCCACAGGTCGAACTCGCCGACGCGGCCGGCGACCATGAGCATACGCGTTTGCTGGTAGAACGGTTGGCGCTCGTTCATGAAGTCCATGACGACTTCGGTACCAAGCAGGACACGGGCCTGAGGCATGCTAGATCACCCCCCGCGAGGAGAATCGCGCAGCGCGGGCGATGGCCGCAAGGTCCGGGCCGTCGGCCGGCAGGTCGCCGTGCTCGAAGGCGCGGTCGACCAGCGCCGAGGACGCTTCATCGGCGGCGTCGGATGCGCCGTCGGATACGGGTTCGGAGAGGGAATCGACGAACTCCACGGCGTTATCCCAGGCCGCTTCGTCCTCCGCCGCCACGATGCCCGTGAGAAACGACGCGTCGCCGTTCTCGATGAGCTTGTCGTACATGCGGTTGATGGCCTGGGAGGCCGTGAGGCCTTCCCGCTGCAGCACAAGGCCGCCGCGGCGCTTCTTGCCGGGCGCCATGCGGCCGGTGACCATTGCCTCGCCCATCGCAACCTCCGATCGTCCCGCTTCGCTGCACGGGGAAACGGGCGGACGGCCGCTTGGCCGGCCATTGTTTCCCGCAGCGTTTACCAGCGTTACGCCGGGCTCCGCCGGCGCAACTTGTGTGAGTGCGTGGTTCATATTATTGTACAACGTTTTGCGTACAACGTCAATGGGACAATCTCCGGCATTCACTGGTTTCACACAAGTTATTATGCGGTTTACCTGGGGTTATTCCGAGAGCGAAGGCGGCATGGGCGAAAGGCCGAAGGAGCCAGTCTAAGATTCGATCCTACACAGACTGTTAACAGACCGCACGCGAGGTTTTGCTACCATGTGCTACTGGACAAAAGCGGCCCCGACGCACGACGCCAGGGCGCAAAACGGATAACGCAAGGAAGGCGGTCGGGCATGCCCGCGAAAACGTTCTCCATCATGGGCGATTCCATCAGCACCTTCGAGGGGTGCGTGCCCGATGGCTACACACTGTTCTATAACGACGAGCGCTTGGAGCGATCCGGCGTGCTGCGCCCCGAGGATACCTGGTGGTCGCACGCGGTGCGCGCGCTCGGCGGCACCGTACTTGCCGATAGCGCCTGGTCAGGCAGCATGGTCGAGGGCGCGGGCTTCCCCGCCGCCAGCAGCCCCGAACGCGCAGCGGCCCTGCTGGGCCCCTACGGCCAAGTGCCCGATGCGGTGCTCGTGTTCATCGGCATCAACGACTACGGCTGGGGCGGCGCCGAGGCGCAGGCCGCCGGCCACAGCCACGCCATGCCGCGCTGCATCGACCCGGCAAGCGTTCCCGAGCAGGTAGCCGGTGCCGCGCCCGCCGACGCCGTGGAGCGTTTCGGCGCGGCGTACCGCACCATGCTGCGCAACATCCGCACGGCGGCGCCTAAAACTGCGGTGTATTGCATCACGCTGCTGCCCGGACGCACGCACGGCGTCGACCATCCCGAGTTCTGCTACCGTCTGCGCGGCCATCACCTGGACGAATACAACGCCGCCATCCGCGAAGCGGCCGTAGCCGAAGGCTGCCGCGTCGCCGACGTGCGCGCGTTCGGTCGCGACTACGACTCGCTCGAGGGCACGCACCCCACAAATCTGGGCATGCGCCAGTTCGCCAGCATGGTGGTGCGCGCAATGCAGCTGGCGGACGCGGGAGCGGGAGAGAACGAAGCGAAAGAGGGCGCGCCGGAAGGCATCACCATCGGGGCGCAACCCGAGGTCGCCAACCCCGCGCTTGACCTGCAAGATTTCTGCGGCGCGCCCGAAAGCGCGCAGCTATGCGATGAGCCCACCTGTATCGGCTGCCCCCACGCCGCCAACACCGGCAACCAATGGCTCTGCAGGTGCCTGAAGTAGGCAGCCGCACCCCCTGAACGCAATCGGGCCCCGGCGTTTGCCGGGGCCCGATCTGCTTCACGCGGCCTTAAGCCGCGCAACTATGCTGGGAAGCTCGCTTGCTTACTTGACCAGCTGGATCTTCTCGATGTCGTCGCGGGTGGTCTCGCGATAGAGCACCACGCGCTTGCCGATGACCTGCACCAGCTCGGCCTCGGCCTGATCGGCGATCTCGCGGCCGGCCTCGGCGGCCTGGCTGCCCGTTTCGCACAGCACGCTGACCTTGATGAGCTCGTGGGCCTCAAGACCCTCGTTGACCTGCTTGAGGATGTTGGCGGTGACGCCTTCCTTGCCGACGATAACGGTGGGCTTCAAGTTGTTCGCCATGCTGCGCAGCTGACGGACCTGCTTGCCGGTGATAGCCATGGGTTGCGCTCGTTTCTCTTCGTGTGTTAACGCTAAAGCGGCGCGCCCGTGAAGGCGCGCCGCAGATTCGCTTACGTCTATTTTACATGCTTCGTGCGCGTTTCGCATCGCGTTTCACCGCGGCACGCGAATAAACCAGCGCGAGTGCACAACCTGCCGCGGCGATGCACGCGGCAACCACCATGGCGATCGAGAAGCCTTGCGCGGTCGCAAGCGCCTCATCGACGCCCGCCGCCAAGGCGCCCGCCTGGGCGGTGGACATGATGCCCGTGTACAGCGAAGGGCCGATACAGGCCGCGATCTGCACGAACGTGGTGGAGATGGCGACTCCGAATGGATTCATTTCCTGAGACAGGGTGCGCAAGCCCGCCGTCTGCGAGGGCGAGAAGATGAAGCCGGTGCCGCCCATGATCAGCAACGCCGCGACAAACGCCGCCGGCAGCGACAACGTGGGGGCCAACGCCGCCATCACGACGAAGCCCACGGCGATGGCCGCAAAACCCGCCGGAAGCAGCGGCCACTCGCCGCGCGCGTCCATGATGCGGCCGCCCAATAGCGTAGTGCCCGCGTTCGCCAACACCGGGACCAGCATCAGCAAACCGGCCGCGAACGCCGTCAGGCCCGTGCCGCCTTCCAGGTACAGCGGCAGCAGCACGCTCATGCTGAAGCTGCCCATCATGGCGATGGTGGTCAGCACCACCGATGGCCAGAACGCGCGGCTCTTCATGGGCGTCAGGTCGATGAGCGGGTGCTCGCAGCGCAGTTGGCGCAGCACGAACAGCACCGCCGTGACCACCGCCACCGCAAGCGATCCGACCGCAAGCGCGACGTCGATGGTCAGCTCGACAAGGCCCAGGCTCAGCGCGCACAGGAACACCGCCGAGAGCACCGTCGACGGAATGTCCAGGTGAGCAGGGGAGAAGCCCATGTTCTTGACCGCGAACAGAGCCGCCAAGGCAAGCACCGCCATAGCGGCAAGGGGCACCGCGAACACGCTATGCCAGCCGAACGAGGTGACAAGCGCGCCGCACACCGTCGGAGCCAGAGCGGGGCCGAACGTGATCATGCAGCCGCCGATGGACAGGAACGTCCCCAGCTTGTGCTTCGGCGCGACCACCAGCACCGTGTTCATCATAAGCGGGATGAAGATGCCCGAGCCCGCGGCCTGCACCAGACGCGCCGCCATGAGCAGCTCGAAGCTTGTGGCGAACAAGCCCATGATCGAGCCGACCAGCGTGAACGCCGCGGCGGCGAAATACAGGGGGCGCAGCTTGAAGCGGCGGTACATGAACGCCATGCACATGACCACGATGGTCGCCACGATCATATAGCCCGTGACCAGCCATTGCGCCGCAACCGAGTCGACGCCGTACTCGCCCATGATGGACATGAGCGCCATATTCACCAGATTCTCGTTGAACCCCGCCAAAAACGCGCTGGCGTATAGAACGACCAGCAGCGCAACCAATGCTTTTCCTTGCATCCCGCATCCTTTCGCACTCGTTGACCGGACAATCGACGCAAAGGGCGTAAGGCGCAGCCGGCGCTGCCCGCTTGCGCGGGAAGCGGGCTGCGAAGGCGGGCGGCGGCAAACGAAACCCCCGCCCGGAGCGCGCGCAAAACCCAAAGGCCCGCGCGGGCAAAACCCCTGCTTATCGATTGTGTTCTGGAACCCCCGGCAAACTGGCGCGTGCGGCGCGGAAGCGCGAATGCACGGCTTGAGCACGCTTACCCGTGGTACGCAACGTATTCTAGCCACATCCCCGCTTCGCCGCGGGCTTTCCCCACAAAGAAAACCGCCCCGGCGCCAGCGAGGGCCCGGGGCGGATGGCGCGCGGCGGAGCGGGGGCTCCCAACACGCAGCCAGACAAAACCGCCCCGGGCCGATGGGGAGAGTCCGGGGCGGATGGCGCGTACCGGGGAAAGGGACCCGAAACACGATCTATGAGAACCGCCCCGGGCCGATGGGAAAGCCCGGGGCGGGTATCACCGCAGGTTGGAGGGAGGGGCGCCCAACGCGCGGCGATCGGCAGAGCGCCCCTTGGCGCGAAGAGGATGCACAAGGGACGCTTGCCTTTCGGAATGGTTATCTCTCGTTCGGGGCCAGCTTCACGGCCTGCCCGCGCTTGGCGACCACCGGCATGGCGATGGCGTTTGCCGGGCAAGCGTCCACGCAGGCGTTGCAGCGCGTGCAGTCCGCTAGCGTGCGCTCGCCGTAGTCAGGATGGCGCAGGTTGATGTCGGCCTCGCACACCATGGCGCAGCGGCTGCACGGCGTGCCCTTCGACGTCTCCAGGCACTTCGCGTCGTCGATGACGGGCTTGAACGTGCGGCTGAAGCGACCCATCAGGTTCATGAGGCCGGCCATGGGACAGAAGCGCGTGCACCATTTGCGCAGGAACACCAGCTCGATGATCAGCATCAACGGGATGAGGACCACGGCCACGGTCATGTCCGCGTTGGCGAACAGGCGCCAGAACACCAGCACCGTGGCGAAGGTCAGGCCGATGGGGCACACCAGGCAAAACACCGGGAAGCCGAAGATGGCCGTGGACAGCAGCGCGCCGCCGAGCACGTAATGGCGCGAATCCAGCTTGGCGCGCTGCTGCTTGCAGGCGCTGCAGCTTTCGCAGCCGCCCTTCCCGCCGCAGCCCAGCTCGAACTTGGCGATATCGAGCGCCTCGTCGCGTTTCGCCTGCTCAAGCTCGCGGCGCTTCTTCGGCGAACGGAAGAACGCGCGCAGCTTGCCCAGCACGGGTACGGGGCAGATCCAGCCGCAGAACGCGCGGCCGAACAGGAACACCAGCAGCGCCATGATGACGATGCTGAACACGGCGCGCGGGACCAAGGTCTTGGTCGCCAGCATGGTGGTGATCGCGCCAAGCGGGCACAACGCGCCGAACGAGCCCGGGCCGAAACCGGACAACGTGCCCATGTTGATGCCCGCGATCAGGCACACAGCCAGGATGCAGAATACGGCGGCCGCCACGATGGTGCGGATCTTGCTCAATTTCATGACAACCCCCTTACAGCGAGGACGCAGGACGGACGACGATGGCGCGCTCGGTGGCTCCCGCGACGATGGAGCCTTGCTGCAGCGACACGCACACGCTCTCGCAGGCGCCGCAGCCGACGCACTTGTCCTCGATCACGTACGGGCGCGGGCTGTAGCCGTTGCCATCGAGCTGAATGGCGTCGTACCCGGCATCGCGGCAGGCGTCGAAGCAGAAATGGCAACCCGTGTCGCGGAACGCCAGGCACGTCTTGGGATCGATCTCGGCCAGGCCGATGATGGTGTTGTTCGCATCGGCGCCGGCGGGAAGCTGCAGTGCCTCGGTGGGGCACGATGCCACGCACAGCGGCACCCCGCCGTTCTCCTCGGCGCAGAAGTCGCAGTAATCGGCGCTGAAGTCCAGCTGCGGGCTGCGCATCCCCAGAAGGCCGTCCTCGATCTTGGCCGGCTTGATGACGTGACGCGGGCACGCCTCGTAGCATTTCTCGCAGCGGATGCAGGCGCTGACCAAGTGCGCCTCGTCCTGACCTCCCGGCGGACGGTTCAGCGGCACGTGGCCGGCATAGCGCAGGGCGCCCAAACCAAGCAGCGCAGCCGTGCTGCCCACGCCGATGAGCAGCGAGCGGCGCGAAACGTTCATCGGCTCCTTCGCCCTCTTCGCAGCAGGCTGCGCGGGCGCCGCATCGGTCGCGGCAGGTTGCGCGGGCACCGCATCGGCCGCGCCGACGTCCTTCGCCACGGCGGGCTGCGCGCCCTCCTTCTTCTCTTCGCTCATGAAGACCCCTCTCCGTGTCTTTCCGTTTCCTCTTCCTATGCGTGAAAGCCCCGGTCGGGGCTTTGCGAAAACGCGTATATGAGGGGGCTTCCGTTGCCGAAAGCGGGGCGTTCAGGTAAGCCCCCTCCAACACGCCTTTTCAGCTTGCGAGCTGGCGTTTTCCCGCCAACTCGCCCGCAAGGCCGGCCGACCAGAACCGGCCTTGCGCCTTCGTTTCCTAGAACAGGGCGAAGATGTGCATCGCTGCCGAGTACAGGAGCACGCGCCAGATGATGCCGCCGATGATGCAGCACACGCCTGCACCGCCGGCGTAGATGGCCAGCTGCTTGCCTTCCTGCGCCTTGCCGAACCACAGGATGGCGGCCGGGGCGACGATGCCGACGATGACGGCGCCCAGCCAGAACATCACGGCGTTGGAGCCTGCCAGCAGGCTGCCGACGACGGCGGCGCGGTCGACCATGGGCACGTCGGGCAGCGTCGGGTCGAAGTAGTACGCGATGTCGGCTGAGTACGTGCCGGCGGAGCCGTTGATCATGATCGCGTACACCAGCACGACGACCAGCTGCGCCACGGCGCCGACCAGGGCGGTCTTGACCATGAAGTCGCGGGCCTCGACGTCGCCGGTGGCGCCGGCGATCACGAGTGCGGCCAGGCCGCCCATGAAGACCGTGTTCGTCAGGTAGTACACGATCAGGAGCGGGTTATCCCAGGTGGGCAGCGACGGCATCAGGTAGGAGTCGCCGGTGACCATGGGAAGCGCCAGGCCCACGACGATGGCCAGGACGCCGGCCCACTTCGGGGCGGTGCCGTCCTCGGAGCGGCGGGCGAACAGGAAGAACAGCACGATGGCGATGAACTCCACGACGCAGCCCCACAGCTCAAGGGTGATGCCGGACACGCCGTAGCCGTTACCGGCGAGCAGCGCGCCGAACGCGTTGAAGATGCGCTCCCAATGCTGCAGGTGCATGAACACGCAGATGCCGCCGATGACGAGCGTCGCCAGCGCGGCGATGAGCGCCGCGTTCTGCATCTTCTTGCCCTTGCCGAGCACGGTGAGCAGGCCCTGTGCGCCCAAGATGCCGCCGGACAGGCACAGGAAGAAGGTGAAGAGGATTAGAGGCCATTCCGGATTCATGAGTCTACTCCCTCCACTTTCGGCCCTCGCGGAGCAGGTACATCAGCTTGGGCTTGTTGCCTGCGTCCTTGAGATGATGGATATCGCTTTCCTTGTACGCCTCGACGTAGTCCTTGAGCTTGACGCGGGTCTTGGTCATCTCGTCGTACTGGCAGCCGGGGCTGTCAGGATGCGCCGGGCCCTCGAAGTTGTCGACGCCCTTGTCAAGGTCGCCGAAGAAGCGGGCGCGGGCGCCGCACTGGGCCACGCACTGCGGCAGCTCGCCTTGGCTGATGCGCTGCTCGCACATGGTGCACTTCTCGACGACGCGCTCCTCCTCGTTGAGGTAACGCACGCCGTACGGGCAGGCCAGGGCGCAGAAGCGGCAGCCGATGCACTTGGACTTGTCGATCTGCACGGTGCCGTCCTCGCGAATGTGGGATGCGCCGGTCGGGCACACGCGCACGCACTCGGGGTTCTTGCAGTGCTGGCACTGGACTGGAAGGAAGTACATCTCCACGTCCGGGTAATCACCCGAGCCGCCCTCGATGGGGTGCGGACCGATGCGCAGCGTCTTGATCCAGAAGTTGCCGACGTCGACGCCGTTGATCGCCTTGCAGGCGACCGTGCAGGCCAGGCAGCCGGTGCAACGGTTCAGGTCGGTGATAATCGCGTAATTTGCCATGGGTTGTTACCTCCTTTCCTTATTTGTAGGAACCGAGCTTGTCGCTCAGCTGGCCTTTGTTGCTGTACTGGCCGAGGACATCGCTTCCGCGCTCGCCCTTGGGCAGCTTGCCGGTGGCCAGAGCCTCCGGGGACTGGATGGACGGGTTGCAGCCCTTCGCATCCATGTTGGCGAACGTCAGCTCCACCTTGGCGTCGGCCAGACGCGGGTCGTTGGACAGCCATTCCTTCAGACGCGGGTCGTTGGCGTTCGTGATGGCGGGGTTGCCCTGCGGGTCGCACGGCACCGGGTTCTTGAACGGGGAGTTCTCCGCCGTCGCCTTATAGATCAGCGCAGGGATGCCGCGCAGCTGCGAGGCGCCGCACACCCAGCACTGGGCGTACTTGTCCATGCAGCAGTTGATGCCGACCAGCTCGAAGCCGTGGCTTGCGGTGTCCATCTCGGGGTACCACCAGGCGTGGTTCGCGTTGATGGTGCCTTCCTTGATGCCGTAGTACAGGTCGGCAACCTCGCGGACAGCGCCCCACGGAGTGCGGATCCAGACCCAATCGCCCTGCTCGATGTTCATGCGAGCAGCGTCCTTCGGGTTGATCTCAACACGCGGGGACGGCCACAGCTCGCGGCACCACGGCAGCTGACGATGCTCGGAGTGGAAGTACACAGGCTGGCGGGAACCAGTGGTCATGATGAACGCGTGGTCGTCGCCGTACTTCTGCAGGTTCTCCCTGTACTCTTCCATCAAATGATCGCCCTTGTAGTTGTCATTGATGTAGGAGTCACTCGTCTTGATCTGGTCGGCCTGGTCCTTGTGGTAGTAGCGCGGAGCTTCCACCTTGGAGTTCTTCGGCTCGAACCAGTGCGGGAACTTGTCGATATCCGGGATCTTGCCGTCGTAGGCGGCGCGGTCCGGGCTGCAGGTTTCCGCGAAGGTCTTCGTGCTGTCGGGGATGTACGTCTCGGCGATGGTGGACCAGATCTCGACCTTGGCGGTCGGGGTCATGAACGCGCACTTCTCGTCGACGGCGGCGTACAGGTTGTAACCACCCTGCTGACGACGGTAGCCCATCTCCCAGCGGCGATACGTGCCCCAACGCTCGGGATGCCACTTGCGGCAGTCGAACCAGCCTTCCTTCTGGAACTTCGCAGCGTACTGCGGGAAGTCGGGGCCGTCCGGGAACTCTTCGGTCTTCCACCAGTCGGTGGCGTCCTTGAGCACGCGGTACTCCTGCTCTTCGTACGTGACGTTGCCGCCCATTTGCACGAAGTTGTTGTAGTCCAGGTTGTTCCACTCGTCGTACTCGGGGTCGCGGTTGTTCCACACCACGCCCATAGCCTTGTACAGGCAGATAACGGCAACCGGGTCGTAGATGCAGTCGCCCATAGGCTCGACAGCACGCTGACCAGCACCGAACAGACCGCCGGCGCCCTGGGACACGCGGCCGGTGTTGACCTCGAGCCAGTGCAGGACGGGGATGACGATGTCGGCGCAGCCGTTGTTCGGGCAGCTCCACAGGTTGAAGTCCAGCCAGAAGTCCAGGCGAGTCAGTGCTTCCCAAGCCTCAAGCAGGTTGGACTCGTTCATGAAGTCGCCGGACATGCACACGCCGCCGTGAATCTGGTACGGGGTGTCGATGCCGTTGATGGAGTCCCAAATGGTTGCGGAGTCAGCCCAGCGGTTCCAGTAGCGCAGCAGCGGGAAGCGCTCAGCGGAAATCTGCTTCTCGTTGCTCTGGAACGAGGTCTTCAGACCAGGCCAGGAACGCGAGCTCTTGTACGCGCCGCCCTTGCGCTCTGCAATCCAGTGCGCCTCGTCGTGCGTGGGCACATGGTTACCGTAGCGCTCGGCCAGCGGGGACTTCTCGTCGATGAGGTACTGCACAAAGTTCTGGATCAGCGGGATCTGGTCCTCGATGGACAGGTCGCGCGGGGTGTTGCCCAGCTCCATGGTGCCAATACCGTCGCGGATGCCCCAGTCGCGCGGCTCGTGGTCGGTGACCAGCATGTTCGCGCGGCCGCAGCAGCCGTCGACCTCGGCCTTGGAAGAACCGCGGTTGCCGGCGGGCTCGTCGGAGTTGCCGGTGATGCAGGCGATGATCTGCAGGGCGCGGGAGTTCTGCACCGCGTGGCCCGTTTGGTCGGGAGCCAGCTGATAGTGGATGCCGCCGTTGCCATGCAGCGGGTTCAGGCGCGTGGTGTAGATCTTCACGGCCTCGACAACCTTCTCAGCCGGAACCTCGGTCACGCTCTCGCAGTACTCGGGCGTGTACTCGGAAAGGCTGTCGGAGAAAGCTTCCCAAACGGTGCCGGCCTTGATGGTGGTGCCGTTCTTCAGCTTGATGTCAACGCCGCCGGGGAACAGCGCGGGGTTCTTCGGCAGACCCATGGGGTTGGACTTCTTGCCGCCCTCGTTGCCCTCGTTCCAGTACGCGTCGTACGTGGGGTCGGCCGGGTCGGCGAAGTGCGACGGGTCGGGCAGCCACGCGTCGGCGATGATGGGCTTGTAGGGGTGCTCGATCCACGTACCGGTGGTCGGGATCTTGTGCTTCTCGCCCTCCCACTGGCAGGCCTCGGCGTCCCAGTAGGTCGGCTTGTTGTTGTTCTCATCCCAGCAGATAAAGCGGCGGTAGCTGTACTGCTCCGGCGCCGGCTCCCACCACTGGCTGATCCATTCGCGGTCAACGTCGGCCTCGGTCAGGATACGGGACTCCATGTCGATGCCGCCGTTCATCTCCTGGAACCAGCCCTTCTTCGTGCGGCCGTCCTTCTCAGGATTCCACAGGAACGGGGCGTTGGTCCAACGGCGAACGAACAGATCGTCGTAAGCTTCGTTGTCCAGAATCCACTTGAGCCACGTCAGCGACAAGCACAGGTCGGTACCAACACGCAGCGGCAGCCACAGGTCGGCTTCCTTTCCCAGCGGCGTCATGCGCGGGTCAACCAATATATGCTTGTAAGCGCGCTGGCTGCAGTCTACAACGGTACGGTTCGTGGAGTCGTAGTTGGAATACTCAGCTGCGGTGCCCCACTGCACGTACACGAGCGGACCCTGCTCGACTTCCATCCAGGGCGAACCGATTTCGTCGGTCAGGATACCGGCAAAGTGGCGCGGGCCCTTGCAGATCTCGTACGCCAGGTGGGCGTTCGGGGTCGGGAAGATGGACTTCAGGGTGCCGTACGGGGGCTGCGCCCACACGCGGGACGTGCCGCCCATGGCGAAGTTGGCTTCGCCGCCGTACTTGGAGACGATCTCGTTGAACTTGGCGCCAGCCTCGTCAAAGGCGTCGGCCAGGGAAATGCGGACCCAACCGGGATCGTCCTCGCCCTTGGGTTTCGTGCGCTTCAAGCAGTAGCGCAAACGATCGGGATGGTACAGTGCGAGCATCGACGATTGAGACTTCGCGCAGCAGTGGCCGCGGCTGTGAGCGTTGGATTCGTCGCCCTCAACCTTGATCACCTTGTTGTCCTGGACGGTAACCCACGTACCGCACTCAACTTTACCGCAAGCGCGGCAGCAAGAACGGATGCGCTTCACTTCACCGGCCGTCGGATCAGCACCCTCGGCCAGAGCCGCGGACGGCGCTGCTGCGAACCCCACGGTTGCGGCAGCACCCGCCATAGCGGACGCCTTCAGGAAGCTGCGGCGAGTCAAAGAAAGTTTCGCCATATGCCCCTCCTCTCCTTTTCTGATTCGTTTCTCCTTCGTCTCCCGCATTGGGAACGCGGCGCCGTGCCGGCACCCTGCCTCCGCCTGCAAGGGGGAAGGGAGGGAGGAGGTGGCGGCCGGGCCGGATGCGGCTACGGCGCGGCGTTCCCAATGCGATGATCCGATGGTACGGCGGTGCGCCGGACGGGAATCATAAGGGTGGGATTGTATGAGCGCGCGCATATCATCCTTGCGGGATGATTTTGCGCTGAACAGGGCATTTATACTTTGCTTAGCGAAGAGGACACAGGCGGATGACCTGGGGCGGGCCCGATTCGGGTAGCCCGCCGGGCATTCGCCGAACGAAGAGTTAGGGGTACAGGACATGGCAAAACCAAGGCCTTCGATGACGCTGATATTGGACCTGGACGAGCGCGTGGATTCCGAGGATCTGCGCCTGGAGATCGGCCGCAGCTACGCCTACGTGGGGTCGACGCTGGTGCGCACGCACGCCGCCGCGGGCGAGGACGCCCCGGTGGAGAACACCATGCGCATGTTGGTGAAGCTGGGCACGCGCCAGTACCTGGCGGCCGGCGAGGAAGGCTCCAACGAGCTGTGGAACGACGTGATGCGCGATTGGTTCCGCAACCAGTTCCGCAAGCTTGGCAACCAGGCGCTCATCTACAACAAGCGCCAGAAGGAAATGGAAGACGGGAGCGAGCTTGCGTTCACGTGGCTTGAGGTGGACCTGCAGAACGGCACGCTGCCCGTGCGCCTGCATATGGACGACGTGAGCGGCATCGCCGAGGACGCCGCCGACATGCTCTCGCTCGTGCGCGACGCCTACAATGAGGGCAAGCTGGGCGATGCCGGCTCGATCGCCCGCGTGAGCATGCCCTCCGACGAGGATTGGGCCGCGCAGGTGGAAGCCGGCGCCGTCGCATTCGCCGAGCGCAAGGCCGCCGAGGAGGCAGCCGCCGCCGAGGCCGAGGCAGCTGCCGAAGCCGAACGCGTCGCCGCCGAAAAGGCCGCGGCCGAGGCGTTCCTGGAGTCGCCCGAGCTAGTGGAGGCCGACGCGCGCGCCGCTGCGGGCGAAGGCGCCGTCGACGGCGGCGGCATGGAGCCGCCGGAGCTTGTGTTCGAACTTGATGAGCCTACGTTCACGCCGACGTACCGCACGTGGACCGTGGAGTATACTGACGGCACGAGCAAGGTGTTCCAGGCCTAAGGGCCTTGCGGGGCCCGCGAGCGCGCCCCAGCGCCGAACCGCCGCGCTCCCCTGAAGGCGCCGCGTGCGCGGCAACGCCTTCGCCACCTTTTGAAAACCGCCCCGCCGCGTGCTACGCGCAGGCGACGGGGCCCCAGATAGCCGCTACCGAAGGGAGTTTCACATGATAGATACCATCGCCGCATTCGATGGGCGCCTCGCCAAGGTCGAGGGCGCCGAGCGCAGCGGCAAGACGCAGGCGCTCGTGGCGCGCTGCGCGCACCTTATCCAGAACGGGGAAGCTCCCGCATCCATCTTGGTAGCGGTCACTAACAACTTCGCCGCGCAGGCCTTCCGCAAGCGTCTGCGCCGCGCCCTTCCCGCAAACCTCGTCGGCGCCGCCCTGTCGGTGCGCGTGAGCACCGCACTCGACGCCGCCGTGTCGGTGCTCGACGAGCCCGCCGCCCGCGAGGCCACCGGCCGCGTGCCGCGCATCCTGAACAGCGCGGAGTACAACTTCTTCCTGGAGGATTTGAAGACCATCGGCGAGCATCCGCGCAAGCTGCGCAGCATGCTGGGCTTCCTGGACCGCAAGATGGCCGGCTACGAGCCGCGCGAGGAATGGAACGCCGGCACCGCCGCGGACAATCTGCTCGCCTACGCCACGCGCATTCTGAAGCTGCGCGGCGCCATGCTGGCCGGCGAGGTCCCCATGCTGGCCGCCGACTTCCTGAAAAGCGATGCCGGCGAGGGTGCTCGCGGCAGCTTCGCCTATGTGCTGGCCGACGACTTCCAGAACTTCTCCCACGCCGAGCAGACGGTGCTGTGCCTACTGGCCGACAAGCAGATCATGGTGACGGGCAACCCCAACCAGATGATGTCCAAGCGCGGCAACCACCCCTACGTAGAGGGATTCCTGAAGTTCGAGGCCGTGCGCCGCGACGTGGAGGTGTTCCACCTGCAGGGCGCGTTCGGAAACCCGCAGGTCATCGCGCTGGCCGATGCGCTGTGCACCGAGGGCGACATGGATAGCGCCTACATCGCCGGCAGCGTCACGCCCATCGAGCGCGGCGCCGGGGCCGAGGGCCTGCCGCAAGGCGTCCAGTCCATCAAGTGGAACACGCCCGAGGACGAGCTCAACGGCCTGACGAAGTACCTGCGCAAGCTGCTGGACGGCCAGGAGGACGCGCGCGAGGCCAACACCTGCGTGGTCGTTCCCAACCGCCGCTGGGCCGTGATGGTGGAGAAGATGCTGCGCCGCCGCGGCTTCAACGTGTCGGCCGCCGGCGCCGCCGGCACGCTTGCGGGCGACCCGCGCGACTCCACGCGCTCCCGCGCGCTCGTGGCGTACACGAAGCTGGGGCTGCTGGCCGACCCCACCGACATGATCGCGTGGCGCAGCTGGTGCGGCTTCGACAACGCGCTGACGAACTCCGACGCCTGGATGGGCCTGCAGGACTTCGCCGAGGCCGAGGGCCTTACGCTGTACCAGGCGCTCCAGCAGGTGGGCAATGCCGGTTTCGGCGCGAAGGAGCCGTTCCTGCGCGCCCGCACGCTGGCCGAGAAATGGCGCTCCGGCCAGGACTTCCTTGAGAAGAACGCCACGCGCCGCGGCTTCGGCCTCATGAAGGCCATCGGCGCCGAGGGCATCAGCGAGTTCGAGGCCGTCGCCGCCGACATGGCGGGCGACGAGACGGCGAAGACCCTGCTCGAGCTCGAGCAGGCCGCCATCTCCGACCCGGTGTGGACCGAGGACCCGCACGTCGTGCACATCTGCCTGCCGCAGAACCTGTGCGGCACCGAGTACGACAACATGTTCGTGGTCGGCTGCATCGACGGCTTCTTCCCGCAGCGCAACGCCTTCGAGGTGATCAGCACCGACGGCGAGCGCAACCGCATCATGGACTCCGAGCGCCGCGACTTCATGGGCGGCGTGGCGAAGGCCAAGCACCTGCTGGTGCTGTCGCACTTCAGCAAGGCCGAGCTGGAGCTGGCCGAGCGCACGAAGATGCAGGTGATGCGCGTGAAGAGCGAGAACGGCAAGCGCATGGCCATCGTGCGCCCGTCCTGCTTCCTGAGCGAGGCCGGCGACGCCGCCCCCACCACCATAGGCGGCCAGGCGCTTCTGGCAGAGTACGGCCTGAACTAGGCCGCAATCGGACATGAGCGGGCTTTGCACAGGAGCGCGGCCCGCAAGCGCAGGGGGCGCGGCACCAGCCGCGCCCCCTGCGTGCGTTCAGGGTTGCACCTTCCAAACTTCTGGGCGGTTTTGCAGGCGATTTCGCGGAAATCTGGTTTTCGGCGTGATTGCGACCTGGGGTTTTACGTCTTGCGGAGCAAAACAGCCCTTTCAAACCGCCCAGAAGTCCGAGAGAGACGAGCAAATCCGACCCTTCTTTCTGCAAAACCGCCCAGAAGATCTACTTATATGACAGCGTCCATATGATGCGCAGTAGACTTGCAGCAAAAGCATGATTCCCCACCAGCAGATTTCCCGAAATGTCCGGGGAACGTGGCTTTGCGCTGCCGTACAATCGGGGAAGTTTTCAGATGAGGAGTTGCATTATGGCCGTTATCGATGCGCATGCGCATATCTACCCCGACAAAATCGCCCCGAAGGCCGTGGAGGCCGTCGGAGATTTCTACAACGTTGACATGTTCGGCGATGGCACCGCCGACGGTCTACTTGCGGCGAAGGACCGCGCACCCATCACGCACTTCATCGTGCACTCCGTGGCAACCACCGCGCACGCCGTCACCGCCATCAACGACTTCATCGCGAAGCAATGCCAAGCGCACCCCGAATTCATCGGCTTCGCCGCCATGCAGCAGGACTTCGAGGACCCCGCAGCCGAGCTGCAGCGCGCCGTCGATCTGGGCCTGCGCGGCATCAAGCTGCACCCCGACACGCAGAAGGTGGACATGGACGACCCGCGCCTTATGGAGGTGTACGCCATCTGCGAGCAGCTGGGGCTTCCCGTGGTCATCCACACGGGCGACTACCGTTACGATTACTCGCACCCGCGCCGCCTGGTGAACATCCTGCGCACGTTCCCCGACCTGGTGGTAGATGCGGCGCATTTCGGCTGCTGGTCGCGCTACGAAGTGGGCTACGACATCCTGCACGAGGTGGCCATGAACGACCGCGTGTTCCTGGACGAGTCCAGCTCGCAGTACTTCCTGGGGCAGCGCCGCACGGTGGAGCTCACGCGCATGTGGGGCACCGACCGCATCATGTTCGGCAGCGACTTCCCCATGTGGGACCCCGCCGAGGAGTACCGCACGCTTACCACCGCCGGGTTCACCGAGGACGAGCTGGAGAACATCCTATGGCACAACGCCGAGCGCTTCGCCGGCGTGAAGGTCGAGTAGCAGGGCGAACGCGCGGTTGAAGCCGCGGATGCGCAGCTGCCAGGTCGGCTCGCCGGGTTCCGGCCCTCCGCGAACGCGCTCAGCAACCTGCGTCGGAAGGCGACGGCAAAAGCGCCGGACGGAATACATCGCACGAAGCAAGAAGGCCTCCCGGTTGGGAGGCCTTCTTGTTATTCGTCTTCCTCTTGCTTGGGCTTCGGGGTGAGCACCAGCTTCACGCGATCGATGCGGTGGCGGTCCATGCGCACCACCGTCAGCTTCGCCGTTGCCTCCTTGCCCTCGAGCGTCAGGCTCTCGCCCTCGGAGGGGATACGGTCGAGCACGTCCATGATCAGGCCGCCGAGCGTCTCGCAGTCCTCGGCGTCCTCGGGCGCGAAGCCGATAAGCTCCTCGAAGTCGCCCACGGCCATGCCGCCGTCGATCATCATGGTGTCGTCGGTGAGCTTCTTCACCAGCTCGCTGTCAGAGTGGCGGTACTCATCGTCGACGTGGCCCACGATCTGCTCCATGATGTCGGTCATGGTGACGATGCCGGCCGTGCCACCGTGCTCGTCGACCACCACGGCGATCTTCGTGGCGCCTTCCTGCAGCACCTGCAGCAGCTTCGCCACGGGGATGCTCTCGGGCACGGCCTCGATGGTGCGCACGGGCAGGTCATCGATGGTGGAGCCCTTCTGCATGAGGTACAGGTCCTTCACGTGCACGAAGCCCACGATGCGGTCCTTGGTCTCGCGGCACACGGGGTAGCGCGTGTACTTGTAACGCGTGACCAGCGCCATGTTCTCCTCCAGGGAGTCCTCGAGGTCGATGCACACCAGGTCGGTTCGCGGGGTCATGATGGCCTCGGCGTCCTTGTCGCCCAGGTCGAAGATGTTGTCCACGAACTCGTTCTGCTCGGGGTCGATCAGGCCGCTTTCCGTGGACTCGTCGATGAGCAGCTTGATCTCATCGCCCGTGTACACCTCGCGCTCGTTGGCCGGGTCGTGGCCGGTCAGGCGCACCACGCCGTTGGTGATGCCGTTGAACAGGATCATGATGGGATAGGTGATCTTGTAGAACGCCATAAGCGGGCCGGCCGTGAACAGCGCGTAGCGCTCGGTGGCGAAGATGGCGAACGACTTGGGGATCAGCTCGCCCACCACCACGTGCAGCGTGGTCATGATGAAGTAGCCGATGGCCACGGCCACCACGCTGACCAAGGCCTCAGGCAGATGCAGCATCTCGAACAGCGGGCGGATGAGAGCGGAGAACGCGGGCTCGCCCAACCAGCCCAATGCCAGCGACGCCAACGTGATGCCCAGCTGACAGGCGGACAGATACTGGTTAACGTTCTCGGCAATGTGCATGGCGCTTTTCGCACCCTTCTTGCCTTGCTCGACGGCCAGCTCGAGCTGGGACTTTCGAACGCGCACCAAAGCGAATTCGGCGATAACGAAAAACGCGTTCATAGCCAGGAACAAAACGACAAGAATCAGGCTTAAGCCTATGTGCATAAAAGCGGGTCTCCTTATGTCGGGTGCATATCAAAGAAGCGGGCACTTGGCCCGCCTCCCAGCCCTCCGGCGCGCCGGAGGCTTGCTAATCAGGTAGCTCTTCTATTTTGGCATGCGAACACGCATACACGGGGTTCCTTTACGCTATATCCAAAAGTTAGGCCGCGTTTTACGGAACCGTTACTTTTCGGAGCCGTCCTGCGGTTCCGGGGAAGCCGCGGCATTGACCTCCATATCCCGGGTATGCTGGATGCCGTACGGCACGGAACGGACGAACGGGACGTCGCCGTCAAGTTTGAGCAGCTCGTCGTGATCGAAGGGCTTCATATGCAGGTTCATCGACGGAATTCGATCTCACCGGTTTCGGGGTTCATGGACTGCACGATGGCCAGCGACTCCAGGTGGTAGCCGCGACGGCGCAGATCGTCGCCGCCGGGCTGGAAGCCCTTCTCCACGGCGATGCCGATGCCCTCGACCGTAGCGCCAGCTTCCTCGACCAGGTCGATAAGGCCGTTCAGGGCGCAACCGTTGGCCAGGAAGTCGTCGATGAGCAGCACGTGATCGTCGGCGTTCAGGAACTTCTTCGACACGATGACGTCGTAGATGCGCTGATGCGTGAACGACTGGATCTTCGTGGAGTACACGTCGCCATCAAGGTTGATGGACTGGCTTTTCTTCGCGAACACCACCGGCACATCGAAGTGCTGCGCCACCACGGCGGCGATGCCGATGCCCGACGCCTCGATGGTGAGGATCTTGTTGATGGGCGCGTCGGCGAACAGGCGCTTGAGCTCCTTGCCCATCTCGTTGAACAGGTTGATGTCCATCTGGTGGTTCAGAAAACCGTCCACCTTCAGAACGCCTTCCGACTTCACCACACCGTCGCGCCTGATGCGCTCTTCAAGCAGTTCCACTGTCTTATCCCTCTTCCGATTCCTACCTATACCATGCGGCTTGCGCTAAATGGAAACCGTTCCCGTGACCAGCAGGCCGATCGACACGATGGCCGCGATGAGGATGACGGCGGCCACCACGCGATCGAGCGTGTTGTCCAAGAACGGCTGGCTACGCTCCCTCTTGCCCTTGATATATAGCAAGATGCCAGGAGCATACAGGATAGACATGAGTGTAACGCCGACGGCGCCGCTTGCCCATGCAAGGAACACGCTGTAGATGACGCCGAGGACGGCGAACACGCGCCAAACGGGCACGGGAGCGCCCAGCTTACCTTTGAAGGAATCGGCCTCGGTAAAGGCGACCTTCGCGAAATACGCGGCCGAAAGCAGGTACGGCAGCAAGATCATGCCGGCGGACAGCGCGTAGAAGAACTGGTACGTGCTCTCCGAGAATAGCATGATGACGAGGAACACCTCGATGATCAGGTTCGTGACGACCAGCGTGACGATGGGCGCGCCCTTCTTGTTCACACGGGCGAACGCCTTCACGAAACCGCCCTGAGCGGCCGCCTCGTAGGGGCACTCGGCGGAGAGCACGGTGTAGCCGAGCATGGCGCCGACCAGGGACAGCACCACGCCGCCATTGATGAGCGTGGCGCCCCACGGGCCGACGGCGCGCTCCATGACGCCGGCGAGCGCCGGGTTGGACAGCTCGGACAGCTCGGAGAGCGGCATGACGCCCATGGACAGGGTGGAGACCAGCAGATAGATGGTGAGCACGCAGATGAAGGCGATGACGGTGGCCTTGCCCACGTCGCTGTCCTTCTTGGCGCGGCCGGAGATGGCCACGGCGCCCTCGATGCCGAGGAACACCCAGATGGTGACCATCATGGTGCCGCTGACCTGCTCGAAGAACGTCATGCCCTCCACCGAACCGTGCGCCATGTTCTCCATGAAGATGTTCACGTCGAACTTCTGGAAGAAGATGATGGCAGTGAGCGCGACGAAAATGGGGACGAACTTGCTGATGGTGATGATCAGGTTGACGCCCGCCGCCTCCTTCACGCCGCGGCTGACCAGGAACGCGTAGAACCAGATGATGCAGCTGGCCGCGATGACGGAGGCCAGGTTGTTGCCCGTGCCGAAGACGGGGAAGAAGTAAGACAAGGCGCCGCACAGGAGCGCGGAGAAGCTGACGGTGCACAGGATGGCCGAGATCCAGTAGCCCCAGGCGCTGTTGAAGCCCAGGAAGTCGCCGAAACCGGCGGCCGCGTAGCTGTAGATGCCGCCCTTGAGCTGGGGCTTAAGGCGAGACAGCGCGAAAAACGTCATAACCAGGCACAGCACGCCCACAGCCGAGATGCCCCAAGCCGTGAGGATAGCGGCGCCGCTGGCGCCATGGGCCGCCTGATCGCCGGACAGCGTGAACACGCCGGCGCCGAGGATCAGCGTGATGACCGACGCTACTAGACGGAAAATGCCCAGCTTGCCGTGATGTTCCATATCATGCAGCGCGCCGGACCCGGTTGCCACCGTGCCGGAAGCGGCCATAGAAGCGCCTGCCGCTTCGTTAGCGTTGTTCATCGAACCCTCCTCGTCAGAGTAAATAGTTCTCACCACTATACCCCACACGAGGCTATATAAAGGATTCGTAAAGGATATTTTCCGATGCAAATGAATAATGCCTGGGGTGTATGCGCGGTTTTGCGTGAGGCGATTCACACGGCGGGGCACGCGCGAAGCCGGGCCGGAGACGCAGGGCGACGCGCGCCAAGGTCGCGGCCGCGTGGGAAGCGGCTCTGCGCGTCAAGGACGCAGCGGCCCGAAAAGGCGAGCACCGTTCGCCGGAACGGCGACGACCCGAGGGGAACGATGCCTCGGGCCGCCATGACGCCGCCGGGGACGGCGAGCGCTATTCGTATGTCTGCTGGTCGATGAGCACGCGCGACAAGGCGGAGCGATCGAGCGCGCAGCCCAAACCGTGCTCATGGCCTCGGCGCTCGAGCGTGACCGTCCCGCGCTCCACCGTGTACGGCGGGTCGGTAACGTCGACGTCGAAGTAGCGCGAGGTGGCGCCGATGTCGCCCGCGTCGACCACGCCGGGCAGCATCTGGAACGCCGCATGCACGCGCCGCGAGATGCCGGTGTCGTACATACCGCCCATCCACACGCTCATGCCGCGCGCGTTCGCCATGCGGACGAACTGCAGCGCAGGCTGGATGCCGCCGAATTTCCCGATCTTGAGCGCGTAGCACTTCAGCTCCTGATGCTTGAGCGCCTTCGCCAGATCGTTTGCGGTGAAGATGGACTCGTCCAGGCACACCGCCGTTTGGATGCGCCGCTGCAGCTGTGCCAAGCGCGCGAACAGGTCGTGCGGACCGTTTGCCGGCGCGCGCCGCGGATCGAGGGGTTCCTCGATCCAGGCGATGCCCAGCGCATCGAGGCCGCGCAGCACGTCAAGGTCCCGCTCGGTGAAGCTTTGGTTCGCGTCCAGCGATATGACCAGGTCGGGGAACGCCTCGCGCACCGCCTGCACGCAAAATGGCGCAGTACCCGGCGTCACCTTCAGCTTCACGCGCGCGTACCCGTCATCCACGCAGCGCTGAACGGCGGCCAGCGTGTCCGACACCGAGCCTACGGGCACGGCGGCCCCTGCCAACGCCGATGCGGGGCGACCATCTTCGGGCGCCTGCCCGCCGATGAGCCGCCACAGCGGCTGTCCTACGATCTTCCCGTACAGGTCCCATAGCGCCGGCTCGATGGCCCCGCGCGCCATAGGCAGCGCATCGGCGCCCGGGCACGCCGCCAGCAGGCCGTCGGCCTCGGAGGGGTGCAGGAACACCGTGTTCAGCACCAGGGGGATGAGCTGCTCCTGCAGGATGCGCAGGTCCTGGTCGAGCGTTTCGGGCAGATACCAGTCGGTGGGGAAGGCCGCGCACTCGCCCAGGCCCGTGCGACCGGCATGGTCGACCACCTCCACCAGCAGCGATTCGCGGAACGACAGCGTCCCCTTCGCCGTGGCGAAGGGCTTGCGGAACGGCAGGCGGATGCGGTACAGGTTCACGCGCTTGACCTCGATGCGCTGCTCGTAGAGCTTGCGCAGGGCCGAGCGGTCCACCTTGCCGATGCCCGTGCGCGGGAAGGAATCCAGCACGAACAGGTGCTTGGGCTGGTACACGCGCGACAGCTGGGACGCCACGCTGCGCGCCGCCTCCTGGGCGAATATTCGGTCGGAAACGGTGCGGCCGCGCTGCCCCGCGACGCTCGTGCCGACGGAGGCCGACAGGGGCCTGGGCAGGTCGTACGCCGCATCGCGCTCGATGAAGCCGACCGGGCGGCGGCCCCACTTCTCGTCGGGCGCGCCGAAGATGTACGCGTCGGCCACGCCGGGCACGCGCAGCAGCTTCTCGCGGATCTCGGCGGGGTAGACGTTCTCCCCGCCCGAGATGAACATGTCGTCGGTGCGCTCCTTCACGTACAGCTTGCCGTCGGGCGCGATGGCCGCCGTGTCGCCGGTGAGGAAGAACCCGTCGGCCGTGTAGGCGGCCCGCGCGTTCAGGTAGCCGGAGAACAGCCCGGGGCCGCGCACGGCAAGGCGGCCGAACCCGTCGGGGCCGGCGTCCACGATGCGCGCCTCATAGCCGGGAAGCAGCTGCATGCCGCCCGTGAAACCGGGCAGCACCAGGGAGTTCGCGATGTTGCTGGACGTCTCGGTCATGCCGTAGCTGGCGTACACGCGGGCACGCGCGGCCAGGGCGCTGCCGAGCGTCTGCGCGTTCAACGGGCCCCCGCCCAGCAGGATGCACACATAGCGGCGCAGCTGATCGGCGTTCGGCGCCGCCAGCATGTCCTGCAGCATCTTGTCGACCACCGAGATGTGGGTGGCGCCACGACGGGCGGCGTCGGCCAGCACGCGGCGGGCGTCGAAGCGCTCGTAGAGGATGAACGGGTTCGCGTTCAGGAAGCTGCGCACCACCATCTGCAGGCCGCCCACGTGGTACAGGGGCAGCGCTGCCTGCCACAGGCCCTCGCCGCGGCGGTTGAGCGCGGCGTTCGAAACCGCCGCCGAGCCGCACAGGTTGTCCCAGGTCAGGGGAACGGCCTTCGAGCGGCCAGTGGTGCCGGAGGTGAACATGACCACCGCCACGGCACCGTGGTCGAACACGTGCGCGCCGCGTTCGGCGAAATGGATGACGCTTTCCACGGCGTCCTGGCGGGCAACGTCCTCGCGGCGGCGCGCCGCCGCCTGGCGGCCGTGGCCCGCGCGGCCGAGCGCGCGGGTGGTGCGGGCCTCGGCGGTGGCGATGTTGGTGCGAGCGGCGAAGGCCGTGCGCTGCGCATGGCCGCGACCGTGCGCAGCCGTCTCGGCGGTGCCGGTGGCCTCGTCGGCCACGGTCTGCAGCAGGTGCCCCGCGTTCGACATGTCCACGGTATAGGAGACGGTCACGGCACGGGAACGCTGCAGATCGAGCAAGCGCGCCTGCTTCTCAGCGTCGGTCAGGCGCGTGTTCATGGTGATGAGCGAGAACCCGCCGTAGGCGGCCGCGAGCAGCATGATGACGAAAGCCGGGTTGTTCGGCAGGTCGATCACCACGGCGTCGCCCGGCTCGACGCCCCTTCGACGCAACAGGCTGGCCAGGCCCGCCGCCATCATGCGGGCTTCCCTATACGAGAACGCTTCCACGTTCCCTTCCTTGTCGACAAACGTGAAGCATGTGCGCTGCGGGTTCTGCCGCACCATGCCTTCGAATACGCCGATCATGAGGGTTCTGTGCCTACCTTTGCCTTGAACTGCTGAAACGACTTACGGGAACTTCGGGTACTTGGAGAAGTCGGGCTTGCGCTTCTCCTTGAACGCGTCGCGGCCCTCCTTCGCCTCGTCGGTGGTGTAGTACAGCAACGTGGCGTCGCCGGCGAACTGCTGCAAACCGGCCAAGCCGTCGGTGGCGGCGTTGAAGGACGCCTTCATGAAGCGCAGCGCCGTGGGGCTGAACTGCAGCATCTCGCGCGCCCACTGCACGGTCTCCTCCTCGAGCTGCTCGAAGGGCACCACCTTGTTGACCATGCCCATGTCGAGCGCCTCCTGCGCCGTGTACTGGCGGCACAGGTACCAGATCTCGCGCGCCTTCTTCTGGCCGACCATGGCCGCCAGGTAGCCCGCGCCGTAGCCGGCGTCGAAGCTGCCCACCTTCGGTCCCGTTTGGCCGAACTTCGCCGTTTCCGCGGCGATGGACAGGTCGCACAGGATGTGCAGCACGTGGCCGCCGCCGATGGCGTAACCGTTGACCATGGCGATGACGGGCTTGGGCACCACGCGGATCAGGCGCTGCAGGTCGAGCACGTTCAGGCGGGGGATGTTGTCCTCGCCGACGTAGCCGCCGTTGCCGCGGATCTTCTGGTCGCCGCCGCTGCAGAACGCCTCGTCCTCATGACGGCCGCCGTGGTTGGCGCCCGTGAGGATGATGACGCCGACGGAGGCGTCGTCGCGCGCCACGGAGAACGCGTCGTACATCTCGTTGACCGTCAGGGGCGTGAAGGCGTTGCGCCTGGCGGGACGGTTGATGGTGATCTTCGCGATGCCCTCGTACGTTTCGTAGACGATCTCGCGGTATTGCTTTCCAGGTTGCCACTGGATGTCGCTCATGTGATTCCTTCCGCTGCTACGCGAAAACGCAAGGGTTTGCGCGAAGTTTTACGTGTACGAAACAATGGTAGCGAATTCGCCCGACATAAGCACGCTCCGCACGATATCCGCATCGTACGGAGCGTCTCAACGGGTTCCCTATTCCGATGCGCGGCCAGGCCGCGCGGCTTGCTACAGGGCGGCGCGCAGGGCCTCCGCCGTTTTGCCGTACTCGGCTTCCACAGGCGCGAACAGCTCCTTTGCCCGCGTAAGGTCTGCCGGCTTGGCGCGCAGCTCGTCGGTCAGCGCGTTCGACGGCTCGTACAGGCCGGTGAATCCCATGTTCTGCGCGATGCCCTTCAGCGTGTGGGAGGCAAGGAACGCGGCATCCGCGTTGCCGTCCCGCAGCGCTTCGCCCAGCTGCTCGAAGCTGGGGTCCTCCAGGAACTTCTCGGAGAAGCGCACGATGAGCGCCTCGCTGGTGAAACGACGCATCACGTCGTTGAAATCGGCTCCTACCTGGTTATATGCGTTCTCGATCGTGCTCATGGCCTATCTCGCCTTTCCTTGATGGACTGTTTTCGTCATCGGGGCGCCCGCCTTCGATCAAGCTCCCGCGCTTTCCCGCCCCTCGTCATTCACTGAAATAGGGGGGGGGTGGATCTTCCTCGTCCTTCTCGGCGACGATGCGGTCCTGCAGATCGATGAGGCAATCGATGAGCAGCGGGTTGAACGCGCCGCATTCTCCGTTCAAGATCATGTGCATGGCCTTCTCATGCGGGAAGGCCTTTTTGTACACGCGGTCGCTGGTGAGGGCATCGTACACGTCGACCAACGAGACGACCTGCGCCGATATGGGAATCTCCTCGCCCTTCAGCCCGTCGGGGTATCCGCTGCCGTCGTAGCGCTCGTGGTGCCAACGGCAGATGTCGCGCGCCGCGCGCACCAGGGCGCTGTCGCGGTACTGCACCATATCCTCGAGCATGTCGCCGCCGATGGTGGTGTGCGTCTTCATGATCTCGAACTCCTCGGACGTCAACCTGCCCGGCTTGTTCAAGATGCTATCGGGGATAGCAAGCTTCCCCAGGTCATGCAGCGTCGAGGCCGCGGCGATGGTTGCGCGCTCGCTCGAGCTGATGTGGTAGCGGTCCGTTTTGCGCATCAGGTGCTCCAGCATCATCTCGGTGAGTTTGCGCACATGCTGCACGTGCGGTCCGCTTTCGCCGTTGCGCAGTTCCATGGCCCCGCCCATGATATCGACGAGCATGCGGCTTTCGCGCTCGCGCTCGTAGAACTGCTGCGCGAGCATGGTGGAAAGGCGCCGCTGCTTGATGTACAGGCGCATGATGTTGCTGACGCGCTGGCGCACGATACGCTTATCGAAGGGACGGCTGATGTAGTCGGAAGCGCCCAGCTCGTAGGCGCGCAGCACCGAGTCGTCGGAATCGTCGCTGGAGATCATGATGACGGGGATGTCGTCGATCCAGCCGTTGCGCGACATGCAGGAGAGCACGTCGAAGCCGTCCGCGCCGGGCATGACGATGTCGAGCAGCACGATGGAGATGCCGCTTCCGTGCTGTTCCAGGCACGCGATGCCCGCTTCGCCGCAATCCGCCTCGAGGATCTCGTACTGATCCTTGAGCATCTCGCTCAAGATGACGCGGTTCATCTCGGAATCGTCCACCACCAGCAGCAACGGCTTATGGAACTCGTAAGGATCGAGATCGTCGGAATCGGTGATGACGAGGTTCTTGCGGCCCTTCGCCTTATACATGAGGCCGTCCGCCTGGCGTACCGCCTCCTCGACGGTGCGCCCCTCGGACAGCACGCCGCCGATACTGACGGTGAGGTTGACGTTCTCGTATCCGGGAACGGGCGTTTCGGCCAGCTTATCCGCCATATCGTGCAGCTTGCGCGCGAAGACGTCGGCGGAGATACCGGGGATGACCAAGACGAACTCGTCGCCGCCGTAGCGCACGAGCATATCGGTCGATCGGATGCAGCTCCTGAGCACGCTCACGGCCGTTTTGATGGCGACATCGCCCGCGTGATGGCCCAGCGTGTCGTTGACCAGCTTGAAATCGTCCAAGTCCAAAACCGCCACGCCGGCGAACACGTGCTGATTGCGCAGGTTGTCCTCGTAGAAGCGCCGGTTGTAAGCGCCCGACAGCGCATCGTGATAGAGCAGCTCCTCGGTAAGCATGCCGCTAGCGACCGCGTCGACAGGCTGAGCGCACATGAGCACACCCGGCTTGCCATCGACGTTCACGTACCGAGCCGATGCGCGATGGACCTGATCGCCCATGAGCACCCTATGCGTTCGGGAACCTCTATTGCGCAGGATGTCCTTGCACACCCCGCGCATGCAAACACACGCGCCGCCGTACAGCAGGCAGGATTCCTCTTCCTCGATGTCGTCTTCGTCAAGGAAGCGCACAACAGGGTAGACGCCGAGCAAGCGGCCCATTTCCGCTTCCAGTTCGTCCCTCGACATATCGGGCTGCCGATCTTGCTGCTCGGTACCTTGCGTTTTATCGTCCATAGCCGGTGAGCCTCTGTTTCGAGTTGATTCGAGCGTGTGTGCATGCTGTTTCCAACGAGTTCATTGTAGCAAAGGCGTACCACGTCAACGCACGAATCGGGCAAGGCCCGGAAAGATAGCCCGGAGCGATTGGGGAGCGCCGGGCGCCTGGTGGGATGATCGGGGGCAGAATCCCGCCAGGCGGCCGTCGCGCAGTTGGGAGGGGCCTACCGAAATAGACAGCGAATGCCCTGCTAGCGCGTTGCCACGCTGTGCACACAGGCGGCGAACACCTCGGGGGCTTCCAGGTGGACGTTATGCCCCACCTTCGGCGCGATACGCGTCCTGATGATGCCCTCCTCATGCAGGTTGGCTGCAAGCTTGCTGTACTTCACGTCCTTTTCGCCAGCCAGGTAGAGGGCCGGGTAGCCGCGCAAGCCAAGCTCGCGCAACGCCGCCGTGGTCTCGCGATAGGATGGCATGCGGTGCTGACCGGCGCATTCCACGCATTTGGCCAGCGCCTCGGGATCGTTGGCAAGCCGGTTGGCGCGCACCGCGGCGCGAACCTTCCTCGGCAGCGCCTTCTGCGATTCGAACAGCGGGAGGTTCTCCCAATAGGTCATGAAGTCCTTCAGCGGCGTCTCGCGCAGACGGCGCGCCATATCGGCATCGCGCTCGATGGCGGCATCGCGCTCCGCCTGCGTTTTCGGCCCCATGCCCACGCTTTCGAGCAGCAGGCCGCTCGTTTGCTTTGCGAAGGCCGCAGGGCCGACCTCGAGCAACGCGGAAAGCGCCACGCGACCGCCCATCGAATAAGCAACGACCAGGGGTTTTCCCGGAATCAGCTTGATAAGGGCAAGGAGCGCCTCGCCCATGGCCGGCAGGCTGTACGGCGCCGGATGGACCGGGGCCGATGACCCGCCGTGGCCGACAAGGTCGATGCCGTACACGTCGCGCTCAAGGAAGATGGTGCGGCTTGTGGGGAACCAGGACATCGCGTTCTGCGCGAACCCATGCACGAACAGCACCGGGGTGCGGCGGCGGCCGCGGGCGGGATCCTCCTTCATATACAGGTAACGATATCGGACTCCATCAACGTCGAAGCAGGCGGTTTCCGACTGCTCGTTCATCATCTCCATGAGCGCCTCCTCGATCCCTTGTGTTAGTTGTTGTATGTGTTGCGTACAACACAGCGTGTTCGCAGAGCCGGGGCGCAAAACCCCGGCCCTGCGGCGATAATCGCGCGTCGATCGCCAACCTCGCAGCGACGGTTGCGCGGCGAGCTCCTACCAATACTTGGCGTAGCGCTCGCGCAGGCCCTGCAGGGGCACGGGCACCTCGATGAAGCTGATGCCCGGCACATCCAGCGATGCGCGATACGCCCGGTCGAACTCCGCCAACGTGGCCGTTTTACTATAGGGCACGCCGAATGCGGCGACCGCGGCCTGGAAGTCCACGTCCTGAGGCGTGAGGAACAGGCGCTCGAAATACGCTTCCTGCGACTTCTGCGGCAGCATGTCGAATATGGCACCGCCGTTGTTGTTCAGCAGCACGATGGTAATGCCCCGCTCGCCGGCGTTTGTTTCGCAGCTATTACGCTCGGCGTCCTGCTCCGGCGTGCGGCTTGCGCCGTCTGCGGCGTCGGCGAGCTGCCGCTGCACGCGCAGCTCGCGCTGCAACGCCAGGGCGTTCAGGTCGTGCTGCATGGTCAGATCGCCCGTGATCAGCGTGGTCCTGCCGAAGCAGCGCGAGGCGCCGATGGCCGTGGAAACCGTGCCATCGATGCCGTTCAAACCTCGGTTCGCAAGCACGGTCAACTGCTTGCCGCCCTTCAGGTAGAAGGTGTCCACGGCGCGCACGCTCATGGAGTTTGCCGCGAACAGGCACGAGCCTTCGGGGGCAAGCTCCAGCACGCGGCGGACATAGGCACCCTCGAAGCCGTCGGCACCGGGCTCTTCGCCGGCATCCACCGCAGCTATACGCTTGGCGGCGGCTTCCTCTACCCGCTGCCACGTGTTGGCGAACGACAGGTCGTTGGCGCCTGCCGCCGCAGGACCATCCTCCATGCGCAGCGCGCGCGTCATGCTTTGCGCGAAGTCGGCGGGTTTCATGCGGACGAACACCGTGGTGGCGGCGTTGGTGTCGCGCGTTTCCAGGGGATCGACCACAACCTGCAGCACGCCGGCATCTTCGCGCGCACGAGCCCACTGGGTCGCGCGCTTCGACACGGGATAGCGGCCGAAACGCACGATGACCTGCGGGTTCAAGCTTTCGTCAGGCGAGATTCCGCCAGGCTGGAACACGCTATCGTAGTTGCCGATCACCAGCGGGTCGTCGAAGGAGCGCAGCCCCGACAGAGGGTCGGCGAGCACCGGGATGGCGAAGGCGCAGGCGAAAGCCAGCACGCGCTGCGCCTCCTCGTGCGTGGCGCAGGAGCCTTCGCCTGCCAGCAGCAGCACGTTATTGGCGAGCAGCTCGCTGGCAAGCTTGGCGGCGGCAGCGCCCTCCATGCCCCCGCGCACCTGCGCGACGCCGATGGGAAGCAGCGGTTTGCGGGCGGGTCTTGCCGCAGGAGCCGCGCTGTCCGCAGCGGCCTGGTCGGCGCAGGGGATGCCGGCGTCGAACAGGTCGGGCAGCGTCACATCGGGCTTCAACGGCTCATCGAACGGGAAGTTCAGGTGCACCGGGCCGCCGAAGCAGGCTCCGGCGAGACGCCGGGATGTGCGCGCCGCTGCCGCTGAGGGTGCCGCAGAGGATGCCGTCGAGGATGCTGCCGAGGGGTTTTGCGCTCCCTGGTTTTGCGGGAGCTCGCACGACCCGAGCGCAGCGATGCACGCCTCGCGGGCGGCTTGACGGGCGAAACGCAGCGAGCCTTCGTCATCCGCGGGCAAAGGCATCCCGCGATAGGCGCGCACGTGCGTGCCGTACGCATGCGATTGGTCGCAGGTTTGCGGAGCACCAAGCCCCTGCAGCTGCGGCGGGCGGTCCGCCGTCAGCACGATCAAGGGCACGCGCGACGATTCCGCCTCGAGAATCGCCGGATAGTAGTTGGCTATGGCCGTGCCCGACGAGCACACCAACGCCGCCGGACGCCCGGACGCCTTCGCCATGCCCAGCGCCAGAAAGGCGGCGCCGCGCTCATCGATGTCCACATACATGCTCATACGCTGCGGGGCGCGGCACGACAGCTCGTAGGCGGTCATGGACAGCGGGGTGGAGCGCGACCCAGGGCTGATCACCACGTTCTGCACACCCCATTTCGCGAGCTCATCGAAGAACGCTCCCAGGAAGCGCGCGGTTGCGCGCGGATCAGCGACGGTCATCGAGCTTCCCCTTCCCCTGCGGTCGTGGTTTGCGAGCTGGTTTGATCCGCGGTTTGATCCGCAACTTGCGGGCTCGCCAGCGGGCTGACCTGCGGCGCAGCTTGCACCTTGGTCTGACCCGCCATTTGCGTGGTGGTTTGCTGGCTGGTTTGCGTAGCGGTTTGACCCGTGGTTTGCGAACTGGTTTGCGCGGCGCGAGATGAGGCAGCGCCGGCTTCGCCGTCGAACGCCGAGAGCACGGTTTTCAGCTTCAGCGCGATCTCGTCGTACTCGTCGGCCGCGCGGCTGCCATCGACGATGCCGCATCCAGCGTACACGTAGCCGATCTCGCCGTCGAACACGCCGGTGCGCAGCGCCACGCTGAACTCGCCGTCTCCGGCAGCATCCACGTAGCCGCATGCGCCGGCGAAGAAGCCGCGGTTGTAGGCTTCGATCTGGCGGATGAGCATCTTCGCCTCGCCGACCGGCGTGCCCGAAACCGCGGGCGTGGGGTGCAAATCGCCCATCATCGACCACAGATCGACGCCTTCGAGCAGCTTTGCGCACGCAGGCGTCATCAGATGCTGGATGCGCGTCAACGGCATGATGGTCGGCTCTTTCGGGACATCGACCGCATAGCAGGTGCGGCCCAGCACATCCCGGATGAAACGCACGACGTAGTCATGCTCGGCGCGGTTCTTCGCATCGTTCAGCAAACCCTGCGCAAGGCGCTCATTCTCAGCAGGGTCGGGCGACGCCGGGCACGTTCCGGCCAGGCACATGCTTTCCAGTTCGCAACCCGATTTCCTCACGAGCAGCTCGGGGGTGCAGCCGCAGAAGAACACGTCGGCGTAGCGGTAGAGCAGCACGGTTCCGTGCGCGGTGCCGTCGATCAGGTTCACCAACAGGTCCTTCGAAGAGAATGGCTCGTCGGCACGCAGTTTCAGACGGCGCGAAAGCACCACCTTCTCCACGCGGCCGCCCTTGATGGCGTCGAGCCCGCTTCCCACCGCCTGCTCCCAAGCGGACCGCGAATCGAGCTCCAGCTGGTACGAAACGGTGCGGCGCGTGCGATGCGGCGCCGTCAAGGCAAGGCGCGCGAAGCGCTCGACGCGACCGGCATACACCGGACCAAGGGAGTTCACCTGCAGGAAAGCGCCGCTCTCATTCTCGATGAGCACCACCTCGGGCAGCATGAAGTGCAAGTTGGGGAACGACTGGAACAGCTCATCGGCCGATGCGGGGTTGTGCGCGTCGAATCGGTTGAACGAGAAGAACACCGGCTGCTCTGCGGCCGGCCCCGTCAGCTCGCACTCGGCCTCGTCCAGGGTCGGCAGCGCGATGCAACGCCCCAGGCCCATGAAGCGAGTAGGACGGTCCTTGCGGTAATACACAAATTGATCGGTGAAGCCCTTCTGCATGAGGCAGAACGCGTCGACGATATCGGCATCGAGCGGCTGGGTGTACGAATAGATTCGGGTCATTCGACTTCTCCCTGATCGTCTGATGGGTCACGGTTTCCTATTATAGCGGTGCGCAAAAAGGCCCGGAGTCTCCGACTCCGGGCCGTCGTTCGGCGGCTTATATGCGCGCAGTCCGGCACATGCCCAAGATCGCAATAACGTTACCGAACGCCCGCCAAGCTTTCAAACCGTTCAAGGTCCAAGGTCTGCTCCATTTCTCCACCAGCAGCGCAAAACGCTGTGCGCGAATCGAGCTTTCCCCAGGCTGAATACAGCGGCGGACGTTCTTGGACGCTCCACCCTTTCTCACAGGCGGCGCAATCCGGCTTGAAAGCTAGATCTTGTACATGAACTGGAAAACGTCCTCGCGCTGGATGGTGATCTGCACGCCCAGTTCGGAGGCGACGCCCTCAAGCTTCTCCTGCACGGCGTTGAAGTCGGCCTTCTCGGTGTCCAGCGTGGTCAACATGGTCATGGAGAACATGTCGCCCAGGATGGTCTGGCTGATGTCGTCGATGTTGGCACCGCATTCGGCCAGCGCAACCGAAACAGCTGCGACGATACCGCTACGATCCTTGCCAAGAACGCTGATAACGCACTTCATGTTCGAATCCTTTCACCCGCGCGACCGACGCGCTCGTTTCAGTATGTATCCATAGTACCCGATTGTCGTGCACCTTGTATTTCCGGGTGATGTTTCACGTGAAACATCCGCAGCCAGCGGCAGGCTGCCCCACGGCTTAGGCGACGAAATCCCAAATAACCTTCGCGAAGAAGATGACCAGGACGACGATGGTGATGGGTCGGGCGACCGCACCGCCGTTCTTCGAAAAGCTGTGGGAACCTAGATAGTTGCCCACGATGTTGAAAGCGCCCGCCACCAAGCCGAGCACCAGCAGCACCTGGCCATGCAGAAGGAACACCACCAGCGCCGTGACGTTGGTGGTAAGGTTGATGGCTTTCGTGATGCCGGCAGCGGATTTGAGCTTCAGATGGGCCACGCCGGTGAGCAGCAGCATCAGGAACGTGCCCGTTCCAGGACCGTAGAAGCCATCGTATATGCCCACGCAAAACGCCACCAGAGCGCAAAGCACGGCAGTGCGTTTCGGCGAAAGCGGCTCTTTGTCCTGTTTGCCGAAACTCTTCGACCTCATCACGTAGATGGCCGTGATCGGCAGCACAGCCAGCAGGAACACGCGTAGGAACGCGTCGCTGGTGATGAGCACCAGATTCGACCCGATGGTCGATCCGACTACGGCAAGCACCACGCAAACGCCCGCCAGCTTCCACTGGATGTAGCCCGATTTCGCATAATGCCAGGTGGCGATGGTGGTACCCATGGTCGAGCTCATCTTGTTCGTGGCGATGGCGGCATGCGTGGGCAGGCCGGCGATCATATAGGCGGGCAGCGAGATCAGCCCGCCGCCGCCCGCAATGGCGTCGACGTATCCCGCCAGGAACACGAGCAGGCACACCAGCAGCATAGCCCCCGGGGCGATGCCGAACAGCTGTTGACACACGTCGGCAACGGCTTCCATAACCAAGCCTTTGCGTTATCGGGTTTCGCGCAGGATGAGCGACATGGCCTCGGAACGCGAAGCGCGGGCCGCATCAGTGCTGCCGGCGAACACGCCGCGCACCGCGCTGGTGACGGTATGGCTGCCGGGCTTCTTCACGCCGCGCATGCTCATGCACATATGCTCGGCCTCCAGCACCACCACAACGCCCTGCGGGTTCAGCTGCTCGACCAGGGTGTCGGCGATCTGAGAGGTCAGACGCTCCTGCACCTGCGGACGCTTCGCATACACTTCGACCAGGCGCGCCAGCTTCGACAAACCGCACACACGGCCGTCGGCCGCCGGGATGTAGGCGATATGGGCCTTGCCGAAGAACGGCACCAGATGATGCTCGCACATGGAGTAGAAGTAGATGTCGCGCACAAGCACCATTTCGCTGCAGTGCTCGTCGAACGTGGTGGCGAAATGCACGGCAGGGTCCTCCGTCAGGCCGGCAAACACCTCTTCGTACATACGGGCAACGCGGGCAGGCGTCTCCTTCAGACCCTCGCGGTCGGGATTCTCGCCCACGCCCTCCAAAATCATGCGAACGCCGGCTTCGATCTTTGCAGTATCCATATGGTTGATTTCCTTCTAGCAGTGCTGAATACAGGTCCGGCAGCTTGGCTTCCAGCCGCCGCAACCTCTCGTTTCGAACCCTAGCATGATACCACGCGCCACCAGCAGCTTCGCCAACCCCATCCCAGACACATCGGGGACATAGCGTCGGGACTAACCCAGATCGAGTTCGAGGCCGACGGGGCAATGGTCGCTGCCGAACACCTCGTTGTAGATGCTGGCGGCTTCGATGCGCGGTGCCAAGGCGTCACTGACCAGGAAATAGTCGATTCGCCACCCTGCGTTGTTCTTTCGCGCGTTGAAACGGTAGCTCCACCAAGAGTACGCGCCGGCAAGGTCGGGGTGCGTGCTGCGGAAGGTGTCGGTGAACCCGGCGTCGAGCAGCTTGGTGAACTTCTCGCGTTCCTCATCGGAAAAGCCGGCGTTTCCGCGGTTGGGGCCGGGGTTCTTCAGGTCGATCTCGTTGTGCGCCACATTGAAATCGCCGCACATGATCACGGGTTTCGGCTGAGCCGACTCGCCGGGCTGCGTCAACGGAAGCCATTGCGTGGGCAAGTGGCCGTCTCCCATGGGAACCGATTCCGGAATCACATCCGCGCCGTTTTTGCCCTCGCCACGGCCTGCCTCCGGACGCAGCACCACGTTGCCGTCGGCGCCTGCACGCTCCACCGGAACGCCTGCTGGGAGCACACCCTCTTCCAGGCCCTTGCAAAAGTCGCGGAACGCGTCATCCCATTCCATGCGATGGTCGATACGCGCCAGCTCGTTTTGCGCGTTCGGCGTGTAGACGCACACGAACCAATACTCGGGAAACTCGCACGCCACGATGCGCCCTTCGGTATCCAAGTGGGGAAAGCCCAGGCCATGAAGCACCTGCAGCGGCTCTTCCTTCGTGAAAACCGCCGTGCCGGAATAGCCCTTCTTCTCCGCATAGCTCCAAAACTCGCGATACTGCGGCAAATCCAGCGTTGCCTGGCCAGCCTGAAGCTTCGTTTCCTGCAGCGCAACAACGTCGGCATCGAACTGGCATACGATATCCTCGAAGCCCTTCTTCAAAACGGCACGCAAACCGTTCACATTCCAAGAGATCATCCGCATGAAAAGCGCCTCCTTAGCGGGCAAAATCATTCCGAAACAGTATAAGAAGCCTAGGAGATGCGGGCAAACGCCTCACCACGCGCGATACGCCGACAAAACCCGGACAGTTAATGCTACGTCCCCAAGTGTCCTACGCATGGCGGCCGAGGGAAAACGGGAGCAGATCTCGGCACGTCCCCCGAGCGGTCATCGATGTGATCAAGGATGCTGGCAAAGCAACGATAATCACGCAAAGTCGCTGTTCAGCCAGTGCGAAACCACGCATTCGCCCCTAAAATCGGACACTTAACGACACGTCCCCAAGCGTCCGACCGTACAACGTTATTTGTGGTACGGCTCCCCGTGGGATATCTTTTGCGTGCGGTAGAGTTGTTCCAGCAACACTACGCGCGCAAGGTTGTGGGGGAGCGTGATGGGGCCGAACGAGAGGAACTCGTTTGCGCGCTGGCGCACTTCGTCGCTCACGCCATCGGATCCGCCGATGACGAACGCGAAGTTACTCTTCCCTTGCAACATGAGGTTGTCCAGGCGCTTCGACAGTCCCTCGCTCGAGCGCTCTTTACCGTCGATGGCCAGCAACACCACATGCGTATCCGCGCCAAGTTTCTCCAGCTCAGTGCAGATCGCGGCGCCTTCCTTGTCGCGTGCGCCATCCACGCCGCCGGCTTTGCGAGGATCGATATCCGCAATCTCGCGCACCTGGGTCTTTGCGTACGGCTGCAGACGCTTCAGATATTCCGCACAGGCATCCACCCAGAAACGTTCCTTCAGTTTTCCAACCGCCACAACCGTGAACTTCATCCTTACCCTTTCATAGCGCAACATAATATTGAGCAAAGCGACTACAACAGCATCCGCCGGGTTCTGCCCCCCCCCTTTTTGAGAAGCAGGGGCGGGCAGTCCTGCTCACAAGGAGGCGAAGCTCTCTTCAAGCAGCCCTTCGCATTGAATAGCCCGGGCTTGAACCCGCTTGTTGTGAGAGCAGATGCAGCAATCATTCGCCCCTTTCAGGTCGAAACCATGTTAACAAGGCGCGCTCCCTAAAACGAAGGTGCAACCCTTATCAGAAAGAAACATCCACCTCGACAAACAAGCCGACACCTTCGCAAGAAGCCATGTGCAACGGTATTTGTACAACATTGCGTTCAATCATTCTTGCACTAGAATCTCCTCGGCGTTCATCCCACATCCCGGCCTTAAATACCGTTCTGTCTCATTCCAGTCCCTTTTTGTCCACTTGCCCAAAAAGTTACACGTTCGAAATATTAGGGTGTTTACAAGCCGTTACCCCACTGTTAAAGTTCATGCCACAATTTCATAGCGTCACCCCGTTGATATGTTCTGGATCGCAAGAAACAGGGCAAGCAGGGGCCTCTGGAGAATCCCAACCATGGGTGCCGAAGGGGCAAGGTGAAACGCAGGCCGCAAGACCTAACCGCAAACAGCTTCAACAAGCTGCAGTGGCGAACCGTTTCACTGAAACTCTCAGGCAAAAGGACAGAGAAAAGTCAGTGACTTGTCGCAAACGTGAACGAAACTCAAACTCGGCGTTCACCAAAACTTTTCCCTTTCCCTTTAATTTCATATCCCAGAATCGCCCTAAAGCTTTCGCTGAGCTCTCTTTCCGTGCATCCTCAGGGTCTCGCAGAGGTTGTATCGGTTCAGAGTTTTAGTTAGGAGTGAGTTGTGGAAGGGTTTTTCGACGTCGTCAACAACGTGATCACCGCTATTGACGACTTTGTATGGGGCGTCCCGTTGATGGTGCTCATCCTGTTCGGAGGCATCCTGCTGACGGTGCGCTTGGGCGGTTTGCAGTTCCGTCAACTGCCGCGCGCATTGCGTTACATGGTCAAGAACGAAAAAGGCGGCTCCGGCGAAGTGACCAGCTTCGGCGCGCTGTGCACCGCGCTTTCAGCAACCATCGGTACTGGTAACATCGTAGGCGTTGCAACCGCTATCGTGGTCGGCGGCCCTGGTGCCATGTTCTGGATGTGGCTGGCAGCGCTGTTCGGCATGGCCACGAAGTACTCCGAGGGCCTGCTTGCCGTCAAGTTCCGCAGCATCGACGAGAACACCGGCCACGTGCTGGGCGGCCCGTTCTACTACATCGAGCGTGGCATGGGCAAGCGCCTGCCCAAGATCAGCTGGCGCTGGCTTGCAAAGCTGTTCGCCTTCTTCGGCATGTGCGTCGGCCTGTTCGGCATCGGTACTTTCACCCAGGTGAACTCCATCAACACCGCCATCACGAACTTCTTCGATCCCGAGAAGTCCTTCACCATCAGCATCCTTGGCATGGATTACTCCATCGCCACCGTCATCGGCGGCATCGTGGTTGCCGTGCTGGTCGGCCTGGTGGTCATCGGCGGCATCAAGCGCATCGCCAGCGTCTCCGAGCGCGTCATCCCCGTTATGGTCGTGCTCTACGTCGGCTTCTCCCTAATCCTGCTGCTGACCAACCTGGACAAGATCCCCGGTGCGTTCGTGGTTATCTTCCGCTCCGCCTTCGGCCTTGATGCTGCTGCCGGCGGTATGCTCGGCGCCATCTTCATCGCCATGCAGAAGGGTATCGCCCGCGGTATCTTCTCCAACGAGGCTGGTCTCGGTTCCGCACCTATCGCCGCTGCTGCCGCTCAGACGAAGGAGCCCGTGCGTCAGGGTCTCGTGTCCATGACCGGTACGTTCCTCGACACCATCGTGGTCTGCACCATGACCGGCCTTACCTTGGTCATGACCGGCGCTTACCTGATCCCCGGCCTTGAGGGCGCTTCCGTCACCACCGCGGCTTTCCAGGCTGGCCTGCCGTTCATTCCTCCCACCGTCGTGTCCTTCGTGCTCATGGCGTGCCTGGCACTGTTCGGCTTCACCACCATCCTTGGTTGGGACTACTACGGCGAGCGTTGCCTTGAGTACTTCAGCAACGGCAGCATGAAGGCTGTGAAGGTTTACCGCTGGCTCTACATCGCCGCTGTGTTCATCGGCCCTTACATGACCGTTTCCGCCGTTTGGACCATCGCCGACATCTTCAACGCATGCATGGCCGTGCCGAACATGATCGCCTTGATCGTTCTCTCCGGTGTGGTCGTCCGTGAAACGAAGGACTTCTTCAAGCGTCTGAACGACGCAGGTGGCAAGGAAGAGGACATGGTTCCGCACGAGAATCATGACGATGTGCCGCCGATCGACTCCCTTACTGATCGCCTGGGCGCCAAGACCGCCCAGGAGGACCGCGCAGCAGCTGCACAAGGTTTCGCCACCGCATAGCAACTGCCTGCCCCTCATGCTGGCCCCGATGTTTCACGTGAAACATCGGGGCCTTATTTGTTTCTGCGAGATCATTTAACGCGGACTTGTCGCGTAATCTTTAAGCGCCGCTCCTATAAGCAAAGGGGAGAGCCCACAATCCGACTATGACCGCTCTTTGCTAGCAAAACCAATGTCAAAGCGCGATAAAAGCTTAGCCGAGGATTCTATACCCGGGTTCAATGAATGGTGTATAACCCTATCCCAAACGCTATCACCTTGCTTGGAACTCTAGCGTTGCTAAATCCCCTACACACCCCAAGCCTCTGCAGTCAATCCAAATCCGGCTACCACCAAAACCGCAGCAGTAACGTCATTCCATCTATCCGACGGCCTTCATCGCCTCGTAAACGCCACGAAGCGCCGTTCGGTTTCCTCCTCCAAGCTGAAACGCATCGATGCCCGTAGCTAGCCAAGCACCATAAAGGGCTTCGCCATCGAACCGCATGTCGTGGTTTTTCCGAACTCTGCAGTGGCGGCAATGTTCAACTGCTCAGGTTGATCGCGTGCACAAGAAAGGCCACCTTTCGGTGGCCTTTCAATATCCTAATGTTTCACGTGAAACATTACTTCACGCCTTCATGAGCAAGCGCATCTGCAACCTTGCGAGCCGCAGCGGTGATGGACAGGTCGTTCACATCCACCGTGATGCCAGCATACTGCTCATACAGCGGCAGGCGCTCGTCATAAAGCTCCTTCAAACTCATGCCGATGCCGCCCTTCAGAACAACGCCGCGCTCCTGCAGGTCGCTCAGGCGATGCACCAGCTGGTCGTAGGATATCTTGAGGTACACAACCGTGCCGATCTCGGCCAGATGCTTCATGGCCTCATCGGAGTACACGGCGGAACCGCCCGTGGCGATAACGCTGTTCTCCGCATCGATCTTACTGAGAATCTCGTTCTCGACCTCGATGAAACCCTCAGGGCCGCATGCATCGATGATCTTCTGCAGCGTCTTGTCGCATTGGTTCTGGATGACGATGTCGGCGTCGATGAAATCCTTCGTCATGATTTTCGCCAACACGATACCCAGCGTGGATTTACCCGAGCCGGGCATGCCGATAAGAACAACGTTGTTCTTCTCCGCCATGGTAAGCCCTCCTTGATCGGTCATGTACGCTCGAATTGTATCATGCCTGCTCATACATCATGACAACGGTAACAAGCTGTTCTTATATGGCCTCCCCAACGGCGCCATCAGGCTGTTTGCGCTTCAGCGGAAGGGTCTCGCTGATGATGATGGCCACAAAGATCAAGGCGAAGCCGATCAGCAAACGCAAGCTTAGCTGCTCGCCGTACAGCAACACGCTGAATAGCACGCCGAACACGGATTCCAGGCTTAGGAACAGCGATGCCTGCGCGGGAGGGATATGCGCCAGCGCCACGTTCTGGATTCCGAACGCCACAATGGAGGCAAAGATAGACAGAAACAGCAGCTGGCCGATGATATTGGGCGTGAAAGCCGCGAACCCTGGGAACGTCTCAAAAGCCACTCCCGACAGCAAGCCCATGCAACCTTCAGCGACGAACTGCACAGCCGTCAGGGCCAGCACGTCATGGAAGCGAGAGAGCTTCGAAACCAGCACCATATGCACGGCGAACAAGACCGCGCACAGCAGCGTCATAACCTCTCCGAAGCCCATGGTCATGCCGCCCGACTGGACCGACACCAACCAAATACCCACTAAGGCAAGCACGGCGGCTCCAATGTTAAACACCGTTGGACGCCTGTGGGCGACGATCCACCATAGGAAGGGGACGATCACGCAATACGTCGCCGTCAGGAACGCGTTGATGCCTGGAGTAGTGTGCTCCAGGCCAACAGTTTGCGTCCAGAACGCCAGAAAATCTGCCAGGCCGAGCACGGCGCCGGCGAGCACCATCTTGCCGCTGAACGCCCTGCGAACGCGCTTCCAAAGGATAGCGGTCAGCACGATGCCCGCGAACAGGAAGCGGAACCCCAGCAGCCATGCCGGCGGGAGCACCGCCACAACGCCCTTCATGGACACGAAGCTATAGCCCCAGATGATGGTTGCCACCACAATGGCGGCCTTGTACGCCCAAGAGGGCAGTCCCTTCTTCATACAGCCTTCCCTTTGCCTTCTATCGCACCCAGATTCGGGCGCACACGAAAAACGCCGACCTGCAGCCGCGCAAAGCGACGCAAATCGGCGTTCCACTTTCTCAACGACTAGCGGGCTCCGCCGCCACCGCCGCCGAAGCCGCCACCGCCGCCGCTGGAGAATCCGCCGCCGCTTCCGCTGCCGCTGGATTCGGCCTGTATGGCCTCGTTAGCGGTCTTGACGGCCTGGTTGAACGACGAAGAAAGGAAGCTTCCCACATCGGGCATCCCGGCGTTCGCACCGCTCTCGTAGGAGGTATACCAACCCCACCAGGGCACGTAAGTATCCCCATACGTTTGGTCGACCGCAAACAGCTGGGGCTGCGTCTTGCGAAGCTGCTCGATGGCCTGCTTCGCAACGCCGAACAGGTAGGCGTATACCATGAACTCGCCCCACACCTTCACATCGGTGGGCGGATGCTCTTCAAGCGAGCTGAAGTCGCGCAGCCAATTGCGCAACGCCTTGCAGTGCGCAACCAGGTTGTTGCCATCGACGCTGCGTCGCGTCATGTTGTTACCGATGAAAGCCAGCGCCAAAACAGTGGGGATACCGCATATCATCGGCAGCATATTATCGGTCATGAACCAAATCACCATGGCTATCACGAGCAACGCCACGGCGATCGCCCATGTCCAACCACGCAGGTTATTGCCCTTCTCCTCGAAGAAGCCGTGCTTGTCCGTCTCCGCGGTCAGCGCACCTTGCCAATTCTTCACCGCGTTTACCAGCTGCTCCGAATGGTCTTCGCCATACTTCTTGATGCTGCCGAACCACAGCGAGTTCTGACCTGCCGCCACCTGGTCGAACAGCAGCCTGAACGTCGCCTTGTCGATCGGGTCGCTCACGGCATCGATTTCAACCAGCTTCGTGACATAGAAGTCGTTCACGGTCTTCATGCCGCCATGCTTCTTCGGCGCCATATACGAACCGGAATCGATGCGGACGGCACCAGTTTGCGCTAGATGCATAATCGTCGCCGTCAGGTCATCGGTGCTTTCCCTATTCCAGCGCCACAGGCGGCCGATAACGGCCGGGTGCAAGCCCTGACGCGGCACGTCGCGCCAATACTGCTCCGTGAAGTCCGGCTTGTGCTCTTTGCCATGACGGAAGAACATGACGATGGCCCAGATCAAGGCTGCAACGCACACGGCCACGCACGCTATAGAGAAAGCCAGCGACATCATGCGCTTGCTGTTCGCCGTATCCGCCCAGGCCTTCTCCTCTTTCAGAACCGTATCCAGGCGCTGCTCGCCGGCATGCAGGCGCTGCGTGCTCAGCGACACGTTCGTCAGCCACTTGGAGGGGATGCACACGCGCATCTCGGCATATTCGCCGGATTCCACGCGGGGAACCGTGCAGGTGACCGACCCATCGGCGTTGACGGAAACGGTGCCGCTCAGCGGGCCATGGCCCCACGCGCGCACGTTCTCGCCAGGATCGACCGTGACGCTCTGGGGGAGAGGAAGCTGAAGCGTAGCCGTCACGTTCTCCGAGGGAACCGCCCAGGCGGAACCTAGATACTGCCAGTACACCTCAGAAACGTCGTCGTAGACCTGGGCCATGTTGGTGATGGTGTAATCGAGTTCCACGACCACACGTTTGGGCTGGGATCCGAAGAATACGTACACGGTGTTCTTCGGGCTATCGACGGAGTACGAATCCTCTCCCGGACCACCTTCCTCGCGCCATTTCAGCTCGAACGGAACCTCAGGCATCGCCGACATGGACCCTTCGACGTCGTTGGACCCGTCAACGCTCATCATGCGAACGCCGTTCACGGTGAACTCCGCATTCGTGGGCAGCAGATTCAGCGTCCACCATACGGCGGAGAACGAACCGTCGAAATCAAACGTACGCTGCTCAACCACGTGAAGCGTTCCGTCGGTTTCCAGTTGGGCTTGGATATCCACTTGCGGCATGGTGTATGACTTCGCGTAGGCCTTGCCGGGCAAAGCTGCCAGCGCGCAAGCGCAAGCGACGACCACTAAAGCGGCCGCGACCAGCCATGCGACGCGGCTACGCGCATCATCCCGCTGGCTGCCTGGGAAATGAGGTGTCCTTGTGTATTGCATCGAGAATGCTCCTTGCAAGTTTCCGACAGTCAAGGTAATATATCTACCCGCACCTATTATAGCGTGGAGAAGTGACCGAGAGGCCGAAGGTGCTCGCCTGCTAAGTGAGTATGCCCCACAAGGGCATCTAGGGTTCGAATCCCTACTTCTCCGCCACGTATTTTCAGCCCTCGCAAATGCGGGGGCTTTTTCATGCTCGATTACTAACTATAAAAGAAGGCACCCGATATCGGGTGCCTTCGCAATCTATCTTCTTCCCCAGGGCCAGCGATGCAAACGCTTCGCTTTCATCGGTTTCATCCGATACGAGGGGTTGTGCTTCAGAAACACGGCTCGGCATATCCGCGTGATTCCCAGCGCCACCAATGCCGTAACCATGAACGAGAGCGTCAAATCCAGCACATCGCCGTTGCTCTCTGACAGCGCATATAGGCTTGCTAAGCCGAAGAACGCCGTCAGCGCCACGTTCAACACGGTGAAGGCCTTGATAAGGATCTCCTTCGCCCGTGCCGGCGAATAACGCCATGCTGCCACCACGTATACCACGCCAGCCGCGAAAGCCAGCAACAGCAACAACGGTATGATGCGCGTCAGCCTTGCGACCATGCTAGAACGTCACTTTCGGTGCAGTGGAAGCGCCCTCCTCGGCGGCGAAGCTCGGACGCTCCTTGAACCCCATCATGCCCGCAAAGAGCACAGCCGGGAACGTCTGAATGGCGGTGTTGTACTTCATCACCGTATCGTTGAAGCTCTGGCGCATATAGCTGATCTTGTCCTCGGTGTTCGACAACTCAGCCTGCAATTGCTGGAAGTTGGCGTTCGCCTTCAGGTCGGGGTAGGCCTCCGCCACCGCAAACAAGCTTTTCAGGGTCTCAGTGAGGTGGTTGTTAGCTCCCATACGACCCTCGGGAGTGTTCGCGCTCGCCACAGCCGCGCGAGCCTGCGTCACCGCGTCCAGCGTAGCGCTCTCGTGCTGCGCATACCCTTTCACGGTTTCCACGATGTTCGGGATAAGGTCCAAACGCCTCTGGAGCTGCACATCGATCTGCGCCCAGGCGTTGTCCACCATGTTGCGCAGCTTCACCAGCTTGTTATAGAGCGCAATGATGAACACGATGAGCACTACGGCTATCGCAACAAGGATGATTACCGCCGTCATGGCTTCCTCCTTCTACCGGTTGCCTGCATTACGCGACCTTGAAAAGCGCACCTCTCCGCAAATCGCAGTCCGAGTCCTTGCAAGGTCGAAGAACCCTCTAGGAGAGGTGCTCCAACCGTGGATACAGCATAAACTACATTGCCACGCTGGAATCCTCTGCTCCGCGAGGTTTGTCTAGCAATTTGTGGTAAGCGTCGCCTTGAAGGGGCCGAACGTGGTGGTGCGAGCCCACCATCCCTTGGCCTGCGCATCGGTTGCCACCTTGGCCGCCGATGCAAAGGAATCGCATACCGCGAACACCGCGGCGCCGCTGCCGGACATCATGGCGTTGCATACGCCCGGCTGCTCCTGCAGCCACTCGCGCACGGTGCGGATCCCCGGATTCAGCTGCTCGCTGGCCTTCGCCATGTTGTTCAGCAGCGGCACGCTCATCGCATACTCCGCTGATTCCGCGGCTTCCGCGTCCTCCGCTGAAATAGGCTGGGGGTCTTCGTCAATCTTCTTGTAGGACTCGGCCGTGGAAACGCCGCCTTCGGGTTTCACCAGCACCAGGAAGTCATTCATCGGCTTGAGCGTACGGACCAGGTTCTCGCCGATGCCGTCGTAAAGGGCGCAGCCGCCTTGCAAGAAGAAGACCACGTCGGCGCCCAACTGAGCGGCAACCTCTTTGATTCGCGGATCCAAAACGCTTTCACCCCACAGAACCGCCGAGCCCAGCAGCGCTGCGGCCGCATCCGAAGAACCGCCGCCCAGGCCGGCCTGAACGGGGATGCGCTTCTCAAGATGCACGCGCATCGTTTCCTCTTCGCCCAGCGTTCGGCCAAATGCCTCGGCCAGCTTCAAGATTGCCTTCACCACGATGTTGTCCTGCGGGTCGACATCCAGGGGAGCCAGCCCCTCGAAGCTGCGCGTGGTCAGCTTCACCGCTTCACCGGTGCCCGGGATGATCTTCATGCGCAGCACATCATGCAGCATCAGCGCATGCATCGTCGTGGACACCTCGTGGTATCCATCGTCGCGCACGCCCTTGACGTTCAGGTACAGATTCACCTTCGCCGGGGCAACCAGCTTGAGCGAACCCATACCGGCAAACTCACGCGCTTCCACATCCTGGGCAACGCGGGCTATGTCGAGCATGTCCACGGACCCCTCCAATGTTTCACGTGAAACATTCTGTTTTTCATCTTGCTGCATCACTGCTGCTCCGTTCGTTTCTTTCGACGCGCCTTGAAGAATTCTCGCAATATGGTTGCGCATTCCTCCGACAGCACGCCGGCCTTTACGCCGAATGTATGGTTGAGGCGCTTGTCCTCGTGAATGGAATACAGCGTACCCAAAGCACCCGCTTTCGGGTCGGGCGCGCCGAACACGCAGCGGTCGACGCGAGCCTGGTGCATGAGCCCAGCGCACATGATGCACGGCTCCAGCGTCACGTACACCGTGCAGCCCGTAAGCCTCCACACGCCAAGTTCCGCCGCCGCCATCTTCATGGCAACGAACTCAGCATGCCCTGCGGGATCTTGCTGCGTCTCGCGGATATTGCACGCTCGCGCGATTACGCGAGGCTCCGCAAGGGGGCGACGCGTTGCTTTGTCGATAGGGTGGTACACAACCACGGCGCCGATGGGGACCTCTCCCATAGCCGCCGCGCGTTGCGCCTCCTCAAGCGCCATGCGCATGTATTCTTCGTCATTCATAAGCATCATTATATGGTATCCTAGCAAGCTATATGGAGGAATGGCCGAGTGGTTGAAGGCGGCAGTCTTGAAAACTGTTGAGCCGCAAGGTTCCGTGGGTTCGAATCCTACTTCCTCCGCCAGAATGCTATCGCCCGGGTCCCCGGGCGTTTTCTTTTTCAATTGCATGTTGAATGGTTCAGTTTTATGTAACCTTCAACCCTTTCGCCTACTTACTCGTCCCAAAATAACGCAAAAGCGCCCGAAATCGATCCGGGCGCTTTAACAGGGTTTTGCGTTGCTTTGCGCTTAGCGCTCATCCATAGGGATATATGCGCGCTTCTTGCTGTAAATCGACTTGTACGCAGGGCGGATGATGCGCTTGCCCGAGACGATCTCCTCGAAGCGATGCGCAGCCCAACCCGACATGCGGGCGCAGGCGAACAGCGGGGTGAACAGATCCTCCGGGATTCCCAGCATGGAGTACACGAAACCGGAGTACATATCCACGTTCGCGCACATATCCTTCTTCGTGCCCTTCTCGTTGAGAATCACCTCGGGCGCCAGGCGCTCGATCTTCTCGAGCAGGCGGAACTCCGCCTCGAACTCAGTGCCCTTGGCCAGCTTCTCGGCGAAGCGCTTGCAAATGACGGCACGGGGATCGGACAGCGTATACACCGCATGGCCCATGCCGTATACCAGACCGCTCTTGTCGTAGGCCTGCTTGTTCACGATCTTGGCGAGATACGCGGCAACCTCGTCATCGTTCTCCCAATTGACGACGTTGTCCTTAATCTCCTTCTGCATGGCCAGAACCTGATGGTTTGCGCCGCCATGCTTGCGGCCCTTCAGCGAACCGATGGCCGCCGCATACGTGGAGTACGCGTCCGTATCGGCGGACGTCAGCACATGCGTGGTGAACGACGAGTTGTTGCCGCCGCCGTGTTCTGCGTGCAGGCACAGCATGATGTCAAGCATGCGCGCTTCCTCGGCCGTGAACTGCCTGTCGGGGCGCAGCATGGACAGAATGGTCTCCGCCGTAGACTGACCCGGGATGAAACGATGCATGATCATGGACTCGTTGTTGTAGCGCGCGCGAATCGCATAGTACGTCAACACCATGATGCGGGGGAGACGGGAAATAAGGGAGATAGCGGTGCTGATCTCGTGCTGGACAGATCTATCCTCGGCGTTTTCATCGTAGGCGTACAAAAGCAGGATGGTTCGAGCCAGCACGTTCATGATGTCGGGAGGGGTGTTGCGCATGATCATGGATGCGGTGAAGCCATCGGGCAGCTCACGCTGGGCGTCGATGGTGGCGATATAGTCGGAAAGCTGCTGCTCCGTGGGAAGCTCGCCCATCAGCAGCAGATAGGACACTTCTTCGTAGTTGAATCGGCGATCCTTCGCGTCAACGCCCAGAAGGTCGTACAGGTCGTATCCGCGCAGGCGCAGCTCGCCTTCGTCGGCGCGTTTCTCGCCATCGGACATGACGTAGCCATGCACGTTGGAGATACCCGTCAAACCCGCCAAAACGCCGGTTCCGTCGGCATTGCGCAGGCCGCGCTTCACATCGTAGCGTTTGTACTTTTCAGCATCGATAGAATTGATGCTCTTGAAATTCTCGTACAGGTCGATTTTCTGCGTGCCGCCCATTACGCTCCCTTCCTTTCATGTCATTCATTCCCGCCGCTTCAAAACCAGCAATGCCCGCGCAGGGCGGGCATTGCTGGTTGTTGCTCAAACGATATGCTATTTTGCAGCGCCGATACGGCAGATGGTGGTGCCGCAGTCAGGGCACTTGCCCTTCGTGATAGGCTTGCCGTTCTTCGTGACGCCCTCAACGGGATCCTTCATGATCTTCTTTGCCTTGCATTTCACGCAATATGCCTCGATTGCCATAGTAAACCTCTCTAGTTGCCGTATAAGAGTGCAAGCGCCGTGAATCGGTGAATGCACTTTCAGTTCATGCTCGTGCGGGCTGAAATTATAGGCCAGCGGCCGTCCAGTCAGATAACGAGCATGTTACAGGCCTTACATATTCTTCAACAACTCCATAAGGAAGTCCACGTTGGAGGCCAGTTTCTTCTCATCGATGTTCTCGACGATGTCGTCCTGCTGGCCGTACAGCGCGAGCTTGCCGCCTTCCATGCCCACCAGATGGGTTACCTGGCAGCCATGCTTCGCCGCATACGATGCAGCGCTCTCCTCGCCGAGCAACGCACCGGACGCCACCTTGATGCCGGTAGCCTGCGAAGCCTTGCGAATGTAGCGCTTCATGCGCGACGATGCCTTCGAGGGCTTCAAGAAACCCTCACGCTCGATCATGGTCAGATCGCCGGCGCCGATAGCGTCGATATCGACGATGAATGCACCTCGCAGCTCGGATTGATGAGCCTCAAGAAACGCTTTCATGCCGGAATTCTGAGCAAGTTCGGAACCCAGGGCCACGAACCACACCTCGGCATCGATGTCGGGGTTGCGGAACTGGTACACCTCGTTAAGCTCCTCGTTAAGCTCGACGGGCGTGGGCACAGCCGCCGCGGCCGCTTCATCGGCAAGCTCCTCGGAGGACAGGTTGCTGTTCTCCATGCGACGTGCGGAGTAAGCGCCGCCATGCCACGGACGGAAGCGGTTGGACCCGGACTGCTCGTCGTCTGCCACGTCGTCAACGTTGAACGAATCGTCGTACGCGACCTGGGAAGCCTCTTGGCCTGCCGCCTCAACATCGATCGGCTGGGGCGTCCAAGCCTGGGTTGCGCCAAGGTCATCGCTCTGCAAAGCCGGCAGAGCCTGCGTAGCCCCAGGATAAGCTACAGCATCCTGATCGGCTTCGACAGCGTAATCACCCTGATACTCGCCCTGCTCGTAGTGCTCTTCCTGGAAGCTCTCCCAGCCGCCGCGCGCCTTTCCGGCGGCACGAGCCTCGAAGTTGTCGTCCACGTCGAGCCACTCCTGCGGCGTATCCTCTTCGTCTTCCTTGCGATGGAGGAACTTGTCGAACAGGCGGCGGAAGCGCGACTTAGGCATCTCCATGTAGCCAGGGCCCGCAAATGCACCCGTTTCGGTGAAGTGATCATCGTAAGCGGAATCATCCGCATCATCGACGTACATGTCCTCGGGATCCATGGTGCTGGCAAGCTCGCTGCTCACCGGAGCGAACGAGCCGGTAGCACCAGCAGTACCGAAGCTTGCGGCAGCGTTCACACCCGGCTGGGCCTGAGCCGCATCCGCCGCCTTGATGGAGCCGGACAGCGAAGGCAAGGATGCGAGCAGGGAAGGCCTGGAATCCTTCTTCTCGCCAGACATCTCAGCCTCTTCGTCCTCCTGCTCATGAGCAGCCTTGATATCGGACGACCCGATGGAGGGAAGCAGGTTCAGTAAGCTACGTGCCGCGGTCTTGCCGGCGGATTCGACGTCGGCAAGCGGAGCGCGCTGCTTCACAGCCGCCGCAACGGGGGCCGCCGGGGCGGTCGCGGAGATCTCCGGCAAGGTGACGGGAGCCGCGGGGACCACGGAAGCGTCTGGGATATCAAGCGGCTTGGCTTGCAGTTCCGGCACCGTCTCATCCGCAGGTTCGGGCATAGGTGCGGGCGTAGGTACCGCAGGAGCGTTTGCCGCATCGACACGGCCGGCCTCGTTGATGGAAGCCTGCGTCACATCGACGCGATTGCCCGAGCGAGGAGCGTCGGACTGGCGGGACTGGGCCTCTTCCTGCACCTTGCGCGGATCCAAGAACGCCGGCATGGGAACGTCGCCCATCGGAGGAACATCCTCAAGATGGAGCTTCGTCACATCGATCGGGGGCGTAGCCGCCGTAGCGAAGGGGTCGGCAACCTCTGCAGGAGCGACAACCTGGGTCTGAGCGGGTTCCGGTGCGGAAACCTGCGCGGGGGCGAACTGCACGACGGGCTGCTGAGCGGTCATCTGCTCAGCCGCGGGCTCAGGTGCGTGCTCGGCCACCGGAGCGGAAGGCTCGGGGGCGAAGGTTGCAACGGCAGTATCTGCCTGAAGCGCTGCGCCTGCGTTCTCGTCAGCGGAAGCCGCTTCGAGCGACTCCTCGAACTGCACGGGCTGTGCTGCCTGCTGCGGCGCAGGTGCTTGGACGGCAGGCTCCTCTTGCACGGGGGCTTGCTGCATCTGCGAAGCCTGCTCAACCGCCGACACCGCATTCACGGAGACTTCGGGGGCTGCGGCGTTCACGACCGGCTGCTCGGTTTCAGGCTGCACCGCGGGCTGCACGGGCGCAATGGTTGCCCATTGCGGAGCGCGAACCTCGCGAATGGTATCGCGATCGATATCGAAGGAGCGCTCAAGCTCATGCTCCACAATGCTGTTCGCCTTCGCGAAATGACCGGCGCTTTCGGCGACCGCGGCATCAAGGGCGCTAGCATAACGGGAACGCTGCGCCGGCTTCTCGGCGTTACGGGGCTTCTTGGCCTTTTCCTGAGCGCGAGCATACCAATCAGGCACGCTTGCCTGCGCCGCGCGCTGCTGCTCCGCAGCCGCCTGCATCTGCTGAATAGCAGCCTGCTGGGCCGCCGCCTGCTGGGCCTCGAGCTCGGCTTGTTGCATCGCCGCCTGCTGGTCCTCGAACTCAGCCTGGGCCTTTTCGGCCTCCTCTGCCTGCTGGGCCTCAAGAGCCTGCTGCTCCTGCTCGGCCGCAAGACGAGCCTGCTCGGCATCGCGACGGGCGCTCTCGATGGCGCGCGCCTCCATGCGCTGCATTTGAGCTTCCTCTTCAGCTTCCTCGCGATCGTGTCGCTCGATCTTCTGAAGGTTGCGCTCAACCTCTTCAGCGGTCATGCCGTCGACAGGCTTGCCGGACAATGCCGAGATTGCAGCCTTGGCGGCGATGAGGCTCTCCTCATCTTCCATGGAGGAACGGAGATGGGACGAATACACGAACTCGGCGCCTTCGGGCACAAGACCGCTCTCATACGCGGCCTCCGGTCCATGCATCAGGGCGTCCTCGCGCTCGGCGATCTCGGCTTCGCTCACACGGCCCGCACCGATGCGGCGAGCCAGCTCAAGCAGAGCGGCAACGCCGGAAGCGTTGCAATTCGCACCTTCGTTGTAGGCTGCGGTCTGATGCAATGCGCCAAGAGCCAGCGGGATAGCGGTGAGCAGCATGGCGATAACGGTCAGCAGCGTGAAGATCGTGGTGAGCGTACCTTCGGAAGACCCCAGCGCAACGCCCTTGATGAGCAGCAGCACAGGAAGGGCAACCATTGCACCGAAGGAGATCTTGCCGACAAGCGGCATGACCTGCGCCGTGGGACCGGCAAGCTCGGCACGAACCTTGCCGGTGTCGTAACGAGCCACCAAGATCACCTTTCGGCGACGAGCGCCTTCACCATCCTCAGCTGCTGCAGGGGCGTACTTCGCCACAACGTTTTGGCTCACGCCTTTCCCCAGAAGCTTCGAGACGATGGGCTTATCCAGATACTCTGCGGCGAACAAGCCGGCGGCCGCAAGACAGCCGACAACCCCGACGATGCTCAGCACGGGCACGATCAATGACAGCAAGGCGAGCACCACAGCTGCGCCGCAGCAGATCATGCTAGGCAGATGAGGGTCGCCGACCCCGTTGAAATCCTCGATGTTAGCAGGCAGACCTGCTTCCTTCTGGAATTGCTCGGTAATGTACAACGCAGCCTGCTGTTCCTCTTCGGTGCCAGCGGGACGGGCGCCGATTTCCTGCGACAGGTATGCGATATGCTCTTTAATATCCGGCATTTTTGTGCCTTTCGTTCCTCAATTACAGCAAGGCATATACGGGTTGCAGTATACGCTATTTGCCTTGCGCGCCCAAATAATCACGTATAACTGCATCACTGGTACCGGCGGCAGCACGCTGTCCGGCATAGCTTCTGATAACCTCGGCCCACGTTGCGAAATACGCATCTTTGACCAATTGCTTCGGGTCGCTTGGCAAAGCGGACGCCATCGTTGCCGCTTCCTCTTCGGCAGCGTTGTACGCATCGTTTCGCGCGATGGCCTCGTCCTTGTTTTTCGCAGTGAGCGCCTCATCGGATTGCACCGCCAAATCCATCGCATCCATTCGCTTTTCCACGTACTCGATCAGCGGTGAAACATTAGCTGTTTGGTAATCCGCTTGAAGCACCTTCAGCTGATCAAGGCTTTTGGAAAACGTTTCCTTTGCTTCCAAGGTGCGCTCCCTGGAAGCATCAACCTCGTTCCGGCCGGCAAGTTTCGTCGCCTCGCGAACCCGTGCATCAGCATCCAGCACCACCTGCCACGCAGCGTCGCATTCCTTTGCTGCCTGCTCAGCATCTTCCGACGCCTCAACCAGCTGCATGCCTTGCGTTATCATGCCTTGGCGCGCTGTTATCGATATCACCGTCTGATTGGCGACTTCGCGAACGGAAGGATCGGATAGCTTTTCCGAAACGCTGCGCGCCTTCCCATCAGCATCGACCAGCAATTGTTTGGTTTGCTCGACGGAGGAAAGAACATCCTGTTTCTTCTCTTCGCTTTCAGCTGCAAAGGGATCGTCCACTATCGCGTCTATTTGCAAGATAGTCTCATCAGCTTCGGAAACCAATCTCAGCGCATCCATAAGCTCAGACTCATAACCTTGCTGCTCAGTGACCCGACAATGCCACGCCCAAACGCCAATGGATACGATCGCCAACGAGGCAGCTGCCACCACGGATACCGCAGCAATCCTCCCTTTGCGACGGCGCGCTTTTCTTCGCGCTATCTCTTCCTCGATGGACATGCGCTTAGCAGCAACCGGCGCCTGAGATGAAGCTCCTTCGCTATAGCCTGATGCGTGAAGAGCCTTCTTGCGTTGGGCTGCTCGTCTAACGGGCTTCCGCTTCAACCAGACTCCGCTTCGCTGCCCACGAGCGCCACTATCGGCAGCGTGCGAACCAACTGACGCCTTATAACCGGATGTTTCACGTGAAACATGTTCGCCTGTTTCACGTGAAACACTCTGAGCATTCGCATCCCTACGGGCAGCGAGCAAATCCCTCAAGCTGAATCGCTGAGTTGTTTCCTTATATTTAGCAGCATCGAGGACGCTGAACGATATCTCGTTGGACGTTCCGTGCGTCCTCTCTTTGATATGAGCTGCTCGGGCGATTTTATCGTCTCGTCTTCTCATATATGCCGCCAGGTTCAGCCTCGGTTCGTTGCCGCCAATTCAGCAACGATCTGGGCAGCGGGCAGCACTTTGATGTTGCTGCTTGGCAAGGAGTTCAGGAACACTTTCCCGTAGCTCTTCGAAACCAACCTATGATCCGCAAGAATCAGAGCTCCGGTGTCATCGGCACGGCGGATCAATCGACCAGCTGCCTGCTTCACCTCAAGCACCGCCGCGGGCAACACATAATGTCGCCAAGCTTGGTCATCGCGTTCCGCGCGTTCGCAAGAGAGCGGATCGGTCGGCTTCATGAAGGGGAGCTTCGGAATGACAACGCCTTTCAGCGTTGCGCCCGGGGCATCGAATCCCTCCCAGAAGCTTTTCAGCGCGAACAGCGACAAGTGCTCATCAGCAAGGAAATCATCGCGCAGCCCCTTCACCGACACGCCCCACTTCTGGCATACCAAGCGCAAATCATCGCTTTTCAGCTCAGGCTGAACATAGTCGAAGCAACGTTCCATTTCGCGACGGTTCGTGAACAGCGTAAGCATCGAACCTTGCTGCGCCTTATGGGCCTCAACAAGGAATTTCTGCAAGGTGGCCATATAGCTAGGCTCGTTCGGCTCGGGCATATCGGCCACAACGTACACCGTCATGTTCTTGTCGAAGTCATAGCTGGAATCAAGCTGGCAGGTTTTGACCGGCGAGAACTCTCCTTGACCCAGACCCATGGCGTTCGTGAATCCATCGAAGCTGCCGTTGACAGACAGCGTTGCCGACGCGAACACCACCGAATGCGTGGAAGCATACAGCGTATCGTTCAGCTTTCCACCGACGTTAACGGGCATGCCTTGCAGCTTTTCGCCGACGCGATCCTTCTTCCGGCACAACGTTGCAGCGTATGCATAGCTTTCGTTGGGGTCCTCAAGAATCAGCTGCACTGCATTAACCTGTTCCTTCAGGTCGATAGCCATTGCAGCTATCTCGCGCTGTATCGCAGCTGCGTTCTCTATTTCCTCAAGATACGCCACCAAGTTCTGACAAGCCGCAATCAGCTTCTCGGCAGATTCCCGCATCGCAACGCCCTTGTCCACGATATCGCCGAACGTGGCGGAACTACGGATATCGCTGTTCACCCACAACTCGACGATCTCGTAGCCGCGCCCATGTCGGTTCGTATCGAAGAACAGCAAGCCTTTCAAGCTGGCGCAAAAAGCCTCGGCAGTCTGGCGATACGCCTCGCCCGCGCTTTTACCCTTTTGCGTGAGCGTATAGAACAGCGTTTCGCTTTCTTCCTTCGCACCGTTCAGGACTACACGGCGTTCCGCACGAGAGAACACGTTCCTACGTGCATCATCCGCCGCCACTCGGCGAGCCTCTCGGAGGATGTTCTCGGCATCAAGCTCGATAGAGAAAGCACGGCGCGCTTCGCTCTCGGCACCATGGGCCTCATCGACCGCCCAATAGCGAACCGGCGGCAGCAGACCGCCATCAGCGGCCATATCGCAGAACAGCAAGCTATGATTGGTAACCAGGATGTCCGCGGCTTCAGCACGCTTGCGCGCACCGTGGACAAAGCACAGGTTACCGAAGAACGGGCACTTACGACGCAGGCATTCCTGACTGCTCGTCGTGATCACCTTTCGCGGCAGCAGGCGATAATCAAGCTTCAAGCCATCGATGTCGTCGTATTCCGTTTGCTCGATGAACGAAAGCAGCGCCGCCATCGCAGGGGCCTGCGACAGCTCTTTGCCCTGAATCTCCTTCATTGCAGCGCCATCATCCACCACGCTGCGAATCTTACGAAGGCACGGGTAGTGGGAGAAGCCCTTCAACGGCGCACACGTCAAAGGCTTTGCGTCGGGATCGGATGCACGCAACGCCTTCGCTAGCGCGGGAACTTCTTTGAACACCAGCTGATCGAGCAGAGCATTCGTTTTGGTTGCCACGCCCACGGTAATGCCGTTCCTCTGCGCGGTAAGCGCCAAAGGAACCAGATACGCCATGGATTTACCGACGCCGGTTCCGGCTTCGACTACAAGATTATCCCCAGAAGCGAACGCATCACGCACCGAAGTGCTCATATCTCGCTGCTCGGCGCGCGGCTCGTAATTCTTATACAGGTTGCCCACAAGACCCTCTTGGCTGAAAGCCTTTGCAATCTCCTCGGCAGTGGGGTACTTCATGCTACGCATAGGATCGGAGGCAATCGCATCCGCATCGACCTTCGGCCTGTTTTCAATCTTGCGAAGGCGATCGCGGCGAATGGATTGCAGCGAGAACAAATCCAGCTGGCTTGTTGCCCACGAGAGCTGTCCCTCGTTTGTTTCACGTGAAACAATGTCACGCGCAGCATCTTCGATCAAGGCGACCTCATCGGATGCTACATCCGCAGCATTATCGGAATGGTCGGCAAAATGCTGGAAAACAATCTGAGTTTCCCATTGTTCAGGCGTTGCAAGCGATGCGATTTTGGCTACAAGGGACTTCGGCATGGCATCCACCGCAGCCAGCAGGATGCGGAACACAGCGCACGTAGCCGCAACATCATCATCCGCACGATGCGTGGAAACCGGCGCCCCGAAGGTGCGAACCAAGTCGATAAGTCGATGCGATTTCAGACGGGGAAGGGCAATACGAGCAAGATCCAAGGAATCAAGCCAGGTGTTCTCCAGCAAAGGATAACCACTTGGATGTCGCGTGGTGAAAGTGCGATCGAAGGCGGCATTATGAGCCACTAGCTTCGAATCACCAACGAATTCGGCAAGCTGCGCAAGCGCTTCTTCCGGAGAAGGAGCATCAGCAACGTCTTCATCGTGAATATTGGTCAGGTGCGCAACATCTTCCGGAATAGGCTTTCCGGGGTTCACGAACGTTACGAACCAATCGACAATCTCGCCCTTATCCATGCGGGCGGCCGCAATCTGCGTCAACTCATCGTGATTGAACGAGAAGCCGGTCGTCTCGGTGTCTATAACAACGATATCGCGGTCAAGCTCGCCGTAATCGCTTTCTTTCGAAGCATCAGCAAGCGATGCATAGCGATCGATAATCGCTTGAGGGGTTCCATCACTGATATACGCGAGCAAATCACCACGCACGGCATATTCCTTATCTCCCACATGGATGCTTCCATGTTTGCTTCTATCACTTTGTAACCTTCTTATTGTAAGTCAGCCGGCATCGATGGATGCCGGTTATTCCGGTTCTTCGTTTGTGTTACGCTTTTTTCACTTCATTTCAGATAGGAGACCCCATGCTGCCCGATTGCTATTACGGCGCATATGCCCGCTTTGACACCACATCCAAGAAAGACGCGGCGATTCTACTTGGTTCGAATTGCATCATCGGCGACGTTTTCAATATCGAATTCAAGCCCTTGGAAGGCCAAACACGCGCATGGGTCGTGAACGATTACGGCGATGTTTTAGGTTACCTTGATGAGCAAACGTCCCACAAACTCAACCTGTTAGCCGCTAAAAGCTGGGAAATGCACGCCGTCTTATCGTTCGTTGCCTTCACCGATCAACCGGAACCGGGTTTCTACTGGGGCGAAGTTGCGCTCTTCTGCTACGACAAGGTGCATCAATCGGATTTCGATACCTTCATGCGCACGACCATGAAATCGCTTTCGCAAGGCATACGCCCGCGTATCGACATCAAGAACCAGGGTGTGCAATCGATTCTTGATTCCCACGGAACCTGGCAGCCTTCGCAGCGAGCCGATATGCCCAAGGGCGACAGCCATACCGCCATTCTCAAGAAATCCCGTGGCTTCACCGACTTGATGGTCCAAAAAAGCAGGGAAGGGAACAAGGGTTGTTTCTTGATCAGCTGGGCATTCTTGCTGGCGTTGGTCGCATTGGCGGTGTTCGGATTGAAAAGCTGTGGCCTGTTCTAACCACATCCCTTCACCAATCTTAACTAGCCAATGGCTTTCTTAAAGGAAGTTTCAGGGGTTTGCCTAACACTACGGAGTTCATCCTGCCACAGGACGACATAAAATTTTGTTGCAATATTTTTCGATTCAAAGTCCCTGCATCGAATTCAGCCTTTGAACCAACGGACAACGTGATGGCTTGCTCTCTGAATAAGATTCGGATCATCCGAATCAACCTTAACGCTATGCAACCCGCTGGAACATCGCAAGGCGCCCAGCTGCAGCAAGGGGGGGCTGACCCCGGAACGCTTCCGGGATCAGCCCCCTCTGTTTGTCACGCATTCTTTATCCAACGACATCCATTTCTCAAAGGAGCGCTGAATTGTTTTACGTCGCAAGTTCGTAGAAAGACGACCGTTTCAATCGACCGCCAAACAACTTTGTTCCGAAACCCGCTTATCGCACAGGCTCTTCCAGAGCAAGCTCGATAAGCTTGGTGCACAGCTCGGGGAAGGTCATGCCTGCGGCGCGAGCAGCATCGGGGAGAAGGGACGTTGCGGTCATACCGGGAATGGTGTTCGTCTCCAAAGCCCAGCAATCACCATTGTCTTCCAGAATAAAGTCAGTGCGAGAGGTGCCGCTGCACGAGAGCGCCTTGTGAGCGTTTTCCGCTTCGCGCTGCATGACCTTCGTCACATCGTCGGGGATGCGCGCAGGGCAGATATGCTGGGAACCGCCCACAGCATACTTCGACTCGAAGTCGTAGAAATCGCTCTTGGGAACGATTTCGATAACAGGCATAGCCTTCGGCTCATGGTTTCCTAGAACGGCAACAGTGAATTCGCGGCCCTTGATATAACGCTCGATAAGCACCTCATCATCGATATCGAGGGCTTTTTGCAAAGCATCTTCGATAGCTTCCGCACCCTCAACGATGAACACACCGATAGCGCTGCCCTCGGTACCGGGCTTCACAACGACCTTCTCGCCCATGGACGAGATGACCTGCTGGATGTCGACCTTGTCACCCTTGTTAACCGTCAAGGACGGAGGGGTGGGAATACCCTCGCGCTCGTAGAAGACCTTCGCCTTCACCTTATCCATGGCAAGCGCGCTCGACCATACGCCAGAGCACGTGTAGGGAATACCGACGATATCGAGCAAACCCTGCACCGTACCGTCTTCGCCATATTTGCCATGCAGGCAAAGGAATGCCACATCGAACGGTTCCTCGATCAAACGCTTCAGGTCTTCCTTATTCGCCGGATCGATATCGGTGACGGAAAAGCCCGCCGTCTCCAAAGCTTCGCGAGCACCCTTACCGGATGCTAAGGAAATTTCACGCTCGTTGCTTTTGCCGCCGCACAAAAGAGCAACGCGGCAAGAACGAGGATCGATACTTGAAGACATGACTCCTTCTTTCTCCTTTAGAGATCGTATTGCTGCAGTATAGCAAAACCCGCACACAGGCTTCGCAGCATGCAAGGTAAGCGCTGATGTTTCACGTGAAACAGGTATAATGACCCGCATGAATACACCAATCAAAAACTTCACCCAAAGCGACCTGGCTCCTCTCATGAAGGAGCTCGGTCAACCATCTTTTCGCGCGAAGCAGCTGTACGAGTGGCTTTACAACAAAGGCGCTCAAAGCTACGACGACATGACCAACCTGCCCGCCAAACTTCGAAATCAGCTTTCCGAGGAGTATCCGCTGTACGTGCCCAACGTACTTGAGGAGGCCGTTTCCAACGACGGCACCCACAAGCTGCTTCTGGAATATCACGACGGCGTATGCGTTGAAACCGTTGCCATCCCATCGCGCGATGGCGGCCGCCTTACGGTGTGCTTCTCCACGCAAGCAGGCTGCCCCATGGCGTGCGCGTTTTGCGCCACAGGAAAAGAAGGCCTTACGCGCAATTTAACCGCGGGCGAAATCGTCGACCAGATCGTCACGGTGCAGCGCCTTATGGGACGCCGCGTGACCAATGTCGTCGGCATGGGGCAGGGCGAACCGCTGCTGAACTACGACAACGTGCTGAACGCGCTTCGCATCATCAACGACGAAAAAGGCCTAGGAATCGGAGCGCGACATATCTGCATCTCCACGTGCGGCATCATTCCCGGAATCGACCGGTTTGCGGAAGAACCCGAGCAATTCACGCTTGCCGTTTCCCTTCATGCAGCGCGACAGGACGTACGTCTTGAGCTCATGCCCAAAACAAGCGGCTTCCCTCTGCCGAAACTCAAGCAAAGCTTGCTGCGTTATATCGAGAAAACGAATCGTCGCGTCACGTTCGAGTACATCATGATCGACGGCGTTAACGATACCGATGCGGATCTGACGGCGCTGCTAGACTTCTGCAAAGGCCTGCTTTGCCATATCAACCTGATTCCCATCAATTCGATTCCGGAATCCCCTTACAAGCCAAGCTCTACCAAGACCATCGAAAAATGGATTGCGGAAACAGGCCGTCACGGAATCGAAACCACGTTGAGGGATTCCAGAGGATCAGATATCGCCGGCGCCTGCGGACAGCTGAAGAACACGTTCACGAACGGACGATAGCAAGTACGCTTATCAAGTGCAGGCATCGCAAACGGTAACAATTGATGCCTTATTGCGTTTGCAAAGGCGCACCAAATGGTTTCATAGCCTTACAACCTCCTGATGCTTTCTTGGATACCATCGAAAGCATCAGGAGGTTTCTTCTTCGCAAATATACTCATTCAAACAGCCGAGAACAAAGGACACGCTTCGCCGGAATGGCGCAAACTCCCTAAATCGAAAGCGCGCGATGACTATCGGATTATCAAATCGACAAGCTGATACACCCCTGACCCCTTCGGCGCTGGTGACGGCAACGAATACATAATCACTCGTTAAACAACAAACGAGCCGGCGAGGAAACACCGGCTCGTTTTTTTTGCTCGGAAGTCAAAATCCTTTATGCAAGATTCGAAGCAAGAATGCCCTTGAACAAGCGCTCGAGATCGTCTTCGTCCTTGAACTCGATTTCAATCTTGTTCTTGCCGTTGACTGATTTCACCTTGACCGGCGTATCCAGAACATCCTTAAGCGTCCGGGCAACCTTACGGTATTCCTTCGGCATAGGAGTCTTCGGCTTAGCATTCTCATTTTTCTTTCCAGAGAACAAGCGAGCCAAAGCCTCGGCTTCTCGAACGGACAGCTTCTCCTCAACCAGCTTACGCGTCAGGCGCTCGCGACCTTCCTTCGTGGGAATGGAAAGAATAGCTCGTGCATGGCCGGCGGTGATTTTCTCCTCGAACAGCAACTGCTGAGCTTCCTCAGGAAGCTCCAACAGGCGCAAAGCGTTCGCAACCGTGGAGCGACCTTTCGACATGGCCTGAGCAACCTCTGCCTGCGTCATGTTCAGACGCTCCATCATACGGCGATAGCCGTACGCTTCCTCAATGGGGTTAAGATCGGAGCGCTGGATATTCTCGATAAGCGCAAGCTCCAGAGCCTTATCGTCGCTAGCTTCTTTAACCCGAATGGGCACTTGTTGCAAACCAGCCAGCTTCGATGCCTGCCAACGACGCTCGCCGGCGATGATCTGGTAGGTACCATCCTCGAGCGGACGCACCAAAATCGGCTGCAAAAGCCCGTCTTTCTGGATGGAAGCGGAAAGCTCCTCCAGCTCCTCGCGCTTGAAATTCGTACGAGGCTGATCGGGGTTAGGAGCGATAACGTTGATATCGACTTCGTTTACTTCACGGGACTGCGCATCGCCTTCATGCTGCGCTGCATCAGAGGGCGCTACCGTGCGCTCAACCACTTCCTGGACAGCAGGGCGCGCCGCTCGCTGGGCAACTCCCTTGATAGTGACCTCGACACCGTTGTCGACAATAGACTCAGGCTCCTGCTCTTCGTAAGAGGAAGGAACCGTTTCACGGGCCGTCCGAGGCTCAGGCGATTTCTGTGCGGGAACGGTTTCGCGAATCACCTCGCGCTCAGGCTGAGGCTTCGGCTGAGACTGCTGCGGCTGCTCGGCATCCACGCGCACGCGTTGCGGCTCCTCCTGAGGAATAGCTTCCTCATAGGCACCGCCCAGCAACGAGTTCAGACCACGACCAAGACCACCACGACCATTCCTAGCCACGGGCTATCACTTCCTTAGCAAGACTCATGTACGACTGGGCACCTTTGCCCGAAGGGTCGTACAGGGTTATCGGTTGACCGAAGCTAGGAGCCTCGGAAAGCTTCACGGTACGGGGGATCAGCGTTTCGAACACCAATCGCCCGAAATAGCTGCGCACCTCCTCGACCACTTGGCGGGACAGCGTGGTTCGACCATCGTACATGGTCATGAGCACGCCATAGATATCCAGTGTAGGATTCAAACGAGTTTTGACACGTTTCATTGAATCAAGGAGTTTTGTCACGCCTTCCAACGCATAGAACTCGCATTGGATGGGGATAAGCAGCTTATCGGCGGCAACGAGAGCGTTGACCGTCAGCAGACCCAGGGAAGGGGGGCAGTCGATGAAGATGTAATCATACTTGCCGCGAAGGGCTCCAATGGCATCCTTCAGGCGGTTCTCACGCGCCATCTCTGAAACCAGCTCGACCTCCGCACCGGCAAGGTTGATGGTTGCCGGAACCAAATCCAAGCCTTCGCAGACATCGGGGATGATAACTTCCTCAACGGGAACATCATTAAGCAGCACATCGTAGATGCAATTCTGCACCTGGCTCTTCTCAACACCCAATCCGCTCGAGGAATTGCCCTGAGGATCAAGGTCGACAAGAAGGACCTGCTTACCAAGCTCACCGAGAGCAGCGGAGAGGTTAATTGCGGTAGTGGATTTACCCACACCGCCTTTCTGGTTGATGATCGCCATGATCTTCGTCTGGCCGACCACGTGCTTTACCGGCTTCTTGTCGCGGTAGGAGCGAATGGGCGTAGGCTCGATCTCGGGGCGAGATTCAACAGGCTGCGGCTCGGGCGCAGCTGAGCTATGGGGGTCGCGCTCAACCACTTCGATATGGTCGATGGCGATCTCATCCTCAACGGTATCTTCCTGTACGCGTTGTTCCTGCTGAACCGGCTCAGCTTGCTTTTTTTCTTTCCTGAGGCCGTCGAAAAATCCCACAGGAACCCCCTTTCATGGTTTCAGACGCTAGTATACCGTGTTTCGTTTCGCGCGTATAAAACCCCGACCCACAATGGGGGCTTTTGAACGGAAATCAACGAAACTTCAATAAGAAAAAAGCCGCCCCTACAATATCAGGAACGGCTTATCTCGCTACAGCGGCTTTTTCTGAGCCAAACCGGTTCGGCGGGGAAGCTTAAGCTTCGGCTTGGCAACCTTCTCATAGCACAAGATCCGGCGGGAGTAATCATCAAGCTCATAGGTCTGATCGTCGACCAGTTCCATACCAACCTGCTTGCCAACAACGCGAGCATGATCAAGCTCGTCTTGCTCGACAAGGGCCTTGAAGCAGATAAGGCGCCCGCCCATCTTCAACAGCGGCGAGGAAAGCTCAAGCAGAATGGACAGCTTCGAGAGCGCTCGAGCGCTGATTGCCGCGAATTGCCCAGCCTGCTCGCGCCCAAGGTCCTCGATGCGGCCAGCGTATGTGGAAACATTTGCAAGACCAAGTTCTTCGATGAAACCGTCAAGGATCTGAACCTTTTTCTGAACGGAATCAACGAGCAACGTAGGCCTGCCGGTTTCAATGGCAAGCGGAATGCCAGGGTAACCAGCACCCGTTCCGATATCAGCATAGCGGCCTTCGGGACAGGCATTCAGAGCATCAAGGCCGAGCAGGGAATCCTGCACATGAAGCACCATGCCATCCTCCCAGGAAGAGATGCGCGTGATGTTCGTGGTCTTGTTGGCTTCGATAACCAACTCCAAATGTCGCTTGAGCAAGTCCTCGTGCATGAACCGTTCCTTCTGTCCTGTTGTTTCACGTGAAACATACTTTAGCCCTTCGTGCAGCATATTGGGCGCCAAGCATGTGAACCCCTTGAAAAACAAAGAGGCCGCATCCGAAGATGCGACCTCATACAGTCTTGCGATATCAACCAGAAGCTAAACGGAAGCAACCGCTTAGAGCGGAACAACGACAACGTGGCGAGCAGAACCCTCACCCTCAGACGCCGTCTCAACACGCTCATCGTCGCGGAGGGCGATGTGCACGATGCGACGCTCGTACGGAGTCATAGGGCGAAGCTTCACACTGCGATGCTGCTTGGCAGCCTTTGCGGCAGCGTTACGAGCGATGGATTCAAGCTTCTCGCGTTGACGGTTCTTGTAACCCTCAACGTCCACGATAACGGGGTAGCGGAAGCCCATGGTGCGAACAGTGATGGCGGACACCAGGAACTGCAACGCATCAAGGGTCTTGCCATGACGGCCAATGAGAACAGCCAGGTCGTCACCGGTGATGTCGAGGATAAGCTCGCCTTCATCGCCTTCGTACTCGTCGATGGTGACCTCACCGACGTCGAAGTGCTTCAGAATGTCCTGGATGGTTGCGATAGCGGTATCCGCGATGCGATCAAGATCCTCGTCGCTGATGCCGCCTTGTTCGACCTGGGCGTCTTGAGCCTCTTCTGCGGTCAATTCCACGTTCTCTTCTTCTGCCATTTGCAGCTCCTTAGAACTAAAAACCACAGTGCGCGGTGTTTCACGTGAAACACCGCGCACCATTACGCAAAATCGATTAAGCGTGCTTTTTGGAGGTGTCCTTCTTCTTCGGACGCGGCTTCTTAGCCTTGCGGGTGACGTCGACCTCAATCGGCTTCACCTCGATGGTCTCCTCCTTCTCCGCATCGCGCTTCTTCATGAGACGCATGGAGATCTGCTGCTGGCACACGCCGATGATGGAGGAAACGCCCCAGAACAGAAGAACGCCGGCAGGGGAGCTCCAGCTGATCCACAGCATGAACAAGCTCATGACGCCAGCCATGATCATGGTCTGGTTGCGCTGCGGGTTATCCTTCTGACCCATCTGCATCAGGATCATGGGCAGGAACGTAGCGCCTGCGAACACGATCATGAGAATAAGGTACGGGAGGAACGTGCCGAAACCACCGGCAACCGCACCGGACGGCGTCATAACCAGGTTGGGAACCAGGTTGAAGAACTGGTAGCCCTCATCGGAACCCAGATAGTTGGGCATCTCACGCAGCACCTGGAACAGAGCGATGAAGATAGGCATCTGAAGGAGCATGGGGAGGCAGCCCGCCAAGGGGTTGAACTTGGCATCAGCGTAAAGCTTCTGCATTTCCTCCTGCATACGCTGCGGGTCGTTGGCGTACTTCGTCTGAATCTCCTGCATCAGAGGCTGAACCTTCTGCATCTGATACGAAGACTTCGTCTGCTTATGCATCAACGGGGAGATAAGCACACGGAAGATGATGGTCACGATGATGATGGCCAAGCCCCAGTCTTGGCAGAAGCTGAAGAAGAATTGGATGATGTCGAATATCCAGTTCTTGAATACTTCCCACATACTATGGTTTTCCTTCCTTTAACCGACAAAAAGCCGCCGGCTTAAGCCCCTCCCTTATGGGACGGGATCGTAGCCGTGCGGCCCTCCAGGTCGACACCGTAGAATACGTTTTACCGTCAGCCTTAAGCCCTTTGCGAAACCGTAACGTTGAAACGCGATGAGCCCGTATTCCGAGCACGTCGGGGTAAAACGGCAGCACGACGGGAACATAGGCGAGATAGCCGCCCTATAAAAGGTAATGAGAAACATAGCCACCTTGCACGGTATGCTTCCGAAACCTTTCTTCATTCCAATCAGACCCTACCGAATTCCAGCGCGTTTCAGCGCTTCGTCGCATGTTTCGAGCACTTTACTATACTTAGCGCGGCAAATACCCGACTTCGCGAGAAATATCACATCGAGATTCGGGAATGGGCCGCCCAGCTCACGGCAAATAGCTCTCATTCGACGTTTTGCGCTGTTACGCCAAACAGCGTTACCGGATTTTTTTCCTGCAATAAAAGCAACACGACCGTAAAGGCCGTGCTGCTTCGCTGGTAACACTATGAGCGTAAGGTACGGTGTACGCAGGCGCTTTCCGCTAGAGAACAGATCGGAGATGTCCGCTTTGGACTTGATAGTCTCCAATCGAATACTCTTTACACGCAGAGACGCTTACGACCCTTAGCACGGCGAGCAGCCAGAACCTTGCGGCCGCCCTTGGTTGCCATGCGGGCACGGAAGCCGTGGCACTTGGCACGCTTACGAGTGTTAGGTTGATAGGTGCGCTTCATATCGTTTCCCTTTCATGGTTTAGAGCAACTTGTTGAGTATAACCGGAACAACACGGCTGTCAAAAGGTTTTTACCTATATATGCCAGCCGATGCACAAGATACCCACATTATGAAAGCCCACCTGCGAAAACACAAAGTTTTCCACAACATTGCCAGTGCACTGGAAAACGTCGCTTTCAACAATTCGTAGGGGGATTGAAACCATAGGTCGCAACATCTAGTGGAGATAACGAAGATGTCTTTCCAGCATCCCGAATGCACCGGCACGAGAAAAACAAACGGGAATATCCTCAGCACCGATTGGAGATATCGATCCCCGCACCCAGCGGAAGCGTTTCCGGCAACCTAGGGGAGATCACACGCGAAGCGATCTCAATCCGCTTTCGGCACTGAGGGAAAACTATGCGCGAAGAGCGCCCGCAAGTGCCTCGGCAACGCCATATCCAAATGGCAGAAGGGCGGAAGTGGAAAACCAGATTGAGCAGCGAAACGAAATCCAACAAGAACGAACCTTCATAACCGATCCCTGCCGCTGAAAAGAAGGAAATGCGTCCCGAAACTCGCAACCAACGGCTGAAAAAACGAACTTCTCCCCAGCAGCCGATTCCAACGATTGTGGAAAACGTTGAAAACTTGGAATTCATTCGAAAGACGATGTGGAAAAACACCGAATAGCACAATCTCAAAGCGCTTAAAGGCTCCGATAAAACAAACGCTGGACCAGGCATTTAAGCAGTTGCATAGTTTTCAACACGCCCCTGAACAGGTATTTTGCCGTTCTCTACAGCGTAACCGCGTTGCTTTTCGAGAGAATGCACAATTGACCTGGGACTTTCCGACTCTTCCGCCAAACCCCTGCCTTCGGTCGAGAAAATGCCGCGAAAACACCTTGGAACGACCTGGAATTTCAACAATGTCGAAAACCTTTACACCTCTGTTTTTCACACTTATTCGAGTTTTCATTCCAGTTTTCAACAATCTTTGAATAGAAAGTGGAAAACAGAGGAAACAATGAGTTCATCGTTGTGAAAAACTTTCAGTCAATAGTGAATTTTCCACATTCGATTCCAGAATTTGCCCAGTTGAATGGAATTCAACAGGAAAAGAGGGTACACTTTTCAAGGATTTTTCCCGAAAATGTGTAAAACTTTGGAAAACAGCGAACGTGGAAAGCGGTAAAAGCGCAGATGAGCGAGCAAGAACAGCATCAGGAATCTCCTGAAAACAACGATGATGAGGGCTTCGACTTCACTCACGTGAATTCGGTTGCGCGCATCGCCCTATACGACAACTTGCTAAGCGCGCCGCGCGTCACCGAAATCCAGCCCGCTCCCACCGGCGAGTTCATCGAAAGCCTGGCAACGAACGTATACCAGCAATCGCAGGCAGCGGGCGGCACCATTCCCTATACGGTTATCCGCGAGGTTTCGGAAAACTTCATACACGCACGATTCCAGGAAGCAACGGTGTCCATCCTCGATCACGGCTGCACCATCCGCTTCGCGGACCAAGGGCCGGGCATCGCCTGCAAAGACCGCGCGCAACTGCCCGGATTCACCTCTGCCATCGAGCCCATGAAAAGCTACATCCGCGGCGTAGGATCGGGTCTTCCCATCGTGAAGGAATACCTCGACTTCACCCACGGCACCATCAGCATCGAGGACAACCTCGGCACCGGATCGGTGGTCACCATCAGCGCCAACGGCAGCAATCCCCAGCTTCCCAAAGAGCTGGAGATCGACCATGTCGAGGAGGACGAGGACGCAGAGCATCCCGAACCCATGGCGCCGCGCTATCGAATCGCCGAGGAAGACCACGAACCCGCATACAACGCCCAGCCCGCATACGCTCAGCCCTCGGCCCAATACGCACCGGGGTTTGCGGCCCAGCCGCCTATGCAGGCATACCAGCAGACTCCGCAGATGGCATACGCAGCCCCTCAGCAATTCGCACAGCCCGGATACCCGACGCCTGCCCAGCAGGGCTACATGCAGGCGCCCGTCCAGCAACCGATGGGCTACCCCTATGGCCAGCAAATGCAGCAGCAACCGCAGATCCAGCCCGCGGCGGTGGATGCGCAGCCGATCATCGCGTCCCTGTCCCAGCGCGAGAAGGACTTCCTCGTCATCTACCTGAAAGAAGGGGTGCTGGGCGTATCGGACGTGGTCAAACTGACCGGAGCGGCGCAATCGAGCGTGCACAACACGCTGAAAAAGCTGGAAGGTATCGGCCTTTTGAAAATGTCCGGCAAAAAGCGCATGCTCACGAACTTGGGCGTCCAGGTTGCGCAGCTGCTGTAGAACACGGCGGCAATCAGTTTTCAACGAATCGAAACCGCGCAAGGCGAACACGCCTGAACGCGTATGACCGAAGGCCTGCTTATGAACACGGAAGAAATCAATCAGCTATGGGCGGAGGTATGCAGCCGCGTCAAAAGCTATGAGGGGATCATAGGTCCCCAGGTAGATGCGCTGTTCAGCCAGCTATTCCCCCAAGCCGCCAGCGACGGGTTCATGATGCTGACCGCCAATACGGAATTCATCAAGAACTTCATCGAGCGCCATTACATCGACTATATCAAGCGCGCCCTCGAAGAAATCCGCGGGGTGCCTTTCGACGTGCTCATCGGCATTGACGAATCGCAGGCTCCTGCGGCAGCGCCGGCTACACCCGCTCCGACAGCTGCAGCGCCCAGCCCCGCCGCAGCGCCGGCTGCACCCGCGACCGCACCGACAGCGCAAGCAGGCATGCCGGCTGCAGCCCCCGCGACCGCGCCGCAACCAGCGATTCAACCGACGGCTTCGGCACCAGCAGCCCAACCGATAGCCGCACAACAAGCTGCCACCCCCATGGCAACGCTCCCGGCGAGCGAGACGCTAGACGCAGCACCGGTCCAGGCGGCAGCGATACCGGCTCAGGCAGCGGCTCGGGTCAACGCCGTCCCGCAGGTGCCGCCGACGCAGACCCCGGTTGCGGCCCCGGCAAGCACACCGGACCAGCAAGCGACCGCAGCCCCCGTTGCCGCCGCTCCGCAAGAACCCGCCCCGCAGGTCATCCCGGCCGACAGCACCGTGTCCGACCAGCCCACGCCGAACAACTCCGTCACCTCGACGCTCACGTTCGAGAATTTCGTCATCGGCGACTCGAACCGCATGGCGTATTCCATGGCCGTCTCCGTTGCCGAAACCCCGGGCAAACCGCATCTAAACCCGTTGTTCATCTACGGAAGGTCGGGCCTGGGCAAGACGCATCTGCTTCGGGCCATACAGAACTACATCAACAGCAACATGCCCAACCTGCAGGTCGTCTACAAAGACTCGAATGAGCTGCTCGAGGACTACATGGACGCATCTGCGGCGCACGACACGGAGAAGTCCAGCTACAAGAACTTCAAGATGTACTACGAGGAAGCCGACGTCCTCCTTGTCGACGACGTCCAGCAACTGCAGGGCAAGAAGCAGACGCTCGACATCATGTTCCAGATATTCAACAAGCTGACAAGCCAAGGCAAGCAGGTCGTTCTCTCCGCCGACCGCGCGCCGAAGAACATCGACATCGACGAACGCTACAAAACGCGATTCAACTCCGGCGGCACGTTCGACATCCAGCCGCCCGAGATCGAGACCAAGCTGAGCATCGTCAAAAGCTTCATCCGCGAATACGAGGACATGGAGCAATCCGGGCCTATCAACATGCCCGAAGACGTACAGATATGCATCGCCGAGAGTTCAGGGTCGAACATCCGAGAGTTGAAAAGCGCGGTGACCAACGTCATCGTCAAGATGAAGTGTGGGGAAGGCTCGGACATCACCGTGGCCGACGTGCGAAAACTGCTGGAGAACCACTTCTCAGGCGGCCCCAGCAAAAGGCTCACCGCAGACGACATCCTGAAGGTGACGGAGGACTTCTTCAAGGTCAGCCACACCGACATCGTGGGAAAGAAGAGGACGCGCAACATCGCCCACGCACGCCAAACCGCCATCTACCTGTGCCGACAGCTGCTCGACATCCCCTACGGGGACATCGGGAAAAAGTTCAACAGGGACCACTCGACCATCATGTATTCGGTAGGCAACATCGAAGCGAAGATGAAGGAGAACCGCGTAGCCCGTGAGGAGATGGAAGCGCTCAGACAGATCATTCGCGAGCTATAACGCAACACCATCGAGGGAAAACGCAATGTTTCACGTGAAACAACCAGGTTGACCAGGCACTTTAAAGGATTCGGGAAAACATGGGGATAAACATCGTAAAACATGGCGAAAACCATCGAACTCAAGAGGAAAGATAATGTAGTCAATAATCGCGGTGGATGGAAGGAACAGGCAACCCACATTTGAAGTTGAATTACTTTTCAAGAATGACATGGGGTTTTGCGAGTTCTCAACATTTCCACCGCGCTTATTATTACTACTATTCAAAAACCTATTATTAAAAGAAAAGCATTGAAGATAAATAACAACGTTGCATGGACCATCTATCATGGAGCAACGCCTTACGTAAAAGGAAAGAGGAGCCAGTGAAATTCAGCATCAACCAATCGGAACTGCAGGATGCGCTCGCCGTTGTGCTCAAGGGCATTGCCACCCGTTCCACGCTGCCCATTCTTTCGGGTATCTACCTTGATGCCCATAACGACAACCTGACGCTGCAGGCAACCGACTTGGAGCTGTCCATTCAATTCACCATCCCTGCCTTGGTGGAAGAGGAGGGTCGCTCGGTATTTCCCGGCAAGCTGTTCTTCGATATCGTGAAGAACCTGCCCGATGCCGCCGTGCATGTTGAAACGGGCGAGGATTCCGCCGTCATCACGTGCGACGCTTCTTCGTTCTCCATCAAGACGTTGGATGCCGAGGACTTCCCGGGGTTCCCTCATGTTGATACGCAGCAGGCTATCTCCATCCCGTTCTCCCAATTCTCGTCTATGGTCAAGCGCGTGGCGCGCGTGGTTTCCAAGGACGAGAGCCGCGCCATCCTCACCGGCGTGCTCATCACGTTCGAGGGCGAAACGCTGAAGATGGTGGCAACCGACTCCTATCGCCTTGCCATCACCGAGGCTCAGCTTGGCGAGCCCGCGGCCGAGGGTTTCCAAGCTGTTATCTCCGGCTCGTTCCTGCAGGAGCTTGCTTCTCTGACGCGTACGGACGACCCGCTAACCATCGCTTTGGCGGAGAATCAGATCGTGGTCACCTATCACGATACCGTGTTCATCAATCGCCGCATCGAGGGCAATTTCCCGAATTATCGTCAGCTGCTGCCCGATTCCTATGAGACGCGCGTTCGCCTCAACGTGAGCCACCTTGTCTCCGGCGTGAAGCGTACGTCGATTCTGGGTCAGCAAAGCTCGCCGGTGAAGTTCGCCATCGACGTGGAAAGCCAGACCGTGCAGCTTTCCGCCGCCGCCCAGGATGTGGGTAGTGCTCAGGAGACGCTGGCGTGCCAGGGCGAGGGCGAGAACGTCGAGATCGCCTTCAACTACGCATACGTGCTCGACGGCTTGGGCTCGGTGAACACCGATGACGTGTTCCTGGAAGTCCAGTCGGGTATGAAACCGGGCATCTTCAAAGCCGGCGAAGGCGAGAACTTCCTGTACCTGGTCATGCCTGTGCGCATTTCCTAACAACGAAGGCGTTGCATGAGCCTTCGCATCAAAGACGTTGCGTTCGATGATTTCCGCAGCTATGAGCATTTCCGCTTGAACGACATCGGGCCCTTGACCGTGCTGGTGGGGCCCAATGCCGTCGGCAAGACCAATGTTGTAGAGGGAATTCAACTGCTGACGGCGCAAACGTCGTTCAGGAACCCCACGGGAGTGCAGCTTGTGCGCGAAGGCGCCGCTTTTGCCCGCTTGCGCGCAACTGCTGCCGACGAGAGCAGGTTGCTGGAGCTGGGGCTGACGATCGAGGCGGGCAAACGCCGGTTCACCCTTAACGGCAAGCAGAAACGGACGGCGGACCTGAAGGGCGTCATCCCCTCGGTAACGTTCACCCCCGACGACTTGAACCTGGCGAAGGGCTCGGGCACTACGCGCCGCAACGCGCTCGACTCCGTGGGATCGCAGCTTTCGCGCAACCATTACCTGATACGCCGGGACTTCGATAAGGTGCTGCGTCATAAGAACTCGCTGCTGAAAGACGAGGCATCGCCGCTTTTGCTGGAGAGCCTGAATGACCTGATGGTCACCTGCGGTGCTCAGCTGGTGTGCTATCGGGCGGCCCTGTTCGGCAAGCTGGCGGCGTCCATGGCAAGCTATTACGCCGAGATCGTGGGGAATCGGGAGGCGCTGTCGGCCCGTTATGCGCCGTCGTGGTTTGCCGAGGGCGAATGGCTCGATGCCGGCGAAACGCTCGACCGCGACGAGGCCCGCGAACGTTTCGCCGCGGCTCTTACGGCGTCGATGGCGCAAGAGCGTGCCCGCCATCGTGCGCTGGTGGGACCTCACGCCGACCGCATCGAGTTTTTCGTCGAAGGGCGCCCGGTGGGCGTGTATGGAAGCCAGGGCCAGCAGCGCTCGGCGGTGCTGGCGTTCAAACTGGCGGAAGTCACGCTTATCTGCGACCTTCTGGGCCAGCAGCCGGTGCTGTTGCTCGATGACGTGATGAGCGAGCTCGATGAGCAGCGCCGCCGCGCGCTGGTGAAGTTCGTCTCAGGGGATATCCAAACGTTTATAACCACGGCGAACCTGGCGTATTTCGACGAGGACCTGCTCGCTGCGGCCCGCGTCGTGCGTTTGCCCCTTGAGCGGAAGGACGGTGAATGATGGCCGATCTTGGCAGAGGATTGCAGCAATTGCTGCGAAGCCTCGGCGCCGCCGGCGCCCAAGCCGCGCGTTCCCAACGCGTTGCGGAGGTGCACGTTCGCTGGAAGTGCGCCGTGGAGGCCGTCTATCGCGATTCTGCGCCGCTGGTGCTCGACCACACCAATGGCGTGTATATCATGAAGCCCGAACAGGCCAACGACCCCATGGCGGCCCGCGTTCCGGCGGGCAAGACCCTGCTTGTGGTGTATTGCGATGACGCCATGATCCGATCGGACATCGATGCCCGCCAGGAAATGCTGAAGATCCGCCTTAACGAGCAAGGCGAGCATGTGGCCCTGTTCTCCATCAAGCCCGCCCGCTTCGATATGAAGGCCCGCCATCCGTTTCGCGAGGAGGCCGCCCGCGCCGCGCAGCAGGCGGCCCAGGCCTCGCGCATCCCGGAGCCGCTTATCAACTCCGAGGCTGCGGCCCGTTTGCGCGAGCAAGCCGAAGGCGTTGAGGACAAACGCCTCAGGGAATCGATTTTGAAAGCCTTGGAGGCAAGCGAAAAGCCAGGAAGCTCAAAAAACGGCAAAAGTGGTCTTTAGAGCGAAAATCATGCCTTAGAAGGCATCTGAAGGCCTGTAAAGGGCGTGGAGAGCCCCGGTGCCAAGACGCGTTGTGGTAGAATTAATAGGTTCCAGAACCATCCGGAATCGAAACATTCAATACTAGAGGAGCGTGTCAGTGGCAGCAAAACCTGATCATTACGACGGCTCGGACATTCAGGTCCTCGAGGGCCTCGAACCCGTTCGCAAGCGTCCTGGCATGTATATCGGCTCCACGGGCCCGCGCGGTCTCCATCACCTGGTTTACGAGGTTGTGGACAACGCGGTCGACGAGGCTTTGGCCGGTTACTGCAGCCATATCGAGGTGACCATTCACCCCGACAACTCCATCACCGTCTCCGACGACGGACGCGGCATCCCGGTCGATGAGCATCCCAAGGAGAAGATCCCCACGGTCGAGGTCGTCCTGACCGTTTTGCACGCCGGCGGCAAGTTCGGCGGCGAGGGGTACAAGGTGTCCGGCGGCCTGCACGGCGTGGGCGTGTCGGTTGTGAACGCGCTGTCCACGCGCGTCCAGGTGAACGTGCGCCGTGACGGCGAGGAATACCAGATAGCCTTCGAGCAGGGCAAAACCTGCGAGAAGCTGCACGAGGTGGGTACCTCCGACCACACCGGCACTACGGTCACCTTCTGGCCTGACCCCGAGATCTTCACCGAGACCACCATCTACGACTATAGCGTGCTTGCGGCGCGTTTTCGCGAGATGGCCTTCCTGAACAAGGGCTTGAAAATCACGCTGACCGACGAGCGCGCAAACCCGAGCCTCATCGTGTCGGATGCCTCGCCCGAGCCGCATAGCGATGTCTTCCAGTACGAAGGCGGCATCATCGACTTCGTGACGTACCTCAACGAGGGCCGCGAAACGCTGAACAAGCCCATCTATTTCGAGGCCGAAAGCGCCGACGGCACGGTCGAGGTGGCCATGCAATGGTCCACGTCGTTCTCCGCGAACTCCGTCATGGCGTTTGCCAACAACATCAACACGCACGAGGGCGGCACGCACCTCGATGGCTTCAAGCAGGCCGTCACGCGCACCATCAACGAGTACGCGCGCAGCAAGGGCATCCTGAAGGAGAAGGACAACAACCTCTCCGGCGACGACACCCGCGAGGGTTTGGCCGCCGTCATCTCCGTGAAGCTGCACGACCCGCAGTTCGAGGGCCAGACGAAGACGAAGCTCGGCAACTCCGAGATCCGCCCGCTCGTCCAGAACGCCGTCACGCAGGGTCTGGCCGAGTACCTGGAGGAGAACCCTGCGCCGGCCAAGCGCATCATCGGCAAGGCCACGCAGGCTCTGAAGGCCCGCGAAGCCGCCCGCAAGGCCCGCGAGATGACGCGCCGTAAGGGCGTGCTTGACTCGTTCGCCCTGCCGGGTAAGCTGGCGGACTGCTCGTCCAAAAAGCCCGAAGAGTCCGAAATCTTCATTGTAGAGGGCGATTCCGCAGGTGGCAGCGCCAAGCAGGCGCGCGATCGCAAGACCCAGGCCATCCTGCCGCTGCGCGGTAAGATCTTGAATGTCGAGCGTGCCGGCCTGCATCGCGCCCTGTCCAGCGATACCATCAGCTCGCTCATCACGGCCATCGGCACGAACATCGGAGAGGACTTCGACGCTGATCAGGCGCGTTACCATCGCATCATCATCATGACCGATGCCGATGTCGACGGTGCGCACATCCGCATCCTGCTGCTGACGTTCTTTTACCGCTACATGCCCGAGCTCATCAACCGCGGCTACGTGTACATCGCATGCCCGCCCATCTTCGGCGTGAAGAAGAAGAACACCCGCTCCACGAAGATCGAGCGCTATATCTATGACGAGAACAGCCTGAGCCGCGAGCTCGAGGAAATGGGCGGTTCCGAGAAGTTCGACGTGCAGCGCTACAAGGGTCTTGGCGAGATGGACCCCGAGCAGCTGTGGGAAACCACTATGGAGCCCGCCACCCGTACGCTTCTTCAGGTGAGCATCGACGATGCCGCCGAGGCCGAGCGCACGGTCAGCGAGCTCATGGGCGACCAGGTCGAGCCGCGCAAGGAGTTCATCCAGAAGCACGCCCGCGACGTTAGATTCTTGGACATCTAGGAGAATTGAATGGCAGATAACACTGACAACCGCGATGGTCAGGGCGGCGAGGAGCTTCCCGACGATCTGAAGCGCTTGGTCGATGCCGCCGAGGAAGACGCGGCAGACGCCGGCGAGCAGGACGTCGAGCAGCCCGAGCCCGGCCACACGGTAACGTCGGGCCCGGTGTCCGAAGAGGACAAGGCCCGCTCGCTTATCGACATGTCCACCGTCGCCAACCCCCACGGCTCCATCATCGAGGATGCAAACGGCGGCGAAGGCACCACCGTTCGTGCGGCGTATTTGGGCAAGGAGATGGCTTCTTCGTTCCTGGAGTATTCCATGAGCGTCATCGTCAGCCGTGCCCTGCCCGACGTGCGCGACGGCCTGAAGCCGGTCCATCGCCGCATCCTGTACGCCATGAACGAGTCCGGCTACACGCCGAACCGTCCTCATATGAAGTCCGCCCGTACCGTCGGCGACGTCATCGGCAAGTACCACCCGCACGGTGACTCCGCCGTGTACGACACCATGGTGCGCTTGGCCCAGCCGTTCAGCATGCGCGTTCCGCTTATCGACGGTCATGGAAACTTCGGCTCCATCGACGGCGACTCGGCAGCAGCAATGCGTTACACCGAGGCGCGTCTGGGCAAGGCGGCCATGGAGTTGCTGCGCGACCTCGACAAGGAAACGGTCGACTTCCAGCCCAACTACGACGAAAGCCTGGAAGAGCCCACGGTCTTGCCCGCGCGTTTCCCCAGCTTACTGGTCAACGGCTCCAACGGCATCGCCGTCGGCATGGCCACCAATATCCCGCCGCATAACCTCGGCGAGACCATCGACGCCACGTGCATGATGCTCGACAACCCCGAGGTCTCCACCGCCGAGCTCATGACTGCCCTTCCCGGCCCGGATTTCCCGACCGGCGGCATCATCATGGGCAAGAAGGGCATCCTGGATGCCTATGAGACGGGCCGCGGCAGCCTTACCGTGCGCGCGAAGTGCAAGATCGAAGAGGGAAAGAACGGCAAAAGCTCCATCGTGGTCACGGAGATCCCGTACCAGGTGAACCGCCAGCGCTTGCTCGAGAAGCTCGGCGAGCTGGTTCGCGAGAAGAAGCTTCCCGAGATCTCGAACATCCATGACGGTGCCGACCGCCACGGCATCGACATCATCATCGAGCTGAAGAAGGATGCCATCCCGCAGGTGGTGCTCAACAAGCTCTATAAGCACACGCAGCTGCAGGTGGGCTTCGGCGTCATCATGCTGGCGCTCGTCGACGGCGTGCCCCGCGTGCTCTCCCTGAAGGAGACGCTGCACTACTACATCGCCCATCAGGAAGACGTCATCGTGCGTCGTACGCGCTACGAGCTCTCCAAAGCCGAGGAGCGCGCCCATATCTTGGAAGGCTATGTAGTTGCCCTCGACCATATCGACGAGGTCATCAGCATCATCCGCTCCTCGCAAACCGACAAAGAGGCGGCGGCTCGCCTGACCGAGCGCTTCGGCCTGACCGACAAACAGACTACCGCCATCCTGGAGATGCGCCTGCGCCGCCTGACCGGTTTGGAGCGCGAGAAGATCCAGTCCGAGTTGGAAGAGCTTCGCGAGAAGATCGCGTACTACAACCGCGTGCTCTCCGATCCTCAGCTGGTGCGCGACATCATCAAGGAAGAGCTGCAGGAGATCAAGAAGAAGTTCGACACCCCCCGCAGAACGCAGCTTTCCGAAGCCGCCAAGGACCTGGATGTCGAGGACCTCATCGCCGAGGAGAGCATGGTGGTCACGGTCACGAAGGCCGGCTACGTCAAGCGCCTGCCCGTTGCCACGTACCGTCAACAGAAGCGCGGCGGCAAGGGCATGCAGGCGGTGAACCTGAAGGACAACGACTACGTCGAGCACTTGTTCGTCGCGTCCACGCACTCCTTCATGCTGTTCTTCTCCACGAAGGGCAAGGTATATCGCCTGAAGGTCTACGAGCTGCCTGAGGCATCCCGCCACGCGCGCGGCACGGCCATCGTGAACCTGTTGCCGCTCGAGAAGGGCGAGACCATCAGCGCCGTCATCGCGACGAAGGACTTCCCGACCGACGAGTACCTCATGTTCGCCACCGAGCACGGCATGGTGAAGAAGACTTCCATGGAGCAGTACGACCGTACGCGTCGTGACGGCCTTATCGCGATCAACCTCAAGGACGGCGACCGCCTTATCAGCGTGCGCCGTGTTGCTCAGGGCGAGAACGTCATCATGGTGTCGTCCGCCGGCAAGGCAATCATGTGGCCCGAGGACGAAGTGCGCGCCATGGGCCGCGGTACCATGGGCGTGCGCGGCATGAACGCGCCGGCAGACGCCAAGGTGCTCGGCATGGAGATCGCTCGCCCCGAGACCGATCTGTTCGTCATCACCGAGAAGGGTTACGGCAAGCGTACGCCCATCTCTGAGTATCCGTCGCACCATCGCGGCGGTCAGGGCGTCTTCACCATCACCATGACGGAGAAGAAGGGCTTGTTGGCTGCCATGAAGATCGTCAGTGCCGACGACGAGATCATGATCATGTCCGAGGAGGGCGTCGTGGTGCGCACTCCCGTCGAGGGCATCTCCGAGCTCGGCCGCTCCACGCAGGGCGTCCGCGTCATGAACGTTGCTGAGGACGATCGCGTGACCGCCGTCGCCATCGCTGCCCACGGCAAGAAGAAACGCGCCGCAAATGCCGATGGCGCCGAAGAGTTGGATGAGTCGTCCATCGACGAGATGGAAGAGTAGCCAGCTTCAGGCATATAGGAACGATTAAGAAAGCCGCTCCGTAAGGGGGCGGCTTTCTTGTTGCATGGGCGTGTTGCCGTACGGCAGCGTGAGATGTTTCACGTGAAACATCTCAGTAGGAGGGTGCGGTTGGGCAGGCTGATCATATGGAGTGTTGGTCTGCGGGTATGGTGGTCGCCGCAGTGCTACGAGAAGTCCTTTGGGTCGAGGTCCTCCAGGAACGAGCGGAACTCCTCAAGTTCCGCTTCGGCGGACTCGTCCTCGATGGGCTTTCGAACGATATAAGGGTATGAGGCGCGTTCTAAGACGTCCTCGTTGATATAGAGCGGGGCATCCTCGCGCAACGCCAGAGAGAGCGCGTCACTGGGGCGGGCGTCGAGCTCGATGAGCCTTCCGTGTTGGCGCAACGTCAGCTTCGCGAAGAACAGCGATTCCTTCACCTTGTCGATAAGGACATGGTCGACGCTTGCATCAAGGTTGGTGAGGGCGTCGAGTAGCAGGTCGTGCGTAGTGGGGCGTGCAACCTTGGTATGCGTGACAGCTAAGTGCAGCTGAGCCGCTTCGGCGGCGCCCACCATAATGGGCACGATGCGCGATACACCAGGCACAGGGCTCTCCTCGATAGGCTGCAGCACAAGGATGGAAGGACCCGGTGCGCTTCCGATAATGATCTTTTGCACAGCGATGGGAACCAAGCTTGCTCCTAACTATAAGCGATTCGCTTATATATGATATCGAGCCCTTATGACGCCTTCTTGTAAGGGATTATACGCATGAATATGTCTCTGACCTGCGGTTTCTTTTATAAAACAGCAGTAGGAAAAAATTTTCCTAAAAGTTGAAAATTCTTCTTGACCATTCTTGGAAACCCTGGTTATAATAAACGAGCACTTTTCGAAGGGGCCCGTAGCTCAGTTGGTTAGAGCGCACGCCTGATAAGCGTGAGGTCGCTGGTTCAAATCCATTCGGGCCCACCAGTATTTGCGATAAACGCTCCACCGTGAGCCGAGTTTGCCGGTGGAGCGTTTATTATTGTAAAGTGCGAGTTGGGGGTTTAGCTCAGCTGGGAGAGCGCGGGCTTTGCAAGCCTGAGGTCAGGGGTTCGATCCCCCTAACCTCCACCATTTGAGATTATTTGCAGGTCCGGAAACGGGCCTGCATTTTTTTTGCCTGCAGGTCCGGAAACGGGCCTGCGTTCGTATCGGGGTAGGAAACGATCGAGCTGATAAGCGAGGTGTCATGAACCGTCTGGAAGCTTTGCGTGCCTTGGGGTTGGACGAGGACGCTACCGACGAGGATATCAAGACCGCTTATCGCGAGACGGCGCAGATCCTGCACCCCGACCGCTTCGCCACCAATAAAAAGCTGCAGGACCGGGCAACCGAGCAATTCAAGAACCTGCAGGAGGCCTACGATTTCCTGACGTCATCCAAAGGTCGCAGGAAAGCAGGCGGCTCCTCGTCCTCGGGGCGTTCGACGCGCGCGGATTACGACGATGTCAATGCCCGTCTCGCCGGCATAGCCGCGGCCAGAACGCAGCTGGTGCGCCAACGCGATGCGGTGTACGACGAACGCCGCAACGGCCTCGGCATGGCGGCTATCGGCGGGCTGGTGGCCCTGTTCTGCGGCAGACGCCCTTTTGGGTTGTTCGGTGTGGTTGCCGCCATAGCTAGCACTGCAGCCATCTGGGGCATTGTCCAGGTGGTATCATCGCAACGTTCCATCAACACGCTTACCGAGCATATTGACGAATTGAATAGGGAAGAGCGCAAGATCGCGCAAGAATCTGAAGAGGAGTAGCACACCCGTATGAAGCAAGAAGGCCTTCGCAACGTTGCCATCATCGCGCACGTCGACCATGGCAAGACCACGCTGGTCGACCGCCTGCTGTGGTCGTCCCACGTGTTCCGCGAGAACCAGGAAGTGCAGGAGCGCGTCTTGGACTCCAACGATCAGGAGCGCGAGCGCGGCATCACCATCCTGTCCAAGAACATCTCCATTCACTACAAGGGCGTCAAGATCAACGTCATCGACACGCCTGGCCATGCCGACTTCGGCGGCGAGGTGGAGCGCGTGCTGAACATGGCTGACGGCGCCCTGCTCATCGTCGACGCTTACGAGGGCCCCAAGCCCCAGACCCGATTCGTTCTTTCCCACGCCCTCGAGCGCGGTCTGCGCATCGTGGTCGTCGTGAACAAGATCGACCGTCCCAACGCCGATCCCGAGGGCGCCGTGGACAAGGTGTTCGACCTGATGGTCGAGCTGGGTGCTTCAGACGAGCAGCTTGACTTCCCCGTGGTGTACGCTTCCGCGGTCAACGGCTACGCACGCTTGGAGCCCGAAGACGGCAACATGGACATGATCCCGCTGCTCGACACCATCATCAACGAGATCCCGTGTCCCGAGGTGGACGCCGAGGGTCCGGTGGCCCTGCAGGTCTGCACCGTCGACCACAGCAGCTACGAGGGTCGTATCGGCGTTGGTCGCCTGCATAGCGGCACCCTGCACGAGAAGGAGCAGGTGCTGGTCGTGCAGCCCGACGGCAACCAGTACAACGCCACCATCCGCAAGGTCTACACCTTCGAGAACCTGGGCAAGACCGAGGTTCCCGAAGCCCATGCCGGCGATATCGTTGCCGTGATCGGTGTCGAGGCGGCGGATATCGGAGATGTCATCACCGACCCCGAGAACCCGGTGGAGATGGAGCCCATCGCTGTCGAGGAGCCCACCATGGCGGTCGTGTTCGAGGCTTCCACCAGCCCGCTGGTTGGCCGTGAGGGTGACATCGTCGGCGCCCGTCAGCTCAAGGAGCGCCTCATGCGCGAGAAGGAGAGCAACATCTCCATGCGCATCGACGAGACCGAGGACAAGTCCGGCGTGCGCGTTGCCGGCCGTGGCGTGCTGCATCTGTCCGTCCTTATGGAGACCATGCGCCGCGAAGGCTTCGAGTTCCAGGTCGGTCGCCCGCAGGTCGTGTATAAGACCGACGAGCACGGCAACAAGCTCGAGCCGATCGAGGAAGCAACCGTCGACGTGCCGAACGACTACTCCGGCAAGGCCATCGAGGTCATGGGCACCGCCGGCGGCATCATGGAGGACATGTTCTCCGACGAGAGCATGACGCACTTGACCTTCAGCATCCCGTCCCGCGGCACTATGGGCCTGAAAACCCGCATCCTCAATGCGACGCACGGCGAAGCAGTGCTGTTCCACCACTTCCGTGAGTACGGCCCGTATTCCGGCGAGATGGACGGCCGCAAGAACGGCTGCATGATCGCCATGGCAACCGATAAGGCCGTCGCCTACGCGCTTGATACGCTGCAGCAGCGTGGCCGCTTGTTCGTCAAGCCCGGCGACGAGTGTTACGAGGGTATGATCGTCGGCGAGTCCGCCAAGGAAGGCGACATGGTGGTTAACGTATCGAAGACGAAGAACCTGGGCAACCAGCGTTCCTCCACTGCGGACAAGGCCATCCAGCTGACCCCGCCGATCACCTTCACGCTCGAAGAGGCGCTGGAGTACATCGAGGATGACGAGCTGGTGGAGGTCACTCCCGAGTCCATTCGCCTGCGCAAGCGCATCCTGAGCACCATCGAGCGCAAGAAGGCGAACAAGAAATAACGTAACAGTCGTTTTCGTTACGACTTTATATTCGAGCATGGGTTTGACCGAGCGCCGGCAAAGCGCGATATAACCAGCTTGAACCCCTCACAAGGCGGCCTCCGGGCCGCCTTTTTTATGGGTAAGTACCCCGAATGTTGTAGGAAAGCCCAGCTCCTGTGAAACCTGCATGGGCATATTGTGCTGGGAGAAAGGCATATTCCGCCGTGTGGGAAAATACGCACAAGGCATTCGATTTGACCGCTTGTGCGTCTGTCCAGCGGTTTCATGCGTTTGAGGAAGGGTTTTATGAAGGCATCTCGCATTATCTCAACGGTTTGCGCGATGGGTCTTTCGGCGGCGTGCGTCATGGGCGTTGCCGGCTGCTCCAGCAATAACCAGAACTCCGGTTCGGGCGCGGTGGCCGCCACCATTAACGGTACCGAAATCTACGAGGACACGGTTACCGACTATATCCAAAGCGTTCGCGAGCAGCAGGGTCTGACCGATGAGGATTCCTGGGGCAACTACCTGGCGCAGATGGGCACCGATCCGGCAGGCGTGCGCGAGCAGATCATCAACACGTACGTCACGCGCGAGCTCATCAATTCCGGCGCCGAGGAAAAGGGCGTTACCATCGACAGCTCCGAGATTGATAGCTATGTCGACAAGATGAAGTCCAACTACGATAGCGACGAGAAGTGGCAGTCCGCCCTCGAGCAGGCTGGCATGACCGAGGATGAGTATCGTTCTGAGATTGAACTGCAGCTGAAGGCAAAGGAGCTGTACAACACCTTCACTTCCAGCGAGGAGCCTTCCAACGACGACATGCTCCAGTACGCGCAGATGTACGCCAGCGCCTACGACGGCGCCAAGCGTTCCAGCCACATCCTGTTCGATTCCGATGACGAGGCAACTGCTCAGGACGTGCTGAACAAGATTAACTCCGGTGAGCTCGACTTCGCCGAGGCTGCCAAGCAGTACTCCAAGGACACGGGTTCCAAGGACGCCGGCGGCGATGTGGGTTGGGATAAGACCAGCTCGTTTGTGCAGGAGTACACCGATGCGCTGAGCGGTCTTGAGAAAGACCAGGTCAGCGGTCTGGTTACCAGCAGCTATGGCATCCATATCATCAAGTGCACCGACGTGTACAACGCTCCGAAGGAGAAGGCTGATGACGGCACCGAGACGGTGAAGATCACCAGCCTCGACCAGATCCCCTCCGAGTGGCAGGAGACCATCAAAGAGTCGCTGCAGTCCCAGGGCCAGACCACGAACTACCAGAACTGGCTGAAGGAGAAGAAGGAGTCTTCCGACCTCAAGATCAACGACATGCCTTCCGGCCTGCCCTACGACGTTGATATGTCGAAGTATCAGACCGAGGATCCCAACAGCACCGATAATGCCGATACTAACGTTTCGGCTGCTGACTCGACGGACGGCGACGCCTCTGCCAACACGAATGGCTCCGCTGACAACTCCGCCAGGGCAACCGATGCCGAGGAAAAGTCTTCGGCAAACTAGCCTGAAAAGGCGTGTAACGCAAGGATAAGAAGGGAACCCGCTTCAACGGGTTCCCTTCTTCGTTTGGGAAGGAATGGGTGTATGAGCGAAGAAAACACCGAAGTGCAGCCGCTGTTCGAGCTCAACGATGCCGAGGTTGTGCGAGCAGGCCGTACAATCCTGCACGTTGATAAATTCTTGCTTGCAAAAGGGGAGAACATCGCGCTTTTGGGTCCGAACGGCGCTGGTAAATCGACGTTCGTGAAGCTGATTACTAGGGAAGTGATGCCGCTCTATCGTGAGCAGCCCCCGGTGAAGTTCAACGGCAATCCGCGTGCGACGTTGGTGGATGTGCGTAAAACGCTGGGCATCGTGTCGTCCACTATGCAGGCGCAGATCAACGTCCATTTGCCTGCCGTGGATATCGTCGAAGGCGGCCTGTTCGGCACGCTCGGCCTTCCACGTCACGTCCACCCGGATGAGCGTACGCATGCGAAGGCGCTTGAAGCTATGGAGATGCTGGGGGTGGCGAAGCTTGCCGATCAGGATATCATGACCATGTCGAGTGGTCAGGCGCGCCGCGTGCTCTTCGCTCGCGCTCTCGTGCATGACCCGAGCACGCTGCTGCTCGACGAGCCGTGCACGGGTTTGGACCCTGAAGGCATGTATTACGTGCGTTCGAGCATGCGCGATCTCGCAAGGGCGGGCAAGGGAATCGTGTTGATCACCCACTATCCGGAGGACATCATCCCCGAGATAAAGCGCCTTGTCCTAGTCAAGGATGGAAAGCTGTTCGCCGACGGTGCGAAAGAGGATATGCTGACCGACCAGATGATGAGCTCGCTGTTCGACGTTCCGCTGCAGGTTGCGAAAAATGGCAAAAAGAATGAGTATTTTTCTCTTGTGAGTTCGTACTAGATAGTGTAAAATATCTAAACGCTGCATGAGCGCACGAGAGAAAACGTGAACGCAGTGCAGTCTGTAAGCAAGCGGAGAGATGACCGAGCTGGCCGAAGGTGCACGATTGGAAATCGTGTATACGCCAAAAGCGTATCTGGGGTTCGAATCCCCATCTCTCCGCCAGATTATCCCGGCGGAACCTTTACGGTAACGCCTTTTTTGTAGGTCGGCATAAATACCCAGCCGACCCACCCCATGCGGAGGGGTGGCAGAGTGGTTGAATGCGGCGGTCTCGAAAACCGTTTCACCGGAAACCCCGGTGACGAGGGTTCGAATCCCTCCTCCTCCGCCAGGAAACTTGAAGCCCTTGCAAATGCAGGGGCTTTTTCATTTTCCAGGTAGTTACGCGATTGCTTTGGGGTTTTCAAGAAAGAATCTTATTCATGAATAATCATATCTATGAATATAACCTGGGAAAATAGTAATCCACGGAGTGTTTATGGATAATGTGTTTCACGTGAAACATCGTGTGAACAACACTCATATACTCAGGTTATTCGAAGATTGCCCTTACCTTATCGGTATAGAAAGGAACCACCATGAACGAAGCCGCAAAGTCTTTGGCTCAAATGAAGAAGGCGAACAAGCTCGTCCGCTTGGCATTCCGCAAGAACGGTCCGAAGAGCTTCAAGCGCGGTCAGGGCGCACTGCTTCAGGCCCTGCTGGCCGACAGTGGCGCAACGCAGCGCGATCTCACCAAGACGTTGGGCATGAACCGCAGCAACCTTAAGGACATCGTGAAGAAGGCTGAGCGCAACGGTTATGTGACCATCGAGTCGGTCGATCAGCCGCGCACTTACGCGGTGAAACTTACCGATCTTGGCCGTGAGCTTGCCGAGAAGCGCGTTGCAGCCAACGATAAGACTGCCGAGGATATCATCTCCTGCTTGAGCGCCGAAGAGGTCGCCCAGCTCGACGCCATCACCGAAAAGCTGATCCTGGCGATGAAGGATAAGGGCATCTGCGGCAAGAAGAAGGGCTACAAGGTGCGCCGCAAGCGTCATCGTCGCTAAAACCTGAACGCGGATTTTCAGCGGTTCGTTGCAATAACGATATCGCTGGTCGAAAGCCACGCTACACTGGATGCATCATGAAATGCATGCGGGGGCGTGGCTTTCGCATTGTAAAGAATCGAAAGGATACGGCAATGGCTGATCGCGTCGTTGAAAATCAGGATAACGAAGTTCCCGAGATCCCCGAGATCTTGGAGAAGGTGCTGCTGTTCTCGCTGGATGAGGCGAAGCAAAAGTTGACCCAGAGCAGCGAAGTGGTCCCCTTCACCGCGCTGGCGGTCAAAGAGAACCTGTTCATCGAGAACCACCCCGACGAGTCCGTGGAGGCGTGTTTCAACGCAGCTCGCCATACGGTGCAGCATGCCCAGGGCGCGCAGGCTTATGCGCTCTGCTACGACGGTTACGTCGAGGTTGACGAGGGTACGAAGGATGCTCTTATCGCCGAGGGCGGCGTGCCCGGCGCTGACAAGGGTTTCGCTGTGGGTTATCTGTACGAGTGCTCCGAGGACGGCACCGTCGAGTTCGAGGATGAGCCGGCGTACATCGGCGAGGCCCCGAACTTCATGATTGCTTTGAAGGCCCCGGGCGAGTACAGCGATGACGAGATCGACGAGAAGTACACCGCAGAGGACGAAACCGAGTTCGATGTGGTGGACGAGGGTTCCGAAGAGGAATAGCCAAAACACAGGCAAGCCATGCAAGCTTATCCGGTTATGCAATGGGCTGGCGGATAGACGCGAAGGCGGTTCACCTGCAAGGTTCAGGTGAACCGCCTTCGTCATTTCGACAAGGGTTCTGCAAGATGGCGCGCCTATAGTTGGAGATGCGGGCAGACGGCGGGCTGTGGAGCAGGGGGCTGCCGTCTGAGGTGCGGCGATGTGTTGAAACGGTGCAGAAGGAAGAAAGCAAGGTGAAAGGCTGGCATTAAGGAATCGGGCTTGATAATATAGTCAGGCTAATTCCTGCCCCGGTGTATGCCTTCACCAGCCCGGGGCCGTAAAGTCCAAAGGAGGTGAGCTGATGAAGGCTTACGAACTGCTGTTTATTATTGCTCCGTCTACCGACGAGGAAACCCGTGCAAATACGATGAATCGTATCCAGGGCATTATCACGTCCGCTGAGGGTTCCGTCGACAACGTTGACGAGTGGGGCAAGCGTAAACTCGCTTACGAGATCAATGGTCTGACCGACGGTGTCTACACCCTCATCGATTTCCACGCTGATCCCGCCGAGGTTGCAGAACTCGATCGCGTGCTGCGCATCTCTGATGTCGTTGTTCGCCACATGATCGTGAAGCGCACCGACCGCGAATAGGATTACGTAGGGGCCCACAAGGTCCCAGCATGAGAAGAGGTAGATACACATGAGCATCAATCGTGTCATGATCAGCGGAAATCTTACGCGCGACGCCGAAATTCGTTCCACGCAAAGCGGTATGGCCATCCTGGGGTTCGGCGTTGCGGTCAACGACCGCCGCAAGAACCAGCAGACCGGCGAATGGGAGGACTACCCGAACTTCGTCGACTGCACCATGTTCGGCACCCGTGGCGAGAAGCTGCAGCCCTATCTTACGAAGGGCACGAAAGTGGCCATCGAGGGCAAGCTTCGTTACAGCTCGTGGGAGCGCGATGGTCAGCGCCGTAGCAAGCTTGAAGTGATCGTCGACGAGTTGGAGTTCATGTCCAGCCGCAACGGCAACAACGCCAACCAGGGTTACGACAACGGTATGACCGCAGGTTATGCCCCGCAGCCCGCTCCGATGGCCGCTCCCGTTGCAGCTCCGATCGTAGATGCCTCTGCTTCGGTTTACGACGAAGACATCCCGTTTTAAGCGAAAGAGGTTTACCAAATGTCCGACTACGCGAAGCAGCCTCGTCGCAAGTACTGCCAGTTCTGCAAAGAGGACGCGGAGTACATCGACTACAAAGATACTCAGATGCTGCGCAAGTATGTTACCGACCGCGGGAAGATCAAGCCGCGCCGCGTGACGGGTGCCTGCACCCAGCACCAGCGTGACATCGCGAACGCCGTGAAGCGCGCTCGCGAGATGGCTCTGATGCCCTACGCGGTTCCCGCAATTAGCGGCCGCGGCGACCGCCGCAATCGCTAGGCGCAAGGAGGAACCATGAAAGTCATCCTGCTCCAAGAGCTCAAGGGCAAGGGCGGCGAAGGCGACGTCGTGGACGTGGCCCCCGGTTTTGCCAACAACTACCTGATGCCTCAGGGCATCGCCATCCTGGCTACGAAGGGCAACCTGAAGCAGCTGGAGATGCGCAAGAACAACATCGCCAAGCGCGAGGCTACTCGCCTGGCCGATGCTGACAAGCTGAAGTCCGTGCTCGACGGTGCTTCCGTGAAGGTCGACGCGAAGGTCGGCGAAGAGGGCCAGCTGTTCGGCTCCGTTACCGCCACCCAGATCGCCGAGGCCATCAAGGAGGCTCTGGGCGTGGAGATCGACCGCCGTCGCATCGAGGCTGGCAAGGCCATCAAGACCGCCGGTCAGCACGAGGTCGTCATCTCCATCTACCGTGACATCAAGGCCACGGTTACGCTGCTGGTGGGCATCGACGAGGTTGCTGCCGAGGAAGAGGCCGAAGAGGTCGAGACCGAGGCTGTCGCCGAGGAGGCTGCTGCTGAAGAGGCCGCTGAATAACTCAGCGCTTTAAAGCGAACTAGCAAATCCCCCGCACTCATGTGCGGGGGATTTTTTATTTAGGAGCCATTAGCAGGGGTGCGTGTCTCCTGCTTGGGCGTATCACATGGCGCTTATCGCTGTTTCAGGTGAAGAGGGGTGCATTATTGCCTGGCAGAGATTTAGGCGGTGTGCGGAGCACCAATCTTGCTTAGCGCTTCTGTCGGTGTTCAGGTGACGCCCTGCGGTATCCGCGGCGCAACTCCGAGTGCGGTATGATAAGCCGGATACAAGAAAGGATGAGCAGCATGCCCGTTGACGTTCCCTACAATCCCGACTTCGCCCCTGAGGTGCCTGAGAGCTCCTCGATCCGTAAAATGGAGCCCCAGAACATAGAAGCTGAGAAATCGGTGTTGGCGGCGTGCCTGCTCAATCAGGAAGCCATCGAGGACGTTGCCGCCAAACTTATCCCTGACAACTTCTATCGAGCTGCCCATCAGCGGATTTTCGAGGCCATGCTCGATCTTTACACGCGTCACATCCCGCTTGACCAGATCTCGGTTGCCGATAACCTGAAGGCATCGGGCCAGCTTGAGGCCGTTGGAGGCCAGGCGTACATCCTGGAGCTTGCCAGCAATTCGTTCGCCCTGGTCAATTGGCAGAATCACGTTGAGATCGTCAAGCGCACGTCCATTCTGCGCGATCTTATCCGCGCATCCGGTGAGATTCGCTCGCTTGCCTACGATGCCCCTGACGACCTAGGCGTCGTTGTGGAGCAGGCGGAGAAAACGCTGTTCGCGGTCACGGAGAAGCGCGTGTCCAGTGCGTTTACCGGCATCGATACGCTGCTGGTGGATGCTTTCGAAGAACTGCAGGAGATGGCAGCGCAGGAAAACAAGATTTCGGGCGTTGCGTCGGGCTTCAAGGACGTCGACGACCTGTTCCACGGCTTCCGCGGCGGCGACTTGGTCATCCTTGCGGCTCGTCCTGGTGTAGGCAAGACGGCCTTCGCCCTGAACCTGTGCACGAGCGCGGCGAAACTGGGCGCCACCGTGGCGTTCTTGTCGCTGGAAATGAGCGCCTCCCAGCTGGTGCAACGTGTTCTTGCATCCGAGGCGCGCGTGAGCTTGTCGAAGCTGCGCGCCGGCCAGGTGCAGGACGCGGACTGGGCCGCCATCATCGAGGCATCCAGCAACCTTTCCAAACTGAAGATCGAGTTCGACGACACGCCGGCGCTTTCCATTCTTGAACTGCGCGCGAAGGCGCGTCGTGAGCTGCGCGACGCTGAAAAGGGCCTGATCATCGTCGACTACCTGCAGCTGATGCAGCCGCCGCAGGCGCGCCGCGACGGCAACCGCGCCGTCGAGGTCGCTGAAATCTCTCGTGGCCTGAAGGTGCTTGCCAAGGAAATGGACATGCCTGTCATCGCACTGTCGCAGCTTTCCCGTGCCGTGGAGATGCGCGGCAAGAAGCGCCCGATGCTGTCCGACCTGCGTGAATCCGGCGCTATCGAGCAAGACGCCGACATCGTCATGTTCATTGACCGAAGCATGGATGAGATGGAAGCGGAAAGCGAAGACCGTCCCGACTTGGGTACGGCAGAGCTGATCGTCGCCAAGCACCGCAACGGTCCCACGCGCGATATCACGCTCGCCTTCAACGCGGAATACACGCGCTTCATGGACTTCATCGACGATTCACGCGTTCCCGACTATATGTAGCGCACGCAACGACGGGGCCGGGGTAAACTGAAGCTATGACTGAGAGCCTGACATTCCTCCACACCGCCGATCTTCACCTTGGCGCGCCTTTCCGCGGCCTTGCCAAGGTGTCGCCTGCGTGGGCTGCCCGATTGGTGCAGGCCATCGCTGAAGCATTCGATCGCGTCATAGACACGGCAGTTTCCCGCAAGGTGGACTTCGTGGTCATCTCGGGCGACGTGTTCGACGCGTCGCGCGCGTCATACGGCGACTACCTGCGTTTCTTCGAGGGAATGCGAACGCTGGGAAAAGCGGGAATCCCCGTGTATCTGATCACGGGCAACCACGATCCCTACACCTCGTGGCAGCAAAGCACGTTCTCCTTGCCGGAGAACGTCCATATGCTGCCGGCGGACAAGCCGGGTTTCGAGCTGTTCAGGCGCAACGGGAAGCCGCTTTGCATCATCGGCGGCCGCGGATACTACAACCAATCGTGGCCCATAGACGAATGCATTGCCGACGGCATCACGCGAAATGCGGCGCTTGCGGCCCTTCAGCAGCGCGAACCTGACGTTGCGCAGGTCCCCTTCGCCATCGGCATGCTGCATACCGGGCTGAACTTGGACCCCGTGAAAGCGCCGGTCAACCCCTCGGTGCTGCTTTCCGCCGGCATGGATTACTGGGCGTGCGGGCATATCCACATGCGATACATCCATCCCGGCGAGGATGGCCCCCGCATCGCGTTCTCCGGGTGCATCCAGGGGCGCGACATCAAGGAAACGGGTCCGCGCGGGGCGCAGCTGGTCACGCTTTCCCAAGGCGCGGTCCCGCAGCTTGAATTCATCCCCACGGCAAGCGTGGTATGGCAGCGCCTGCGCGTGGACGTGTCCGATTGCACCACGTTGCCCGAGATCAGCGACCTGATCATTCGGGAGCTGTTCCGTGCGAACGGCAAAGCGCACTGCGAGGAGATGATCTCGCGCATCGTGTTGACGGGCACGACCGCGCTTCACGAGGTGCTTTCCCGTCCCGATGTGCTCGAGGACCTGCGCAAGCATGTGAACGATTCGTACGCGTCGTTCTTCTGCGACACCATGGTCGACGAAACGAAGGAGCCGCGCGATAAGCAGGCCCTGCGTGAGGAAGGGTTGTTTCCGGCGGTGTTTTTGCGTGTGGCCGAGACGCAGCGATTCCTTCCCGAAGAGCAGGTGGCCTTCCTGCAGCAGGAGTTCCTCGATCGAGGGCTGCAGATGCCGTCGAGCTGCGCCGGCAAGGTGGGGAAGTTGTCGGAGCAGGCCGAGGACCTGGTGCTCGATATGCTGTCGCAAGGGGAAGAGCGCTAGTGGGCAAGTATCTGGAACATATCAAGATGGACGCGTTCGGGGCGTTCTCCAACCGTCTGATCGGGCCGTTCGGGCCGGGTATGAACGTGGTGTTCGGCCGCAATGAGGCCGGCAAGACCACGTTTGCCCAGTTCGTAGGTGGCGTCCTGTTCGGTTGGGAAGAGGCCCGCGGCCAACGCAACACCTATAAGCCCGATAACGCCGAACGTGCGGGAACGCTGTTCTTCGCCAACGAGGACGGCTCGGAGGCATCGCGAGTCTCGCGCATCCGCAATGCCGATGGGCTGCAGGGCGACGCGTCGGTCGCCGACGACATCGACCGCGAAACGTATCGCACCATGTTCAGCCTGACCAGCGACGAGCTGCGCCAGCTGCGCAACACCACCGATGTGACGGCCAAGCTGCTCACGGCCGGTTCTGGCACGGGGGCTTCCCCGGCGCATGCGCTGATCGCGCTGCAAGATCGCCTGGCGCAGTTCACCTCAAAGGCCGCTGCGTCCGAGAAATCGCTGGTGAAGCTCGAAGCGGAGCAGGATGAGCTGCGCCGTCGCATCGCCGTCGAATCCGATCGTGTAGAACGCCTGAAGCGCGAGGACCACGAGTTCGCCGAGCTGAAGCCGCAGCGCGATGAGTTGCTGGCCAAGATCGGCGACCTCAATACCGCCATCGAGACGCTGAAGGCGAATCGCAAAACGCTGGAGAAGACCGAGGCCGACGAAGCCGAGCTGCAGGAAAAGATCGCCGATCTGCGCGCTCAGGAGGAGAGCCTGCGCTGCGAGCATAGGCTGGCGCAGCGCGAGCATCCCGAAGAGCTGGCGGGCATCACGGCCACTGAGGAACGCCATCTGCGCGATCGCATTGAGGCGCTTGCCGTCCAGGAGGCGAAGACGGAGCACGCCGTCGACTTAGCGCGCGACAACTACGCAACTTCGAAGGCGGCCTACGAGGCGATGCTCGAAACGCAGGATGAGCAGGATGAGAGCATGCGCGCACGCCGTCAGCAGCGCGTGCAGATCGGTCTTTCCGTGGCGCTGCCTGTGGCCTTCATGTTCGCGGGCATCCCGCTGTTCATGCATGGCCGCGAGATCACCAGCCTGTCGTTCACCGCGCTGGGATTCTTCCTGGTGTTGGTGGCAGTGGTGCTCGCCGCCGCCTCGCTGATCATGCTGTTCAAGCCGGGCAGGAAAGGAGATGAGCGCTCCCAACGCGTTCAGGACCGGCACTGGGTCATGCTGCAGGACAAGAAGAAGCTGGAAGCATGCCTGGCCGAACAGGGGAAACAACGCCAGGCCGTACGGGCCGAGCTTGCCGCCGCGGGGCTTTCCGAGGCGAAGGATTCCCTGCGCCACGCTCGTGCGCTGCTTGATGAGGCGAAGGACGTTCGCGCGGAGAACGCCCTGTACGTGCAGCGCAAGCAGGCGCTCGTATCACGCCGCACGGCGTTGGAGGAGTCGCTAGAGAAGGCCCGCGAAACGCGTGAGGGCCTGTACGCGGAGATCGGCATGCGCCGCGAACGCGGAACGCTCGAGGCCGTGGACGCCTTCATCGCGCGCAAAACGCGTCAGCGCGAGGGTCTGATGGAGACGAGCGAGCACCTGAACCGCCGCTACGGCGAGCTTCGCCAGCTGCTTTCCCAAGCGAAGGGCGAGCGCAGCTTCGACGAGCTGAAGCTTCAGGCCCAGCAGCTCCAAACGCGCCGCGACGAGGCGGCCATGGAGTTCGCGAAGCTGCTGCTGGCGCGCCATATGCTCGAGGCGGCCATCGCGTCGTGGGAGAGCAAAAGCCAGCCCGAGGTGTACGCCCGCGCAAGCGAGCTGCTCAGCTTGATGACCGACGGCAAGTGGGTGAAGGTGTCCATGAGCGCCGACGGCCGTCTTCAGGTGACCGACGCGCTGCGCACCGTGCGCGAGCCCGTGCATCTGTCGCTGGGCACGTGCCAGCAGCTGTACCTGGCGCTGCGTATTGCGCTGCTCGTCACCGCCGACAACGTGGGACGCGCCGTTCCCATCATCGCGGACGACATCCTGGTGAACTTCGATTCCCAGCGCCGTGCGGGTGCGGCGAAGGCATTGGCCCAGCTGGCGTGTCACCGTCAGGTCATTTTGCTGACCTGCCATGAAGAAATCGTTGAAACCATGCGCGTGGCCGATCCGGGCCTTACCGAAGTGGTTCTGTAGTACACTGTGAGGGTTGCGACACTGTTATCGAAAGGATGCGCACACATGCCCAGCACCGTTCTGGTTGGCGCCCAATGGGGCGACGAAGGTAAAGGCAAGATCACCGATCTCATTGCTAGCGAATACGATTACGTCGTCCGTTATCAGGGCGGCAACAACGCAGGCCATACCGTTATCCACGGCGACAAGAAGCTGGCGCTTCACCTGATGCCCTCCGGCGTCATGTACGAGAACGCCATTCCCGTCATCGGCAACGGCGTGGTGGTCGACCCCGGCGTGCTGGTCAAGGAAATGGCCATGCTCGAGGCCGAGGGTATCTCCTGCAAGAACCTCAAGATCAGCTGCGACGCGCATGTCATCATGCCGTACCACAAGGATCTCGACGGCGCCGATGAGAAGAGCCTGGGCGATCATAAGATCGGCACCACCAAGCGCGGCATCGGCCCGTGCTACCAGGACAAGGTGGCTCGCAAGGGTATCCGCATCCAGGACCTCATGGACGAGAAGATTTTCCGCCTGAAGGTCGAAACCGCCCTGATTCAGAAGAATGCCATCCTGGAGAAGATCTACGGCCTGCACACCTACACGGTCGAGGAGATCTGCGAGGAGTACCTGCCGTACGCCCGCATCCTCAAGCCGTACATGGCCGAGACCAGCCAGATGCTGAACAACGCCGTGCGCGAGGGCAAGTCCATCCTGTTCGAGGGCGCGCAGGGCACCCTGCTCGACATCGACCACGGCACGTATCCCTACGTCACGTCCTCTTCCTGCTGCGCCGGCGGCGCTGCTACCGGTTCGGGCGTGGGCCCGGTCAACATCGACCGCGTGCTGGGCATCCAGAAGGCCTACATCACCCGCGTCGGCGGCGGTCCTTTCCCCACCGAGCTGACGTACTCCGAGGACGGCGGCGAAGGCCTTGAGGCCGAGGAAGGCGAGACGCTGTGCCAGGTCGGCCATGAGTATGGCGTGACCACGGGCCGCAAGCGCCGCTGCGGTTGGTTCGACGCCGTCATCGCGCGCTACGCCGCCGATGTCAACGGCCTGACCGACGTGGCCCTGACCAAGCTCGATGTGCTTTCCGCCTTCGACACCATCAAGGTGTGCGTGGCCTATGAGTGCAATGGCGAGCGTTACGATTACTTCCCCATGCAGCAAAGCGTCCTGTTCCACGCCAAGCCCGTGTACGAGGAGCTGCCCGGCTGGAAGGGCGAGGACATCACTTCCTGCCGCACGTTTGACGAGCTGCCGGAGAACGCCAAGAGCTACGTGGAGTATCTCGAGAAGAAGGTGGGCGTGCCCATCAGCATCGTGGCCGTCGGCCCCGATCGCGACCAGACCATCATGCGCGGCTGGTAAGGCGTCGATAAACTTGATGGACTGCTGTCACTGAATAGCGAAGCGAATCCCGTGCGGGGCTGCATGAATCTGCGGTCCCGCACACGCATATTATCCGAGAGCTGGAAATGGAGGGTTAGTTACATGAACATCTTGGTTTTGGGCGGCGGCGGCCGTGAGCACGCCATTGCGTGGGCCTTGGCGAAATCCCCCCGTACCGACAACCTGTACGTGGCCCCGGGCAACGGCGGAACGGACTCCGTCGCGCAGAACGTGGAGGGCCTGAACGCCGAGGATGGCCAGGCCGTCCTGGAGTTCGTGAAGGGCAACGCCATCGACCTGGTGGTCATCGGCCCGGAAGCGCCGCTGGTGGCGGGCGTGGCCGACGTGCTGCGCGAAGCTGGCGTGGCGGTCTTCGGTCCCGATGCGCAGGGTGCGCAGCTCGAGGGTAGCAAGACGTACAGCAAGGAGTTCATGCAGGCCAACGGCATTCCCACGGCTCGCTATGGCAGCTTCACCGAGCTGAAGCCGGCGCTTGAGTATGTGCACGAGCTGGGCGCTCCCGTCGTCGTGAAGGCCGACGGCCTGGCAGCTGGCAAGGGCGTTGTCGTTGCCGATACCATCGAGGTGGCGGAGAACGCCGTGCGCAGCTGCTTCGACGGCGCGTTTGGCTCTGCGGGCTCGAAGGTGCTCGTTGAGGAGTGCCTCACCGGCCCGGAGTGCTCGCTGCTCGCGTTCGTCTCCGGCGGCAAGGCGCACTGCATGGCAACCGCCCAGGACCACAAGCGCGCCTTCGACGGCGACCGCGGCCCGAACACGGGCGGCATGGGCGTGTACTCCCCGGTGCCCATCGTCACCGATGAGGAGCTTGCCGACATGACGCACATGATGAAGGTCGCCGCGGCGGCAACGGCGCGCGAGCCCTTCAAGAACGATTACCGCGGCGTGCTCTACGGCGGCTTCATGCTGACGCCCGAGGGGCCGAAGGTGCTGGAGTACAACGCCCGTTTCGGCGATCCCGAGACGCAGGTCGTCCTGCCGCGTCTGAAGACCGACCTGGTCGACGTCATGATGGCCGTGGCCGAAGGCCGTCCCGACGACATCGAGCTCGAGTGGGACGACCAGTGGGCCGTGTGCGTGGTGCTGGCTTCCGCCGGCTACCCGGGCAAGTACGAGAAGGGCAAGGTCATCCTGGGCGTTGAGGATGCCGAGGCTATGGATGGCGTGACGGTGTTCCATGCCGGCACCGCCCGCAACGCCGATGGCGAGCTCGTTACCGCTGGCGGCCGCGTGCTCAACGTGGTCGCGCTGGGCAAGACGTTCGACGATGCCCGTGCGAAGGCCTACGAGGCATGCGACGTCATCAACTTCGAGGGCAAGCAGCTGCGCTCCGACATCGGCGCGAAGGCCGCCGCAGGTCGCGGAGCTTGGGCGTAAGGCCGCGTCTTTCGTGCACGGGGAGCGAAGCTTTCGTCGAGATTATATGAGACTGAAACGGTAGGATATAATTCCTACCGTTTTCACTAGGACGAGAAAAGGAGCGCGCGTACATGCTGTCAGAGCGCCTGCTTACGAACGTGGTTCGCCAATGCACGAACCAATACCTGAAGCTCAAACCCACCGATGAGGTGATGATGCCTGCACCTGAGCAGGGGAAACGCTACATGCTGTACATGCACGTGCCGTTCTGCGAGCGCCTATGCCCGTACTGCAGCTTCAACAGGTTCCCGTTCAGCGAGGAGCGCGCCCGCCCGTACTTCGAGAACATGCGCAAGGAGATGCGCATGCTGAAGGACCTGGGTTATGATTTCGACAGCGTTTACATCGGCGGCGGCACCCCCACCATCATGATCGATGAGCTGTGCGACACCATCGACCAGGCGCGCGAGCTGTTCAATATCCAGGAGGTTTCGAGCGAGACGAACCCGAACCACCTGATTCCCAGCTATCTGGACAAGCTGCAGGGCCGCGTGCAGCGCCTGTCCGTGGGCGTGCAAAGCTTCGATGATGGCCTGCTCAAGCAGATGGACCGCTACGACAAGTATGGCTGCGGCCAGGAGATCCTCGAGCGCATCCAGGACGCCAGCCCGTACTTCGTGTCTATGAACGCGGACATGATCTTCAACTTCCCGGCGCAAACCGAGGACATCCTGATCAACGATATCGAGCGCGTCATCGAGAGCGGCTGCACGCAGACCACGTTCTACCCGCTGATGGCGTCGCCGTCGGTTGAGCGCAGCCTTGCGCGCACCGTTGGCAAGGTTGATTACGCTCGCGAGCAGAAGTATTACGAGATCATCAGCGAATTGCTGACGGGCGGCCCGCTGCACCTGTTCGAGCACGGTTCGGCGTGGACGTTCAACAAGAGGAACACGTCGGCCTCCGGTGAGGACGCCATGATCGACGAGTACGTGGTCGACTACGAGGAGTATCCGGCCATCGGCAGCGGCGGTATCACGTACCTGGGCAGCAACTTGTATGTGAACACCTTCAGCGTGAAGGACTATAACAAGTGCATCGAGGCAGGTCACATGTCTATCATGGGCAAAACCACCTTTAGCAAGCGCGATCGCATGCGTTATCGCTTCATGATGCAGCTGTTCGGCCTGCGCCTTGATAAACGCCAGTTCAAGAAGGACTTCGGCTGCTCGGTGGAGATGGGCCTGCCGGTGGAGATGGCGTTTATGAAGGCCTCGGGCGCGTTCGCTACCGACAACGCTGACGAGCTGACGCTGACCCCGAAGGGTCGTTACCTGCTGGTCGTCATGATGCGTCAGTTCTTCATCGGCGTGAACAACCTGCGTGACCAGGCCCGCGCTGCGCTTCCCGGCGAGGAGAAGGAGCTGCTGTTCGGCAGCGGCTGTGCCGAGTGCAAGTAGCGGGGTGCGTTGCCGAAAGAACGCGCGAGTCGCGTTATGGCGGTGGTTTCGCAGCTAGCTGCTTAGCGGCAAGGTATGCATAGGTTCGCTGCTGTTGCCGAGCGGTCTCAAGCGTGTTGCATATTTGCTGGTCAAGTGCTCGTTTAGGGGTTGTTTGGGTAAGCTTTCCTGGGGAAGGAAAACGTATCTCAAAAAAGTTCTGAATCGGGGTTGACGAAAAACGTTTGCTGCCGTAATATACTAACTCGCGTTCGCAACGAACGACTTCTGGTCGGGTAGCTCAGTTGGTAGAGCAGGGGACTGAAAATCCCCGTGCCGAGGGTTCAAGTCCCCCTCCGACCACCATGAACTTCAAAAGCCCGATGGTGAAAGCCATCGGGCTTTTTGTTGTTTTCGAACCTGTTATTCAGGTTTCGCAATTTCGCTCGTGCTGTGTTGGTTCCGTTATCCTGGCCTTGCCTTTCCGAATCCGTTGCCAGGATCTTCTGCGAACCTGCGGATCCGCAGTTGCTCGGCTCTCTTGCTGCTTAGGGTGTTTACTCTGATTCAGCTTTCTCGGTTTTGCTTCCCTAGCCTTGCTGCTCTCGCTTCCTTGGCTTTGTCACACTTCGATCTCCCATAATTTGCGTGCGGTTTTCGCAGTGCATCTTCTTCCGCGTTACACTGCCTTGGAAAGCAAATCACGTGTTGAAAGGGTTGCGAAATGTCTTGCGATCATAAGAATCCCGTCATCGGTATCATCATGGGCTCCGAGAGCGATATGCCCGCCATGGAGCCTTGCATGAAGCAGCTTGAGGAGTTCGGCGTGCCGTACGAGGTGAAGGTTGCTAGCGCGCACCGTAAGCCCGCCGAGGTGCATGAGTGGGCCTCCACTGCGCATGAGCGCGGCATCAAGGTTATCATCGCCGCTGCCGGTAAGGCTGCTCACCTGGGCGGCGTGGTTGCCGCTTACACCCCCGACCCGGTTATCGCCGTCCCCATGAAGACGAGCGACCTGGGCGGCCTGGATTCGCTGCTGTCCATGGTACAGATGCCCTCCGGCGTGCCGGTTGCCACCGTCGCCATCAACGGCGCGAAGAACGCTGCTATCCTGGCAGTGCAGATCATGGGTACCGGCTGCGATGGTGCTCGTCAGAAGATCATCGACATGAAGAAGGCCATGGCCGAGGCGTAAAGCCGGCCACTTGCAAAAGGGCGACGGGGCAACCTGTCGCCCTTTTGCTATCATGAACAGGTATCAAGACGATTCTCTCCACGTTGTTTCACGTGAAACAGCACAGGGGACGATTCCTGAAACCAGGCTTTGAAGCGGGGAAACATATGACGAAGAAACTGCTTATGGGCAACGAGGCGTTCGCCCATGCCGCACTTGAGGCGGGGGTGCGCGTTGTTGCGGGCTATCCCGGGACGCCGTCGTCCGAGGTGACGGAAACCGTGGCGAAGCTGCATGCTTCCGGCGCCGCTCAGGGCATCCATGTGGAGTGGTCCACGAACGAAAAGAGCGCGCTCGAGCTGCTCGCCGGCGCATCGTATTGCGGCGCACGCACGCTGTTCACCTGCAAGCAGGTGGGCCTGAACGTGGCAAGCGACCCGCTGATGAGCCTGAACTACGTGGGGGTGAAGGGCGGCACGGTGTTGTTCGTGGCCGACGACCCCGGTCCTATCTCGTCGCAAACCGAGCAGGATACGCGTAGGTTCGGCAACTTCGCCAAGGTGCCGGTGCTCGACCCGGCAACGCCTGATCAGGGCTTCGACATGATGAAGGCGGCGTTCGAACTTTCGGAGCGCTACAAGACGCCGGTTATCGTGCGCCCCACTACGCGTGTGTGCCATGCCTCGACGTTCTTCGATGTTGTCGAGGAAACGCACGCTAAGCCCATTCCCGAGGAGGGCTTCGAGCGTGGGCCACGCTGGGTCATCTTCCCGAAGCGTGCCTTTGAGGGCCATGGGGAAATCAACGAGCGCCTGCGTGCGATCGCCGTCGATTACGCGACGAACCCGGTTTTGAGCGCATTCAATCCCGTTGACGAGCACCGCGTGGCGGGCCAGCTCACCCGTTACGGTATCGTTGCGGGCGGCGTGTCGGCCGCCTATGCGCTCGAGGCGCTTCGTTTGCTCGAGGAACGCGCGAACGAACGCGGCGTGCAGCTGCCAGCATATCGTTTCTGGCAGGTGGGCACCCCCTTCCCGTTCCCCGAGCGCACGTGCGCCGAGTTCATTAAGGGTCTGACCGACGTGCTCGTGCTCGAAGAGCTCGACCACGTGCTCGAAGACGAGCTTCTGGCGTTCGCGGGCAGGACGCATGCCGAATACAACACGCACGGCAAGCTGACGGGCGAAGCGCGCGATCGCGGTGAGAACGATGTCGACGACATCCTTGCCCGCTTGGCCGTCTACCTTGGCGTCCCCGAGTTGGCCGAGACCGAAGACGCAGCAACCTACGACAACGCCGACCCTGAGCAGCCCCTCCCGGTCCGCCCACCGGTGCTGTGCCCGGGTTGCCCGCATCGCGGCAGCTTCTACGCCGTGAAACGCGCGCTGGGCAAGACCCCGGCCGTGTTCTGCGGCGATATCGGGTGCTATACGCTGGGTAACGCCATGCCGCTTGACGCGGTGGACACGTGCCTGTGCATGGGCGCCGGCATCACCATGGCGCAGGGCTTCTCCGTGGTCGAGCCGCAGAAGAAGGCCCTGGCGTTCGTCGGCGACTCGACGTTCTTCGCCAGCGGTTTGCCGGGAATCGTGAACGCGGTGTACAACGGCCATGACTTTACGCTGTGCGTGCTCGACAACGCCACCACTGCCATGACGGGCAGCCAGCCGCATCCGGGCACGGGCGTGACGCTGATGGGCGAGCGCCGCAAACCGGTTTCCATCGAGGCCGTGCTGAAGGCGGTCGGTTTCGAGTGCATCGTGCACGCCGACCCGCTGAACCTACAGCAGTCCATCGACGCCGCGCGTGAGGCGCTCGATTTCGAGGGACCTTCTGCCATCATGTTCGAAAGCCCCTGCGTGCAGCTGTTCAAGCCGGCCGCTCCTGTGGTGTTGGACGCTCAGCGTTGTACGGGTTGCAAGAAGTGCATCACCGAGATCGGATGCCCCGGCATCGGCTTCAACATCGACGCCCGCGGCCCGAAAAGCGGGGAGCGCGGCCAGGCGTTCATCGACGCCGGCCAGTGCAACGGGTGCGGGCTGTGCACGCAGGTGTGCCCGTTCGACTGCATCTCCGTGGTCGACGCCGCATCCGCCGCAAGCGAAAAGAAGGAGGCCTAGCATGCTGAACATCCTGCTCACGGGCGTAGGCGGTCAGGGAACCGTTTTGGCTGCGAAGGTGCTTGCCCAGGCCGCTTTGGAAAAGGGCTGGCAGGTGCGCACGGCCGAGACCATCGGCATGGCGCAGCGCGGCGGCAACGTGGTGTCGCACGTGCGCATCGGCAACAAGGGCGAGCAGGTGCATGCGCCCCTGGTCAGCCGAGGAACCGCTGACCTGATCATCGCGTTCGAGCCGGCAGAGGCCGCTCGCGTGCTGCCTTTCCTTGCCCCTACGGGGACGCTGGTGTTCGCCACCACCGCGGTTCAGCCGGTGACGGCGGCGCTGTCGAAGAACCCGTACCGCGCTAGCGATGTGATCGCGAACATGGAGCGCGCTCTGACGGATACGCAGGCGAAGCTTGTGCCCGTCGATGATGCCGCGCTCACGAAGGCAGTCGGCAGCCGCAAGGTGCTCAACAGCCTGTTGCTCGCCAAGGCCTTGCAAACCGGATGCGTGCCCATCGATGTCGAAGACCTTCGCGCGGCGATCGCGGCTTGTGTCAAGCCGCGCTTCGTGGATATGAACCTGCAAGCCATCAACGTGGCGGTGGGGGAGTAGCGCCGAAAAACCTTCTGTAACAAGCAACGGGACCGCAAATCGGTCCCGTTGCCGGTTTTGGGGGTTGCTTGCGGTTTGGTTTGGCCTACAATGACCAGTATGACTTCGGTATTCGACATCCACTTCTCCTCAGCCGCGCGCACCGCGTTGGCTGGTCGATGGCTTTAGCTTCAAGACCTGTAAGGCTTGGGGCCGATTTGCCGTGCTTTCCCGCAGCCTTTTCGGGCTTGAAGCGCCTACGCACTTTTCCTCACACAGCATGAATAAAACGAAGCAAGCCATTTGAACAAGGGAGCATACTATGCAGATGAAGCCGGAGCAGCTTGAGATCATCAAAGAGCAGTTCAAAACCCTGAAGGACCGCTCGGCCTTCTACGCTCGCAAATTCAAGGACATCGATCTGTCCGACGTGCAAACCCAGGAAGATTTCGAGAAGCTGCCGTTCTCGGAGAAGGCGGATTTGCGCGAGGCATACCCGCTGGGACTGCAGGCGGTGCCGGACGAGAAGATCATCCGCATTCACAGCTCCTCGGGCACCACGGGCACCCCGGTCGTCATCCCCTACACGCAGAAGGATGTCGACGATTGGGCCACCATGTTCGCCCGCTGCTACGAGACGGCGGGCATCACGAACACCGACCGCATCCAGATCACCCCTGGTTATGGCCTGTGGACTGCCGGCATCGGCTTCCAGCTGGGCTGCGAGCGCCTTGGTGCCATGGCCATCCCTATGGGCCCCGGCAATACCGAAAAGCAGCTGCAGATGATGCAGGACCTGCATTCCACCGTCATCACGGGCACGTCCAGCTATGCGCTGCTGCTTGCCGAGGAGATCGAGAAGCGCGGCCTGCGCGATAAGCTTGACCTGCGCAAGGGCGTCATCGGCTCCGAGCGTTGGGGTGAGAAGATGCGCCAGCGCATCGCCAACGAGCTGGGCATCGAGATCTTCGACATCTATGGCCTGACCGAGATCTACGGCCCGGGCATCGGCATCTCCTGCGAAGAGCATCACGGCATGCACATCTGGGAAGACTACGTGTACTGCGAGATCGTCGACCCGAAGACCGGCGAGCAGCTGCCCGACGGCGAAGTGGGCGAGCTGGTGCTCACCACGCTGCGCAAGGAGGGCGCGCCGCTTATCCGCTACCGTACGCATGACCTGACGCGCATCATCCCCGGCGACTGCAAGTGCAAGTTCGGCAGCCACCACCCGCGCATCGACATCCTGACGGGACGCACCGACGACATGGTCAAGGTGAAGGGCTGCAACATGTTCCCCTCCCAGATCGAGGAGGTTCTGCAGTTCACCGATGGCGCGTCGTCCGAGTATCAGGTGATGATCGAGGCAATCAACGGCCGCGATGTGCTCACCGTGCTGTTCGAAACGCCGCTTGAGGGCGAGGAGCGCGAGCAATGCGAGCAGCAGCTGGCGGCGATCTTCAAGGCGAAGATCGGCTGCACCCCCGAGGCGAAGGGCGTTCCCATGGGCGAGCTGCCGCGCAGCGAGAAGAAGTCGAAGCGCATCTTCGACTCCCGCTACTAAAAGCTTGCGAACAGGTTAAACGAGAATCGAAGCCGGGCCATGTGCCCGGCTTCGCCGCGTTTCGGGAGCGATGGCCTGGTTGGTTGCCGGGGAGGGTGCGACGCGGTTTTCGATTTGTTCAGTTTCGCTTTGAGGCTTTGAATGAGCGACGTTCGCTGGCGGCGGCCGCGTGGCATGTATTCCTCTACTTCGCTTCAGGGTCCTGTATTTGCGGTGGCCGACAAGGGCGATGGGAGGTCTTTTTCGTCCGACATCACCACATTTCGAAGGTTTCGTCCCCTTTGCTGCTAATTCGAACCGCTTTGCTAGGAAATAATGTAGCCGTTCGGGAAAATCCTGGACGGAAAGGCACTTGACTGTGGTAGAGTAGCGCCCATGAGCATCGTGAACGGACATATCGCCGCATCCCGCAGCGCTCAGCAGCCCGCTGAGCTTGCTGCCATGCTGTGCGCCTTCGAAGTCCAAACGATGCCTTTTGCAGGTAAGACCGCCGGTGAATGCGGTGCGACGAAGCCTTGCCTTCCTTCCTATTATTATTCCTATCGATATCTGTAGCACACGGGGCTTAGCCGCTGCGTGCGTCCGTTAGACGTGGCGTATGTTCGCAGCGAACTCGGGCTTGTGCCGTGTGCGTCTCCGGGTTGGGCGACTTAGATGCGTTCGCTTGCCCAGCCGTGTCCTTGACGAGGGGCAGTTGCTTTCCGAACAGGGAAGATTCCACGGTCTACACGATATCGATCGGTAAAGGAACGATCATGGTCGCAAAAATCTGCATGGTTTTGATTTTCGTCGGCGTAGCGGTCGGGGTCGGCTTGTATTGCCGCCGCACCACCACCAGCGTCGACGGTTTCGTTCTGGGCGGACGCAACGTCGGCCCTTGGATGAGCGCTTTCGCATACGGCACCAGCTACTTCTCCGCTGTGGTGTTCGTCGGCTATGCCGGCCAGTTCGGCTGGAAATACGGTATCGCCGCCGTGTGGGCCGGCATCGGCAATGCCATTCTCGGCAGCCTTTTGGCCTGGTGGGTGCTCGGTCCGCGCACGCGTGAGATGACGCATCGCCTGGGCGCCACCACCATGCCCGAGTTCTTCGGCAAGCGTTTTCAGTCGAAGGGCTTGCGCATTGCCAGCGCGGCCATCATCTTCGTGTTCCTGATCCCGTACACCGCAAGCGTGTACAACGGCCTGTCCCGTCTGTTCGGCATGGCGTTCGGCCTTCCTTACGAGGTGTGTGTCATCGGCATGGCTGTCATCACATGTCTGTACGTGGTTCTGGGCGGTTACATGGCAACCGTCATGAACGACTTCCTGCAGGGTATCGTCATGTTGTTCGGCATCGTCGCCGTCATTGCGGCGGTTATCCTGAACAACGGCGGCTTCAGCGAGGCCATCACCACGCTGTCGCAGATCCCGGCCGAGGGCTCGCAGATGGCCGGCCCGTTCGTCAGCATGTTCGGCCCCGATCTGTTCAACCTGCTCGGCGTGGTGGTGCTGACCAGCCTTGGCACCTGGGGTTTGCCGCAGATGGTGCAGAAGTTCTACGCCATCAAGTCCGGCCCGGCGGTGAAGCAGGGCGCCATCATTTCCACGCTGTTCGCGTTCGTGGTTGCCGGCGGCAGCTACTTCCTGGGCGGTTTCGGCCGTCTGTACGCCGACAAGATCGAGATCGGCCCCACCGGCATCCCGGTGTACGACTCCATCATCCCGACCATGCTGTCCACTTTGCCCGATATCCTTATTGGCATCGTGATCGTGCTTGTGCTGTCCGCCAGCATGTCCACGCTGTCCTCGCTTGTGCTGACCTCGTCCTCCACGTTGACCCTCGACCTTCTGCAGGGCAATGTGGTGAAGAAGATGAGCGAGCAGAGCAAGCTCGGCTGGATGCGCGTCCTTATCGTGGTGTTCATCATCGTGTCCGCGGCGCTGGCGTTGATCCAGTACAACTCCTCCATCACGTTCATCGCGCAGCTCATGGGCATCTCCTGGGGTGCGCTGGCCGGCGCGTTCCTCGGCCCGTTCCTGTGGGGCCTGTACTCCGGGCGCATCTCCAAGGCCGCCGTGTGGTGCAGCTTCATCGTGGGCGTGTGCCTGACCAGCGGGAACATGGTGCTCACGCTGATGGGCACGCCGCTAATCGCCAGCCCCATCAACTGCGGTGCCCTGGCAATGCTGCTGTCTCTGATCATCGTGCCGGTGGTCAGCCTGTTCACCAAGTCCGTTCCTTTCGAGGTGAACCCGCCCAGTCCCGAGGGCGCCATCGACCGCGAGTACCAGCACGAGCTGGTCGCGGAACGCAAGGCAGCGGAATAGCCTTTCGATTACGGTTTGTTGTAATGGGTTAGCGAACTGCGCAAAACTGAATGTTTTCGAGCAGGAGGCGGACGATGTATATCGTTCGCCTCTTCCTATTCCTTTTGTTTCACGTGAAACCCCTCCGGCGGAATCCTGATGCGGTTCGACCGTTGCGCTTGTATACTGATTCGCAATGGACTTTGAGGACCTTATGGAGAAAGGGAAGGGAAATGGAAGAGGCTTTCGAGCTTATCAGCACCGGCGCTTGGTCCATCGTGCCGCCGTTGCTGGCGTTGGCTCTGGCGCTCATCACTAAAGAGGTGTATTCGTCGCTGACCATCGGCGTGTTCGTCGGCATGGTCATCTACCAGTTCACCCTCAACGGTGTCGGCGTCGACCAGCTGGTCACGGCATTCACCGATGTGCCGAACGCGATGGCGCTGCAAATCGCCGATAACGGAGCGTTGCTGCTGTTCCTTGCGTTATTGGGCGCGCTTACCGTGGTCATCGCCACGGCGGGCGGCAGCCGCGCTTATGCCGAGTGGGTGTCCACTCATATCAAGAACGCGCGCGCCGCGCAGGTGCTCACGGGTTTGCTGGGCATCATCATCTTCGTCGACGACTACTTCAACTGCTTGACGGTCGGCGCGGTCATGCGTCCTGTGACCGATCGCTTCCATGTCAGCCATGAGAAGCTGGCCTGGATCATCGACTCCACGGCAGCCCCGGTGTGCATCATCGCTCCGGTGTCCTCGTGGGCCGTTGCGGTCGGCGGTTACCTGGGAGACGACGGTTTCAGCACGTTCGTGCAGTCCATTCCGTACAACTTCTATGCGCTGCTCACCATCTTCTTCGTGTTCTTCATGCTGATCACGAACAAGAACGATTACGGTCCGATGCGCGCTGCCGAGGCGGAGGCGCAGTCCTCCGACGGCGCCTCTGCTGAGGGCGGCAAGCTGCTGGAGAAGCTGTCCACCATGGGCCTTTCCGATCAGGCGGAAGCCGATCCCGACGACCATACGAATCTGGAGTCGGTCGTCACCGAGCAGGCCGATATCGAGCAGTCCGCATCGGCGGCCATCGACGAGTACAAGGGCCTCAACATCTCCGAGAAGGGCAAGGTTTACGACCTGATCGTGCCTATCCTGGTGCTGATCTTCTTCTCGATCTTGGGCATGATGTACACGGGCGGCTTCTTCGAGGGCGTTGACTTCGCCACTGCCGTCGGCGAGAACCCGGTCGGCGGTCTGTGCATCGGCGCTACGGTGGCCCTGTGCGTTGCCGGCGCCATGTTCCTGCCGCGCGGCCTGACCACGCTGAGCGGTTTCGTGGAGAGCATCTCCGAGGGCGTGCGTTCCATGGTCGGCGCCATCATGATCCTGGTGCTGGCATGGAGCTTGGGCGGTTGCTGCCGTTACATGCTCGGCACGGGCGATTTCGTGAGCAGCTTCCTGAACAGCTTGGGCGTGAGCCTGGCCATCCTGCCGTGCATCATCTTCCTGGTGGCAGGCTTCATCGGCTTCGCCATGGGCACGAGCTGGGGCACCATCGCGCTGATCCTGCCCATCGTGGTCGGCGTGTTCAACGAGGGCGATCCGCTGTTCCTGGTTGCCGTGGGTGCGACGCTGGCAGGTGCCGTGTACGGCGATCATATCTCGCCGATTTCCGACACCACCATCCTGTCGTCTGCGGGTGCGAAGTGCAACCACCTGCGCCACGTGGCCACGCAGCTGCCGTACGCGACCACCGTCATGGTCGTCTGCTTCGTGTGCTATGTCGTCGCCGGCTTCACGGGCAATCCCTGGATTTCCCTGGTGCTGGGTGCGGTGCTCATCGTGGTTGCGGTGAAGATCCTGCACAAGTCCAACATCGGCGTGAAGAAATAAACTCCGATGCGCGGCAAGCGCCGCAAAAGTGGCAAGAAAACAAAGGGAGGGTTCCGCTGGGAACCCTCCCTTTTTTGTTGAACGGCTATTTGCGGAAAACGCGCGGGGTTTGACTTCGACAGAAGGCCTGTTGATTTAGCCTTGTTTTCGGGTGTGTGAGGGCTCGTCCTTGCTCGAGGGCATCCCTAGAAGATGTAGCGGCCCGCCAATGCTATCGCCGTCCGTCCCTTTTCGCGCCATATTGCTATCTCGCCCGCATTCGCGCTATGCCGAGAAGATATGGGGGAGGGGGAGGTCGTGAGGTTCGGTGGGCACGTGGTCGACGCGCTGCTCTTCGAACGCCACGCCGGCTACGAAGCAGTCATCGCGCAGCTCGGGAAGGAACCGGTCGTAATTCCCGCCGCCATACCCGAGGCGCATAAGGCCGCTGTCGAAGGCCACCAGGGGGATGACGGCGACGTCGAACAGCTGCTCATCGGCTTCTCGCCAGCCTTGGGCATGCAGGTCGTCAAGCAGGTAGGGGCGTGCTGGGTGATCGAGGAAGGCGGGGCGCTGCTCGGTCAAGTGGTTCTGCGTGATCGGGAAGAACACCATGTGCGCCGGCGCATCCGGAGCGTTCTTGGCCATGCAGGGCAGAAACACCTCCCAGCCGCGTTCGTATGCCGTGAATAGCAGAGGGTGCACGTCTACTTCGCTGCTCATAGGCTCGTAGGCGGCGATGCGCAGCTGCTTCGCGGAAGCACACGAGGGCGTTTCGCCTGCAAATCTTTCGTCGATCTCTGTAAGGAATCGCTCGCAGATGAGACGGCTCTTCTCCTTGCGCTCGGCATCGGGAATCGCTTTGCGTCGGGCGAGGACCGAAGTCCGCGTATCTTGTTTCAAAGTCATACCGTCTTCCTCAAAAATGGACGAAATCTCAGCATCGTGTGAAAAAGCATAGCAATAAAGTAGAGGTTTATCGCTTGCGCTAGTATGTAAGCATACTCGTTGGGTCTGGCGATGGCTATGACAACAACGGGGAAACGAGGCGGCGGTGCGCCCAGCCGAGGCCCTGACAGGCGGCGCTTCACGGTGCAGCTGGGACTCCGGCAGGCATCGCTTCACCGCCCACCGCCCGAGCATGGGCATGGGCACGGAATCATCCATGCACGTGGCTCTAATGCGTTTGCGAAAGCCTCTATAGCAGATGACCAGGGATTTCGTTGACGAAGAAAACAGGGAAGGTGTACATCGTCCGTCCCTGTTTGGAGCATCGAACACGAAATAGGAACGAGGGAAACGGTGCACTTCAAGGCTTCGGTCGAATATGGGATGCGTGCGGTGCTGTATCTAGCGGAAAAGGGCTCGATATGCTCGTCTCGCGAGGTGGCCGATGAGATGTCCATTCCGCGCGACTACCTGATCCAGTTGGCGCAGCTGCTGCGCAACGCCGGGATCATCCATGCACGTCCAGGCAAAAACGGCGGATACACCTTGGCGAAGGACGCGTCCAATATCAGCATGCTTGACGTGTTCAACGCGCTGCAGAACGACCGACCGCGTTCGGAGCGTAAGGAAGCGGGGGAGGAAGCAAGCGACCTGCTGCAGGACATCACCGCCGCATGCTCCGCAGTCGAACGCGAAATGGAAGATTATATGTCCTCCATCACCCTACAGAACATGATTGAACGCATCCACGGCAAGGAATCCGACACCGCTTCCGGTTCTACCCGATTCCAAACACCTGCATAACGAGCAGGATCGCGGTGAGCACGGAGACGATGCCTACGGTGATCCAGATGAGCACCTTTGTCACGCGGCCGGACTTGAACTTGCCCATGACGCGCTTATCCGACGAAATCAGCGCCATGAACACCAGTAGCACCGGCAGCACCAGGCCGTTGATGAACTGGGCCATGAGCATGACGCCCATGAGGTCGATGTTCGGGATGAGCACGATGACGGCCGAGAACGCGATGACGAACGTGAAGATGCTCTTGAACAGCGGCGCTTCTTTCCACTTGAAGGACACGCCGGCCTCCCAGCCGAATGCCTCGCAGATAACGAATGCCGTGGTCAGCGGAAGCACGCATGCGGCCAAGAACGATGCGGCGATCAAGCCGATGGCGAACAGGGCCTCGGCATATTTGCCCGCGAACGGCGCCAGCGCGGCGGCCGCGTCGGCGGCGTCGCTGATGACGATTCCCTGCGGATACAGCACAGTGCCCGTAGTGACGATGATGAACCACGCGACCAAGCAAGCAGCTACGGTGCCGGAGACCACATCGACTTTCTGCGTGAACAGCTCGTCGGGCTTGATGCCTTTCTCAACCACGTTGCTCTGGTTGAAGAACATCATCCATGGCGCAATGGTGGTGCCGATCATGGATATGACCAGTGAAACGAAGCTCTGCTGGTATACCACGTGCGGCACGACGGTGTTGATAGCCGCATCCTCCCAGTTCGGCTGCGCCAAGAATGCCGCAATCACGTAGGTGAGGAACACGAGCGACAAGATGAGGAACACCTTCTCCACGCGCTTGTAGCTGCCTCCTACGATGAGCAGCCAGACGGCTAACGCGGCGACGGGCACGGCGATGTATTTCGACACGCCGAACATCTCCATGCCCGAGGCGATGCCTGCGAACTCGGAGAACGTGGTGCACACGTTGCCGATGAGCAGCGCGAGCATGGCGAGCGCCGTGAGCCTGATGCCGAAGGACTCGCGGATGAGCGCGGCGAACCCCTTGCCGGTGACGGCGCCCATTTTCGCAGCGGTCATTTCCACCACGATGAGCAGCACGCACATGATGGGGATGACCCACAACGTTGCGAAGCCGAACTGCGCGCCAACGGTCGAGTAGGTGGAGATGCCGCCGGCGTCGTTGCCGGCCATGGCCGTAACGATGCCCGGGCCCATGGCTGCCAGGATGAGCAGCAGCTTGCTCTTCTGCTTGCTGGAGCCGCCGGTCTGCTCGAGCGCCTGCTTTTCCGCAAGCTGCTCGGCGGACAGTGTAGCCTCGCCGGTATGGAAGCTGCTGCGCTCCAGCGGATTATGCGAATCGATGTCGGCAACGCGCCCGGTCTTGCTGTTCTGCTTCAAAACCACGGCTTACCTCCAATGGAATCCTGCGATTTGCAGTACGACAAGGGTGTACAGAATCAAGAACAGCAGAGCACCGGTCGCAATACCCACCCACTTCCACACGGAAGTCTTCGTTTTGTCGCTGCTGACGTCGTCCTCGATGGCGTCCCAGGCGTCGTCGATGGTGACGATGCCCAGCAGGGCGCCGTGCTCGTCCACGACGGGCATGGCGGTCAGGTCATACTTGAAGATGTCGGCGGAGACGTCCTCTTCGGTTTCGTCCGGCGTTGCGGTGATCAGGTCGTCGTACATGCACTTCGACATGGGCGTTTTGTCGTCGGTGAGCACCAGGGTGCGCAGCGAGCAGACGCCGACCAGCTTGTCGTATTCGTCCAGCACGTATACGAAGTGGACGGAAGGATGGTCCTCGGGAAGTTCGCGAAGCACTTCGATGGCGTGCCCGACGGTGTCGGTGTCGGCGACGGATACGAACTGCGTGGTCATCATGCCGCCGGCGGTGCCGTCTTTGTAGCCGAGCAAGCGGCGGATTTCCGTTGCGTCCTCCACGCCCATAAGACGAAGGAGCGTTTCGGCGCGCTCGTAGGACAGGTCGCGCACGATGTCGGCTGCGTCGTCCGGATCCATGTTGCCCAGGACGCTTGCAGCCTGCTTGTTGTCCAAACTTTCGATGAAGTCGGACTGGTATTCATCCTCCATCTCCGAGATTGCTTCGGTAGCCTGGGCGTCGTCGAGGTGCTCGAACACGTTCGCACGTTGTTGCGGGTCCAGCTGCTCCAAAATGTCCGCGACGTCGGCGGGGTGGAGCTCGTCCAAGCGCTTATGGGTGACGGACAGCTGCACTTCGGAAAGGTCGCGGTCCAGCAGGTCCATGTAGTTCCACGCGATGATCTGCTCGTCGATCTTCTTACCGAAGACCTTGGCGACGGAGACCACCGAGCGCTCGATCCAGGGAGCAAGGCCGCGCAGGATGCCGCGGACGCCCACCTCGGCGCCGAGCAGGCGCAATTGGGAGCCGGATACGGAAAGCTTCAGGTCGTTTACGCGCACGACCTTCAGGCCCTGCGTGTCGACGATCTGGCGGTTCATGAGGTCGCGTGCAAGCAGCACCTCGTCGGGCTGTAGATAGCTGAAGCGGATGTCGTGCGCTTCGACCTGCAGGGTGAGGCCGTCGTCGTCGAACTCGTCGACGTACTTGCGCCATGAGATCATGAACGGGATTTTGCCCGGACCCTGGAAGGCCAGGCTGGTGATGCGCGGAAATACCTCGCCCGTGGAGATGGCAAGGTCGGATACGGTGCCGATTTTCTCACCGGTGCAGTCAACGACCGGCTTTCCCAGCATTTGAGAGAGATAGAGCATGATCAATTCCCTTACTGTCCATGCTCGCGTTCGGCAGGGGCTTTTACGGATGCCAGATAATGCTACGTCTGCCATACGGCAACGGCGTTATGGGTACGTAAAGCTTCTGTCAAACGAGAGCGCGTTGCAGCCTGCTCCTTCGGCTGCCAGCGTAAGGGAGGAGTCGAAGGAAGGCTACATACTGTGAGGTTTCGGTTTTCGAACCTTCAACAGGGTTCCTTTCTTTGGCCTACAAAACAAAAAACCGCATGTGCTCGGTGGAGCCATTGCGGAATTTCAAGCTAAGTGGTGCGCCGTGAGGGATTCGAACCCCCGACGTACTGATTCGTAGTCAGTCCCTCTATCCAGCTGAGGTAACGGCGCACATTGTCAAACGCGCTGTTAAAATGGTGCGCCGTGAGGGATTCGAACCCCCGACGTACTGATTCGTAGTCAGTCCCTCTATCCAGCTGAGGTAACGGCGCACATTGTCAAACGCGCTGTTAAAATGGTGCGCCGTGAGGGATTCGAACCCCCGACGTACTGATTCGTAGTCAGTCCCTCTATCCAGCTGAGGTAACGGCGC
>NZ_CAKUAT010000006.1 GCF_934636665.1 uncultured Senegalimassilia sp.
TCCGATTCGCCGTCCGCTCGCGCTGCCCTCGGCAGCGCCTAGCGAGAACGGCTTACACCAACATTGCCGACACTACCTTTTCATTGTCAGGGGGGCGGATGATTCGGCTTATGGGAAAGGGACGGTTCTGGAAGGCGATGGTCGTCATTCGGCTTGGGAGAGCCGGCGGTGGTCGTGGATGATCGCTCGGCGAAAGGAGCGAGCCTATTGCGTGAACGCACCTCCGTCCCCTGTTCGGAAAAAGGAGCGGCCCTGGCAGAAAGGGGAACCTGCCAGGGCCATAAGGAGGGGATATACGGTGCCGGTTCGTGGGCACCGATTAACTGCTTTTAAGGAGAAAGCAGTGCGACGGAGGAAGGAGGGGAACCTTTCCGTTCGCTGATACGCAGTATAGCCATCGACATTGAAGGCGCTATGGCAGCGGCTTGCGCATTTTGTGAAGCAACCGACGGGCTCGTTACAAGTTGGTGAACAACAGGGCGTGATGGTCTTATCCGATGGTAAGAGGCGGGGCTCGTCGGGGTGGGATGCCGGGGCCCTGGCAGGTAAGGCGGCTTGTGCGGATGCGGACCGATATGATCTTCCGCTTGCGACGTTGCGCGGAGACCGGCTTCTCGGCGGCGCGGTTTCGTGCGTTGGCGGTTTTCGCCCAAGAAAAGGGATGGGCCGCAAGTGAAAAGGGGGAAACTTGCGGCCCGAAAGGAGGGGAGGAACGATGCTTTAGCATCGCGATCTGCTATGGGGAGCAGACAAGCGGTGGAAAGGGGATGTCCCGCTTGCAAGGCTTACTATACCGGTCGATGTTGAAGCGGGCGTGTCCGGGGAGTGGCTTTGGGGTGATGCGCTCGTGAACGGAATGTGAATGCCCAGGAGACGCCGTTACCGTTCCGTTGCCAAGCAGACGGGAACAGGGTGGTAAAACAGCGGTTTTCCCTGATGAAAGCAGATGTTCTCTTCCCGTAACCTTATGGAGCGCAGATGTGGGTGGCGCTTGTGTGCCTGCGATGCCCCTTTGCCTGGCTCCTTGGGCCCTTTGGTATCATGTTCAGGTCGAAAGGAAACATCCATGCCTGATATCCAGCTGCGGTTCCACCGCGATATGCTCGTGCTGTCCAGCCCTGTCGCCCCCGTGCTCGCGCGCCAAGGGTTCGAGCTCGACGGCGATGTGGAATATGCCACGCTTATGGAGCCGGAGGCCGTCGAGGACGCCCTTCGCCTGAACCTTGTGGCGGGCGTGCAGTGCCTTGTCACTGAAACGGCCGGTATGACCCCGGCGCGCCTTGCGCATCGGGGCATGGCCGAGCGCCTGCCCGAGCTTGCCCGCGCCGCCGTCGCGTGCGCCGCGAAGCTGCGCCCCCAGCATGTGCTGGTGGAGCTTGGGCCGTGCGGTTTGCCGCTCGATGCATCCAGCAAGGCGTCGCTCAACGAGAACCGCGACCAGTACGCCCGCGCGGCGCGCGCCTTCGAGGGTCTTTCCCTTGACGGCTTCTTCTTGAACGGGTTCACCAACCCAAGCGACCTGAAATGCGCGCTTATGGGCCTGCGCCAGGTTAGCGGCCTGCCCGTGTTCGCCTCCGTGAACGTGGGCGCCGACGGCATGCTGGCAGATGGCCGCCACGGCTTCGACGAGGCGCTCGACGTGATGGCCGAGTTCGAAGCGAGCGTGGCGGGCTTTTGCACGCAGGCGCCCGTCGAGCGCGCCTGCGAGCTTGCGCGGCAGGCGGCGAAGCTGCCCCTGCCCGTGCTCGCGCAGCTCGACGTCGTGGAGCACAACCCCCGTCAGCGCCAGGCAACGCCGGAAAACCCGTATCATCGCCCCGACGTCATGATGGAGGCGGCCCAGCACCTTCGCGCGGCCGGCGCGCAGTTCCTGCGCGCAACCGGCCAGGCCACGCCCGCTTATGCCGGTGCCCTGGTCGCGGCGACGGAAGGCCTCGATGCGCATCGACCCGACGTGGAGGCGTAGCCGCTATGGCGAAGCTTGCGACGAACACGCGCCGCAGCGAGCATTACGGCCAGCTGCAGCGCGTCGTCGATTCGGTGTTCGCCGACGGCGGGAAGTTCGTGCGGCGACTTGACGTGGTCGTCACGGCCGAGTCGTTCGACCTGCCCGACGACCTCGACGAGATCATCGCCTTGCTGCCTCCGGGCACCTATACGCGTCAGCGTCTGTGCGATCAGCTGAACTCGGCTATCGGCGGGCATGCCTGGGGCCAGGTGTACGGCACGGTGGAATAACGGTTCTTGCGGGGCCGCGTCCCGGTTCGGGCGTGGCCCCGTGGTTTGAAGCGGGTCATCCCGCGGAAGGGGCTTTCCTTATATGGAGGATTTCGAGCACGGCATCATATCGGCGGTGGGCAACGCGTGGCTGGGCACGCTCATAACCGCCGTAGTCATCATCACGGCAACGGCGGTGGTGGGGCATCTGCTCACGAAGTTCCTGCGCCGTGTGCTCAACTACTCCGACGATCTGCCCTCGTCGTCGATCTTCATCAACATCGGGCGCGCCATCGTGTGGGTGGTGGGCGGATCTGTCGTGCTGTCCACGTGCTTCGGCGTGGACGTGTCGGCCGCCATCACGGCGCTGGGCATCGGCGGTATCGCCATCTCGCTGGGCTTCCAGGACACCATCTCCAATCTCATCGGCGGCGTGCAGGTCAGCCTTTTGCGCATCGTCTCGCCGGGCGACAACATCTCGGTCGGCGGCGCTTCGGGCGTTGTGAAGGACGTGAACTGGCGCCATACCACCATCACCAACTCCAAGGGCGAGACGGTGGTCATCCCCAACTCCATCATCAACAAGACGTCGCTCGTGCACCTGCCGCCCACGGGCAAGGTGACGCTTTCCCTGGTGGTGGAAGGTGGCGGCGAGGATCTTGACGAGAGGGCCGGGCGCATCGAGCAGGCGGCGCTCGCCGCGGCGCGTCGGGTGGGCGCGGTGGAGGCGGCCCCGCGCCTGTGGTTCACCGAGGTCGTCGACGTCGGTTTCGCCGGGTCGCTCATCTTCACCATGGCAAGCGGCGAAGACGCCACGCCGGCGAAGGACGCCGTGTTACGCGCTATCGCGCCACTGACCAGGCAATAGACGGATATCGTATACGAACGGGCCGAGGGCCTCGGAGGCGGATGCTTCCGGGGCCCTCGGCCCGTTCGCGCTTTGAAGGGGCTGCGCTCGTTCGTCTCGGCGGCGACGGCGCCGTTTTTTCGCCTCGTATGTTCTGGCTGGTCCTGGCGTCCGCCCCGTTTCGCCTGCTCGCGTGCGGGTTTCGCAAAACGCCCGTCCTTTCGCCTTATCCATGCGACAGGCCCAGGTAAAGCGCTTGCGGCGAAGCGGGCGGTTTGTAAAGCGCCCCGGTCCGGCTTGTAAACCGCGCGTAAAACCCTGTCACGCTTCGGTCATGGACTGCGCTTGCGGTCGTGTGCTCCCCGACGGAGCGCGTACCATCCTCACCTGCAAGCTCGTTTTGCATGAGAAGACATCCGAAGGGAGTATACGTACTATGCAGGGTTCTTACATCAGCCGCCGCAGCTTCATCGGCATCGCAGGCATGTCCGCGTTGGCCGTCGCCGGTTTCGGCCTGGCAGGTTGCTCGGGTTCCAACGGCGGCTCCGCCGAATCCGGTAACGCCGCCTCCGGTAAGAAGGCGCTTTCCGGCACCATCACGGCGGTGGGCTCCACCGCGCTGCAGCCGCTGTGCGAGGCGGCCGCGGAGCAGTTCATGGAGGAGAACCCTGGCGTCCAGATCACCGTCCAGGGCGGCGGTTCCGGCCAGGGCGTCACGCAGATCGCCCAGGGTGCGGTTCAGATCGGCAACTCCGACGTGTTCGCCGAGTCCAAGCTGAAGGATTCCTCCGACATCTCCAAGATCGCCGACAACAAGGTGTGCATCGTCGGCATGGGCCCGATCGTCAACGCCGACGTCACCATCGACGACATCAAGCTCGAGGACCTGAAGAAGATCTTCACGGGCGAGATCACGAACTGGAGCGAGGTCGGCGGCGCCGATTCCCCGATCACCGTCATCAACCGCGCTTCCGGCTCCGGCACGCGCGCCACGTTCGAGGACGTCGTCCTGGCAGGTACGAAGGTGCCCGATTCCTTCAAGCCGCAGGAGCAGGATTCCTCGGGCACTGCCGCCAAGATGGTCGCCAGCACCCCCGGTGCCATCTCCTACGTGGCCTTCTCCTACTTCGACAGCAGCTTCAAGGCCCTCAAGGTCGACGGCGTGGAGCCGGATGCGCAAAACGTCGAGGACAACTCCTGGAAGATCTGGTCTTACGAGCATATGTACACCGCTGCCAGCCCCGACGAGGCCACGAAGGCGTTCCTCGAGTACATGATGGGCGAAGAGGTGCAGGGCGGCTTGGTGGAGCAGCAGGGCTACATCCCCATGTCCGGCATGAAGGTGGAGAAGGACGCTTCCGGCAAGGTTTCCAACAAGTAGGTTCGCCATACCCGCATCGAGTCAACTAGTTTCGAAAGGAGACGCGCGCATATGGCCTTAATGGCGAAAGCACGCGTCGAGCGGGTCGGTCAGGGCGTCACGGGCGCGTGCGTCGCGCTCGTGGCGCTTCTTGTCGTCACGCTTGTCGCCATGGTCGCCGGACGCGGTATCGCAACGTTTACCGCCGACGGCATCGACCTCGGTTCGTTTTTGACGGGGACCACATGGAACCCGCATCAGGAGGACGCGAACGGCATGCCCACGGTGGGCGCGCTCCCCATGATCGCGGGCTCGTTCTCCGTCACGCTGCTGTCGACGCTGTTCGCGTTGCCCATCGCGTTCGGCAGCGCCATCTTCGTGGTGGAGGTGGCCCCGCGCTTCGGGCGCCGCGTGTTCCAGCCGCTTCTTGAGCTTTTGGTGGGCATCCCGTCGGTAGTCTACGGCCTTATCGGCCTGACGATCATCGTGGCCTGGGTGCGCGATGCGGCGGGCGCCATGGGGCAGACCATCACCGGCTTCGGCATCTTCTCGAGCGCCGTGGTGCTGGCCATCATGGTCTTGCCGACTATCACCAGCCTGTCCATCGATGCGCTGGCCGCCGTGCCGCACGAGTATCGCGAGGGCAGCTACGCGCTGGGCTGCACGCGCTGGCAGACCATTTGGAACGTGGTGCTCAAAAGCGCGGCCCCGTCGCTGATGACGGCGGTGATCTTGGGCATGACGCGCGCCTTCGGCGAGGCCCTGGCGGTGCAGATGGTCATCGGCAACGCCATCCAGATGCCCTCCGGCCTGTTCACGCCCGCGTCCACGCTGACCAGCGTGCTGACCATGGGCATGGGCAACGAGGCCATGGGCACGGTACACAACGACGTGCTGTGGTCGCTGGCCCTGCTGCTTTTGGCCATGTCGCTCGTGTTCATCATGATCATCCACCTCATCGGGCATAAGGGGGCGGCGAAACGTGGCTAACTTCGATATGTCGGCGCACGTGCGCCGCATCAACCGGCAGGACCGCATCGCCACCGGCGTGCTGGTGGGCATCGCCGCCTTCGTCATGCTCATGCTCGCGGCCATCGTGATCTACATCCTGGTGGCCGGCGCGCCGAAGCTGTTCGACCTGAACTTCCTCACCGGCAAGCCCCAGCAGTTCAAGGAAGGCGGCGGCATCGGCCCCGAGCTGTTCAACAGCTTCTACCTGCTGATCCTCACGCTGCTCATCAGCGTGCCGCTATCCTTGGGCGCGGCCATCTTCCTGTCGCAGTATGCGCCCGACAACGCGGTCACGGCGATCGCCAAGACCGCCATCGAGACGCTGTCCAGCTTGCCGTCGGTGGTCGTGGGCCTGTTCGGCTTCTTGTTCTTCGTGCTGTACATGGGCTGGGGATTCTCCATCATCGCCGGCGCGGTGGCGCTGACCATGTTCAACATCCCCATCCTCGTGCGCGTCATCCAGCAGGCGCTCGAGGACGTGCCGCGCAGCCAGCGCGATGCGGGCCTTGCCATGGGTCTGACGCGTTGGGAAACCACCATCCACGTGCTGCTTCCCGCCGCCATGCCCGCCATCGTCACCGGCGTGGTGCTCTCCGCGGGCCGCGTGTTCGGCGAGGCCGCGGCGCTGATCTTCACGGCGGGCCAGTCCGCCCCGGTGCTCGACTTCACGTGCCTGGACTTCTCCAGCCCGTCGTGCCCGTGGAACGTGTTCCGCCCGGCCGAGACCCTGGCGGTGCATATCTGGAAGATCAACAGCGAGGGCGTTGTGCCCGACCTGACGGCCATCTCCAACGGCACCGCGGCGGTGCTCATGGTGTGCATCCTGGCGTTCAACATCCTGGCACGCGTGATCGGCAAGTATCTGGAAAGGAGGCTGACCAGCGAATGAGCAGGGAAAACGAATCGGTAGGCGCTTGTGCGCCCCAGGTGGGGAGCGGTCGGTCTGTCAGCGGCGTGCTTCTGAGCACGCGCGATCTTACCGTATGCTACGGGAGCAACGAGGCCCTGCATCCCACGTCGCTCGACTTCGCGGCGGGGCAGGTGACGGCGCTGATCGGCCCGTCCGGTTGCGGCAAGTCCACGTTTCTGCGCTGCCTCAACCTTATGAACCGGGAAATCCCCAAGTGCAAGATCGGCGGCGAGGTGCTCTATCACGGCCGCAACATCAACACGCGCAAGGAGAACTTGTTCGAGCTGCGCAAATCCATCGGCATGGTGTTCCAGCAGCCCACGCCGTTCCGCAAGTCCATCCGCGACAACATCTTGTTCGCCCCCAAGCGCCACGGCCTGGTGAGCGGCAAGGAGGATTGCGATGCGTTGGTGGAGCAGAGCCTGCGCGCCGGCGCGCTGTGGGATGAGGTGCGCGACAAGCTCGACGAGAGCGCCTATGCGCTTTCTGGCGGCCAGCAGCAGCGCCTGTGCATCGCCCGTACGCTTGCGATGCATCCCGACGTGGTGCTGTTCGACGAGCCGTGCAGCGCGCTCGACCCCATCTCCACCTTCACGGTGGAAGAGACCATCCGCTCCATCGCCGAGTCGGGCATCTGCGCCATCATCGTGACGCACAACATGGAGCAGGCCACGCGCGTTTCCGACAACACGGCGTTTTTCTATGTGGGCGATATGGTGGAGACCGGCCCCACCAAGCGTCTGTTCAGCCAGCCGGAGGATAAGCGTTTGCAAGACTATCTGACGGGAAGGTTCGGCTGATCATATGACCGATTTCGAAAACGGGCAGGCCACGGCGGCGCGCGGCGCGCACGCCCAGGCCGACGAGCCCATGATCTCCATCCGCGATTTCAACCTGTGGTACGGCGATTTCCAGGCGCTCAAAGGGGTCACGCTCGACATCCCGAAGAACCGCGCCACCGCGTTCATCGGGCCTTCCGGTTGCGGCAAGTCAACGCTGCTGCGCACCTTCAACCGCATGTGCGACTTCGTTCCCACCGTGCGCACCGAAGGCACCATCGAGGTGGCAGGGCGCGACATCTTCGGCGGCGATGCCAACGAGCTGCGCGTGAGGGTGGGCATGGTGTTCCAGCATCCCAACCCGTTCCCCATGTCCATCCGCGACAACATCCTGTACGGACCGCGCCGCATGCGCAGGCTCGGTCGCGCCGAGGCCGACGAGTTGGTGGAGAAGTGCTTGCGCGACGCCGGCCTGTGGGACGAGGTGCGCGACAAGCTGGGCCAATCGGGCTTGGGGCTTTCCGGCGGCCAGCAGCAGCGCCTGTGCATCGCGCGCGCCTTGGCCACACAGCCCGAGGTGCTGCTCATGGATGAGCCCACGAGCGCTCTCGACCCCATCTCCACGGCGCTCGTCGAGGAGCTGATGGTGCAGCTTGCCCGCGAGCGCACCGTGGTGGTGGTCACGCACAACATGCAGCAGGCCACGCGCGTGGCCGACAAGACGGCCTTCTTCTACCTGGGAGAGCTGGTGGAATCCGGGCCGACCAAGCAGCTGTTCGGCAGCCCCGTGCAGCAGAAGACGAAAGACTACCTGACAGGAAGGTTCAGCTGATGAAGACCCGTACCCGTTATATCAACAAGCTGGAGGAGCTGGGGGCGCTGGTCAATCAGCTGTCCGAGAAGACGGTGCTCGATGTTCGGGCCGCGGGTCGTGCGCTTGCCGGCGACGCCGATGCCTCCGAAAGCGTGCTTTCCGGCAGCAAAGCGGCGCGCAGGCTGCGCGAGGCCATCGAGGACGGCTGCCTTGACATCATGCTCATGCAGCAACCGCTGGTGGCCGATGATCTGCGGGAAGTGACCGGCGCGTTTCGCCTGGTCAGCGACTTGGCGCATATCGACGAGATGACGCGCGACGTTGCGTACCTCTCCCAGCAGCTTACGCCGAAGGCCGTCTCGCACCTGCAGAGCGAGTTCGCCGAGGCGACCGACAAGGTCTCTAACATGGTCTCGCTTTCCGCGAAGGCGTTCTCCCAGGCCGATGCGGCGCTCGCGCAGCGCGTGTTCGCCATGGACGACGGGGTGGACGACCTGTACGATCGCTGCGAGCAGGTGGTGGTCGATCTGATCCGCAGCGAGACGCAGGGCGCCAGCCATCTGCCCGAGCTGCTCATGGTGGCGAAGTACTTCGAGCGCATGGGCGACGATGCCGAGCGCATCGCGAGCTGGGCCGTTTTCCGCGCAACGGGCGAGCATGCGCTAAACTCTGCGGGTAAGGAAAACGCCGAAGCGTAACGCACCGCATTCTCGAAGGTGCTCGGGGTGGGCTGTCCGATCCCCGAGCACCGCGGCAGCGGGGCGCAGGGTTCGCGTCGCGCCCGGCGCTTCGGCTGTGGAAGGGGTGCTTTGGGGTTGACTGTCTACTATGTCGAGGATGATGAGAACGTCCGTCAGCTGGTGCTGTACGCCTTGACGCAGTCGGGCATCCAGGCCGAAGGGCAACCCGATGACGCGGCGTTTCGCGTCGCATGCGCCAAAAAGGTCCCGGATGTGGTGGTTTTGGATATCATGCTGCCCGACGTCGATGGCCTGGAAATCCTCAAGCGCATCCGCAGCACGCCCGGCAAGCTTTCCCGCGTGCCCGTCATGATGGTAACGGCTAAAAACTCGGAGCTGGACATCGTACGGGCATTGGACGCCGGGGCCGACGAGTACATCACGAAGCCTTTCGGTATGATGGAGATGGTGAGCCGTGTACGCGCCATGCTGCGCCGCGCCCCCGATTGGGGAGGCGGCAGCAGCGAGGATGTGCAGCGCCTGGGCGCGCTTTCCCTGGACTTTCAGGCGCGCGAGCTGTTCGTCGACGGGGTGCCCGTTGCGCTCACCATGCGAGAGTTCGATTTGCTGGCGTACATGATGCGCCATTCCGGTGTCGTGCTGTCACGCGAGAAGCTGCTGCAAAACGTGTGGGGCTGGGATTTCAGCGGCGGAAGCCGCACGGTCGACATGCACGTGCTCACGCTTCGGCAGAAGCTCGGCGAGCATGCCGATGCCGTTGAGACGGTGCGTGGGGTCGGCTATCGTTTGGCGTGCCCGCGTCCAGACGATTCGGTTGTGGAATAACGAGGTGCAAGCATGATCTACTACTTGGAAGACGACACGAATATCCGCGATTTGACGGTGTACGCGCTCAAACAGGCGGGCCTTGAGGCAGCGGGCTTCGCCCATGCCGGCGACTTCTTCGACGCTTGCCGCGAATCGCTTCCCGATCTGGTGCTGCTCGATATCATGCTGCCCGAGGTCGACGGCCTCGAGGTCCTTCGCCGCTTGCGCGAAGATCCGGCGACCAAGTTCCTTCCCGTCATGATGCTCACGGCGAAGGGCACCGAATTCGACAAGGTCAGCGGCCTTGATGCGGGCGCCGACGATTACCTGGCAAAACCCTTCGGCATGATGGAGCTGGTCAGCCGCGTGAACGCGCTGCTGCGCCGTGCGGCGGCGCCCACTGCGCCCGCCGGCGATGTGCTGGAGTGCGGCCCCATCGAGCTGCGCGTGCTCGAGCATACCGTTTCCGCAGGCGGTGCTCCCGTCGAGCTCACGCTCAAGGAATTCGATCTGCTGCGCGCCCTGCTGCGCAACGTCGGGCGCGTGCTGTCGCGCGGTCAGCTGCTCGAGGACGTATGGGGCATGACGTTCGTGGGCGAGACGCGCACCGTCGACGTGCACATCCAAACGCTGCGCCAGAAGCTTTCCGCCGCATGCCCGGGCGCCGATGCCTGCATTAAAACCGTGCGCGGCGTGGGTTACAGCATCAGACAGCCGGAATAGAGGTTTGCCGCATGAGTCCTTCGCCCGATCACGTTAAAAGCCTTGCCGGCCGCATCTTCACCACCGTTTTGGCGTTTTCCCTGGGAATCCTTTTGGCTTTTTCCGCGGTGATGGTCAGCATCTTCTATTACTCCTACGAGCATGATGCCGAGCAGGCCCTGGTCCAGGAGGCCAGCCGGGCGGCGGCGGCCCTTGACGAGGCTCCGGCCGCCGATGTGACCACCATCTTGTCTCAGCAGTTCAGCGGCATCACCCGTTATACGCTTATCGGCGAGAGCGGCTTGGTGCTCTACGATAGCCAGGCAGACGCCGGTCAGATGGACAACCACGCCTCCCGTCCCGAGGTCAGCAAGGCCGCGCGCACGGGCGAGGCGGTGAGCATGCGCTATTCGGAAACCTTAGGTACCGATACGGTGTATGCCGCCGAGAAGCTCTCCGATGGGCGCATCGTCCGCCTGTCTGAAACCCGTCATTCCCTGTTCGCCTTCTTGGGCGAGATGCTCGTGCCCACGCTGTTCGCGCTCGTGGTCGTCGCCGGATTGGTGTTCTTGCTGTCCCGGTTGCTCACGCGCCACATCATGAAGCCTATCGATGCCCTTGACATGGCGGAGCCTTTGGAAAACGACATCTACGGGGAAATGGTGCCCCTTCTTCAGCGCATCGACGATCAGCAGACGCAGCTCAAGAAGCAGAACAAGGAGCTTGCCGAAGCCGAAAGCATGCGCCGCGATTTCTCCAGCAACGTCAGCCACGAGATGAAGACGCCGCTGCAGGTGATATCGGGCTATGCCGAGCTTATGAAAAACGATATGGTGCTGCCTGAAGACCGCCAGAAGTTCGCGGGGCTTATCTACGACGAGGCGCAGGCGATGCGCGGCCTTATCAACGACGTGCTCACGCTTTCGAAGCTCGACGAGAGCGCGTTCGCTCGCGAGGAGCGTCCGATCGATGTGACGTCCGTTGCCCGACGGATGGCCGGACGCCTGGAGTCGTTTGCCGCTGACGAGGGCGTATCCATCTCCGTGAAGGGCGGGTCCGCACACATCAACGGCAGCGAGACGCTTGCCGAGGAAATGCTGTACAACCTTATCGAGAACGCGGTGCGCTACAACCATGCCGGCGGAAGCGTGTCCGTGCGCGTGTCGCAGGGCGCCCCGTCCCCTGATGTCCTTGAGGCGCTGCGCGCTGCCGGGGCGGAACCGGACCCTGCGTCGGTCGTCACGGTGCGCGTGAGCGATACCGGGGCGGGCATTCCCGAGGAGATGCGCGACAAGGTGTTCGAGCGGTTCTTCCGCCTGGATAAAAGCCGTTCGAAGGAAACGGGCGGCACGGGGCTGGGGCTTGCCATCGTCAAGCATGCGGTGCAGTACCACCACGGCACGATCTGCGTGGAGGGGGCGCAAGGCGAGGGCGCCACGTTCGTGCTCAGGCTTCCGGCGGCGTAGCGCTTTTTGCGCGGGGCTGTTGCCGGCGAATGGCGGGGGAGGACCGGATTTCGGCATGAAAAAAGTCCCACCCCTGGCCGGAAGGATGAACCCACCTCAACAAGGTGGGTGCTCGCAGCTTGCTTCCCGGCTTTCGTGCCAACGGGCGCGAATCTCCGTTTCACTTGCTATCTTGAGCTCCCTCGGAAATAGCATCGGTCCATCGCAAAAAGAACGGCGACAAGGGTGGAACCTGATATCGAGTATATGAGACCTTAAGGCAAAGTAAAGTCTTGACAGAATCGGTGGTGCAGGTGTAATCGGGCTGTTGCCCTCGGACACGGAGGCGAAGGGCATTTTCTTCTAGGCAAACAAACGTTCGCGTGCTATCATGATGAGCCAATCAACAGGCAGGGGTGGTCATGGACACGCTATTCACGGCAATGGAAAACGAGCGCAAGCAGCAGGTGGCGCCGCTGGCGGTGCGCATGCGCCCGCGCACGCTGGAAGACGTGGTGGGGCAGCAGGATGCCGTGGGCCCGGGCAGCTGGCTGCGCGCGGCCATCGAGCAGGACAACGTCAGCTCGGTCATCCTGTACGGCCCGGCAGGAACCGGCAAAACCTCTATCGCCCACGTCATCGCCGAGTCGACGAAGGCAACGTTCGTGGAAGTGTCTGCGATCGGCGGCACCGTATCCGACCTGCGCCGGGAAATCGATGCGGCTGAGAAGCGCTTGGCGCTCAACGGCTCGCGCACCATCCTGTTCGTGGACGAGATCCACCGATTCAACCGCAGCCAGCAAGACGCGCTTCTGCACGCGGTGGAGAACCGGACCGTGGTGCTGGTGGGCGCGACCACCGAAAACCCGTTTTTCGAAGTGAACTCCGCTCTTATCAGCCGCTCTCGCGTAGTCGGCCTTAAGGGGCTCTCGGACGGCGACGTGGCTCAGCTGGTCGACCGGGCGGTGGTGGATCCTCGCGGGCTTGATGGGCTGTACAAGCTCGACCCGGCTGCCCGCAGCGCCATCGTGCTCTTGGCGGGCGGCGACGGCCGGGCATCGCTTACCACCCTCGAGCTTGCGGCGGGCATGCAGCAGCCCGGCACGCGCGAGAACCCCGCCGTTATCACGAAGGCGCAGGTGGAAAGCGCTACGCCGCACCGCGCATTGCCGTATGACAAGAACAAGGATATGCACTACGACATCATATCCGCCTTCATCAAGTCCATGCGCGGTTCCGATCCCGATGCGGCGCTGTATTGGCTTGCCCGTATGATCGATGGGGGAGAGGACCCCAAGTATATCGCTCGCCGTATGCTCATCCACGCGTCCGAGGACGTAGGCAACGCCGATCCCCAGGCATTGCTGGTGGCCGCGGCCGCGTTCAAATCAGCGGAGGTCATCGGGTATCCCGAATGCCGCATCAACTTGGCGCAGGCGGCAACCTATATCGCTCTTGCGCCGAAAAGCAACGCGTGCGAAGCGGGCATCGATGCCGCTTTGGCGGAAGTGCGCAACGGGCCTAAGCGCGATGTCCCTGACTATCTCCGCGATAGGCACCGTCCCGGCTCCGAGCATTACGGTGCGTACAAATATCCGCACGATTATCCTGCAGGCTGGGTTGATCAACGCTACCTGCCCGAAGGGCTTGAGCGCGGCTGCTTCTATCATCCCTCCGAGCGCGGTTGGGAGGCTTATCGGGTGGATGCCGCGGCGCGCGATCGGGCGCAGGCCATGCATGCGGCGGCTCGAGATAGGGCGCAGGCTGCCCATGCGACGGCAGGGGGCCATCATGGGGCTGGGTTGCCGAAGGGTAAGCCGGTCGATGTCGAGGCGCACGGTTCGCGCAGCAGGTCGAAGAAGCCGGGCGCGCGGGATGCTTCCGAAGACGGGGAAACGGGTGCCCGTTAGGCGTTTCTTCTTAAGGAGCGAAAGGCAAAACCCCACGTCTTTTCGAAGGTAATCGCACTGCAACCGCTATGAACGGCGGGTGTAAACGCATGCGTCGGCGGGGTAGAATCCAAGACCGCATGCTATAGTTGGCGGCGTATATGGATATATGAAGGAGGCGTCTGGTGGATTTCGGCGAAGTTATGGGCGTGGTTTTGCCTATCGTGTACGTGGTGCTCGGCGTGGCTTTGGTGTGGTTCGTGATCGAGCTTGTGATCACCGTGCGCAAAACGCGCACCACGGTCGACAAGATGAAGGAGCAGCTCGACCCGACGCTTGAAAGCGTGCAGCGCATCACGAAATCGCTTGAGCCCGCTATGGACAAGGTCGATCCGCTCGTCGATCGCGTGTCCTTGACCGTGGATGCGGCGAATCTCGAGATCATGCGCCTCGACCAGATCTTGGAGGATGTCAGCGACATCACCGACTCCGCCTCTAATGCGGTGGGCGCGGTCGAGGCCGCCACGAACGCCCCCATGGAGATCATGAACAACGTCACCTCCAAGGTTCGCGAGAAGCTCAAGTCCAAGCATGCCAGCGATGAATCGGTCGCCCTTGGTGAGGCGAAGGCGAAAGCCCAAGCCGCCGCATTGGCGGGCGTGCCGGACGAAGGCGATGATGCTCAGGATGGTGCCCCCTCCAAGGTCCAGACGAACGACGACGATGCGCCCCAGCAGGTCCAGTCCGATGACCAGCCTGAGCAGCCTGCGTACTTCACGTATGCTCCCCAGGCCAATGATTCCTCCCAGGAGCGCTAGGAGCTGGTATCCATGGCCACCAATCCCGATGTCGCGATGGAAAAGGCCCGCCGACGGTTCCTCGTGGTGTGGACGGCGGTAGGCGCCATCCTGCTCACAGGCGCAGCGGTCTACCTCATCAACATCCTCAGCGTCCCGATCGGCATCCTGCTTTGGACGCTGGTCATCGTGTTCTGCTTGCGCGGCACGGTGAACAAGCTGGAATCCAAGGGAGTGCCGCGCGCAGCGGGAACGGGCATCGCCTATCTGCTCATGTTCGCTGTGCTGGCGATCGTCAGCTTCCTTATGCTCTCCCCGGCGTTCGGTTTCGGCGAGCAGTTCTCCGATCTGGTCCAGAGCATCCCCGGCTACATCAACGACTTCATGGGCTGGGCCAACGGCGTGTACGCTCGCTATTCCGACGTGTTCCAGAACAACACGGTGCAAACGTATATGAACGAGGCGCTGTCCTCTATGGGCTCGGCGGCGTCCGATGTGGCGCGTCAGAGCGCCACGGGCGTGGTCGCCATCGGCGCCGGCGTGGTGAACACGGGTATAGCGATCGGCTTTGCCCTGGTCATAGCGTTTTGGATTCTCATTGAGCTTCCTGCGCTCGGTCGCGAGACCATGCGGTTGGCGGGTCCGTCCCGTCGTGAGACCATGGATATGCTGCACGTCACGTTCACGCGCGTCATGGGCGGCTATATCAAGGGCACGCTCATTCAGTGCGGCGTCATCGGTGTGGCGTGCGGCGTGCTGTTCGCTATCTCGGGCATTCCCAATTACGCCGCGCTCGGTATCATCGCCGGCATTTTGAACATCATCCCCATCGTGGGCCCGTGGCTCGGCGGAGCGCTGGCGGCGGTGGTGGGCGTGTTCGTCAGCCCGTGGATCGCATTGGTCGCCCTACTCGGCACCATCATCATCCAGCAGGCGGTGTACACGTTCATATCCCCGAAGATCATGGCCTCATCGGTGGATATCCATCCAGCGCTCACCCTTATCGCCTTGATGGCGGGCAGCGCGATCGGCGGGGCCATGAGCGGGTTCACCGGCTCGCTTGTGGGCATGCTGGCCTCTATTCCCGCCGTGGCGGTCATGAAGTCCGTTTTCGTGTATTATTTCGAGAAGCAAACCGGGCGCCAGCTGGTTGCCGAAGACGGCGTGTTCTTCCAGGGCACTCCTCGATCCGACGGATCGCTCGATCCCATCGCCGATGCAACGTCCCCTCATCCGGACGCTTCGGCAGGCTTCTCCCTTCCGAAGGTGGGCCGCAGCAAGGAGCAACGTCGCGACGGCGATCGGCAATAGGGCGCACGCGCGCCGATTTATGGCAAGGCACAGTTAGAAAGACAGGCACATGGAGTACATGACTAGCGCGGAGATCCGCGAGAAGTACTTGAAGTTCTTCGAGAGCAAGGGCTGCAAACGCATGCCGTCCTCCTCCCTTATCCCCGATGATCCCTCGCTTCTGCTTACCAGCGCGGGCATGGTGCAGTTCAAGCCCTACTTCCTTCATCAGAAGGAGCTCGACCCCGCATATATCGGCACCACCACGGTGCAGAAGTGCGTGCGCACCAACGACATCGACAACATCGGCGACGCCCGTCACCTGTCGTTCTTCGAGATGCTCGGCAACTTCAGCTTCGGCTGCTACTTCAAGCACGAGATGTGCGCTTGGGCCTTCGAGTTCTCCACGGAGGTGCTCGGCCTTCCGAAGGACAAGCTGTACTTCACCGTCTTCGAGGACGACGACGAGACCATCGAGATCTGGAAGTCGCTCGGCGTGGCCGAAGACCATATCTCCCGTTTGGGCGAGGATGACAACTTTTGGCGTGCCGGACCTACCGGCCCGTGCGGCCCGTGCTCCGAGATCTACTTCGATCAGGGCCCCGAGGTCGGCTGCGGCGATCCCGACTGCAAGCCGGGCTGCGACTGCGACCGCTTCCTTGAGTATTGGAACTGCGTGTTCACCCAGTACGACGGCCAGGAAGACGGCACGCTGGCCCCGCTGAAGACCAAGAACATCGATACCGGCATGGGCCTTGAGCGCATGGCCGCCATCATGCAGGGCGTCACGAACAACTACGACACCGACGTGCTGCGCAGCCTGGTCGGCGTGGGCGAGCGTCTGGCCGGCGTTGAGTACGGCAAGGACGAGGCAGCCGATCTGTGCCTGCGCATCATGGCCGATCACAGCCGTTCGGTCACGTTCATGATCGCCGACGGCATCCTGCCCTCCAACGAGGGCCGCGGCTACGTGCTGCGCCGCCTGCTGCGTCGCGCCGTCATGAAGGGCCATATGCTGGGCCTGGACAAGCCGTTCCTCAACGAATACGTCGATGAGCTGGTCAAGCTCATGGGCAGCGTGTATCCCGAGGTCATCGACAACCGCGAGCTCATCCGCGGCATCATCTTGTCCGAGGAGGAGCGCTTCGGCGCCAACCTGCGCCAGGGCCGCGCGTTCCTGTCCGAGTCCCTTGACAAGCTCGAGGGCACCACGCTTCCCGGCGAGCAGGCCTTCACGCTGCACGACACCTACGGCTTCCCCGTGGACATCACGCGCGAGCTGTGCGAGGAGCGCGGCGTCGTCGTCGACATGGAGGGCTTCGAGCGCTGCATGGAGGCGCAGCGCGACCGCGCCCGTGCCGCAAACGTCAAGGACGCCGAGGCTGCCTGGTCCACGTACGGCGGCATCCACTCCGAGCTGCTCAAGGAGCTCGGCGCCACGAAGTTCGTCGGCTACCAGGAGCTTTCCGCCCAGGCAAAGGTCAGCGCCCTTATCGCCGACGGCGAGCGCGTGAGCCAGCTGCAGGCCGGTCAGTCCGGCGAGGCGGTTCTGGACGTGACCCCGTTCTATGCCGAGATGGGCGGCGAAGTGGGGGACACGGGCGTCATCGAGGGCGATGGCGTCAAGGTCCAGGTCGTCGACACGAAGGCTCCCGAGAAGGGTCTCGTCTGCCACGTGGTGAAGGTGCTCGAGGGCGCCCTTGCCCAGGGCGCTGCCGTCACGGCCTCCGTGGATGCGGACCGCCGTGCGCGCGTCACGCGCAACCATACCGCCACGCATATCCTGCATGCCGCGCTGCGTCAGGTCCTCGGCGAGCATGTCTCCCAGGCCGGCAGCTACGTGGGTCCCGACCGCCTTCGCTTCGACTTCACGCATTTCGCCGCGGTCACGGCGGAGCAGCTGGCGCAGGTCGAGCGCGTTGCCAACGAGTTCATCATGTCCGCAACGCCCACCAACATCTACGAGACCTCGCTTGACGCGGCCCGCGAAAGCGGCGTCACCGCGCTGTTCGGCGAGAAGTACGGCGACCAGGTGCGCGTCGTCGAGTGCGGCGGGTTCTCCCGCGAGCTGTGCGGCGGCTGCCATGTCGCCAACACCGCCGAGATCGGCATCATGAAGATCACGTCCGAAACCAGCGTGGGCGCGAACGTGCGCCGTATCGAGGCCGTTACCAGCTACGGCGCCCTCGATTACATCAACAAGGTGGAGGCAGAGCTGAAGGAAACCGCCGAGGAGCTGCGCGTTCCGCTGTTCGACGTGTCCGAGCGCACCGCCGCCAACGTCAAGCAGCTGCGCGAGTTCCAGAAGAAGGCCAAGCAGACCAAGGGCATCGTGTCCGACGACAACATCACCAAGCTCGTCGACTCCGCCGTGAAGTCCGCCGCCGGCTATCCTGTGGTCATCTCCCGTGTGAAGATCGCCGATGCAGGTGGTCTGCGCAACGGTTGGGACGTCCTGTCCGCCCGCATGGCCGAGCCCGGCGCATGCGTGCTCATCGGCGAGAAGGACGGCAAGGCCGTGCTGATGGCAGCCGGCACGTCCGAGGCTGTTGAAGCCGGCTTCAACGCCGGTGCCGTCATCAAGGCCATCGCGCCTTGCGTGCAGGGCGGTGGCGGCGGCAAGCCGGCCATGGCGCAGGCCGGCGGCAAGAACGCCGCGGGCATCGATGATGCGCTCGAGGCTGCTCGCAAGATGCTGCTGTAGCTTTTGATGCAGCTTTCACGCCCCGCCGCCCTTGGCTGCGGGGCGTTTTTCTTATCCGTTCGTTGCGTAAGGTTAGGTCGACAATGAGGATTCTTGCACTGGATATCGGTCAGACGCGCATCGGCGTCGCCATCAGCGACCCGCGCGAGCGCGTGGCGTCGCCCGTTTGCGTGCTTCCCGCGAACGAGGTGCTTTCCAATGCGAAAAGCTGGAAACGCGTGCTCGAGGATTGGGAGCCGGAGCTTATCTTGTCGGGCCTTCCGTACACGCTTTCGGGTGAGGAGGGGCCTCAGGCCGGCCGTATCCGCGGTGTCGCGGCAAACATCGGAAAGGCCGCTGGTTTGCCGGTGGAGTTCACCGATGAGCGTCTCAGCTCGCAGGAGGCGAAGCGCAGTTTGCGTGAAAGCGGCATGTCGGAGCGCGATATGCGCGGCAAGATAGATATGATTGCAGCAAGTGTGTTCCTTCAGGCGTGGCTCGATGCCCGCCATGCAGGCGAAAGGTAGTGTAAATGTCCCCTCGTAGGCAAGTGACCTATTCCCGCCGCCCGAACCATGCGGCACGCTCGGCGCACGCGCGCGGCGACCGTATGTTCCGCACGTACGATACCAGCTATATCCAACCCAAACGGTCCAACGTTCCGCATTACGTGTTCCTTGCGGTGCTGGCGCTTCTCGGCATCGGCATCCTGTGGTTCGTCGGCTCCTCGGTTGCCAGCTGCGTGTCGCCGAAGGTCGAGCTTCTGGCGGAAGGCCAGCAGGCCACCATCACCGTCAACGAAGGCGCATCCGCCAACACCATCGGCTCCTCGCTGGTGGATGCTAAGCTGGTGGGGTCTGCCAAGGAGTTCACCGAACGCGTGAAGGACTTGGATGCGGGGTCCGATCTCAAGCCCGGCACCTACACTTTTGCAGGCGGTGCGACGGTCGACGACATCATCGCCGCATTGCGCAACGGTCCGGTTTCCGATGCCGTGCTTACCATTCCCGAAGGGTATCGCCTGACCGAGATCGCGTCGGCGGTTGACAGCGCCACGAATGGGCGCATCAGCGCCGATGCCTTCAAGCAGGCGGCGTCGGATGCCAGCGTGTATGCGGGTGACTACAGCTTCCTGAAGTCTGCGGGCACGAACAGCCTTGAAGGCTTCCTGTTCCCGAAAACCTATGATGTTGCCGCCGATGCTACCGCTGACAGCTTGATTCGCGCCATGCTCACCCAGTTCCAAATCGAAACGGCAGGGCTCGACTGGTCCTACCCCGAATCCCAGGGCCTTTCCGTGTACGATACCGTCAACCTGGCGTCCATCGTGGAAAAGGAATCCAGCGGCGACGAAACGGTTCGCGCCCAGGTGGCGGCCGTGTTCTACAATCGCCTGACCACCAAGGGCGAGCCGAGCAACGGCTATCTGCAAAGCGATGCCACCACCGCCTACGAGGTCGGGCACGATCCCACGGCCGACGAAGTGCACGCGAACAGCCCGTATAGCACTTACACCAACGCCGGGCTTCCGCCCACGCCCATCTGCTCGCCTTCCATCGAGTGCCTGCAGGCCGTGTGCTCGCCTAACCAGGATGCGCTGGGAAAGTACTACTTCTTCTACTTCCAAAACGATAAGTACACGTTCAGCGAAACCTACGACGAGCATCAGGCCGCGTTCTCGTAAGGGGATCCATGCCATATTTGCAGCCGGAGCGCTATTTTTCCCGCATATCGCATATCAACATAGAACGGGACCTGCTTTCATGCGGGTTCCGCTATGTATTGCTGGATATCGACAACACCATCTTGTCCCGTGCAACGCATGACGTCCCGCGCGACGTGGGCTTGTGGCTCGCTCAGGCGCGAGACGCCGGCGTGAGCTTCTGCCTGGTGTCGAACAATTGGCACAAAAACGTGCACGAGCTGGCGAATCGCCTGTCTATGCCCATCATCGCGAAGGCCATGAAGCCCTTGCCCGTGGCGCTGTTCGCGGCGTGCTCCTTGTTGGGGGCGAAGCGCAGCGAGACCGTCATGGTCGGCGATCAGCTGTCCACCGACGTGCTAGCCGCGCACAACGCCGGCATGTCGGCCTATCTGCTGGCGCCGCTGGCGGAGCAGGACCTGCGGCATACGAAGTACGTGCGCATGGTGGAGCAGGCCATCTTAGGCGGAGCGGTGCCCGAGGGTGCGCCGCAGCCGGCGCAAGCGCATATGGCCGACAAACCCGCCGCCCAAAACGCCTTCGCACAGGAAAAGTAGCGAAACCGCCCATTTGATGGGCGTCGTGGTCGAATTAACCCCTACAAAAGTAGTCTGCATTGGTATGATGAAATCCCTGCTAACCTGCAGGCCCTTGATCGACCAGGAAGGAATTCCATGACCGAGCAGAGCGAAGGCGAACGCCTCTATATCCTGGGGCATCCGGTCGCGCATTCGAAATCGCCGGTAATGTACAACGCGTTATACGAAAGGCTAGGTCTGCCCTGGACCTATTCCCTTGCCGATTACGCCGAGCTGGACGACGCCCGCGCCTTTTTGGATGCGCGGGAGTTCTTGTCCGTCAATATCACCACCCCCTATAAGCCATTGGCCTTCCAGGCTGCAACGCGCAAAGCGGCAACCGCCCAGCTGGCGCAGGGCGCTAACGTGCTCGTCCGCAAGGACGATCAGCTGATCGGCTTCAACACCGATGGCGACGGGTGCGTCAAGTTCCTGGAGCTTGCGGGCGTGACTTTCAAGGGCAAGCGCGTGGTGGTGTGTGGAACGGGCCCCACGGCCCTTTCCATCCTTCATACGTGCGCTATCGCCGGCGCCGACGTGCTGTTGCTGCTCTCGCGCGACAAGGAGCGCGCGCATAGCGTGTTGGATGCCTATCTCGAGCGTTTCGGCAAGCTGGCCAACGCCACCATCGATTTCCCCGCCATGAAGGAGGGGCATCGCAGCTTCCGCGAGGCTTATACGAAGCCGACGTTCAAGTATGGCAGCTATACCACCTCGACGGGGGCTCTGGGTTCGGCCGACATCATCGTCAACGCCACTCCTGTGGGCATGAAGCCCGACGATCCGGCGCCGTTCGATACGGGGCTGTTGCGTCCGGGCCAAGTGGTCATGGACGCCGTTTACGCATCAGGGCGCACGAAGCTGGTGGCCGATGCTCTTCAAGCTGGCTGCAAGGTGGCTTACAACGGTGGGGGCATGCTGGTGGCACAAGCGGTCGCTTCGGCGCTCATCGTGTCCGACATAGCGGAAGTGAAGATACCGTATTCCGAAGCGGAGCTGTTCAACCTTATGGCAGACGCCGCCGGGTTCGATTGCCCGCGCGCCTGATCTAAGCATATCCGCCCATATCGGCGCGGCGAAAACCCAGGCCGCGCACTAGCACGAAAAGAGAGCAGCATGCGCTACTACACAGCAGGAGAGAGCCACGGACAGGGCCTGGTCGCCATCGTCGAGGACGTGCCGGCGGGCCTTAAGATATCCGAGGAGCAGATCAACGTCGATCTGGCGCGCCGCCAGGCAGGCTACGGCCGAGGCGGGCGCATGAAGATTGAGCATGACACGGCGCAGGTGATTTCCGGCGTGCGCTTCGGGCGTACCATCGGAAGCCCCGTGGCCATGCTCGTGGCGAACAGGGATTGGGCGAACTGGACCGATCGCATGGCCCCGTTTGGGGAGCCGCCGCTCGACCTGGTCCGGGAGGTGACCCCTCGCCCGGGTCACGCGGACCTGGTAGGCGCGTTGAAGACCAACACCGACGATTGCCGCAACATCCTCGAGCGCTCAAGCGCCCGCACCACCGCGCCGCGCGTTGCGGCCGCCGCCGTCGCGCGCGAGTTTCTAGCCGACCTGGGCGTGGACATCTTCTCCTACGTCACCGGCATCGGAAGCGCCGTTATGCACGAGGACGATCCGTTCATGAACGCGGCGCGCTATACGCCGCTCGAGATCGAGACCAGCGAGGTCCGCTGTCCCGATGCGGAGGCCAGCGAGGCCATGAAGCGCGAGATCGACCGGGCCATCAAGAACAAGGATAGCCTGGGAGGGACGTTCCGCGTGGTCGTGCGCGGTCTTCTGCCGGGCGTGGGCGGCTATGCCGTGCCCACCGAGCGCCTGACATCCACCATCGGCGGCGCCTTGTTCAGCATTCCCGCCATCAAGGGCGTCGAATTCGGCATGGGCTTCGAGACGGCCCGCAAGCCCGGCTCGCAGGTGCACGACCCCATTTTGCTCGATCGGGCGAAAGCCGAGTTCACGCGCGCATCAAACAACGCCGGCGGCCTTGAGGGCGGCATGACCACGGGCATGCCCCTGGTGGTCACGGCGGCCATGAAGCCCATTCCCACGCTCATGCAGCCGCTGCAGACCGTGGACCTTGATACGCTCGAGGTGGCCCAGGCCTCCAAGGAGCGAAGCGACGTATGCGCCGTGCCGGCATGCGCGGTGGTCGCCGAAGGGGAGCTCGCCTTCGCCATAGCCGATGCCTACATGCGCAAGTTCGGTTCCGATAACATGGCTGACATCAAAGCGGCCATCAAAGCCTACAAGCAACGATTGAACACCGTATCGCGATAGAACAGCCAGGAGGAACATCATGGAACAGCAGGAAATCAAGGACGACGCCATCACCCCGGAAAGCAACCCGATAGCCTACACGCTGTCGGTCACCACGCCCGACGAGGTCGTCGCCGTCGTCAACAACCCCGAGATCAAGCCCCATGCGCGCCCGACCTACGAGCTGACGCGCAACGTGTTCTTCGTGGGCTTCATGGTCGCGGGCAAAACCTCCACGTCGCGTCGTTTGGCCCGTCAGTGCGGCCTTGCCACCATCGACCTGGACGCCTACATCGAGCGTCGTGAGCGCCGGGCCATCAACCAGATCTTCGCCGAGCAGGGCGAGCAGGCGTTCCGCGATATGGAAACCCAGGTACTCGACGAGTTCGCCCACAAGGGCCCCATGCTTGTGTCGTGCGGCGGCGGCATCGTGCTGCGCGAGGAGAACCGCGAGATCCTGAAGAACAATGGTTTCGTAGTGTATCTGCAGGTCACGGCCGAGCAGGCCGTCGAGCGCGTCGGCGATGTGTCCACGCGCCCGCTGTTCAAGAACCTCGAGACCGCGCGACAGACCATCGCCGGCCGCCTGCCTATGTACGAGGACGTCGCCAGCGTGTCCATCGACACCGTGGGCAAGTCCATCAACGTCGTGGCGCAGGAGATTCAGGAGATCTTGGAGAAGGAAGGCGTGCTGTGCCTGCGACAAGGGTAGTGGTGAACATCCCCGGCGAAGACGCGTACAACGTGCGCATCGGCGCCGGGGTGCTCGATGCGCTGGGGTCGTCCATGCGCGGCGTGCCGGCTGTAGCCGATGCGCGGCAGGTGCTCGTCATCACCGATGCCAACGTCGGCCCGCTGTACCTGGCTCGGGCGAAGGCGTCGCTCGTTCAAGCGGGCTATCGCGTTTCCGACATCTGCGTTCCCGCAGGTGAAGAGGCGAAATCGCTCACGGTACTCGGCGAGGTGCTCGAGGCCATGGCCGCTTTGGCGCTCGAGCGCGACTGCGTGGTGGTCGCGCTCGGCGGCGGCTGCGTGGGCGATTTGGCGGGTTTCGCCGCGGCAACCTATATGCGCGGCGTGCAGGTGGTGCAGGTTCCCACCACGCTTCTATCCATGGTGGATTCAAGCGTGGGCGGGAAGACGGGCGTGAACCTGTCCGCCGGAAAGAACCTGGTGGGCGCGTTCAAACAACCCGCGTTCGTGTGCGCCGACACCGAGGTGCTGGCAACGCTGCCGCCTCGCGAGTGGGCGTGCGGCTGCGGCGAGGTGGCGAAAACCGCGCTCATCGACGGCGACGAGTTCTTCTTCTGGCTCTCCGACCAGGCATCGGCCATGGTCGACCGTCAGCCCGACGTCGTTTCCGAGGCCATCGCCCGATGTGCGGTGTTCAAGGCCGACGTGGTGGCGCAGGACAAAACGGAAAGCCGCGGCGTGCGCGAGTGCCTGAACTACGGCCACACCTTGGCCCATGCTATCGAGAAGCTTTCGGGCTACGGCACGTACAGCCACGGGCATGCGGTTGCCGAGGGCATGCGCTTTGCAGCTCGTATGGGCATGCGGCTTGCCGATATGCCGGCAGAGCTCGCTCGGGCGCAGGGACAGCTGCTCGACGACCTGGGCTTGCCCGAGCTTGACTGGGAGGCTTCCCCGGCGCAGGTGCTTGATGTCATGAAACGCGATAAGAAGGCGCGTCATGGGCAGGTGCGTTTCGTGTGCTTGCATGATGTGGGGCAGTGGCGGCTTCAGGATGTTGACGATAGCGTGATCTTGGAGGAGCTAGAGGCGTATTTCGCGCAGAAGCGGCGGTGACGTTGCGCTAGCGTATGTTGAGCGTATGGGAAGAAGGTCGCCTTGCGGGTTGGCTTGAAAAGCCGCCGCGGCGACCATCTTCGTTTCAAGCTACCGTCGAACACGGCGGCAGGGGTCAACGAAAGGTGTGCAACATGAAGAAGATCCTGCTGATGAACGGGCCTAATCTGAATATGCTCGGCATCCGCGAGCCGGGCGTGTACGGCAACGATACCCTGAAGGACTTGGAGACGGGTTTCGCCGAGTATGCCCGCGCGCACGGCTGCGAGGTGGAGTGCTTCCAGTCCAACCATGAAGGCGACCTGGTCGAGAAGATCCACGCCACACACGGCACGTGCGACGGCATCGTGTACAACCCCGGTGCGCATACCCATTATTCCTATGCGCTGCGCGACGCTTTGGGCAGCGTGAGCACGCCGTGCGTCGAGGTGCACATCTCCGATGTCAGCACGCGCGAGGCGTTCCGCCATATCTCGGTGATCGCCCCGGCGTGCGTGGCCCAGGTCAAAGGTCGCGGCTTCGCCGGCTACAACGATGCGCTCGACATCCTGCTCGAAGGCGTGACCGAGCGCCTGGGCGAGGGCTTCGAGGGGCGCTACGCGCCGGGCCAGGTTATCGTGGCAGGTCGTGGTCCCATTGACGAATAGCATGAAAGCCCAGGCCGCAGGGCGTTTGGAGCGGTTGCGCAACGCGGCGGCGGAAAACGGCATCCGCACGTTTTTGGTACGTGACACGGCAAGCATCGAATGGTTGACGGCCTTCGACGACGTGTTCGACGACGAACAGGCGCATGCGCTCCTGGTCACGCCGCATGACGCGGTGCTGCACACCGATTCCCGCTACAGCGGCGCGGCGCGAAAAGCGGCGCAGGGCGAAGGCGTTATCGCCATCGATGACGCGCGTCAGGGTCATGGCGAATGGGTTGCCGACGTGTTCACGGCCCGGCATGCAAACGCTCCCGCCGGCTCGCCGGCGCCCGAGAGCATCGTGCTCGGCATCGAGGACTCTATGACGCTTGCGGCGTTCCGCGCGCTCGAGGGCGCCTTTGCCAAGGCGCCGGCGTCTCCGCAGCTGCGCGAGACCTCGGGTTTCGTCCGCTCGCTGCGCGCGGTCAAGGAGTCGTCGGAGGTTGCGCGCATGAAGGCGGCCCAGGCCATCACCGATGCGGCGTTCTCCTATATCATCACCTACATGAAGCCGGGCATGACCGAACGGCAGGTGCAGATCGAGCTTGAGGACTGGATGCTGCGTCATGGCGCGTCCGGCCTGGCGTTCTCCTCCATCGTGGCCTGTGGCGCTAACGGCGCAAGCCCGCATGCCATCCCGGGTGAGGCAAGGCTTGAAGCGGGGCAGTGCGTGGTCATGGACTTCGGCGCTCGCGCCCACGGATATTGCTCGGACATGACCCGCACCGTGTTCGTCGGCCAGCCTGATGCGCGGATGCGCGCTGCCTACGAAACGCTGCGTGAGGCCAATGAGCAGGTGGAGGCGGCTATCAAGCCCGGCGTCACCGGCGCGCAGATGCACCAGATGGCCGAAGACGTTCTTGCCGCGGGCGGATTCGCCGGTAAGATGGGCCACGGGCTAGGCCATGGCGTGGGCATCGACATCCACGAGGAGCCCGTGCTGTCGCCTCGCAACAAGGAGCCGCTCGCCCCGGGCAACGTGGTCACGGTGGAACCGGGCATATATCTGGAGGGCGATTTCGGTATGCGTTTAGAGGATTTCGGCGTGGTCATCGAAACGGGATTCCAAGTTTTCACGCAATCTACGCATGACATGGTTATAATTTAAGGGTTGAACTAAAGGGGCGGCCTTGGTCGCCTGAACGGTTGAAAGGATCTACCAGTGGCTATCTCTACCGCCGATTTCAAGAACGGAATGTGCATCGTCAACAACGGCAAGATGTGCACCATCGTCGAGTTCCAGCATGTCAAGCCCGGCAAGGGCGGCGCCTTCGTCCGCACGAAGCTTCGCGACATCAAGACCGGCCGTGTGGTCGACTACACGTTCAACGCCGGCACGAAGTTCGACACCGTGCGCCTGGAAACTCGCAAGATGCAGTACCTGTACAACGACGGTTCCGATTTCTACTTCATGGATCCCAACACCTACGACCAGATGAGCATGCCCGCCGAGACCGTCGGCGACACCGCCAAGTGGCTCAAGGAGAACGACGAGGCCAGCCTGCTGTACGCCGGCGAGGAGCTCATCAGCATCGAGCCTCAGATGTTCGTCGAGCTGGAGTGCACGCACACCGAGCCCGGCTTCAAGGGCGACACCGCCACCAACACCACCAAGCCGGCAACCTTCGAGACCGGCGTCGAGCTGCAGGTGCCCACGTTCGTCGAGATCGGCGACGTGCTGCAGATCGACACCCGCGACGGCCGCGTTATCAAGCGCGTCTAGTTCGCATCGCTTTGGCGGTCGGCGACCGCGCTTCCATATCGAACGGCTTTTGTTGCATGCCTGAAGCATAGCAAGAGACGTCTGCGGAAGCCGGTATCCGCCCATCTTGGGCGAGCCGAAGCACGGATCAAGGCCTCGTCGAGTGCGACGATATCTCCGAATGCGCCCGTTCAGGGCGCATTCGCTGTATCTGGGGGAGGTTTTCCGCGATTAGCGAGGCTCGCCACCGCGCGCGCGGATTATGGCGACTGCAGTGCTTGCAAAGCGCGCCGCCTGGGCGGCGTTTCTGTTTCTTGCCCGTGAATTCGCCGTGTGCGCACGGTATCGGCGCCGGCATCTTCTATAATCCTGGTTTCGATCAATACGGTCTGTATCACTTGAAAACGAAGGGGGTGCGAGTTCATGTCAAGGCTTCAGATCATGGATACCACTATCCGTGACGGCCAGCAAAGCCTGTGGGCCACGCGCATGAGCATCGGCGACATGCTGCCGATCCTGCCGAAGATGGATCGCGTCGGCTACTGGGCCATCGAGGCATGGGGCGGCGCGACGTTCGACTCGTGCATGCGCTTTTTGGATGAGAATCCGTGGGACCGCCTGCGTTCCATCAATGCGGCAACGCCGAACACGCCGTTGTCCATGCTCACCCGAGGTCAGAACCTGGTTGGCTATAAGCATTATTCCCGCGAGATCGTGAACCGCTTCATCAAGGCGTCCAAGCGCAACGGCGTGCACGTGTTCCGCGTGTTCGACGCGCTCAACGATATCCGCAACGTGGTGGATACCGCCGAGGCCGTCAACGAATGCGGCGGTCACTTCGAGGGCGCCATCTCCTACACCATCTCCCCGGTGCATACGCTTGACAGCTACCTTGAATACGCGCAGCAGCTCAAGGAGCTCGGCGCCGACTCCATCTGCGTGAAGGACATGGCCGGCCTTATGACGCCGTACCGCGCCGAGCGCATCGTGAAGGCGCTCAACGCCGAGATCGGCCTGCCCGTGCACCTGCACTGCCACTACGTCGGCGGCATGGCCCCGGCAAACTACCTTAAGGCCGCCGAGGCGGGCGTGTCCATCGTCGACACCGCATCCGCGCCGCTGGCCTTCGGCAACTCCCAGCCCGCCGTCGAGATGATCGTGGCGGCGCTGCAGGAAAGCCGTTACGACACCGGCCTTGATCTGGACCTGCTCTTCGAGATCGCCGAATATTGGGAGGAAGTGCGCAAGCGCAGCCACTACAAGCGCGGCGTGTCCTCGCTTATCCATATGCAGGTGTACTCGCATCAGGTGCCCGGCGGCATGATGTCCAACCTCATGAGCCAGCTCGAGGTGCAGAACGCATCCGATCGCCTGCCCGAGGTCATGAAGGAGATCCCGCGCGTGCGCGCAGAGGTGGGCTATCCGCCGCTCGTCACGCCCATGTCGCAGATCGTTGGCACGCAGGCCGTGTTCAACGTGCTCACCGGCAAGCGCTGGGGCGTCGTGTCCAAGGAGATGAAGGACTACATCTGCGGCTACTACGGCAAGGCCCCGGGACGCATCGACCCCGAGATCATGAAGAAGGTCGCGGGCAATTCGCAGGTGCTGCCCGACGACGTGGCTCCGTCAAGCCTGGTCACCACCACCTATGACGAGGTCGTCGAAGAGGTCGGCGATCTGGCCCAAAGCGAAGAGGACGTGCTCATGTACGCCCTGTTCCCCAATGAGGCGCGCACCTTCCTGAGCAAGCACCGCGCATCCGAGAAAGTCGACTTCCTCATGCAGGAGGAGTCCAGCAATACCAAGGAGGACGATTACGTGGATATCAATCAGATTCGCGAATTGGTTCGCGTTGCCGAGGAAAGCGGCGTAGGCGAGATCGTGGTCGAGGATGGCGGTCAGCGCATCGCCGTGCGCATGCCCGGCGCCATGCCGGCAGCCGCACCGGTTGCCGCCGCTCCGGCAGTCGCCGCCGCACCTGCAGCTCCCGCTGCAGCGCCTGCTGCTCCGGCCGCCGCTGCCGCCGAGCCCGAGCGTCCTGCCAACTGGTACGCCGTGAAGGCCCCCATGGTCGGCACGTTCTACGCCGCTCCCGCACCGGGCGAGCCCGCGTTCGTGAAGGTGGGCGACGAGGTTGCCGCCAACCAGACCCTATGCATCGTCGAGGCCATGAAGCTCATGAACGAGATTACCGCCGAGGAGATGGGCACCGTCCGCGAGGTGTGCGTCAAGGACGCCGACCCCGTCGAGTTCGGCACCGTGCTGTTCTACATCGAGCCCCATTCCGTCCAGCCCGTCTCGGAGCAGTAACATGTTCAAGAAAGTACTCATCGCAAACCGCGGCGAGGTGGCTCTGCGCGTCATGCGCGCCTGCAAGGAGCTGGGCGTCAAGACCGTGGCGGTGTACTCTACCGAGGACGAGAACACCTATCCCGTGCAGTATGCCGACGAGAAGGTGTGCATCGGCCCCGCCCAGGCAACGAAAAGCTACCTGGTCATGTCCAACATCATCGCGGCGGCCAACATCACCGGCGCCGACGCCATCCACCCCGGTTACGGCTTCTTGGCGGAAAATGCCGACTTCGCCCGCGCATGCGCCGACAACGACCTGGTGTTCATCGGCCCCTCCGCCGAGTGCATCGAGCGCATGGGTGATAAGTCCTCCGCCCGTGAGACCATGAAGGCTTGCGGCGTGCCCACCGTCCCCGGTTCCGATGGCTGCATCGACACCGTGGAGGAGGCTCGCCAGTTCGCCGAGAACGTGGGCTATCCCGTGCTCATCAAGGCGACCGCCGGCGGTGGCGGCAAGGGCATGCGCGAGGTTCACGACCCCGCCGACCTTGAGTCGCACTACAAGGCCGCCCGCGCCGAGGCCGGCGCCGCGTTCGGCAACGACGAGGTGTACTTGGAGAAGCTCGTGCTGCGCCCGCGTCACGTCGAGGTGCAGGTGCTCGCCGATGACTTCGGCAACAACGTGGCCCTGTGCGAGCGCGACTGCTCCGTGCAGCGTCGTCACCAGAAGCTTATCGAGGAGGCGCCTTCTCCGGCGCTGACCGACGAGCTGCGCCGCGCCATGGGCGTTGCGGCCATCAAGGCCGTGCGCGCCGTGGACTACCGCAACGCCGGCACCATCGAGTTTCTGCTGGACACCACGGGCAAGTTCTACTTCATGGAGATGAACACGCGCGTGCAGGTGGAGCATCCGGTATCCGAGCAGATCACGGGCACCGACATCATCAAAGAGCAGTTGCGCATCGCCTCAGGCGAGCCCATGAGCTGCGCTGATAGGGCACCGTTCACGCCGTTCGGCCATGCCATGGAGTTCCGCATCAACGCCGAGGATCCAGAGCACGGCTTCCGTCCGTGCCCCGGCACCATCACGCGCTTCGAGCCCCCGGCGGGCCCGGGCGTGCGCGTGGAAGCCTATGTGCATTCCGGCTCGAAGATCAGCCCGTTCTACGACTCCATGGTGGCCAAGCTCATCGTGTACGGCCAGGATCGCGAGGAGTGCCTGGCGCGCGGTCGCCGCGCCCTTGACGAGTTCGTCATCGAGGGCATCCCCACCACGCTGCCGTTCCACCGCCGCGTGCTGGATAACCAGGTGTTCTGCGCCGGCGAAGCCACCACGGACTTCATCGAAACCCAGATGGGAGATGTGTTATGAGCGATTTGACCGTTGACGGCATGGCGCTTGCGCCGGGCGTCGTCGAGACCATCGTCTCCATCGCCGTGGCAGATGTGGACGGCGTCGCCAGCGTGGGCAACGCCCCCGCGGCAAGCCGCGGCATCCGCGGCGTGCTCGGCGGCAAGCCCTCCACGTCCGGTATCGAGATCGCAGCGGACGAAAACGACAAGCTGCAGATCTCGGTGCGCATCGACGTTTATTATGGACATGTGCTGCCCGACGTGGCGGCTGCGGTTCGCCAGTCCGTGGCGGACGCCGTGGCAAGCCAGGTGGGCGCGCAGGTTGGATCGGTCGACGTCTACATCGACGGCGTCCAGTTCAACCGTTAGGAACAAGAAGAAGCACAGGGGATTATTTGCACATGGCATCGAAAAGACACGAGCGCACGACGGCACGTCGCGTCGCGCTGCAGGTTCTGTACACCGCCGAGATCAAGGGCGCATCCGCTGCTCAGATCGTGGCTGAAGGCGTCTTCCCGTCCGAGGAGGGCCCGCTTTCGGAATACGCTCAGGACCTGGTGCGCGGCGTCGAGCAGAACCGCATCGTCATCGACGGCAGCCTGAAGGCCGCTGCGGAGAACTGGTCGCTGGGCCGCATGCCCATCGTCGACCGCTCCATTCTGCGCTTGGCCGCCTACGAGATCATGTTCGTTCAGGATGTGCCCACCAGCGTCGCCATCAACGAGGCGGTGGAGCTGGCGAAGGATTTCGGCGGCGAGGACGATTCCCCGCGCTTCGTCAACGGCGTGCTGGGCCGTATCGCCAAGGACATCGACGATGGGGCTGCTGCGGCTCCCGCAGGCGATGACCCGGCGCAGCCCCTAGTGCTGTAAGGGCGCGATTCGGTGGCATTGGAATCGTACGGGTCCTTCGAGGAGCTCAAAAGCCGCCTCGATGAGATCGTCGAAGCGGTAAACGATAAGGATTTACCCTTGGACCAGGCGCTTTCCCTGTATGAGGAAGCGGTTGGGCTGGGGCTTCGCGCAAGCGATCTGCTTGAGCAGGGCATCGACGAGGCCAGCGTCCAAGAGGCGCTGGCCTCCGAGGCCCCGGCAGGGCTTGCCGATGATTCGGCGCAACCTGCGGCATCTGCAGCGGGCGCGCATAAGGAAGGTCAAGCGGACGGCGGCGCGGCACGGCAAGGCCAGGCCGCCGCTTCCGTCTAGGTCGCGCAAGGCGATCGGATGGCATGACAAAAGGAAAGGCGCAGCATGAGCGATAAGCGCATTCTGGACATAATCGCATCCCCTGCCGACCTGAAGCTCCTCAGCAATGAGGAGCTATCTATACTTGCGGGCGAGATCCGCCAGGAGATCGTGACCACCACCTCGAAAACCGGTGGCCACGTCGCCTCTTCTTTGGGTGCGGTGGAGATCATCTTGGCGCTTCACAGCCTGCTTGATTGCCCCAAGGACAAGATCGTGTTCGATGTGGGGCATCAGGCGTATGCGCACAAGCTGGTCACCGGACGCTTAAAGGACTTCGGCACGCTGCGCACCTATGGCGGCCTTTCCGGTTTTCCTAAGCCCAGCGAGAGCCCCTACGACGTGCACTATTCCGGGCACGCATCCGACTCGCTTTCGGTGGCGCTTGGCTTGGCGGAGGCCCGCGATTTGGCGGGTGCCGACCAGAAGGTCGTCGCGCTCATCGGCGATGCGGCGCTTTCCGGCGGCATGGCCTTCGAGGCGCTGAACAACATCGGCCAGGCCCAAACGCCCATGGTCATCATCTTGAACGACAACGAGATGTCCATCTCGCACAACGTTGGCGCGCTCATGAAGCACTTGGGTTATATGCGTGCATCGTCGCAGTACCGTCAGGCGCGCGATAACGTGCAGGAGCATCTGGAGAGCAGCGGCCCGGTGGGCAAGGCCATCACCAACTTCGGCCGTAGCATGAAGGAATCGATGAAGCAGTTCGTCATTCCGCATTCCATGATCTTCGAGCAGCTGGGCATCGTGTGCACGGCGCCTATCGACGGGCATAACATCGCGCAGCTGAGGGAAACGCTGCGAGCCGTCCTGAACGCCGATGGCCCGGTGCTCATGCACGTGGTCACGCGCAAAGGCCAAGGCTACATGCCCGCGGTGCGCAACCCTGAGAAGTTCCACGGCATCGCGCCCTACAACATCGCAACCGGCGAGGTCATCAAGTCGGGCAAGCCCTCTGCGCCGAAATACACGAACGTGTTCGGCAAGGCATTGGTCGCCGAGGCGGAGAACAACGCCGACATCGTCGCCATCACCGCTGCCATGAAGGGCGGCACCGGCCTCGACGAGTTCGCCGAGAAGTTTCCGAAGCGGTTCGTGGATACGGGCATTTGCGAGGAGCACGCTGTCGGTTTCGCCGGCGGCCTGGCAGCGAATGGTAAAAAGCCCGTGGTGGCGCTGTATTCCACGTTCATGCAGCGCGCCGTCGATCAGATGATCATCAACGTTGCGCTGCCGAAGCTCGATGTCGTCTTCGCCATCGACCGCGCCGGCATCGTCGGCGCCGACGGTCCCACGCACCATGGCGTGTTCGACCTGGTGTATGCCCGCATGGTGCCCAACATGCGCGTGCTGGCGCCTTCGAACGAGGCTGAGCTTGTGCATGCGCTGCGTACGGCGCTTGCCATGGGCGGCCCGTTCGCCATCCGCTATCCGCGCGGCGAGGGCGAGGGCGTGCCGTTGCCCGAGACTCCCGAGGTGCTGCCGGAAGGGGAGGCACGTACGGTGCGCGAAGGCGAGGATGTTGCCATCTTGGCGTTCGGCCGCATGGTCGGCCAGGCTTTGGCCGCCGCAGATGCGCTTGCCGAGCAGGGCATTAGCGCCCGCGTGGTGGACATGCGCTGGGTCAAGCCGCTTGACGTGCAGGCTATTCGGGCTGCCGCCGAAACGAAGCTGGTCGTCACGGTGGAGGAGGGCGTCATCGCCGGCGGCGCCGGCGAAGGCGTGCTCGGCGAGATGGCGCTCATGGGCCTGCATACCCCGGCGCTGAATCTGGGCATCAAAGACGCGTTCGTCACGCAAGGCGGGGTGGGGCAGCTGCTCCACGAGCAGGGCCTTGACGCCGAAGGCATCGCCGCCAGCGTGGAAGAGCGTTACCGGGCGCTGTAGCCCGCAGCTTTTTGCCGCGAGAACAGCAAAAGGCCCTGTGCCGTTCGGAATCCGTTTCATGCAAGCTGCAGAGGCATGCGCTTGCATCGCCGACCAGGTCGGCTGACGGAACCGAGGGCGCGGGGCCTTTCTTGCGCCATGAAGCCGCCGAAGGCTTCATGGCGCACGGGTCGCGCGGATGAAAGCGGTTAGGCTTCCTTCTCCATCACGTAATCATCCATGGCGAACCCGTTGCCGATGTCGTTCTTGACGGATTCGATGGTCACGAAGCCCTTGCCGTAATAGGCTCGAATGCCCAGATCGTTGTGCTTGTTCACGGTCAGATACATGCTATGCAGGTCGCGAGCGCGGCAAATATCGGTATAGAAGCCGATGATCTGGGACGCATAATGCTTGCCGCGCTCCTCGACAAGCAGGTAGATCTTCGAGATGAAGTAACGGCTGGTCTGCGGTTCCTCGCAGCCGCCGGTGTAGCCCACGGTTTTGCCGGCTTCGTCGACCACGAACCAGTATTCATAGGCGTGTTCCGCCATATCACGTTTGATGGCTTCCAGGCTTTGGAACTTCTCGACCATGTAGTCGGTCTGCGCATCGCCGATGATCGCGGGCCAGTACTCGTGCCAAATCTCATCAGCCAGCTTCGCCAGCTTTTCTTGATCCTCGTCCGTTTCAACGGCAACGAATCGCACGCCCATAAGCCCGTTCCTTTCACGCAAGTTCGCCTGTTTCCACATTGTAACACCCGCGTCTCGTGCTCGTTACAAAGCGTTTCCCGACTCGTTAACAATGACGATCCTCTCAAAAGGCCAGGTCAAACAGTGGCACTATCGAATGCGTAAGAAAAAGGTGCTCAGAGGGAATGGGTATCGGAAAACGAAGGAGGTAGCACGATGTTTGACACGGGTTCAACGGCATTCATGCTGGTGTGCGCCATGCTCGTCTTGCTCATGACACCGGGTTTGGCGTTTTTCTACGGAGGCCTGTCGCGTCGAAAGAACGTCGTGAACACGATGGTCATGGTGTTCTCAGCCATCGGCATCGTGGCGATCACGTGGACGATCTGCGGTTGGTCGCTGGCATACGGCGAGGACGGCTCTAGCCCGTTCTTCGGAGGTTTCGATCAGCTCGGCTTCCTTGGCGGCGTGACCGACATGCTCGCCGAGGCGGATGCGGTTCCCGAGGATGCGACGTATCCGGCGATCATCGACTTCATCTTCCAAATGGCGTTCTGCATGATCACCACCGCCATCATCACGGGTTCCCTTGCCGGCCGTATGAAGTTCGGCGCGGTGTGCGCGTTCGTGGCGGTGTGGACCATCGTGGTGTATCCGCCGCTTGCCCACATGGTTTGGGGCGGCGATGGCAGCCTTATCGGCGACGCCATCGGCGCGCTCGACTTCGCCGGCGGCGACGTCGTGCATATCTCCTCCGGCCTTACCGGCTTGATCTTGTGCCTCATGCTCGGCAAGCGCAAGGGCTTCGGCATGATGAGCTACCGTCCGCACAACGTGCCGTTCGTGGCCTTGGGCGCAACCCTTCTGTGGTTCGGCTGGTTCGGCTTCAACGCCGGCTCCGAGTTCGTGGCTGACGGCGTTGCCGGCCTGGCCCTGATCAACACCGTGGTCGCCTCTGGCGCGGCGCTCATCTCCTGGATGATCGTCGAGCGCGTGAAGGTGGGCAAGCCCACGCTCGTCGGCGCCGCAACCGGCCTTGTCGCCGGCCTGGTCGTCATCACCCCGGCTGCCGGCTTCGTCGAGCCCTGGGCCGCCATCATCATGGGCCTGATCGTGTCTCCCATCTGCTACTTCGCCATTTCGTTCTGCAAGGCGAAGATCGGCTACGACGATGCGCTCGACGCCTTCGGCTGCCACGCGGTCGGCGGTATCGTTGGCGGCATCTGCACCGGCATCTTCTGCGTGCCCGAGCTGTCCTGGACCGACTTCGGCGGCCTTCTGTACACCGGCGACGTGAGCCTGCTGGGCAGCCAGATCGCCGGCATCGCCATCACGATCGTGTTCGTCGGCGTCCTCGACGTGGTGCTCGCCTTCATCGTGAAGGCATGCTTCAAGGGCAGCCTGCGCGTCAGCGAGGAAGAGGAAGCGCAAGGTCTCGACATTGCGGCCCACGGCGAATCCGCTTACCCTGCATACATCGGCCTGGACTAAGCTGCGGCTAGCGTTTGAAAGGAGTTGAACCATGAAGAAGATCACCGCTATCGTTCGTCCTGAAAAGCTTGAGCCGCTCAAAGACGCCCTGTTCGCGGCACAGGTTTCGGGAATGACCATCTCGCAGGTGCAAGGCTGCGGGTCCCAGCATGGCTGGAAGGAGTACTATCGCGGCACCGAGGTGCTGTTGAACATGGTGCCGAAGGTGAAGTTCGAGATCATCTGCGATGACGCCGAGGTGGACGCGCTCATCGACGTGATCAGCGCCACCGCTCGAACCGGCAACGTGGGGGACGGCAAGATCTTCGTCTTCCCGGTTGACGAGGTGGTGCGTATCCGCACCGGCGAGCGAGGAGACGAGGCTATCTAGCCTTTTGCGAACTGGTTGCGACCGCGATGTTCTCATGAGGACAATGCGCCTGTAAGAAGCTTGAAGGCCTCCCGTTTCTGGAAATGGGAGGCCTTCTTATGCGTGCGGGCCTTTCGCGGGATCGAGGGAGTTGCAAACCCGTTCGGAGCATAGGGGCCATCCCGTCTCCCGGAACGTGTGAAATGGGATGGCCCCGATGCTTGCCGCTTTCCGCGGAACCGCGGCGATTGCGAATTTGCTTGGAGCTTGAGCCTTCCTGCTCCCGCTTTTGGAGCAGGAGGGTCCCTTCGTTACGCGAAACCCGATGGAATGGTTGTGAGCGAATTGCATAAGGCTTACTAGCGATATAGAATCCTATTAAGAAGAAAGCCTGACAAGAAGGATAGGAGCAACGCGATGACTGCGAACGATCAGGTCCAAAGCCCGCGCGGCTCGCGCAACACCAAGCAGCGCGCGGTGGTGCTCGATGCGGTGCGTTCGCTGCACAACCATCCGACGTCGGCGGATATCTACGACGTGGTTCACCGCGATCACCCCAACGTGTCCCGTGCCACCGTGTACCGCAACTTGAGCGTGTTGTCGGATCGCGGGGAGGTTTTGCGCATTCCCGTGCCCAACGCGGCGGATCGCTACGACTTCCGTTGCGATAACCACTTCCATGCGAGGTGCAGCCGTTGCGGCGGCGTCTTCGATATCGAAACGGAGGGCATCGACCCCTTTGCGCGCATCGTGAACGACTACGGGTTTGAGGTAACAGGTTTCGACCTGGCGTTTTCCGGCGTGTGCCCCGATTGCCGTCGCGATAGCGGGGAATAGCTCGGTCTGCGATGGCGTGCGCTCGATTTGCGTGCTAAAGGGCATGGGCCGCAAGACGGGCGATCGTTGTGGCTGGTTCGGCCAGGGGCACAAGGTTGCGGGTGCGGGCCAAATCGAGCGCTTTGCCGTTCCGCGTAGAAATCGTGCAGGGCGGAACGCTGTTGGAAAATAATGGTTTGGATGGCGCATTGCGCATGGTATACTCGATTGGCTTATGGGAAGGTCCCGTAAGCATTGGTAATGTAGGCCCCCGAGACATGTTTGTTGCACTGCTAAAAGGGAGCATCTCCTGCAAGCGAACATGGTTTATGTAGCAATCATTCATGACGAAGGGTCCCCGGCAAAGTATGGAAGGGGTCCGTTTTGACCGACATCAAGAACACGTCCGTCATCGACTTCGAGGACATCTCCGACGATCAGATGAACCAGATGATCGACGGCACGCTGACCGAGTTCGACGAGGGCGACCTGGTCAACGGCACGGTTGTCAAGATCGAGCATGACGAGGTGCTGGTGGACATCGGATTCAAGTCCGAGGGCGTTGTGCCCGTCCGCGAGCTGTCCATCCGCAAGGACGCCGATCCGTCCGAGATCGTCAATCTCGGCGACGAGATCGAGGCTCTGGTCCTGCAGAAGGAGGACAAGGACGGCCGTCTGATCCTGTCCAAGAAGCGTGCCGAGTACGAGCGCGCCTGGATCAGCGTCGAGGAGAAGTTCAAGGCTGGCGAGACCGTCACCGGCGAGGTTATCGAGGTTGTCAAGGGCGGCCTGATCCTGGACATCGGCCTGCGCGGCTTCCTGCCTGCGTCTTTGGTCGACCTGCGTCGCGTCAAGGACCTGGACATGTACCTGCACACCGAGATCGAGGCCCGCGTCATCGAGATGGACCGCAACCGCAACAACGTTGTCCTGTCCCGTCGCGTGCTGCTTGAGGAAGGCCGCAAGAACGAGCGCGCCGAGATCCTCTCCAAGCTGTCCAAGGGCATGCGCCTCAAGGGCACGGTTTCCAGCATCGTCGACTTCGGCGCCTTCGTTGACCTGGGCGGCATCGACGGTCTGGTCCACATCTCCGAGCTGTCCTGGAACCACGTCAACCATCCGTCCGAGGTCGTCAAGGTCGGTGACGAGGTCGAGGTCGAGGTTCTGGACGTCGATCTGCAGCGCGAGCGCATCTCTCTGGGTCTGAAGCAGACCACCGAGGATCCGTGGATCAAGCTGGTCGAGAGCTACCCGGTCGGCTCCATCGTCGACGGCAAGGTCACCAAGACCGTTCCGTTCGGCGCCTTCGTCGAGCTGGGCCAGTCCATCGAGGGCCTGGTGCACATCTCCGAGATGGCCATGCGCCACATCGACACGCCTGCTCAGGTCGTCAAGCCTGGCGACATGGTCAAGGTCAAGGTCATGGAGATCAACCCCGACCGTCGTCGCATCAGCCTGTCTATGAAGGCCGCTGCTGCTGAGATGGGCTTCGAGATCCCCGTGGACGAGTCCATCCAGGTTGAGGAGAAGCCGGCTAAGAAGCGCGAGAAGAAGGCTGACAAGCCCGCTGAGGAGCAGGCTGAATAAGCTGACCTAAGCCTCAAGCTTTAAGCTGAAGCGTGAATCCTGCAAGGCCCCCGGCATACGCCGGGGGCCTTGTTGCGTCTGAGGGCTGCCGAAGGATTCCCAAGGCTGGGACTGCAGGGCGACAAGGTATTCGGTTGATGCCGTAGCTTTATGCCATATCTTTGCGCGACAATAGGCATCTTTCTCCTGGGCACGAGCAATGCCGGCAAAGCTACGGCGTATTTGTCTTTAACGCGACTTCATCGTTCACGGATATCGGAAACCTTAAGGGTCGGAAAACAGTTGCGATGAGCATGAATCAAGCGGGAAGCGTGCGCTAAGGGCACTATCATCAGCGCTTGTCCTTTAACGCAGATCGGGCCGCAATCGCGATGCGTTGATTCGCATACGATTGCGGCCCGAAATCGTTCGGCTTGAGCGCGTGTCGACCTAGATGCGTCTACTCCTGCGGGTGCTCTCCAAGGCTGTTGGCAATATTGGTGGCAATGGAGGCCACGGCTGCCTGCTGGGCTGCGATGGCCTTCGAGGTTGCAGCTTCCATAGGCGTTTCGGCATGTGCTACCTGGTCGCCTTCCTTGTGCTCGGGCAGAAGGCCTCCGATGGCGTCGTGGACCATGTCGATATAGGCTTGCGCGCCTTCCGAGGACAGATGCGTGCCGTCGCCGTCGAACCAGGTGCCGTGCGATGCACTTAGGTCGTACCAGTTGATAACCTGCACATTGCTGTAGCGCTCGGCAGCGCGGTCGAGCGCGGCGTTCGTCTCCGCCATCCAGCTTTGCGGGCTGCGGGTGTTCACGAAGAACACGTGCTTGTCGGTGCCCACCACGCCAAGCAGGTCGTCCAGCTGCTCGTCGGTGGCCTGCCCGTTCGTTCCCAAGGCGAACACCACCACATCGCCCACGATATCCTGCTCGGCATAGGAGCGGTACACTTCCTCGCCGACGGTGAGCTGACGGTTCACGGCGGCATCGATGGCGCCGTAGGGGAACGTTTCAGTGAAGTTGGGGATGGCTCGCACCGATACCGAGTCGCCGATCATGAGCACGTCGAGCTTGGGCTTCTCGGCTGCTGCGGTGGCTCCTGACGTGTCTGCGGGCAGGCCTGCAACATGCGCCGATTCGTCCTTCAGCAAATCGCCGCCTTCAAGCGCGGAGGTGTCGGGTACGAAGATCAGACCGCCGATGCAGACGATGGTGAGCACGGAGGCCGCAGCCGTGGGCAAGGCGTGGCTGCGAAGCCAGTCGGCAAGCAGGATCTGCCCGCTGCGCACATCGCCCACGAACTTCCCGATGGCTCCATGGCGGATGGGGTCTTCCACAAACTTGTAGGAGAACCACGAGATGGCGAAGATGATGGCAAGCTCAACCAGGTACATCCACCACGGGGTGCCGTCGATGTTGCTGCGCGGGTTCATAAGCAGAAGGATAGGGTAGTGCCACAGATACATGCCGTAGGAGTGCAGGCCGATCCATACGAGCGGTTTTGCGGCGAACACCTTCGCCAACAGGCTAGACGGGTGCACGATGACAGCGATGATGACCATGGTGATCGCGGAGGCGAGCAGGATGCCGCCGCGGTACATGAACGCCGACGTGCCCTCGATGCCTGCCATCATGGCTACCAAGCCGATGAGCGCGATGCCGCCCACGGCGTCAAGCGCCAGCCGCACGTTGCGGTCCAGGTGGATCTCGTTGTTCGCGCCAAGTTGGTTCGACGGCCATACGAAGGCAAGCCATGCGCCGATGAGCAGGCTGAACGCGCGGGTGTCGGTTCCGTAGTACACGCGCGAGGGGTCGGCGTCGGGGTTGAACAGAATCGCCATCTCAAGGGCGGAGGCAAGCGCGAGCACGAAGGTGGCGTTGCGCATATGGGTGCGCTTCACGCCGAACTTGTGCGCAAGGATGAGCGCCACGGGCCAAACCACGTAGAACTGCTCCTCGATGGCAAGCGACCAGAAGTGGGTGACGGGGCTGGGGGCGCCCAAGGCGTCGAAGTAGGATACGTCGCGCAGGATATACCACCAGTTGGTCACCCAACAGAGCGCCGCCCACATGTCTTCGCGCAGCTTCGTGAGAAGGCTATGGTCGAACAGCGTGCAGAGCACGGCGGTGACTATGATGACGAAGGCGATGGCCGGGAACAGACGTTTCACGCGGCGTAGCCAGAACTGCGGCAAGTCGATGGTGCCCGTGGAATCCCATTCGATGAGCAGCAGGCTGGTGATCAGGTAGCCTGACAGCACGAAGAACACGGTGACGCCAAGCAGGCCGCCGGGCATCCAGGCCATGCCCATGTGATAGGCGATAACGCCAAGCACGGCAAGCGCGCGCAGGCCGTCGAGGGCGGGGATGTAACGCGATTTCTTCCGCTTGGGCTGCTCTACGCTGCCAGATGCGCGCGAGGTCCGCGGCGATGTGCTGTGCGCGTTGCCGCGACGGCCGTCCGTTGCGGCATTTGCACGGCGGGTGTCGTGCGATGCGGCGGCCGGGGCGCTTGAGGCGCGGCCGTGCGTATTGGAACGGTTTTGCGTGTAAGAATCCGATGCGGGGCTTGCGTATGCGCTTCGCGAGCGGTTGCGTGCATGGCTCCCAGCCGGCGTTTCCGGCATGATAGTTCCCTTCTCATCTGCTGCGCTCCCTTAATCCGCAGCACATCGCCCCAGTATACCAGTGCCGCCTACCGTAACCTGTCGGCAAATGATGGCATGTGCCGTGCGTTTCGGCTGCGCGGTGCGTGTATCATATGAACCAGATATGCGTGAAGGCAACGCTGCGATGCCGACAAAGGAGGCAGGCATGGGTATGAAGAAGCTGTTCGTCATCGGCGGCATGGGCGCCGGCAAGTCGACGGCCCGCAAGGTTCTGGCCGAGCAGGGAGTCCCGTACATCGACCTCGACAAGGTCGGTCATGACGTGCTGCTGTGGGATACGGTCAAAGCCGACCTGGTAGAGGCGTTCGGCGCCGATATCCTGGGCGCTGACGGCCAGATCGTGCGCTCGAAGGTGGCGGCGAAGGCTTTCGCCACGCCGGCGGAGACGCGCAAGCTCAACCGCATCACCATGCCGCGCATCGAGGAGGCGTTCACCGATCAGCTCGACGAGCTTGAGCGCCAGGGCAACAAGGCCGTGGTGGTGGAGTACTCGGTGTTCAAGAACCGCCAGGTGTCCATGGCCAATGGCGCCGACGTGGTCATTGCCGTGCTGGCCCCGCTTGACGACCGCATCGAGCGCGCCGTTGCAGGCGGCTGGGACGAGCAGGACGTGCGTCGCCGCATCGCCCGTCAGATCAGCGACGCGGACCGCATCGAGCAATCCGACGTGGTGTTCAACAACGACGGCACGCCCGAGCAGCTGCGCGAGCAGGTCGAGCAGTGGTGGCGCGAGTACAGCAAGACGCTGGACTAGGGCGATATCGCGCCGATGGGCGCGATAGTTTGGAACGTTGCGGCCCCTGCGGCGCGTTGCGTCGGCTATTTGCCGGGCGCGATGCGTTGCAGGGGTCTTTTGCGTTGTCATATATGTGAAGCGAAAACGTACACTTGTTCTTTTCCGTGCACCGTGCTAGACTTCGGGCACTGATTCGAAGGAAGCGCCTGCGAAGGACGTGATTGCACATGAGCAGCCATCTGAAGAACATCGAGGGCATGGCGATGGAGGGCAAGTTGCCCGAAGTGCGCCTTGCGAACACTCCGTTTCGAACGGTCAGCCCTTATGAGCCTTCAGGCGATCAGCCGCAGGCCATCAAAAAGCTGGCGCAGGGCGTTGAGGACGGGCTGCGGTATCAAACGCTTCTGGGCGTCACGGGCTCGGGCAAAACGTTCACCATGGCGAAAACCATCGAGGCGGTGCAGCGCCCCACGCTTGTCATGGCGCCGAACAAGACGCTTGCCGCCCAGCTTGCAAGCGAGCTCAAGGAGTTCTTCCCCGACAACGCCGTGGTGTATTTCGTCAGCTACTACGATTATTACCAGCCTGAGGCGTACGTGCCCTCGTCGGACACGTTCATCGAGAAGGACGCCTCCATCAACGAAGAGGTGGAGAAGCTGCGCCATGCCGCCACTAGCGCGCTCCTTTCCAGGCGCGACGTCATCGTGGTGGCGTCGGTCAGCTGCATCTACGGCATCGGCAGCCCCATGGACTATGCAGGCATGGCCGTGTTCGTGGACAAGCAGAAGGAGATGGATCGCGACCAGATGATCCATGACCTTATCGATATCCAATACGATCGAAACGACTATGAGTTGAAGCGCGGTACGTTCCGCGTGCGCGGGGATAACCTGGATGTGTTCCCTCCGTATGCGGACAATCCGGTGCGTGTGGAGTTCTGGGGCGATGAAATAGAGCAGATTTCCGAGATCGACAACGTAACGGGCGAGGTTTTGCAAACCTATGAGGCCCTGCCTATTTGGCCGGCCTCCCATTACGTAACGGCGCGCCCGAAGATGGAGCACGCCATCAAAACCATCCAAGAGGAACTGCGCGAGCGTCTGCAGCAGTTCAAGGAGGAGGGCAAGCTGCTTGAGGCCCAGCGGCTGGAGATGCGCGTGAACTACGATCTTGAGATGCTGGAGACCATGGGGTTTTGCAGCGGCATCGAGAACTACTCCCGACATCTCGACGGGCGCGAGCCCGGAGAGCCTCCGTACACGCTCATCGACTATTTCCCGGACGATTTCCTGTGCATCATCGACGAGAGCCATGTGACGGTGCCCCAGATCCGCGGCATGCACGAGGGCGACCGCAGCCGCAAGATCACCTTGACCGAGCACGGGTTCCGGCTGCCCAGCTGCCTGGATAACCGTCCGCTGCGTTTCGACGAGTTCGAGGAGCGCGTGCCGCAGTTCATCTACGTGTCGGCAACGCCCGGCGATTACGAGCTGAAGGTCAGCCAGCAACAGGTGGAGCAGATCATCCGCCCCACGGGCTTGCTGGACCCCGAGATCATCCTGCGCGGCAGCGCAAGCCAGATCGACGACATCATCGACGAGGCGAAGGAGCGTGCCGAGCGCAACGAGCGCGTGCTCATAACCACGCTTACCAAGAAGATGGCCGAGGACTTGACCGACCATCTTTTGGATCGAGGCATACGCGCCCGTTACATGCACAGCGACATCGGCACGCTTGAGCGCGTGGATATCCTGCGCGATCTGCGTTTGGGCAAGTTCGACGCGCTGGTGGGAATCAACCTGTTGCGCGAGGGCCTGGACCTACCTGAAGTGACGTTGGTCGCCATCCTCGATGCCGACAAGGAAGGCTTCCTGCGCAACCAGCGCAGCCTGATCCAGACCATCGGCCGCGCGGCTCGTAACGCGAACGGCCAGGTGATCATGTATGCCGATAAAACCACCGACTCCATGGACCTGGCCATCTCCGAAACGCGGCGCCGTCGCAGCATCCAGATGGCGTACAACGAAGAGCACGGCATCACGCCCAAAACGGTCACGAAGGCGGTCGTGGACATCATGAGCTACGTGCATGGGGAAATGGGCGATGTGTCGTCCGAGCAGGTGAACATGCAGCTTGCCGAGCTGTCGCGCGAAGAAGTGCTGCGCGTTATCTCCAGCATGGAGGAGGATATGGCCGAGGCGTCGCGCAATATGGACTTCGAAGAGGCGGCGCGCTTGCGAGACGAGGTGGTGCGCCTGCGTGCCGGCGTGGAGGGCGAAAGCGAGGCGGATGTGCTCAAGGACCTGAAGAAGAGCGCGCGCAAGGGCAGTGCCTTCGGCAATCGCAAGAACGCGGCGTACGGCAGCTCGCGCCGGTCGTAAAGCTGCGTATGGGCGGCGTTTGCCGTCTCGCGGCGTCGCTGCCGCATTCGGCTTATTCGGGAACGTTTTGGTTGAGGCTGCCGGTGCGATAGCCGTCGGCGTCAACGGTCACGTAGGCGAACCCTGCATCGTGTATGCGCTTGGCCAGGTCGGTGGATATCAGCGCGTCCATAAGCGCTGCTCGCCGGTCTGGTGCCACCTCGATGCGTGCAAGGTCCCCATGGGCGCGGCAGCGTATCTGGGGAAAGCCTGCGTCCATAAGCGCATCCTCGGCATGCTCAACGGATCGAAGCTTTTCAGTGGTGATGCCCTCGTTGTAGGGAATGCGGCTTGCAAGGCACGCGTAAGAGGGCTTGTCCCAGGTTGGAAGGCCAAGTTTGCGGGATAGGGCCCGAACATCGGCTTTCGACAGGCCCGCTGCCAACAACGGGCTGTCCACCTTCAGCTCGCCAAGCGCTTTGAGTCCGGGGCGGTAGTCTCCCAAGTCGCTGGTGTTGGTGCCTTCGGCAATGTAGGGTATTCCCAGGCATGCAGCCTGGTCCATGATGCGGGCGAACAGCGCGCTTTTGCAGTGGTAGCATCGATCTGCGGGGTTTTCGGCGAAGCCGGGTATGGCCAAGGCGTCGACGTCCATCACCACATGGCGGATGCCTCGCTTGGCGCAAAAATCGCTTGCTTCGCGAATCTCGCGCGTGGGTATCATCTGCGCACGGGCGGTGATGGCGACGACGTTATCACCTAGCACGTCGGCTGCAGCGCTTAACAGCAGGGTGGAGTCCACGCCGCCGGAAAACGCCACGGCAACCGTTCCCAGTTTCGCCAGGTGCTCTTTCAGCGCTTCGTGCTTCTTGGAAAGCTCAGCGGGAAGCGGGGCGGGGATGTCGGTGCTCATGGAAGGCCTTTCGCGTTGCGGGTGGTTTCATTACGCACGCTAGCACATGAAGTTAGCTTCAGGTTTTGCCAAGCTGCGAGTTTTCGCGTTTAGAGCATATCAGTGAAGCGCAGGTTCATGTCGACGGGGGTGGATATGCCGGCCACGCTGCCGGTGTTGCTGTACTGCCATAAGACGAAATCGAACTGCCCGGAGGGTTGCGGCGCGTTGTATTCGGCGAACCAGACGGGGCGGCTGCCCAGGCTATCCAGGTTCATGCGGGCGATATCCACTTTGTTGCCATATACCATGGAGCGGTATCCTGCTTGCTCTATGCGCTGGCAGAACGCCAGCGCAGCGGCCGTGAGGGTGTCCCGGTCCACACTATTGCCACGTGCGTTCACCGTCGTGTCCTTCTCGTGGTCGAAGGTTATGGGAAGGTCGAGCTTGCGGCCGCCAAGCTGGTCAAGCACGAAGTCGGCTTCTTCCTGCGCCTCCTCGGCGCTGGTTGCTTGCGAGTAAAAGTACACGCCGGTCTGCAAACCCGCATCGGTCGCACCGTCAAGGTTCTCGTTCAGGCGAGCGTCTGCGAACAAGCCGCCTTCGGTGGTGCCGCGGTAGCCGGCTCGCACGAAGGCGAACTGAATTCCGTCGTTTGCAACCTGCTCCCAATCGATGACGCCTTGCATTTCGGACACGTCGATCCCCGTTTGCGACTTTCCGACCCCGTTCTCGGAGTATGAGAACCTGCCGTTTTGCTGGGAGAGCCCTGAGAAATCGTAAGGGCTGACGTAGGGCTGCTTCGTATTGGCCGAGCGGGAGGTTTCTTCCTGCGACGAGCCGTTGAGCAGCGCCGATGTCGCGTTGCATGCCGATACGCCGACGACGATGAGCGCAAGCGCGAACACAAGGATGACAAACGGCTTGCGGGCGCTGGCGTTGCGGCGCGGGCGCTGTTGAGGGTGAGTCGATCCGGACCGCGTGGAAGCGTTGCGCGTCGACGGAGAGGTGCGAGGTAGCGCGGATGCATTTCGTGCCGACGGCGAGCTTTGAGGCCGCTTGGATGCGTTGCGCGTTGCCGCAGAGGTGCGGGGTCGTGCAGATGCGCTGCCCATCGGTGTTGAGACCCGGGGCTTCGTGGATGTATTGCGCGTTGATGATGAGGTGCGGGCGGGCTGCCCGTTGCGGTTTCTGCTATTCATAGGCGCTATGGTAGCAAACGGCGTTGGGCAGAGGGCGCCCGTTCATGGTTTGAGCGCGGGGTTTTCAAATGCCGCTCATAGTGATTTCCCGCCGCTGACGCGCGTTAACGGCATTAATCCAATTGATACTAACTTACTTCTAATATGCTCGTCTTATAGTTGGTTTTAGCCTGATGCGCATGCCCTTGCAGATGTCTTTGCGTGCGATTGTGGGATGATCGCGCATTTGCGCAAGCGGGCGGGCGTTCGCCTCGTTGGGGAAGCGGGGCGCGACAAGGTGAGGATGGGACGCTACGATGATGGTTTCGACAAGGGGGCGCTACGCCCTCAGGCTTATGATCGATATCGCCAAGCAAGGGGATGCTGGCGCGCTTGTCACTATGAGGCAGGCGGCGCAACGCCAGGGGCTTTCCGTCAAGTATTTAGAGCAGCTGGGTGGTGCTCTCGTGCGCGCCGGGGTGCTGAAGAGCATCCGCGGCGTGAGCGGCGGGTACTATCTGGCCAGGCCTGCTGATCAGATTCGCATCGGTGATGTGCTGCGCGCCACGGAAGGTTCCTGCATGCCGGTTGCATGCGTGGACGATGAGGGCAAATGCGGCCTTGCGGACGGTTGCGAGGCTCGCGGCTTCTGGCGGGGGATGGGCAACGCCATCAACGCCTATATCGACCGCATCACGCTTGCCGATGTGCTGGAAGGCAATGTGGAGGCATAACCGGTCCAAGGTGGCGCAATGCGTCGTTGACGATCAACCCTGCAAGCGCACCGGGCCGCAGCTTGCAAGCTGCGGCCCGGTGTTTTCATTTGGCGATGCCTGTTTCGTTTTATGCGTGCGCGCAAAAAAACGAGCGGGTTGAGCCGTGCCGGCAATCGCGCTCCGTTATGTCGCGGCTATCGCCCGGGTTGTTAATGGCTAGTTGGAAAGCGCATCGAGCAAAGGCTTCGACGATGTCGGCTCGATGCGTGCCCGGCGCCCGCTGGCTGCCAGCATCTGGTCGGGGAATACGGCGACGGGCTGCGATTTAGCGCTTGCAGCCCGTCGCCATTGCCGGCGCTATTCTTCCTCGAGCGCGGTCTGCTTGATGCGGGCCGCCAGGTCGGCGCCGCGGTCGCCGAACAGAAGCGCGCTGTTGTGCTTGAAGAAGCGCTCGCTTCCGTGGGCGTTGATGAACGCCATGCTGTAGCGGTTCGCGGAGAGGTCGGTGATGAGCAGCAGCATCTCCTGACCCTCGCCAAACGCCTGCTCGGCGAACGCCAATGCGCGGTCAAGGGCCTGCTCGCCCTGCTCAACACGGCTCTCAAGCCCGCCGAGCATCTTAGAGAACGCTTCTTTGACCTGGTCGAACGTAAGCGACCCGGTTTGCGCTCCCAGATGCTGCGCTTGTTGGAGCATGTCGATCGCACGCTCGTAGGAGCGATACTTCTGCTCGGACAGAAGCCCGCTTGCGCGATCGGTGCGCAGCAGGCGGCGCACCTCGGACTCCTGCGCGCGCACCTCCTCGGTGGCGTCGGCTGCGCCTGCGGCCTCAAGCTTGTCGCGCATGGCCGCCAGGCGCGGGTGCGCGAACTCCACGGCGCCTTCCTCGAGCACCGCTTCGCGCAGCACGCCTGCAAGCGCGTCGGAAAGCAGTCCCACTACCGACACGCGCTCGTCGAAGGGCGCGGCCTGGGCGCGCTCGATCACTTCGGGGCCGGCCGTGCCCGCAAGCACGCGATCCACCTGGTAGTCGGCACGATACTTCGTGAACAGGTCGTAGTACACGGCGAAACGCTTGGCGATCTGGGGCGCCTGCACGTATTGGCCGATGAGCACCTCGTCGACGGGCAGGTCCTGCGCTTCGTAAAGCCTGATGGCGCTCGACAGGTCGTCCCAACCGCGTGCCGTGACGAATTCCTTGCCGTCGGGCGTGGTCTCCAGGTGGTAGAAGTGGTCTTGCTCGACGTCAAGGTAGGTGATGACCGCCGGATGCACGCCGTGGCCGAGCGCATATTCGCGCCATGCCTGGAAGTCGGGCTCCACGTCAAGGCGCTTCAAGCGGTCCCACGTTGCCAGGTCGAAGTCGCGCGCCGTGCGGTTGTACTCGGGCGGGTTGCCCGCCGTCACCACGATCCAGCCCTCGGGGACCTTGTGGCGGCCGAACACCTTGTACTGCAGGAACTGCAGCATGGCGGGCGTGAGCGTTTCCGAGACGCAGTTGATCTCGTCGAGGAACAGGATGCCCTCGCGATGCCCCGTCTGCTCGATGGCATCGTAGACCGCGGCGATGATCTCGCTCATGGTGTATTCGGACACGTCGTAGGTTTTCCCGCCGTATTCCTTCTGGGCGATGAACGGCAGGCCCAGCGCGCTTTGACGCGTGTGATGGGTCATGGAGTAGGAAACGAATCCCACCTCAAGCTCCTGGGCGATCTGCTCGACGATGGCGGTTTTGCCGATGCCGGGCGCGCCTAGCAGGAAGATGGGGCGCTGGCGCTGCGGCGGCAGGGCGTAGCCGCCGAACTCGTCTTTGGCGAAATACGCCTGCATGGTGTACTTGATCTGCTGTTTCGCCTGTTGGATATCCATGGCTGCTCCTTGCTCGATGGGGTGGTGCTAGGCCAGGTCGCCGGCCTGCTCGGTAAACGTTTCGTCGAGGACGGCCTTCATGGCCCAGGGCGGCACCGGCGCGCTCGCGTCGGCGGTCTCGGCGTCGGGGAACACGAAAGCGGTATCGAAGGACGGCTTGTGGGCAGGGTAGGTGCCTTGGCCGTCGGTGAAGTAGAGAAGGCCGCCGAGGTTTTGGAACTCGCCTCGTTCAAGTGCATCTTCAACGTAGGCGAACACGGGTCGGAAATCGGTTCCGCCCAGACCTTGGACCTTCACGTTGTCCATGAAGTCGTCCAGTTCGTCCAAGCTGTGGATGCAGTCCACGGCCGTTACAGCGGCGTCGCATTGCACCAGATGCACGTTCATGCGGGTGAAAAAGCCCGTCTCGTTGGACAAGATGGAATACGTGCGCTCAAGAAAACGCCTGACCAGCCCGTCTTTGGTGGACGCGGAAGTGTCGATGGCTATGACGAAATCGCGGATGCGCCGCTCCTCGACGTATTCCAAAGGCTCGATCAGCGGCAGGTTGCCGTAGCGCGAAAGGCCGTAGCAATAGTAGACGTAGTCGAACTCGTCGTCGTTGACGCGTACATGCTCGCCCATGCGCGCGAACTTGCGCAGGAAAGCCGTGAAGTCCTGCCGGCGGCGGGTGACCGAGCGCAGGTTCATGGAAAGGTTGGACCCTTCCACGCCCCAAAGCTTGATATAAGAGTCAAGCTGCACGCCCATTTCCAGCGCCGCGTTCTTCCACTGGTCGCGCGAGCGGTCGAGGTTGACGGTGTCGGCGAAGCGGTTGGCCTGCACGCCGCGGGCCTGCTCGGGCGCCTCCTTCTCGGTGATGTCGTCGAGCGACAGGCCGCGGTGGGCCTTGTGATTGGGCTTTGCCTTGCGCGCCTCGTCGGGCATGGGCATGTCCGTGCCGTTCTTGCCCGCCTCGCCGGCAGCGGGGGCGGGGGAATCGGCGGCGTTCTCCTGCTTCTCGCCCGTTTGGGCTTGACGACGCGCGGCCTCCTCGGCCGCCATGCGGTGCCAGGGCTCGTGGTCGTCGGCGACGAAGGGCGCAGCCAGCTGTGCGAGTTCCTGGCCGTCCATTCCCTTGTCGGCGAAGTAGCGGTATAGCGCCTCGGCGGTGAGCTGCGGGCATTCCGCTTGAAGCTGGGCGAGAGCGGCGGTTTGACGCGCGGCGCGCGGGCTTGCCGTGGCCGGCAGCGCCAGCTGGGTGATGACCGCTTCGACGGCTATGTCGCACGCGGCATCCCAGCGCGCGGCGTCCATGTTCGGGTTGGGGAAGGGGTGCAAGAACACGTCGTGCAGCATGATGTGCAGGTACGTGCGTGCAAGCTCCTCCGGGCTTGACGCGAAGGTGCGCGCCACGTCGGCCGGGCTGTAGCGCAGGTACGTGCCATCGGTGGCGATGGTCTGACCCGGTTGCGCCAGCAGCTTGAGATGGGCGAACGCGGCGTTCATGAAGCGCAAGCTGACCAGCAGCTTGTTGCGGGTGAGCTCAAGGGCTTGCTGGGCAAGCCGACCTGAGGCGTTATGTGCCATTGAGGGCCTCCCGTCGCTTGATTTCGTCGCTTCGCGCAGTGTAGCATGGGCGGCAAAGCGGGTAAACACAGGGCCTTGATATGGGAGGTGCTTCGATGGCAGCGGCTGAGCAGATGGTGTTCGCAACGCATGGCGCGAAAGCGCAGGAGGTGGTGGCGCGCGCCCTTGCGGCGCCGGTGAGCCTTGCGGCAGATCAGGTGCGCGAGGTGAGCCCGGGGCGTTCGCAGGCGGGCGAGGTGTGGTCGCCGCAGCTGCTGCCGTATCAATCATGGGAAGGCGGCGCCGCGCGCGCCGGGCAGGTGGAAGGCGACGCCGACGGCGATTTGCTGGCGGCGGGGTCGCTGGGCATGGGCGTGGATGATGACGCCCGCGCGCGCCTGTTGGCCATGGCGGCTCGTCAAGAGGGCGTGGGGGGCGCCGCGGCCGTGGACGTGCCCGACGAGCGGGATGCCCCGGCCGTGTCGGTTCAGCGCGAGGAGGCGGGCTATGCCCTGGTCGGCTTGGATCTGCGCGCGCTTGCGCAAGCGGCCGGAGCGCAGTCGGGCCTTGCCGTGGTGCTCCCCTCGTTCGTGGACGGCGTTCCCGTGGTGCGCATCGCGCCTGGCGCGTTCGCACGTCGTTTGGTGCGCGGTGTGGGCGTTGACGTGCTGGTGGTGCCCGACACGGTGCAGCGCATCGGCGCCGGCGCCTTCTCGGCCTTGCCCGGGCGTCACATCCATCTGGGGGCGGGCGTGCGCGCCGGCGGCGCCCAGGCTTGCGACCTTTCCGGCGTCACGCCGCCGCTCGAGCGCCGCACCTATTCGGTGAGCGGGGAAAACGAGCATTATAAAGCGCAGGACGGCAGCCTGCTTTCCGCGGATGGGAAGATGCTCTTGTTCTGCGCCCCGCCCTATGAGGAGCGCTATGCCCTTCCCGACGGCGTTGAGGTGGTCGGCGAGACGGCGTTCGCGCAGGGCTGCGAGCCGCCGCATGTGGTGTCGGCGCCGGCGTGTTTGCAGCATGTCCGGGCCAAGCAATGGGATGCCGCGCTGTGGATGTGCCCGGCCGGTTGCGACGGCGCGCGCCGCCTGCGCCGCCGAGGCGTGCGCGTGTGCGGTCCTGACGCCATCGAGGCGGACGGCTGCTGGTTCGACTGCCGCGACGGCGCGGCCTTGCTGGTGGCGGGCCCGCAGCCCCCGAAGTCCGCATCGAAGCGCTTCGCCAGCGTGGCGGCGCGTGCGCGCGCTGCTGCAGCCAGCGACGAGGGCGTTGCCGTGGATGCGAAGCAGGCGGCGGCGCGCGCCGAGGCCAACGATTGCGGAGGGCTTGTGTCGGGCGGCAGGTTGGGGCCGGTCGGCCAGGGGCCGTCGGCGGCGGTGCTTGCGCAGCCCCAGGTCGTCGAAACGCTGGCTTTGCCTGGCCAGGTGCGGGGCGCGCAGCTGACGCGCATCGCCCCAAGCGCCCTGCCGTATGCGCCGAAGACCCTGATCATCCCCGCAACGGTTCGCGAAGTGGGAGACGGCAACGCGTGCCGCGGAACGAAGCGCCTGGTGCTCCCCGAGGGTCTTGAGCGCGTGGGCGCGCATAGCTTCTGCTCGCGTACGCTCGAGGGGCCCGTGGCTCTGCCGAAATCGCTTCGCTCGGTGGGCGAGGGAAGCTTCGAGTTCTCCGTGTGCCGGCTGGCGTGGTCCGGCGTTGCGGTGCACGTGCCCGCCGATCAGCTGCTCAGCTGCTTCACCCTTGACGCCGAGCCCGGCTCCGACCCGTTCGACCTGCCTCGCTATGACGAGGTGCTCAGGTCGGGCAAGAACGTTCCCGACAGGTTGGGGGCGCTGCTGCATCGCCTTGAGCGGCCCGTGGGGCTGGATGCGCAGATGCAGGCCGCCTTCGCCGACGAGGTGCGCGCCGCGGGGCGCGAGGCGCTCGTGCGCATCGCCCGGGAGGGCAGCCTGGAGATGGTGCGCCAGCTGGCAGATCTGGGGCTTATGGAGGACAAGCGCTTCGATGCGCAGATCGAGCTGCTGCGCCAGGGCAACCGCATGGATTGCGTGGCGTTTCTCATGGAGTGGCGGCATCGCAGCGGCGCGCAGGCCGACGAGGCCGGCGAGCAGGACGCGTCTGCAAGCTTGAGGAGCAAGTTCGCTCTTTAAAGGGGAAGGGTGTGCAAGGTTTTCGGGGTATGGGGAGGTTTCCTGCCGACTTATGTCGGATGCCCCGAAAAGCCTTCCCCTGCGCGTTCGTTGCGTGGTAACGCTGGTATACTGTGCAATATAGAACAGTCGTACGTGTTGCGGCCTCACGATCCGCACGCAGAAGGAACCGCCATGATCGACGAGATGCAAGTTAAGAACCTGGCGCTGATTAAGCAGGCCTCCCTTGTCCCCGCGCAGGGCCTGACCGTGCTCACGGGCGAGACGGGCGCCGGCAAAACGGCGCTGCTGTCGGCGCTCAAGCTGCTCATGGGCTCCCGTGCGGATAAGGATTCCGTGCGCGATGGCCAGGACGGTTTGGAGGTCAGCGGACGTTTCTTCGGGCTTTCGCGTGCGTCCTCGGACGGCGATGAGCCGTGCGAAGGCGATGATGAGCTGGTGGCCGTGCGCCGCGTGGGCGCCGACGGGCGCTCGCGCGTCACGCTTGACGGCCGCATGGCAAGCGTGCGGGAGTTGGCGGGCGCGGTGTCGCCCTCCATCGATCTGTGCGGCCAGCACGACCAGCAGCAGCTTTTGAGGCCGGCAGCGCACGTGGGGATGCTCGACGCATGGGCCGGGCAGGACGTGGCCGAGGCGCTTTGCGCGTATCAGAAGGCGTTTGCCGAGGCGTCGCGGGCGGCGGCGGAGCTTGCCCGGGTCCGCGACGCCGGAGCCGCCTCGTCGGCGAAGCTCGATGAGGCGCGCTTCGTGCTGCAGCGCATCGACGCCGTCGCCCCGCGCGAAGGCGAATACGAGGAGCTTTCGGCCAAGCTTGCCCGCGCCGAGCACGCTGAAACGCTTGCGACGTCGGCGTATCGCGCGCATCAGGCGCTCGGGGGCGACGAGGGGGCCATCGATCTGCTGGGCAGCGCCGCGGCGGCCTTGGACGAGGGGTCCCGCTACGACCCTGAGCTCGGCAAGCTTGCGGAATCCCTACGCGAGGCGGGATACGTGCTGGAGGACGTTTCGCGCACGGCCCGGGACTACTGCGATGGGGTGGAGTTCGACCCTGAGGAGCTTGAGCGAGGGCAAGAGCGCATGGCGGCTTTGCAAGGGCTCATGCGCGCCTACGGGCCGCGCATGGCCGATGTGCTCGCGGCGCGCGACGAGGCTGCTGACCTGGTGTCGTTGGTGGACGACGCCGAGGAGCGCGAACGCGTCGCGCAGCGAGCGGTCGACGCTGCCGAGCAGGCATTGGCGGCGGCGGCGCGAAGCCTCGACGATGCGCGCGGCGAAGCTGCGCCAAGGTTCTCCCAAGCGGTGTCGGCGCAGATGCAGCGACTGGAGATGGGCACGGCGCAGCTCGTGTGCGAGCAGCGTGCGCTGCCGCGTGCTTCGTGGACCCGCTCCGGCGCGTCGGAGGTGGAGTTCATGTTCCAGCCCGGCGTCGGCATGCAGGCCCGCCCGCTTGCCCGCATAGCTTCAGGCGGCGAAGTCAGCCGCGTCATGCTGGCCATAAAGGTGGTGCTTGGGCAGGCCGATAGCGTTGACACGTTGGTGTTCGACGAGGTGGATGCCGGCGTAGGCGGTTCCGTGGCCGTGGCGTTGGCCGAGGTCCTGGCCGATTTGGCCCGTAGCCATCAGGTTATCGTGGTGACGCACTTGGCCCAGGTTGCCGTGCATGGCGATGTGCACTATGCGGTCACCAAGATAGCCGGCGACGATGGCATGCCCCAGACCTGCCTGCGTCAGCTGTCCGCCGACGAGCGGCCCGCCGAGATCGCCCGTATGCTCTCCGGCGACGCCACGGAGGCATCGCTTGCCCATGCGTGCGAGATGCTCGGGGCCGTGAAGGGCGCGCAGGGGGAATAAGGCGCAGCGCGTCCGTCGCAGGGTTTCGGCGTATCCGGCCGGGGCTTCCGGGCTGTCAAATGGAAATCGCATAGCATGAGGGCCGTCGGCTGAGCCGGCGGCCTTTTTGAGTTTGTGCGAAGGGACCGGGCTTGTGGCGCGTAAGGCGGACCCGCGCCAGGGTGTCGGCGCGTCTCGGGTCCGTAAAAGCGGAAGGCGCGTTCGTTTTCGGGCGCTGTCCCATGTCGGGCTTTTGGCGTGAAAAGCGTGTTGGTTTTCGGGCGTAGACGCAGGCCGGCGTCCATTTTTATGGGTGCAACGTATGGGCGGAAGGCTTGCGCGGTCGAATTAAAGTCCGCAAAAAGAGGCACCGGCCTGCGACGGCGCCTCTAATTCAGACACGCTTTCGTCTTATAAGTTCCTGGTTGCCCTGAAAAAAAAGAAAAGGTCAGACGAAAAATGTCTGACCTGCGGTTTTAATGGTGGCCGGTACAGGATTTGAACCTGTGACCTTGTGCTTGTAAGGCACCTGCGCTCCCGCTGCGCCAACCGGCCGGTTAAGTCCTCTTAATTGGTGACGCTTATTGTCGCATAAGAAACCCGCTTTCGCAAATACTGCACAACCCGTCGATGCCGCTGGGCTTGCTCGAGCTTGTCTGAGCTTGCCTTTCGGGCCGGCGGTTTTGCATCGGGGTATTGCGCTGGGCTATGCGGCCTGCGTTGCTTCGCGGGTTCGCGAATGCACGAGGGGCTGTTTGCCGCAACGCTTTTCGTGGTGCGGTAGTCGCGAACGTCGAGGTCGAGGGGGCTATCTGCAACAAGGCTTTTCATGCTATGGACCCGGCTGCTACCGGGGCCGCCTGCTTCTGTAAGCGTTTGGGGGCGGTCGAGCGGATTCCGCATGGCTTCGGATTGGACGGCCCCGCAAGGTTCTGACGACAAGAAGCGGCGTTGCCGGCAAGGGTTTCGCAAGATGGCGTTTTCATACTGGATGCTGCGAAGCGAAGGAGGTGCGCGTGAGACGGAACAAGACCGCTGCGGCGGGTGCGATATGCGGCGTGCTGTGCGCGTTGTGCGTGCTCGGATATACCCAGTCGGTGCGCGGCGAGGCGGAGCGCGCCCGGGCCGACGCCTTGGCCCGCTACGGCGGCGACCAGGTGGAGGTATGCGTGGCGAAACGAGACATAGCCGCAGGTGAAACGGTTGATTCCGGAGCTGTGGAGGTGCGCTTGTGGGTAGCCGACCTGCTGCCGCCCGAAGCGGTGAGGCAAACATCGGAGGTTGTGGGGTCGAAGGCGTCTTCCACGGTGCTTTCCGGAGAGGTCCTCTCCGGAAGAAGGTTCGGCGCGGCATCGGCGGCCATAGACGTGCCCGATGGCAAGGTTGCGATCAGCGTGCCGGCCAAGGACGTTCAGGCGGTGGGCGGCGCGGTGTCGGCGGGTTCGTCGGTGGACGTGTACGCCACGGGAAGCGCTGCCACGCAAGCGTTGGCGCGGGGCGTGAACGTGCTTGCCACCAGCGCCGGAACGGACGATCGGCAGGCATCGGGGTCGGCATCGAAGGTGACGTGGGTGACGCTTGCCGTCGACCCGAACCAGGTGGAGGAGCTTGTGTCGGCGGCTCAGAAAACCGAGCTGTATCTGACCTTGCCCGGCGCGGATGCGAGGTGAGGGCGGTTTTAAGGCAAACGGAAGGAGAAGGGATGTCCATGCCGTTGGTGGCGCTGTGCGCCGATGAGGAATGCTTCCGGCATCCGGAGCTGCTGGGCCTTGAGGGGGAGAACCTGCTTGCGCAGCAGTGGCTCATGCCGTTCACGTCCGCCGAGGCGGCGCGTATGGCGTTGCGCGATGCGGCAAGCGTGCAGGAGGTGTGGGTGGTCTCCTGCGCGGATGTGGCCCCCATCAACCTTGCGGCGGCGTTGAAGCGCGATCGCGCCGATAGGCGCGTGTGCATGTTGACGGCGCAGGAATCGGGGTCGCTGCGGTCCAGGACGACCGCGGCGGGCGTGGATGCGTCGTTGACCAGGCAGGCTTTCGTCGAGCGTTATGCGCAATGCAAACAGGCCGCTATGCGGGCGATCGAGCTGCAGACGGGAATCGGTCCTGAGGCCGGTTGCGCGTCTGCGGGGGAGACGGCCGTGTCGCAGCAAGCGGCGTTCGGCAACGCGCCTTCGGCCGCTTCGCCGTATGGAACGGCCGCGATGCCTGCGGCCGGCTTTCCGGGGGCGCTTGAACGGGCGTCCGCGCCGGCGATGGCGTCGTCTGCGGGAGTGCAGCCGGGCGGATCATATGCGCCGGCGAACGCTCAGGCGGGCCTTGCCGCCCCATCGGCGACGAAGGCCTTTGCCGCGACCGCTTCCCCTTATGGGGCCGCATCGGGGTCGGGGGCTTCTGGAAGCTCCTCGGCTTCGGCGGCGAACGCGCAGCATCCCACGGCGAAGGGCTTTTTGCTGCCGGTGGTGAGCGGCAGCGGGGGCGCGGGCAAAAGCGCGGTCGCCCTGTTGGCGGCGCATGCTGCCCAGGGGCTGGGGCTGCGAACGCTGCTGCTTGACTTCGACCTGCAGTTCGGCGATATGGCGCAGCTCATGGGCGTGAAAAAGCCCCTGCGCATCGACGAGGTGCTTGCCCGGCCCGAACGCTTGGCCCAGCTTGCCTGCGAGGGGAAGGTGCCGGCGCTGCTGGCCGCTCCGGAGCATGTGGATGCCGCCGAGGCGGTGGTCGCGCAGGCCCCGGCGCTTCTGGATGCCGTGCGAGAGCGCTTCGACGTGATCGTGGCGAATACGGGCGGTGCGTGGGCCGAGCAGCATGCGGTGCTGCTGGAGCGCAGTTCGAAGGCGCTGTTCCTTGTCGACCAGCGAGCCACGTCGGTGCACGCGGCGCAGCGCGCGCTCGACCTGTGCGCCCGATGCGGCATAGCCGTCAACCCGTTCCTGTTCACGTTGAACGGCTGCGGCAAGGGGGCGCCGCTGTCGTCTATGGACGTGTCGTGCGCGTTGAAGGGGACTCATGTGCATGAGCTGCCCGATGGCGGCGCCGATGTGGAGGAGCTTCTGGCGGCGGGGCTGGTGGGCGACCTGATCGATTCGCGTAACGACCTGTTTCAGGGCATCGAGGAGCTTATGGCTGAGATGTTGCCCGGTGTATCGGCTGCGGCGGGGTCTTCGCGCGAGGGATCGGGTATGCCCTTCCTGCGCGGAAAGCGTTCGCGCAAGCGCAAGAAGGCCTGATCATGACGCTGGCCGAGCGTGCGCAGGCGTTAGGCGCGGGTAGCGGCGAAGGTCATGCGCCCACGGCGACGCTTGCGCGCCTGAAGGAGGATGTGCGCCTGTTCGTGTCGGTGGACGATATAGCGGCGTTGATGGCCTTCGAGCCGGCGCGGGCGCGAAGCGAGCTTTTAGGGGCGTGCCGTCAGGCGTTCGCGCTGCCCGTGTGGCAGGGGGCAGATGCCTTGCGCCGATCGAGGCTGTCCGAGCAGCTGATCGACGAGGTGTTCGGCTTCGGCCCGTTGCAGCCGTTGCTGGCCGATCCGACCATCACCGAGATCATGGTGAACGGTCCCGGCGACGTGTTCTTCGAACGGCAGGGATGCCTTGTGCGCAGCGATCGGTCGTTTTCGAGCCAAGCGCAGCTTCGGGCTCTTATCGATCGCGTGCTCGGGCCGCTCGGCAGGCGCGTGGACGAGTCGTCGCCTATGGTGAACGCCCGCATGCCCGAAGGCCATCGCGTGCACGTGGTCATCCCGCCGCTCGCGCCTGACGGGCCCATCGTCACCATCCGCAAGTTCACGCAGCGCGTGATAACGCTTGCGGAGATGGAGCGTTTCGGCTCGATCGACGGGCATTTGCGGCGCTTCCTGGAATGGGCGGTGCTCGCGCGCAAGAACGTGGTGGTGGCAGGTGGCACGGGCAGCGGCAAGACAACGTTACTCAATGCGTTGTCATGCTGCATTCCCGCAGGCGAGCGCATCGTGACCATCGAGGATACGGCCGAGCTGCGCTTTCTCGAGCATCCGCACGTGGTGCGCTTGGAGGCGCGCCCGCGCAACGCCGAGGGGGCGGGCGAGGTGACCATTCGCGATCTGGTGATCAACGCGTTGCGCATGCGTCCCGACCGCATCGTGGTGGGCGAGTGCCGCGGCGCGGAGGCGGTGGACATGCTCACCGCCATGAACACCGGTCACGACGGGTCGCTCACCACGCTGCATGCCAACTCCCCGCGCGACGTGCTTTCCCGCGTGGTGACCATGGTCCGCTACGGCGTCGATCTGCCGGTGGATGTCATCGAGGCGAACGCGGCGAGCGCGTTCGATGTGGTGGTGCAGACATCGCGAGCGCTCAGCGGCAGGCGGTGCGTGACCCACGTGTCGGAGCTCGTGTACGACCAAAGGGCTCGGGCCTGCAGCGTGAGGACGTTGTTCGAGCGGCGTTCTCCCGAAGAGGCGGGGTCGTGGCAGGCGCTTCCCGATTGGGTGGACGACCTGCCTGAAACCATCGGGCTTGATGGGGAGGAGGTTTTGGAATGGAAACATCTGGCGTGCTCGGGGCAGGGGCGGTCATAGCGGCGTTTGCTGGCGGTGCGCTTTGCGCGCAGGCAGCGTTGCGGCGCACTCGGCGTCGGAGGGTTGGCGAAGGCGGCGTCGGGCAGCACCTTGCGCGCAACGGCGTGCGCTGCGCCGACGGGGTTGCGCGGCGCCTGCTTTCCGTGCCCAGGGTCGCTGCCCTTGCAGCCGACGCTCAGGTGGCGCTGCAGGGTCGCGGGGTGGCTTGCACGCCGCAAAGCCTGTGCTCGCTTGCCGTTGCGGCGGCATCGGCGCTGGCGGTTTGCGTGGGGCTGGTTTCCGCCTCGCCGTTCGCCGGTGCGGCAGTGGCGGTTCTGGCCTGCGCCGTGGCGGTGTCGCGCGTCCACGGCTGGCGCGATCGTCAAGAGGAGGCGTTGCGCGAGGCGGTGCCCGATGCGCTTCATGCCATGGGGTCGTGCTTTCAGGCGGGCTTCTCGTTGCTGCAGACGTTCCAGCAGCTTGCGGGCGAGATAAAGGGACCGCTCGGGAAGAGGTTCGCGGCCTGCGCCCACCTGCTCGAGACGGGCCATGGCTCGAGCGAGGCTTTGGGGGCGCTGCGCGCGGGCGGGAAAAGGTCGGAGCTTGCGTTCGTGGCGGTGGCGCTCGACGTGCAGCACCAAGCGGGCGGCAGCATGCGCCCGGTGCTCGAGGCGGCGCGCGAGACGGTTGAAGGGGAGCTGGCGCTGCGTCGCGCGTTGCGGGTGCAGACGGCTCAGGCACGGTTGTCGGCGCGCGTGGTCACGGTGATGCCGTTCGCGTTGGTCGCGGTGTTCTCGCTGGTGAGCAAAGGGTTTTTGGACCCGTTCCTGGAAAGCCCGCTGGGGTTTGGCCTGTTGGGCTTGGCGTGCGCGATGGAGGTTGCGGGCGTGCTCGCGGTGCGCCGCATGTTGAACGTGGAGGTGTCGTGATGGCGTATGCGGCGGTGCTTCCCGCGATCGCGGCCGCCTTTGGCGCGGCATCGGGGGCGTGCTTGGGCTGGGCGGGAGCGAGATCGGTTCGCCGGGCTCGGGCGGCAAGAGCCCGCGCTCCCGATGGCGGGCGGGCGCAAGGCGATGCGCAGGCGAGCGCATGTCTTTCGTATCTGAAAGGATTGACCAGGCGTTTGGCGTTGCGGGCCACCCGACCGGTGCTGCCGGCAGGCGCATTGCGCCGTGCGCGTGCGCGCTTCGAGGAGCAGGTGGGCAAGGCCGGGCTTTCCGGCGCGGTATCGGCCCAGGCGTGTTGCGAGGGCGCGGTGCGCCTTGCTGCGGCGGGCGCTGCGGCGGGAGCGTTGCTGGGCTGCGCGGCGTCGAACGAGCTTGCGGTGCTCGGTTGCGTGGCGGGCGGCATAGCGGGCGCGACCGCGCCCGGGCGCGCCGTTCGCAGCGCCCGGCGCCTGCGCGCCCAGGCGCTTGAGCGCAGCATGTCGGAGATGCTGGAGGTGGTGGCGCTCGGCGTGCGAAGCGGGCTTTCGTTCGATCGCAGCCTGCAGCTGTACACGGGGCATTTCGATGACGGGCTGGCGCGCGAGTGCGCCGCGGCGCAGAGGTCGTGGCAGGCGGGGCTTGCAACCCGCCAAGACGCCTTGCGTGCCTTGGCGCAAGGATACGACAACCCGCTGTTCTCGCGGACGGTGTCGGCCATCATCCGTTCGCTGCGGTTCGGCACCTCGCTCGGCGAGGTGCTGGAACAGTCGGCGGAGCAAGCGCGTGCGGCGCGAAAAGCGCAGGTGGAAGAGCGGGTGGCGAAAGCTCCCGTGAAGATGATGATCCCCACCGGGACGCTGATCTTGCCCGCCATGCTGCTTTTGGTGCTCGGGCCCGTGTTGTTGGAGCTTATGGAAGGGATGTAGGCATGATTCGAGCGGTTATGGATGCGTATCGGCGGGCGTTGGCGAAGGCTGCGTGCAAGGTCGCCCGCCTTCGGCACGGCGAGGACGGGCAGGGAACGACCGAATACGCGATCTTGGTCGGCGTGCTGGTGGTGATAGCCATCATCGCCATAACGGTTTTTCGGCCGAAACTGCAGGAGCTGTGGGATGCGATCGCTGACGGCATCAACAGCCTGTAGGCGGATTGCGGCGCGCGATTGCGCAGGTCAGGCGACGGTCGAGTTCGCGCTGGTCACCGTGGCGTTTCTGTCGGTCGTGCTTGGGATGGGCGCGCTTTGGCGCAGCGTTTCGGCGGGTGTGTTCGTAGAGCATGCGCTGTCGTGCGCCTCCCATTGCGTGACGGGCTCGCTGCTCGGGGCGTTGGCGGACGTGGCGTTGTATTAGCTTTCGGATTCCGCAAGGAGGTGAGGGATTGGGCGTTTTGCGCGCAGGCGAGCGCGGGCAGGCGACCGTGGAGGCGGCGTTCCTCATCCCGGTCCTGTTCACGGTGCTTCTGCTGTCCGTGCAGCCCGGCATGGTCCTGTACGACCGGATGGTCATGCAGGCGGCGGCAAGCGATGCGTGCAGGCTTGCCGCCGTCAAGACCGATGCCGTAGGCGATTCGTCGCAGGCAGTGGAGGCGTTCGTCCGCCACAGGCTGGGCGCCATCCCGCCCGTCCCCTGCTTTCACGTGCACGACGGAGGTTGCAGCTGGGAGGTGTCCGTGCAAGGGGACGAGCGCTCGGAGAAGGTGAGCGTGGAGATTGCCGGCAAGGTCAAGCCGCTGCCGTTTTTGGACGCGGGCGCCGTGCTGCTTGGCATGACGGACGGCGATGGGCTGTTGACGGTGAAGGCCCGTTGTGAGCGGGCGACGCAGCCTGAATGGGTTGCTGGCAGCCCGCAGGGACTTGACCCTGAGGCTTGGATAGGAGCTTGGCTATGAGCGTGCCGCGCAGGATGGCGCAGGCGTTTTCCCTGCGTGACGAGGACGGGATGACCACGGTCGGCATGGTGGTGTCGCTTCTGCTGGCGCTGTCGATGATCTTCTCGTCGGCCCAGGTGTATCGGATCCAATCCGTGTCCTCGCGCGTGCAGTCGGTGGCCGATGCCGGTGCGCTTGCGGCGGGCAATGTGGTGGCGGAGTTCATGGTGGCGGTGCGCGTATGTGATTCCGTGGCGCTGTCGCTGTCCTTGACCAGCTTGACGTCCACGGGTTTGGGAATCGTCGCATGCTGCGTTCCCGGCGGGCAGAGCGTGGGCGCCAAGCTGCTCGAGGCCGGCGCGCGCGTGGCCGATGCCCGAGATTCGTTCTCGAGGACCGCTTCCGAGGGCTTGACGCGCGTTCAGAAGGCCCTTCCGTTTTTGGCGGCGGCCAGCGCGGCATCGGTTGCGCAGGGAAACGGTTCGAACGGGTCCGACTATACGGCGCTTGCCCTGTTGGTTCCCGATTCCGCCGAGGATATCCGGGTGCCGCAGGAAGACGCGCATGCCAAACAGGCTCGAGAAGATGCGCTTGGCCAGGCCGAGGAGGTCAGGGAGCTGGCACGGCGGGCCGAGGAGGCGGCCGTGCGGGCTCAAGACGCCAAGCAACGGGCCTTCGAACACGACTGCGGTGCCCGTCCCGGCTGGTGCATGGCCGAGCGAGCCGAGACCCTGGCGCATATGACGGGCGCGCAAAACCCGGTGTACTCAAGCGTGGACGCCTGGTCGTTTTCCGTGGCGCTTCGCAGGGCGCAGGCGTATTACCCGGCGCGTTTGGCGGCCGAGCGGCCCGATGACGGCAGCGTGCAGGCCCAGGCGCAGTCGGCGCTGCGCAAGCGCTTCTACTCCTTCGCCGCGAAGGAGGTGGCGCGCGGATACGTCCGGGAGGGCGATTCGTTCGAGGCCTTTTTCCCTCATCTTCCCGCGAACACCGCGCAGATGCGGGAGACCGAGCTGTTCGGGCAGGCGGTGTACCCGGTCAGCGTGACGGACGGTTCTCCGACCTTGCACGCGTGGGATGGTTGCCCGAAGGCGACGGGGTCTGAGTCGCGGGCCTCCCTTCGCGATATGGAGGAGGGCGCATGGGAGACGTGCTCCGAATGCGGTTTTACGGCGGCAAGCCTGGGCAAGGTGGCGGCCGCCTCCACGTCCATAGGAAACGGCTTCGAGCATCACTACGAGCAGGTGGCGCTTGCCGCCGAGGAATACCAAAAGGCCCTTGAGGAGGGAGCCCCGGCGAAACGGGAGGCGAAAAGCCGCGTGTCCAGGCTGCTCGACCAGCTGCGCGATGCTTGCTCGAGCGTGGGATCGTTCCGCATCGATGCGGACCCGCCCGGGGGCAAGGGAGTGGTCTGCCTTGCAGTGAATACGGGCCCCGATGCCCCCGATAAGGGGTTCGAATCCGCGTTCGTGCAGGCCAGCGGCCAGCTGGGGTGCCGTGTGGCGATATCGGCGGCCACGCTGGTGGCCGATCCGTCCGGCGAAGGGCGAAGCGTCATCGCCTCTTTGACCGACGGCCTTGCATCGGATTCGGCGCTTGCGGGCGTATTGGGCGCTGCAGCGGACGTTTGGTCGGGCGCGCTGAGCGCCTATGCCGATGGGCAGTCGGCGTTGGATACGGCTGTGCGCGAGGGCTTGGGGGGTTTGCCCCTGGTAAGCGCCTCCGGATTGGGGGATTGGGCCGCCGATGCGCTTTCGGATGCGTTTCGCACCGTGGGGCTTCAGCCGGCGAACCTGGATGCCCTGCGCCCGGCGACGATGAACACGGCGCATGTCGCGCAGGCCGGCGATGGGGCGTTTTGCGCCCGCTTGCTCGAGGTGAAGCGGCAGGCGGTTGAGCATCCGCTCATGTCCAACGACGTGTTCTCGTCGGTGGTGGGCGCTGTTCGCAGGGACGTGCTGCAGTGCTTCGACGCCTGGGGCGATTCGGTGGAAGTGGCGACCATCAGCATAGGCGGCGCCCAGGTGCCCGTAACGGTGGCGCTGCCCCCGGCAGTGAAAGGATTTGCCTCGGATGCCATCGGAGCTGCAGCCGACAAGCTTCTGTCCGTGTATGCGAGCGTGACGGGATTGCGGCAATGGGATTGATGGTCGATCGGATATGCGCCGCCGGCAGGTTGTCCGGGCAGATGACGGTGGAGTTCGTGGCGGCGTTGCCCGTGCTTTTGGCGGTGGCGGCCATCTCGGTCAACGCCCTGGCGTTTTTCGGATGGTGCGCGGCGTTCGATGACGATTTCCGCGATTCGGTCCGGGTCTATGCCGCTTCGCCGGCGTACGGGCAGGGCGTGGGCGATACCTGCGCGCTCATCGAGCGGGCGCTTGATGAGCGGCTGGATGCGGAAAACGTCTCGGTAAGCGTATCGGCGCATGGCGTCTCGGCGGGCCATACATCGTTTTCGGCAACGCTCGAGTACGCGCCCACGTTGTTCGGTCTGGGATTGAAGTCGGAGGTGATGGGAGTGGCGCTGCCGAAGCTGTCGCATACCGAGGAGCTGGTGGTGGATTGCTATAAGCCCGGGGTGCTGTTATGAGCGGGCGCCGTGAGCCTCCGGCGTGCGACGTCGATCGGGCGGCAAGACGGCTGGCGCGCGCAGGGCGTGGCGGCCGTGCGCGAGCGCGTTCCGTCCATGCGGCGCTCATCGTGGCCGCGGGAATCACGCTTCTTGCCGTCGTCGATGCCGCTCATGCCCAGGTGGCGTGGCGAGCGGCGTCCGAGTCGGCTTCCCTTGCCGGGTTCGATGCGGTGATGGGGAGGGTCGATGATGGCTTTTCCTGCTCGCCATCGGATGTCCCCGAGGTGTTCAGGGACGAGCTGCTTCCAGTGATGGGCAGGCATGGGCTTCGTTGCGATGCCGGGTCGCACCTGGTGGGATTCGAACACGAGGGCAGCGCCCCTGATACGTTGCGGGAAGTGCAGGATGCGCTTGAGCGCGGTGGATGGAGCACGACCGCGGTAAGGGAAGGCTCGTGCGCGACGTTTTCGAAAGACTGCGGCACCTGCCGCTGGGCGTTCGTGCAGTGCGTGCAGATGCCTCAGGGGACGAGCGTGGTGGTGCAGTGGTCCGAATACGGGAAGGAGGGGCTTTCGTGAAAGGAAAGGATGCGCCGATGAGATTGGCGGTCGGCTTCGGGTCGCGCGTGCGCGGCTTGCTGGGGACGAAGCGCTCGAAGGGCGTCGTCATGCTGGCGCCGTGCAACGACGTTCACACCTTCGGCATGGCCGAGCTGATCGACATCGCGTTTCTGGACGAGCGAGGGCAGGTGCTGGAGTCGTATCGGGCCGTTGGGCCGCGCAGGCGTATCAGGTGCCGTAAAGCGGTGGCCGTTTTAGAGCGGTTTTCCGTGAACGACCCGCCCTGGTTTTCAGCGGGGGAGCATGTGGAGATGACGAGAAAGGATGGTGCAGGGAAATGAGGGTATGCCCGGTTTGCCATGCAAGGGCGTTCGACGATGCCGAGGTCTGCTACGGCTGTATGCACCGGTTCAGCGGCAAAGAGCCGGCGGCTGCGCCGATGTCAGGCAACGCGCATAAGGGAGGGGTCGTCGGGCCGCTGCCCCAGGAGACGCAGATGCGCGCCCAGGCGCCGAGTCCTGGCGCGAACTCGGCTCCTTGGGCCGATGCGCGGCAGGCGGCTTTGGCGAAGGAATGCTCGGCGGAGCAGCCGCAGCGGTCGCTGTCCGATGACGGCTTTTCCGGAATCGAGCAGTGCTTGGACGGAGAGCCTTGCGGGAGCGCCCCTGTCATAGCGAGGAACGTGAGCGTTTCCGCCGGTGGAGCGGACATCGTGGTGCGTATCGAGCTGGTAGGGGCTGTGGAGGAGAATGCGGCGGCGAAGGACGATGCTGCCCGGCAGGCGGCTCAGGCCGCCGCTTGCCAGCTGTTGCGCCGAGGTAGGCCGGTACGGGGATCGGTTGGCGCCCGCCCGGCCGATGTGCAGCGAGGAGCGTCGGCCGGGCAAGGGGCTGAACAGGCAAGACCGACCCATCCGCGTCATGCTGCCGAATTGCAGGCGGTAAGCGCATGACGGGGTATGCGCTGACTGCGTTGGCCTTATGCGCGGCAGTCGGTGCCGCAACGGGGGCGTTCGCGATCCCCCGAATAGCCGATATGTTGCTGAGCAGGGCATATTGGCGCTCTTATACCTGGTGGTATCGCTGTTTGGATGATTTTGCGCATTATCGCGACGCCCGTCCCGGCCGGCTTCCCCGTCAAAACGAGAAGGGGACGGCAGGCGCCGTGGGCATCTGGCTTGAGGATTGCCGCTCCCAGGCTTTGAAGAGGGCGCTCACGCACGAGCGCGCCGAAGCGCTTCGGGAGGCGGGCATCGATGTGGGAAAGGGCGCCTCAACGCGAAGCGAGGTCGAGCAGCAGCGGCGCTGCTCGTTCTCCCCGCGGCCGTGGCAGCGAGTGGTGCTTGCCGTGGTCACGGCGCTGTGGTTCGCGGCGCAGCCGCTGTTCGGCGCCCCGTGGCATCAAGGCGGCCTGTTGTGCGTATGCGGCGTGGCCATGGCGTCGGGGGTGGTGTGCGACCTGCGGGCAAGGATGATCCCGCTTGAATGCTGCGCGGCGCTGCTGGTCGCAGGAGGCGCTTATCAGCTGCTTCGCCATGGGTCCATCGGCATCGTGGAAGGCGCCGTTGCCGCGGCAGCGGTTCTGGCGGTGTGCTGGACGGCGAACCGCATTGCGCGAAAAAGCGGCGGATCGGTGGGCTTCGGCGATATCCGCTGCATGACGGCGCTCGCCTTCGCATGCGGTCCCGCGACGCTTCTGGGCGCGGCGGCTTGCTATGTATCGGCGTGCGCGTTTTCGATCGCCGGGATGCTGACGCATCGGCTTGGACGTCGTGACGGCATCCCCATGGCGCCGTTTTTGTCCATATGGCTGGCGGTGGGGACGACGGTGCTCGGATGAGGGCGGGGTCTGGAAAGGAGGTGGTGCCCTTGGGCTGGTTCGGCGTCGGTTCGATTCGATGACAAGGAAAAGGCAGCGAATGGGAAGGTTTGGATATGGGTATGGACATGAACATGAACGAAATCGGCCTGAAGGGTTTTGCGGACAAGGCTCGCGCCTTGGCGTATCGCGGCGAGGAGGATGGCGGATCGGAAATCGTGCAGGTGGTCATCGCGCTCGGTTTCGCCGTGGGCTTGGGAGCGGCGCTCATGATCTTGCAGACGCAGGTCAACACGGCGATCACGTCTGCCGGAAACTCGGTCACGAACATGTTCAAGAGCGTGACGAGCGGCGCGGTGGGAAGCAGGTAGCCGCGCTTTGGTGCCCGGCCGGCGGCTGGGCGCGGGTCGATGGGGCGAGTGCCGTCACGTTCGTGATGGCACTGCCCTTGCTGATGGGCCTGCTGTGCGCCGTCGCGGATATCGGAAGGGCGGCGTATCTGGGGATGGAAGCGGATGTCGCGGCCCAGGCCGCCTGCCGCTATGCGGCTCAGCGCGTAGCGCAAGGGGATAAGGGCCCGGACGGGGCGTCCGCTCTTTCGGCCGCGCTCGAGCAGGCTCCCGGGCTTGCAGGCGAGGGAGTTTCCTGCTCGATCGAGGTCGACTGCTCGCCCGTGCAGACGAAGGAGGTGGAACGCAAGACGTTCGATCCGCAGGCAGATCGCTTCGAAGGACGGCTGGTCGGGTTCGCTTGCCGGCAGGTGGACGTGAGGATGCGCGTGAGCGCCCGATGCTTGACGCCCGTCGGCGAAGCGGCGCTCTCCGCGGCGGGCGCGGTCGGCGGGCTTGAGCTGTCGTCGGCGGCGAGCAGGACGGTTTCGGTGGATGCGGATACGGAGGTGGGGCATGGTCGTCGATGAACGGGGGAGCGAGAGCGTGCAGTTCTCCTTCGCCGCGGTGCTGCTCATCGTCGTGGCGTTCGGCATCATGCAGGCGGCCATGATGAACGCGGCGGCCATCATGCTGTCCTCCGAGCTTTCCCAGGCGTGCATGCGCATCGACGTGTCGGGCCTGAGGGCGGCATCGGACAAGGAATCGTTCGTCGCCGAGCAGATCATCGATGAGTCCGCGCAGCTGCGTCGTCGCGATTTGACGGTGTCGGGGGTGCGGGTGGAATCGAACGCGCGCGAGGATGCGTTTTCCGCAAGCGGCGTCTCAAGCCGCACGGCTCTCACCTCCGTTTCCTACGATGTGTCCTATAAGGCGCCGATATCGCTGTCCGGGCTTCGCGATGGCGGGCGGCTGTCGCGTCACGTCGCGTGCGCGGTGGTCGACGAGCGGGTGACGGAGGTGAGCCTCGCATGAGCCGATATCGAGGGGAGAAGGGAAACGTGGCGCCGCTTGCCGTGGCGTTGTGCCTGGTGTTGGTGATGACGCTCGGCTTTTTGGCGGATTGCGCCGTGCTCTACGGCGCAAAGGCCCGCCAGGAGCAGGCCCTGGATGCCGCCAGGTCGGCGTGCATGGACGCCGGTCAAGCAGCCTCCGCGAAATACGGCGACGATGCGGGCGCCGTCCTTGCCGATTCGATCGTGGATCAAATCAGGGGGCAAGGGGTGGAAGGCGCGGTGAGCGTGTGGTTCTACGAGGCGCCCGCTCGGGCGGTCGCCGAAAGCGAGCGGGTCTGGGTGGTGGGCATGCAGGTGGAGGAGGCGAAAGCCCTTCCGTTTGCCGTAAGCTCCGCCCCCGATGCGAAGGTGGCTTCGAGCCGGGTGTTCAGCGCCCGTCCGTATGCGGCGCAGAAAGTTTGGCGGCCTGATGCCCGCATATGCGGCGTGCATCGTTTCGACGATGGCTGCGGCGCAGGTCAGGGGCGGTTCTCGGCGATAAACGCGCTTGAGGGGTTCCCTCGGGAGATAGCCGAGGAGGCTCAGGCCCGTTTAGGTGGATAGCGAAAGGAGGACGACCATGTCGGTCGGAAGGAACACGGGGCGCGCCTCGCGGCAGACGCTGTCGGGGCGGTTGCGTTCCAACGGGCGTCCGGGGGCGGCGTATGGAAGGGCTGTCGGGCAGGCGGACGAGGGCGAGCAGCGCCCGATCGACGACGCCGTTCGCTCGATGGATTCCGCAGCTGCGCGTTTCAAGCAGATGTCGGCGGTGACCGCGGCGGCGGTGGCCGTTGCGGTCGTGGCGGTGGGGTACGGGTTATGGCAGGCAGGGGTTTCCCATGCGGCGGTCGATCAAGCGACGAAGGGCGCTCGCAGCGTGGTCGTCACCACGCGCGACGTCGCCGCCGGCGATCAGTTCGGCGCGGATGCGGTGCAGCTTGTGGAGGTCCCCCAGGCCTTCCGCCAAGACGATGCGCTCGGTGCCGACGCCCTTGACGGCGCGGGCGGCGTGGCAGGCGCCAGGGCATTGGTGTCCGTTCCCGCGAACACTCAGCTATCGCCTCAGATGATCGCCGGCAGCGCGGCGGATGGAAGGTTGGCCGCGCAGCTTGCCGCGGGTATGGAGGCGGTGTCCCTGTCGGTCAACGATGAGACGGGTGTGGCCGGACAGGTCCAGCCGTTCGACGAGGTTCGCGTGGTGTGCGTCACCGAGGCCGCCGGCGGCGCGGTCAGCCTGGACGAGCTTTGCGCTTCGGCGCGGGTGATGTCGGTGGGCGGCGACGGCGCCGGCGAGGGTGCGACGTACAGCGCCATCACGCTGGAGCTGACGCCGGAGCAGGCGGACGCCGTTCGTTGCGCGCAGGCATCGGGCACCATCAGCGTCCAACTCGTTGCGGGTGGCATGTTGTCGGGAGGTATGGTCGAGCATGATGGATAGGGGGACCGAGCTTGCCCTGAAGCGGGCGGTTCGCGAAGGCCTTGCGACCAGGTTGCAGGGGGATTTCGATCCCGTGGAGGTGGAATCGGCTATCCAATCGCTTGTGCAAGAGGCCGTGCGGGCGTGGAACCTGGGCCTTGCGGAGCCCGACATCGCCCGCTTGTGCCGTTCGGTCGGCGACGATTTCCTTCGCTACGGCCCTTTGCAAGGGTTGTTGGAGGACCCTGGGATCACCGAGATCATCGTCAACGGCGGCGGCGTGGCGATGGATGCCGGGGTTGCAAGGTTTTTGGAGCCGCATGTGTTCGTGGAGCGCGCAGGACGATTGGAACCTTGCCCGTACGTTCGGTTCGACGATGCCGACCACCTCCGTCGCATCATCGACAAGATCGCCGAGCAGGCGGGCATGCGCTGCGACGAGGCGCATGCCATGGGCTGCGCCATGCTGCCGGGCGGCAAAGCGCGAGCGACCTACATCGTGCCACCGCTTGCCCCGGACGGCCCAGCGCTCAACCTTCGCCTGTTCGGCGATGACGTCATGAGCATCGAGGATCTGACGGCGCGAGACGCCCTTAGCCCCGTGATGGCGGAGTTTCTAGGCTCGGCGGTTCGCGCCCGGTGCCCCGTGATCATATCCGGAGGCACCGGCTCGGGAAAGACGACCATGCTCGGCGCGCTTTCCGGGTTCATTCCCGACGATGAACGCGTCTTGACCATCGAGGATACACCTGAGCTGCGGCTGCGCGCTGCGCACGTCGAGCGGATGCAGACGCGCGAGGCCAACATCGAAGGCGAAGGGGCCGTCGGGATGCGCGAGCTGGTGGCGCTCTCGCTGCGCCGGCGCCCCGATCGGATCATCGTGGGCGAATGCCGCGGAGCGGAAGCTTATGAGATGCTGCAGGCGATGCAGACCGACCACCCCGGCTCGATGACCACCGTGCATGCCAACGACCCGGGCAATGCGCTGAGCCGTCTGCGCACCATGGTGGGTTACGCCGATGCCGATCTGGGCCGCGACGTCATCGTGCAGCAGATCGCGGAGTCGCTTGCGGGGGGCTTGATCGTCCATGTGGAGCGCATGCGCGACGGAGGGCGGCGCGTTACCAGCATCGTGGCGGTCGATCAGATGCCCGAGGGCGCGACGGTCATCCCCCGCGCCGAGCTGTTCCGGTTCGAGCCGCGCGGGGTGGATGCGTTCGGTCGTATCACGGGAGCTTGGCGCGCGTGCGGCGTCCAGCCGCAGCGCATCAAGCGGCGCATGCTCGCGGCAGGGGTGAGGTTCGATCCGTCTTGGTTTTTCGGGTCGTAGGAAGGCGATGGCTATGAAGGGATTCTTCTCCGGGGCGCTTGCCTTCGGCGTGCTTTTGGCGACGGCGGCGGTGGCGTGCACCGCCCTGTCTTTGAGGTTGCGGCAAAGGGCCGAGGAAAGCGATGCCCGAGCGTCGGACCGGGCGTTGTACGAACTGGGCAGGCGCGATGCCGAGTCGGCGAAGGCGGATGCCGAAGGACCGCTCGGCAGGATGCTGCGCGATGCGGGCATCGAGGCGTCTCCGGTTTCATGGACGCTGTGCTTGGGCACCGTGGGCGCGTTCGCGGCATTTTTCGGCATACGGATAAGCGGCCCGCTCGGTGCGATGCTGGGTATGGGGCTGGTTGCCATCGCCGCGGCGCTGTACGTGCTGCGCGCGCGGGCGAAACGGCGCGAGCTGCTTTCCCGGCAGTTTGTGCGGCTCGTGCCTCAGCTGTCGGCCAGCGTGAAAAGCTCGCTGACCCTTGAGCGCGCGCTGCGGGTTTCGGCCGACCATGCTCCGGAGCCGCTGCGCTCGGAGCTGATGGCGGTGCTCGCGCGCGTTTCCTATGGCATGCCGTTGGTGCAGGCCCTTGCCCGTATGGCGCAGAGCACAGGCGACGCCGATGTTGCGGCGTTGGCGTCGGCCATGCGCATCCAGCAGCGTTTCGGCGGGTCGATGGGCGCGGTTCTCGATCTGATCGCGGAGCATGCCCAGGGCCGTGCCCTCATGCAGCAGGAGCTGCGCAGCGAACTTGCAGGAACGCGTATGGCCACGGTGGTGGTGGCGTGCGCCATGCCCGCGATCTTCGCGTTCATGTTTGCCACGAACCCGGCGTTCTCCCTGTTCTATCGGGAAAACCCGCTGGGGTGGGCCGTGCTTGCGGGCGCTGCGCTCATGGAGGTGGCGGGTATTGCGGCGTGCCGTCGGATCACAAGGTTCTCGTATTAGGCGCGCTCGCGCCGGTTAGGGGGTGATACATGCAAGGTCTGACGTTTTGCGCGATCTGCCTGCTGGCGATTGCTGCGGGGTTGGCGGTTTACGAGGCGCTCAACGCTTGGGCCGGGGTGAAAGCGCGCGGGCTTATGCCGGCGTGGGCAAGATCCGATCAAGCCGGCGGTCCGTCGAAGGATCGGGCCCATGCGGGCGCGGCTCGCTTGTGGTCGCGTGCCGTGGAGGCGTTTGCGGATTTCGCCCCGCTTTCGATGAAGGAGCGGGAGCGGTCAAGGGAACGGCTTCGATGCGCGGGCATCGCTTTGGAGCCTGAGACCTGGCGCTGCGTGTGCTTTGCCGCGGTTTCGGGCTGCGTGGTCATCGCCGTTGCGGCGTGCATCGCGCTTCGTGCGGCGCCGGCGGTATTCGCGTTCGTCGTTTGCGGAGCGGGGCTTGCGGGCTGCGGAGGCTTGCAGCTGTATTTGCGATCGAGGCGCCAAGCGCGCCGCGCCGCCATCGATGCCGGATTGCCCGATGCCATGGAGCTGCTTGGCGTGGCGATAGCCGCCGGATCTCCGGTAGAACAGTGCTTCCGTCAGGTTGCCGAGAGTTTGAGCGGCCCGCTTGCCGATGAGTTCCGCCTGGTGGATCAAGAGGTCAACCTGCTGGGGCATTCCCGCGCGAAGGCGCTTTCGAACCTTGCGCAGCGCTGCGCAAGCCAGGAGGTCACCGCGTTCGCCGCTCAGCTGACCCAAGCCATAGAGCAGGGCGCATCGGTGGCGCAGGGGCTTGCCAACCAAGCCGCGCTTGCCCGTTCGCGCGCACAGGCGGCCGCGCTCGAGCATATCAGGAAGATGCCGACGAAGCTCGATGTGGTGCTGTCCGTTTGCTTTTTGCCGCCTACCACGTTGCTGGTGCTCGTTCCCACGGTGGTCGATCTGTTGGCGTTTCTGGGAGGTGGGCTGGCTTGAGGTCGTTTCGATGGGCGCTGCAGGAAGGAAGGGCGGGGCGATGGTGAGGCAGAGGCGTAAAACCGCGATGCGCAATCGAAGGCGCCGCGTTCCCGCATCAGGCGCCGCGCCAACGGGGGACGGGCGCGTGCTCACGCGCCGTGGTTTCGTGTTCGGCTTAGGGGCGGTCGCTGTTGGACTGATTATGTACAACCCCCGAATGGCGTTTGCCGATGAGCCTTGGTGGGACGGGTCATTGATCTTCCGCGGATATGGCGCGCGTTATGCCAGCAGGTTTTGGAGCGAAATCGGTTCGGCGCAAGCGGGGGCAGGCGCCGAGCAGGCGGGGAATATGTACACCGGTTTGCAGGTATCGGCGAAAACGCCTTGGGTTGAATGGGACATCTCCTCGCGGCAGTTCATCAGGGTGGCCACCAAGATCACCATGGCATGCGATTTCACAACGGAGCTGTATTACCACATGAGGGGCAAGCTCGAGATCGCATGCGGAAGCTATAACGAGTTGAACGCCTCGTATAACCTGTGGCACACGGATTCGGGCGATGATACGCGTTTCACCCTGTTCCATACCGTCGACGGCGCGCCTAAGGGGGGCGTGGAAGAGGGGTCGAAAGTCGTGGTCATCGATAACGAGGCCGGAGCGGGCATCCATAGGGATGGCTGCCATGTGTGGACCGATTACCGCGAGTATCCCGGATCTGATTACTCGGTGTGGATTCGACGCATCGACCGTGATGCGATGCATGGCTTTCAGCTGAGGTCGTGGTTTTGGAACTATTACTACTACGGGAAGGATTGGTACTACCAGCGGGCCGACAATCCCCCTATCGGCTTTTCCACGAAGTGGGTCAAGCAGCGTGCGAAACGGGTGGGCATCGCTAGCGAGGCGCAATGGGCCGGCCGCGTGCTTGTCATCTCCCCGGCAACGGTGCCGTCGCTGCAGTTGGGCGTTGACGGGCCTCGGGCCGGTCGGGGATGCAGCGTGTTCGCCTCTGCGTCCTCGACGAGGCGCCATTGGATAGCGGTGGAGCATGAAGACGAGCGTTTCGCCGGGACGTTTCGCTTCGTGCCCGTTTGCGCCGGCGACGGCTCGCTTTCCCTGGGCCAAGCTGGCGGTGGGCCGCGTTTCGACGCAAGCGCGGCGGAGCTCCAGCGTCGCGCGGGGGCCGATCGCGCGCAGGCGGTGTGGGTGCATGGGCGAGGGTCGCGCCAATGGCTTTTCAACGATTGCTCCGGCATGGCGCTGGATCGCGTGGGGGCTTCGCAGAAAAACGGTGCGCGCGTACAGTTCCATTCGAACGGCTATGCCGATGGGGAGTGGGGCAACGAATCGCATATGTGGCATCTTGCAGACGCTCGTTTCGGCACAGAGGGCGGCGGTCTTTTCGACCTTGAGGGCGCTGCAGACGGCTCGACGGTTGCTGTGGGCGCTTCGCTCGGTGTTCCCGATCCCCGGACTGCGTTCAGGCCCGGAGGCGCATCGGCCGATGCGGAAGGCATTCGCTACGAGTATGCATGGTTCGCCGACGACGACCAGGGTGAGGCCATCTCCGAGGTTCCCGAGATCGTGGGCCGTGCATGCGTCTCTTTCGATAGGGAACGTCTTTGGCTTGATGCGCAGCCGGCGGCGAACGTGGTGGGAACACGCGGGCGTGCCGGGGCTTTGCGTGCTTTGAACCTGTCGGTCGAAGGGGGCGGGCCGGGACTTGCCGTGCGAATCGCCTCGTCCGGAGCGTGGCGCGATGCCTCGCAAGAGGGAGCCGAGGCGCAGGGTCTCAGCATAAAGCTCGGCGGGGATGCCGCTTCGCGCTTTCATGTGCGCTATCGCGTGTGCGGGAAGGATGGGAGCTGGTCTGAATGGGTCCAAGATGGGCAGGAGGCGTCTTACGGCGGGATGCCGATTTATGGCATAAGCGCCCGAATCGTGCCAGCGGGGCTCCTTGAGGAAACGGGGCGGACGCTTCAGGTCGGCGAGCACTTGGAGGGAAAGCGGCTGGCGTGCATCGTGCGCGCGACCACCGCGTACCTGCATGCCGCGTATCTGGGATGCGCCGTTTCGAAGCCTCTGCAAGTGGTGAACCCCTTCACCACGGTGCGTTATTTCGTGGATGGCGAACGAGAGCCTTGCTGGTCCGAACGCGTTGACGAGTCGTCCTCGTACAGCGCCTCCCCTGATGCGCGTGCCATTGCCTTGAAACCTGGGTGCGAGAAGGTGGAGGGGTGGTTCGCCGATGCCTCGTGCACCGTCCCGTTCGCGGATGGCACGGTGGTGCAGGGCGCGACGCTTGACCTGTTCGGGCGCAATATCGCCGAGGTTCGCTATGCGTTGACGGATATGGCACGGGAGCTGTTCTCGGAGCGGCGGTGCTTCGCCGATAAGCAGCTTGAAACCGAGGTGGACGGCGAATCCATGCTGCCGCCTGCGCAAGAGGTGGCCTATGGGGAGGTGCTGTCGTTCTCGCGGCGTCCCAGCGTATGGTACGAGGCCGAGGGGCGTGCAAGGGAGGCGGTCGGCGTTATCGGCGCATATGCCGATGCTTCTGCATCCCAGCCGCCGGCGGCGAAGTTGAAGGTGACGTGCTCTATGACGGCGTACCTTGCATGGGCATTGCCAAGATACGAGGGCATTTGGGTTTCGTAGGCATGGAAAACGGATCGGGCCGCCATTGCCTGGCGGCCCGATCCGGGGTGCGTGGTGCGGCGCTGGGTTGCTCAGCAAGATGCGTGCCGACATCGCGCCACAACATGCGAGATAAGGTCGATTTGCTCGACCTGCGCTTTCGTCGAAAATCCCCCTGAGACGACGCGCAGGCCGAGCGATTATAGGCTACTGGCCATCAACCTGCTTTTCGAAGCTATCCTCGGCTTGCGCCTGAAGCTGCTCCTCGATGGCCTGGTATGCGGCAAGGATCTGCTCGCAATCTTCGGTTAGTCGGCTTCCGTGAGCGCCATCGCGGTAAAGAAGCTGCACGTCAAGGGCCGCTTCTGTGTCCTTGATGATGCGCCACGCCTTGCTGTACGCCATGCCCATGCTCTTAGCTGCGGCATTCAAGGAGCCGGTGTCGCGCACGCCGATGCACAGGCTGGCGATGCCGCGGCCGAACACCGAGTTGCTTTCCGTATCGGGATTGACCACGGAAAGCCTGACGATCGGTTTAAGCTTGGATAGTTTGCTCATGAAAAGTCCCTCGGTTCCCCTCGTGTGCTGCTATTCGTTGTCCAAGGCGGCGAGAAACTGCTCCGTCGCGTTCTCGATATCCTCGGTGGTGCCATTGATGACTTCGGTGAATCTGATGGGCAGACCGTCGAGCTCCGCCAAGCCGCGCGGCACGTCGTGGTGGCCCGATTCGTCGGCGACCAGGTCGTTAAGGCCGCAGCCGGAAAGCGCGGCTACGTTTTCCGGCAGGGGTTGGCCGGGCTGCATGTCGTGCAGGGCGCGGTACACGTTGTTGCCGAACTTGGCCCAGTGGGCGGTGCTGGCGATGAGCACGGGGTTTTCGCCGCGCAGGTTCTGTGCAGCGCGGTATGCCACGGCGGTATGCGGGTCGAGCAGGTAGTCGTGCTTGTCGAGCACCTCCTTGATGGTGCGCAGGCACTCGGCGTTGTCCACGCTGTCGGCGGCGAAGTGCTCGCGAACGGCCTTGAACGTGTCCTCGTCCACGCGGAAGCAGCGCTGCTGCTTCAGGTCGGCCATCCAGCCGGCGATCGCTTCGGGGTTGCGGCCCGTCAGCTCGAACAGCTGGCGTTCCAGGTTGGAGCTGACCAGGATGTCCATGGAAGGGGAGGGGGTCAGCACGAACGGGCGGTCGGACACGTCGTAGGTGCCGGTGTTGATGAAGTCGGTGAGCACGCGGTTCTCGTTGCTGGCGCAGTACAGCATGTCGATGGGCACGCCCATGCGCTTGGCGTAGTACGCGGCCAGGATGTTGCCGAAGTTGCCGGTAGGCACGCACACGTCAAGCGGCGCACCGGCTGCAAGCTTGCCGTCGGCGACCAGCTGCGAGTAGGCGGACACGTAGTACACCACCTGCGGCAGCAGGCGGCCCCAGTTGATGGAGTTCGCGCTGGAAAGGGAGACGCCGTGCTCGGAGAGCAGCTTCTCGGCGAAGGCGGCGTCGCCGAACACGTTCTTAGCGCCCGTCTGGCAATCGTCGAAGTTGCCGCGCACGCCCCACACGTTGACGTTTGATCCGCGCTGCGTGGCCATCTGGCGGTACTGGATGTCGCTCACCCCGCCGTCGGGGTACATGACCGAGATGGAGACATGAGGCAGGTCGCGGAAGCCTTCGAGGGCGGCCTTGCCGGTGTCTCCCGACGTTGCCACCAGGATAAGGAAATCGTGGTCGAGCTTGCCCTGCTCGCGCAGCTGGGCAGCTGATGCGCTGAAGAAGCGCGGCAGGCACTGCAACGCCATGTCCTTGAAGGCGCTGGTGGGGCCGTGCCACAGCTCGAGGACGTGGGTGTCGGCGTCAAGGGAGGTGATGGGGCAGATACGCTCGTCGTCGAAGTTGTCGCCATAGGCCTGGGCCATCAGCTCGTCGACTACCTGTCCGGGCAGATCGACGCCGAAAGCCTTGTAGATGCGCGCCGCGCGCTGCGCGTAGGGCAGCTGCGCCAGCTCGCAGATCTCATCGAGCGTAAGCTCGGGGATATGCTGCGGAACGTATAGTCCGCCACCGTCTGCCAGGCCGTTGATAACGGCCTCGGTGAATTCGACGGGCTGGCAGACGCATCCGCGCGTATCGATGTAACGATTCTCTTGCATGGGCTTGGCGCCTCCTTCGGCATTGCGAAAAGGGGGATTATTCACGGTACGCATAATATTCCTGCGAAAGTACAGATGGAAGATGAATTTCCCGTTCTTCAGACAAACGGTGGCTAAAGGCGTTTCCTGCAAACGCTCTCGGTGCCGGGGCTCGTGCCGTCTGTCTGCAGGAGGCTCGCTTCCGACATTGCGCGAGGGGCCCCTGCGGGCGGTTTCGACGATTGCGGGCAAGGAGGGCGGAAAGCGGGATACGGCGCTGGGCGTACTCCGCGCCTGCGCGTTCGGCGTCTTCGGCGGCGTACGGCCCATTGCGAAGTAAATGTGGTGAAACTTTGAAAAATTACCCGCAGCGTACAAAAAGTTGCCCAGGGCTTCCATTAAAAGTCAATTTGATATAACATCCTTCTGTTGTATGCGTCTAACAATGAAGGGAGAACATCATGGAGACTGCAATGGCAAGCGCTGCGGCGAAGGCTGCGCGAGCTTCTAGCGTGTCCGTCCAGCAGATGCCGCTTTCCTTTCTGAAAGAAGGCGAGTCCGCGCATGTCGTCAAAGTGCGCGGGAAGGGCGACCTGCAGCATCATCTGGAAAACCTCGGCTTCGTGGAAGGAGCGGAGGTCAAGGTGGTCTCGGGCGTGGCGGGAGACTTGATCGTCTCCGTCAAAGGCGCGCAGGTGGCCATCGGCCGCCAGGCGGCGTCCCATATCATCACCTCTGCGGCAACGGCATAGCCGTTCTGCCGTCGCAATGGGCGAATCCGGCCGCAGCGAGGCAACGCTGCGGCCGTTCGTGCGGCTGCGCTGCAGCCGCCAGTATAAAGGCATGGAGAGAAGCACAAGAAAGCGAGGACAGGGCTAGATGGCCGAGATTCAGGGCAAAACGCTGCGTGATGTGCAGATCGGCGAATCTGCTACGGTGCGCCGCCTTAGCGGAGAGGGCGCGCTCAAGCGCCATATCATGGACATGGGCATCACGAAAGGCGTTGAGGTGTACGTGCGCAAGGTAGCGCCGCTTGGAGATCCGATCGAGGTGACGGTTCGCGGTTACGAGTTGTCGCTGCGCAAAAGCGAGGCGGAGTGCATCCTCATCGACTAGCGCGTACGTCGGCGTAGCAGCCGGCGCATCGACTGTCGATGGGCAATGGCGCAAGTGCGCCGTTTTTTACCGGAACGAGTTACCGTAACCTAACTCAAAATAGGCTTCTGACCTGGCATGATGAGACATTGATAGACGTCGAATCCCGCACAGCATAAGAAGCCGGATCGATTCGCAAGAAAGGTAGATCATGGGAATCTGCATTGCCCTTGCCGGCAACCCGAACTGCGGCAAGACGACGATGTTCAACGACCTGACGGGCGCCAACCAATACGTTGGCAACTGGCCGGGCGTCACCGTCGAGAAGAAGGAAGGCAAGTACACGCGCGACAAGGACGTGACCATCACGGACTTGCCGGGCATCTACTCGCTGTCCCCGTATTCGCCCGAGGAGATCGTGGCGCGCGATTACCTGCTCGAAGGCGGCCCTGACGCCGTCATCAACCTGGTGGACGCCACCAACCTTGAGCGTAACCTGTATCTGACCAGCCAGATCTTGAACCTTGGCGTTCCTGTTGTGATCGCCCTGAACATGATGGACCTGGTGGAGAAGAACGGCGACAAGATCGACGTCGACGGCCTGTCCCGCGAACTCGGGTGCCCCATCATCCCCACCTCGGCGCTGAAGGGCCGCGGCATGGAGGATGTGGTCAAGGCCGCCATCGATGCCGCTCGAAGCAACAAGGTCCCTGCGTCGCAGATGAGGTTCGACGCCGCCGTTGAGGAGGCGCTCGTCAAGATCGAGGGCGTGCTCGGCGATAAGGTCGCTTCCAACGCTGCGCGCTGGTACGCCATCAAGCTGTTCGAGGCCGAGGACAAGACCATCGCCGACCTCAAGCTTTCCCAGGCCGACTTGGACGCCATCGCCGCTATCCGCACCTCCATCGAGGACAAGCTCGATGACGATGCCGAGTCCATCATCACCGCCGAGCGCTATGACGCCATCAGCCATGTTGTGGACAAGACCGTCAAGCGCACGCGCACGGGCCTGACCACCTCGCAGAAGATCGACCGCGTGGTCACCAACCGCTGGCTGGGCCTGCCCATCTTCGTCGTCATCATGTTCTTCGTGTACTGGCTGGCGGTCTCCGTTGGCGGCGGCGTGGTGACCGACTGGGCCAACGACGGCATCTCCGGCGATGGCTGGCTCTACACCGGCAACGCCGCGTTCGACGAGGCCACCGAGGAATACGAGGATGCTCATTCCCAGGTCGTGGCCTATGTTGAGAACATCCTGGGCGAGGATGAGGAATCCGAGCTGCCCTCCGACGAATCGCAGGAAGTGCTCGACGCCTTGGCCGCCGAGGAGCCCGAAGCTCCTGAAGACGACGCCGATGAGGACGCCGTAGCCGAATACGAGGACGCCTTGGCCGAATACGAGGAGGCGCAGGCCATCGTCGCCGACTTCGACGAGCAGGCGCAGGCTTCCCATGCCGTGGCCTCTATGGAGGTAGAGGACGAGGACGGCAACGTGGAGGAGCAGACCATCACGTTCGCCGATTACCAGAAGGCCCTTGAGGTCGAGGAGCCCGATCCGGCCGACGGCACGTGGGGCCTGTGGATCCCGGGTCTTGGCGCCATCATCGCCGATGCCATGGAAGCGGCCGACGTCGCGCCGTGGCTGCAGTCCCTCGTCAACGACGGCATCGTCTCCGGCGTCGGCGCCGTCATCGGCTTCATCCCGCAGATGATCATCCTGTTCCTGCTGCTGGGCATCCTGGAGCTGTGCGGCTACATGTCCCGCGTCGCGTTCATCATGGACCGTATCTTCCGCAAGTTCGGCCTGTCCGGTAAATCGTTCATCCCCATGCTCATCGCCTCCGGTTGCGGTGTGCCCGCCGTCATGTCCACCAAGACCATCGAGAACGAGATGGATCGTCGCATGACCATCATGACCACCACGATGATTCCGTGCGGTGCCAAGATGCCCATCATCGCGCTCGTGTTCGGCGCGCTGGCATCCGGCGACTCGTCGGCAACGTGGTACGTGGCCCCCATGTTCTACTTCCTGGGCGTCATCGCCATCATCCTCTCCGGCATCATGCTGAAGAAGACCAAGCTGTTCGCCGGCGACGCCACTCCGTTCGTCATGGAGCTGCCCGAATACCATATGCCCACGGTGAAGTCCATCCTGCTGTCCATGTGGGAGCGCGTGAAGGGCTACATCATCAAGGCTGGTACCATCATCTTCCTGTCCACCATCGTCATCTGGTTCCTCATGAACTTCGGCGATGCGGGCGAGGGCTTCGGCCTGCTCGACTCCGATGCCCCCGACTACATGGAGTACAGCCTCATGGCCGGCTTGGGCAACCTGCTTGCCTGGATCTTCGCGCCGCTGGGCTTCGATAACTGGCAGGCTACGGCGACCGCCGTCACCGGCTTGGTGGCCAAGGAGAACGTCGTTGCCACCGTGGGCATCATCACGCAGCTGGCCGATTACGGCGAGGCTGACCCGCAGCTGTGGTTCGGCTTCCTGCAGATGCTCGGCGGTTCTACCGCTGCCGTCGTCGCCTTCTGTGCGTTCAACCTGCTGTGCGCTCCGTGCTTCGCTGCCATGGGCACCATCCGCCAGCAGCAGAACTCCCCGAAGTGGTTCTGGATCACCATCGGCTACCTGTGCGGTTTCGCCTGGTGCGTGGGCACCATGCTCTACCAGTTCGTCGGCCTTGCGACCGGCGAGGTCGAGTTCAACGTGTTCACCGTGGTGGCCATCGTCATCGCAGCCGCCATGCTGTTCCAGATCTTCCGCCCCATGCCCAAGCGTGAGGAGAAGCAGGAGAAGTAGCGCTGCGCCCATCTTGCAAGACCGGTATCGGGCCAGAAAACCATCGATGACGGTTTTGCGAAGACGTGAGCTGCTTTAAGCGGGACGCCGCCTTCGGGTGGCGTCCCGCTGTCGTTCGTAGTATTATCCAAAGGAAACATTTTCGCGCGCCGGCATCGGTGCGCAGCGTTGGGAAGGAGTCAGACCGTGATCTTGGGTTTGGAATTCAACCTGTCGACCGTGGCGGTCCTGCTGATCGTGGTCGCATGGGCGGTATGGGCGGTGCGCCGTCTGTGGAGCCGAGGCATGTGCGACTGCCATGCCGACAGCCCGCGCGGTTGCTCGGGCGGCTGCGGCGGGTGCACGGGGTGCAGCGCCGCGGCGCGCATGGCCGCCGACATGGGCAAGGCCGTGTCCGGCAGATAGGCGAACCGCGGGCATGTCCGCGGTATAGAAGATGCGACCAAGGGGAGGGGCCGGCTTGATGCCGGCCCCTTTGCGTATTCGACGGTCTTGCGGTCGGGGAGAGCCGGGCATGTGGCGCAGCCGTTCCGCGATATGAAGGCGAAGCGTGCGACGCAGCCGTTCCGCGATATCCGGGCGGCAGGGGAGGTTCGCTTGGGAAGCGTTCGGATGGGCTTGGGAATCAACCGGCAACGGGAAGCCCGTCCGCGCCCGCGTCGAACGCAAACGAAGCGCTCGAGCGAGCTCGCGAATCAAGCGCGCAAGATGAGAAGATTGCTTAGGAAAACTTTCTCCAAAAAGTTATTGACGGTTTACTAAAGTTACCCTATACTGACAAATGTCGATGGCAAGCGTTTCCCCCTTCGCGAAAGCCATCAGACGCCTCTCTTTCTTTTGCTGACCCGGCGGCAGGGCTCTTCTCGTCTGGCCCCGCCGTATCAGCAGGCCGACGAGGGTTCCATACCCCCCCCTCTCCACCCTCGTCGGCCACTTTCTCCTCTTCGGGTTTCCCCGCGAATTCACCAGCCGTTTGAACAGCCGGAATGCGCAGCTGTGCGCTTTTCGGTGTTATGCTGTCGCCCTGTGGTACTATGGGGGCAACTATGAAAGGAGGGCCCAATGGAGAAGATGTCCAAATCGCACGAGGATTACCTTGAGGCCATCGTAATGCTCGGGGGCACCACGGAGGTGTCCGTCCGATCTGTCGACATCGCCAACAAAATGGGCGTTTCCAAGGCTTCCGTGAACAAGGCGGTCACCGCGCTGAAGGAGAAGGCCCTTGCCGAGCAGCCGTATTACGGCGATGTCACCCTCACCGAGGCTGGTTTCGCCTATGGCACGGCCATCTACGAGCGTCATTGCATGCTCTCGAAGTTCTTGCACAAGGAGCTGGGCATTCCCGCCGACGTTGCCGAAAACGAAGCCTGCCTTATGGAACACGCCATCAGCGACGACTCGTTCGAGAAATGGAGAGCTTATATTAAAAAGCTCGACCTCTAAAGGCGCGAAGACGCCCATCGTTGAAGCTAAACCGCATGCCAGCCGCCCGTTTCCTCTTCGGAGACGGGCGGTTTTCCGTCTTGGGCGTCGGCGGCGCGGCGGCGCTCGATGTGCTATCCTACCGAATGCTTCTTGCACCAAATCACACACTCAATCGAACCACATGCGCTAAGGGGCGGTCATCCATGTCACGGCAAGCTCATATCCTCTCGTTCGACGACGTCAAGCGAGGCGGTTCCCGTTACCCGGAACATCAGCATCGCGATCGGGCGGAGCGCCCGCAGGCGGGTCGCGCCCGCGCGGGCCAGCGTCCCTCGCAGGCCCCGCGTCGTCAAAGCTCGCCTTTGCTGTCCTATCTTTCCGAGGACGCGTTCGCGCAGCCTTATTCCGACGAGGAGGCCTTGCGGCATCCCGCACAGCAGCGCCGCGGCGCATCCCGCGCCGCCCGTAAGCGCGGCGAAGCCGTCGCCGAGCCGCGTCGTTCCTCTCGCGTTTCCTCGCAAGAGCGTGATGAGCGCGCCGAAGAGGCGCAGGAGGGTCGGATCACGGCAGCCGATCGCCGCCGTGCCAAGGCGAAGGCCCGTGCCAAGGCCAAGGCCGGCCGCGCGTTCGAGAAGCAGTTCGGCGGGCAGGCGCCCGAGAGCGACGATTCCCCGCGCGCAGCCGTGTACAAAGGGCAGATGGGGTCAAGCCAACGCCGCGCCCAGCGTATGCAGGCCGATGAGTCCACGCCTTCTCGCAACCGCCGTCATGCGCGTTTCTCCAAAGATGCCCTTATGGGCGCCATGGGGTCTCGTAACTTCATGATCGGCGCCGCCGTGGCGGCATGCCTGGTCATGTCCACGGTGTTCCTGTATCCCACCGCGCAGCGCTACTATTGCAGCGTGCGCGACCACGACAAGCTGGTCATCGAATACGATGCGCTCGTCGATCGCAACCAAGCGCTGCAATCCGACGTCGATTCCCTGCAAACCGATGCGGGCGTCGAGCAGCGCGCCCACGAGCAGCTCGGTTGGGTGAAGAAGGGCGAGGAATCCGCCAACGTGCGCGGTTTGAACCTGGAGGAAACGCAGCAGGGCTCCAATATCACGCCCAACATCTCCTCCGATAGCGTGCAGGCGCCCGATACGTGGTACTCGCCGCTGCTCGATCTGGTGTTCGGCTACAAATAAACAGGCAAGGGGGCTGCCATGACCGAAAGCTGTGCGCAAGGCTTTGCTGCAGGGCGCTATGCCGCCATCGACATCGGAACGGTCACGTGCCGTATGCTCGTGGCCGACGTCGATGCCGCGGGCGCCATCCAAGAGGTGGATCGCGAATACGCCATCACCAACCTTGGCGAAGGGGTCGACGCCACCGGCATGCTCGCGCCCGCCGCAATCGAGCACACCGCCGAAACGGTAGGAGGCTATTGCGCCGTGCGCGACCGTCTTGCCGAGCAGGGCGCCCCTATCGCCAAGACCATCGCGGTCGCAACCTCGGCATCGCGCGATGCGGGAAACTCCGATGAGTTCGTGCGGCGTCTGGCGGACTTGGGAATCGTCCTTTCGGTCATCCCCGGCTGGAAGGAAGCGGGGCTGTCGTTCTCGGGCGCATCGTGCGATTTCCCTGGTCAGGACCTTATGGTGGTGGATATCGGCGGCGGCTCCACCGAGATGGTGGTGGGCCGTGCGGGCCAAGCACCGGCGTGGGCGCATTCGTTCGATATCGGATGTCGTCGCGTCACCGAGAAGTTCATACGCACCGATCCTCCCGCACCCGCCGAGCTTGAAGCAGCGCGCGAATGGGTAGCGCAGCAGCTTGCCGAGCATCTCGGGGAAGCCGGGAAGGCCGGCGTGGCGCCTGAGCGCCTGGTGGCGGTCGCGGGTACGGCCACCACGGTGGTCGCGGTGCGCGACCAGATGCGGGTCTACGATTCGACGAAGGTGCATAAGGCGCACGTGACGCGCCAGCAGCTCGATCGGCAGTACTCGGAGCTTGCGGCCATGCCCCTGGAGCGGCGCAGCCAGGTCGTGGGTTTGGATCCCGGCCGGGCCCCGGTCATCGTGGCGGGACTGGTCATCATGCAGGCGGTCATGGATGCCGTCGGCGTGGACGGGTTCACCGTCAGCGAGACGGACATCCTGCACGGCATCATTTTGGACGCGGCCAAGCTAGGCTAGGTCGTCTTTCAAGCGGCAGCGTAACCTGGCGTTTCGCAAGCGCCCGCGGCGTAGTGCAACGGATTTGCGCGAACATGTGAAAAACGGCCCGGATCGGTGAACCGATCCGGGCCGTTGCCATGTCTGCGTGGTAGGAGCGGTGGGATTCGAACCCACAAGCCTTGCGGCGGCGGATTTTAAGTCCGCTGCGTATGCCGATTCCGCCACGCTCCCGCGTTAGCGCGCCCACCATCATAACAGAAAAAGCCGCGAGGGCGTCTTGACGGCGGTCAATTTGAAGTTCCTTGGCTGATTGCGCCGCTTGTCCGGAGGGGCGCGTGAGCGCAAGACGCTTGTGGTACCATGACATGAAGCATGCAAGCGATTCGAATCAAGAAAGCGCTATGAAGAACATCAACGAGATCATCGCAGACGTAGCCGAACCCCCGAAAACCTTCGAAGGCTATCTGATGGCCTATGCCGATCAGGTAGGGGATCTGGTGAACACCTATCTTCCCACGGGAACGCATCCCGACATGGATCGTTATCTGTACACGCCCCTGAAGCGGTACAGCGAAAACGGCGGCAAGCGCCATCGCCCGCTCATCTGCTTCGCCGCATGCCTGGCCGTGGGCGGCGACATGCGCCTGGCCACCAGCGCGGCGGCCGCTATCGAGCACTTCCATACCGCGGCCCTCATTCACGACGACATCGCCGACGAGGCGGAGCTTCGCCGCGGCGAGCCGTGCATGCACTGCACGGAGGGCATCGGCCTTGCCATCAACGCGGGCGACCTTGCCTTGTCCCTGGTGAACGGCACGGTCGTGGAAGACCCCGACCTTGACGATCATACGAAGGTCCGCGTTATCTCCGAGCTCATCGAAATGACGCGCCGTACCATTGAAGGCCAGGCCCTTGACATCGGATGGGCGCGCGACGGCCGCTACGACATCACCCCCGAGGACTATCTTGTCATGGCCACGCATAAAACCGCCCATTACTCCGGTGCGGTGCCGCTGGCCGTGGGCGCCATCATCGGCGGCGGCACGGCAGAAGAGGTGGAGGCCCTGCGCAGCTACGGCCTTGATACGGGCTTGGCGTTCCAGATCCAGGACGACCTGCTCAACCTCATCGGCAGCGAGGAGTCCACGAAGAAGGATTTCCGCAGCGACATCACCGAGGGCAAGCGCACGCTGGTGGTGGTGCACGCCCTGGCCAACGCCGCCCCTGAGGCGCGCGAGCGCCTTATCCAGATCTTGTCAGCCAAGGAGAAGGACCCGGCGGTGCTCGCCGAGGCGGTCGACATCATGCAGGCAACGGGCAGCGTCGAGTATGCGCGCAGCTATGCTGAGAACCTGACCAACGCCGCGAAGGGCCGCTTGGTGGAAAAGGTGGGGCCGTCCCTGTCGCGCGACATGCTGATCTCCATGGCCGATTGGTTTGTGAACCGACTGAAGTAGGTGGGTGCAATGGAAACCATTAAACTCAACGATTCCGGAGCTGCAGTCGAGGACGTGCAGCATCGTCTCTCCCGCATCGGGCTTCTGGACGAGGCTTGCGTCGACGGCCTGTTCGGGCCTGAAACGGCGAAGGCCGTTGCCGCTTTCCGCTCCCAGGCGCAGCTCGAGTGCGGCGAAGAGGTGGACGAGAAAACGTGGGCTGCCCTGGTGGACGCATCGTTTTGCCTGGGCGACCGCACGCTGTACCTGCGCATGCCCCATTTCCACGGTCATGACGTGCAGCAGCTGCAGAAGGCGCTCTCCGCGCTCGGCTTCGCCTGCGGCGACATCGACGGCATCTTCGGCGCGTTCACCGAGCTTGCCCTGCGCAAGTTCCAGACGAACCTGGGCCTGCCCACCGACGGCATCGCCGGTGCGTACACGTATGCCGCCATCCGCAACCTGCATCATTCCTGGGAGGGCAAGGAGGCCGTGCGCGGCTCCTCTCACCTGGGCTTCGCGCGTGCGGCCGGCGTGCTCGAGCGCAACGCGCTGTGCCTGTTCGGCACGCAGGAGTTCACGCGCAGCGTGGCTTCGCGTATGAGCAACCTGGCGCTTGCCACCAACCCTGCATCGAAGATCGTCAGCGCCGATAACCTGCTGGTGGCGCCCGACGAGCAGATGCTGCTCGTGCACATCGTGCTGCCCGAGGAGCAGACGGGCAACGCTCCTCGCGTGGGGTTCGCCCCCGAGGAAACGCTGTCCATGCGCCTGGAGTCGGCGCTCGAGGCGGCCATGCAGGCCGATCCGGCGCGCATCGCCGTCGAGCTTCCCGGCAGCATGTGGGAGGACGCCGGCGTGGGCCGTTCGGCTCAGCATTTCGCCATCACGCTGCTCGACGCGCTGTGCACGGCGCTCGCGAAGCGGTAGGGGCGTATAGCGAAAAGAAGCAAAGGTAACGGGCGGTCCACGGGGCCGCCCGTTTTGCATCGGGATGGCAACGGTTTGCCTAAAGCGGTTGGGCGTTGCGTATACTGGGGATATCGAAGCGGGGTCCGAACGCGGCCCCTGCAATCAAGAGAAAGGTCCGATCATGACCGAGCATAACGATAACCCCATTCCGCAGACCGAGCAGCCGGCTTCCCCGCAGACGCCCGCCCAGCCTGTTCCTCAGCAGCAGCCTCAAGCTCAGCCCGGCGACCAGCCGCAAAGCGGCCCCGGCGCTTCCCAGGTGCCTCCGACCCAGCCCCAGCCCGGGCAGCCGTATGCGCAGGCACAGCAGCATCAGCCCTACGAACAGCCCATGTATGCGCAGCCGGTGTATCCCCCGGCGCCGCTCATGAAGCTGTCGGGCGGCATGAAGTTCGCCTGGTTCGTCATCGGCGCGTTGGTGGGCATCCCGGGCATCCTGCTTGCCTGGGTGTGCAATGCAGATAAGTACCCCCAGGTGAAAAATGATGCGGTGAAGTTCTCCGCCATCGGTTTCGCCGTATGGATGCTCGCCGGCATCATCTTCACCGTCATGATAGGCGGCATGCTCGCTGCGTTCGTGGCCGCTGTCGATCCCAGCTACTACGGCGCTTACGCCGGAACCTGGTAGTGCTGGGTTTTGCAACGACGGCCATCCGCGACGCACGGTATCTCGGACGGCCGTGTTCGGGCCCTTGCCGGGTCTAGCTTCAGCAGCCGGACACGCCCTTCGCGTTAGCAAACGTAAACAATATGTTACGAAGAAGAGCCCCATCGGGGCTCTTCCATATTTTCGGGAATCGCCGGTGGTACAATCAGCCAGTTTTTCAAAACGCCCGGTATGCGGGCAAACGAGGCTGCAAATCGAAGGAGCGAACATGGCACGTCCCATGACTATGGCCGAGAAGATCTTGGCCGCCCATGCGGGGCTTGACGAGGTCGAGCCGGGGCAGTTGATCGAGTGCAATCTCGACCTGGTGCTTTCCAACGACATCACGTCGCCTATCGCCATCAAGAATTTCAAGCAGATCGGCGTGGAGAAGGTGTTCGACCCCACCAAGATCGCCCTGGTTCCCGACCATTACGTTCCGAACAAGGACATCAAAAGCGCCGAGCAGGCCAAGCAGGTGCGCGATTTCGCCCGTGAACAGGGCATCACGCATTACTACGAGGTCGGCTGCATGGGCGTCGAGCACGCGCTGCTGCCCGAGCAGGGCGTCGTGGGCGCGGGCGATCTGATCATCGGCGCCGATTCCCATACCTGTACCTATGGCGCCCTCGGCGCGTTCTCCACCGGCGTGGGCTCCACCGACGCCGCCGTGGGCTATGCCACGGGCAAGGCGTGGTTCAAGGTGCCCGAAAGCCTGCTGTTCAAGATCGACGGCCAGCTTGCCCCCGGCGTCACCGGCAAGGACGTCATCCTGTACATCATCGGCATGATCGGCGTTGACGGCGCGCTGTACAAGGCCATGGAGTTCACGGGCAGCGCCATCCGCAGCATGTCCATGGACCAGCGCCTTTCCATCTCCAACATGGCCATCGAGGCCGGCGGCAAGGCGGGCCTTATCGAGGTCGACGACATCACGCGCGCCTACATGGACGGCCGCACCGAGCGCCCCTATACCGAATATCATTCCGACCCCGACGCCGTGTACGCCCACGTGTACGAGATCGACGCCGCCGACATCCCAGCTACCGTTGCATGGCCGCACCTGCCGTCCAACACGCGCCCGGCGGCGGAATCCCGCGACGTGAAGATCGACCAGGCCGTCATCGGCAGCTGCACCAACGGCCGTTTGGAGGATATGCGTCAGGCCGCCGATGTGCTGCGCGGCCGCAAGGTGCACCCCGACGTGCGCTGCATCGTCATCCCGGCAACGCAGGCCGTGTACAAGCAGTGCATCGCCGAGGGCTTGATGGACGTGTTCCTCGATGCCAATTGCGCCGTTTCCACGCCCACGTGCGGCCCGTGCTTGGGCGGCTACATGGGCATCTTGGCCGCCGGCGAGCGCTGCGTGTCCACCTCGAACCGCAACTTCGTCGGCCGCATGGGCGACCCCACGTCCGAGGTCTACCTGGCAAGCCCGGCGGTTGCCGCGGCCAGCGCCGTGCTCGGCCACATCGGCCTGCCCGAGGATATTGCGGAATAACGGATAAGGGAAGGAACCGATCATGCATTTCAAGGGTACCGCGCATCGTTACGGCCGCGACATCGACACCGACGTCATCATCCCGGCCCGTTACCTCAACTCCTCCGACCCCGAGTGGCTGGCAGCGCACTGCCTGGAGGATCTGGACAAGGACTTCGTGAAGAAGGTGCAGAAAGGCGACATCATCGTGGCCGACGAGAACTTCGGCTGCGGATCTTCGCGCGAACATGCGCCCATCGCCATCAAGGCCGCAGGCGTGGGCGTGGTCATCGCCAAGTCCTTCGCGCGCATCTTCTACCGCAACTCCATCAACACCGGTCTGGCCATCATGGAATGCCCCGAGGCCGTCGACGCCATCAAGCAGGGCGATGTCGTGGACGTCGATGCCGATGCGGGCGTCATCACCAACACCACCACCGGTGAAACGTTCAAGGCCCAGCCGTTCCCGCCGTTCATCCGCGAGATCATCGAGGAAGGCGGCCTGATCAACCGCACCCGCAAGGTGCTCGGCATCGAATAGCCTTTAGCGGCGCCGACTCGTGAACAGGGGACGGAGGTGTGTTCACGGTTGGCTTTCACGATGCAGAAGGAAGCTCGTGAACACACCTCCGTCCCCTGTGCACTGTCCCCCCCCTCCGAGGGGGGAGTGGGGTACCAACCGCAAACTGAGAAGAGGGCGGCTTGCGCATGGCAAGCCGCCCTCTTGCTTTCAGGGCAGGCAATGCTCCCTGGACGCGTCCGCGTTCTCTGTTTGCACACGTGAACGCGCTTCTACCCCGGTTCGCACCTGCTTTTGGCTGCGAATGCGCCTGCGCCCCCAGTTCACCAACCGTGAACACACCTCCGTCCCCTGTTCATTTGCGGTTCAGGGATGTGCGGCGGGACGCGTCTACTCCCCGAACAGCCTGCTGAGCAGGCCTTTGCGGCGCGGTTTCTCTTCCCGGTACGTGCCTTCGCCGGCCGTTGCCGTTTGGACGGCGCCCCCGTTGCCGCCGATGCGGATGATCTTGTACAAAAACGGCGATTTCGCGTACTTCACCTCGATGGGCGTTGCATGCACGGTGCTCTCGGCGGACAGATAAAGGCCGGGGTTGAGCGGCGCCTGCACGTGGATTTCCTTTTTCTCGCTGAACACCACGGCTGCGGCGCGGCCCGTCTGCCCGTTCACGGCTATGCGTACCTGCTCGCCATCGCGCCCGTCCGAGGTGGGACGATCGACGTAATAGACGGGCACGAGCATCAACCCCGATGCGTGTTTGCGCACGCTGCGGGCCCATTGACGCATGCTCTTCTTGCCGTAGCCGAACGCCTTCTCGGCATCGTTTCCCGCCAGCGAATACGTTAGCTTGTCGATGACGGCGCTCTTCTTCAGCAGGCCTTCGACGGCTATGACGCGGAAATCGCCTTCCTGCATGGCGGGGTCGAACGGGGCCACCGTCGAGAAATCCCACGGTTCGAGCAGGCCCATGAGCGGTATGTCGACGAAATAGGTCTTCGGCCATGCCCAATCGAGCACCTCGAAGTACACCTGCGATTCCTTCCCCGGCATCTTGCCGGGGAAGGACGCCATCATACGCAGGTCGGCAAGCTCCACGGGCACGTACGTGAGCGCCATCTGCTCTCCGATGGCCTTATCCACGTCGTGCCCGGCGAAGGCCTCGGGGTGCTGGTGTGCAAGCGCAAGGGCGTTCGCGCGCGCCTGCTGGGCGGAGATGCGGCAGGGAAGGGCCTGCTCAGGGATGTATTCCGCTCCCGTTCCCATGGAAAGCCGCTTGCTGAACGTGCCGGGTTTGAGCAGGTCGGCGACGCCGATCTTGTTGCCGCACGAGGGGCACTCGAACACGCTTTGGGTGGATTTGCCCTCGAAGGCCGCCCCGCAAAACGGGCAGGGGACGCTCATGTGCTCGGCGTTTTGGAACTCGTCGGCGGTTGCGGGGTCTTCCCATAGCAGTCGCTCGAGCAGCGACATGTTGCGCCAGTAGGGCTTGTAGTAGTACCAATCGGAATCCTGCGCGGGCTCAAGCTGCGAGACGTGCGTCAGCTTCAGCAGGCCGTCGACCACCTGAAGCGGCGTATGGCGAATGCCCATGGCGGGTGCCGGCTCCGGTCCGCCCTCGGCCCAGGGCGTGCTCGCCCCGCAATAGGCGCAATCGAAGCTGCGGTTTTGCTGGTGGGAGTACATGGGGCCGCCGCAGTTGCGGCATTTGATGGCGAAGAACCCTTCCATATAAGGCCTCCTTGGGCGTAGGGGCTGTTGCTTGCGAGTATGCCTGAGCCGCCGTGCCCGCGGCAAGCCCCGCGCGGCCCAAAAAGCAGCACCTCCGGCAATGGAGCGGCCCATTTCGCGAAAACGCCCGGATGACGGCGCCGCCGCTTCGTCGCCAAAGCGCGCATCGTCCTGCGTGGACATATCCATATTTCCCACGGGAATAGGCTGTTTGGAAGCCCTAGTGCGTTACTATGTGAACGTAACCGAATCACCTTTTGAAAGAGGCTCGCATCATGACGAAGCAATACGACATCTGCCTGTTGCCGGGCGATGGCATCGGCCCTGAGATCATCGCGGAGGGCGTGAAGGTCCTCAACGCCGTCGGCGCGAAGTACGGCACGCGCTTCGATTGCAAGGAATCGCTTATCGGCGGCGCTGCCATCGACGCGGAGGGCGATCCGCTGCCGGCAGCCACGCTCGAGGCCGCGAAGGCGGCCGACGCCGTGCTGCTCGCCGCGGTGGGCGGGCCGAAGTGGGATACCACCGACCCGGGCGCGCCGCGTCCCGAGGCGGGCCTTTTGGGCATCCGCAAGGGCCTGGGCCTGTATACCAACCTGCGCCCTGTGCAGATCTTCGATGCGCTTGCGGGCGCTTCCACGCTCAAGCCCGAGGTCATCGAGGGCGTCGACCTCATGATCGTGCGCGAGCTCACCGGCGGTCTGTACTTCGGCAAGCGCGAGCGCTTTTACGACGAGGAAGGCGCCGGCACCGATGGCGCCAAGGGCCAGCGCGCTTACGACACGCTCGAGTACCGCGAGTACGAGGTGGAGCGCATCGCCCGCCAGGCGTTCGAGGCTGCTCGCAAGCGCCGTGGCAAGGTGACCAGCGTCGATAAGGCCAACGTGCTCGAGACCAGCCGCATGTGGCGTGAGATCGTGCACCGCATCGGCGAGCAGGAGTACCCCGACGTGCAGATCGAGGACCTGCTGGTGGACAACACCGCCATGCAGCTGATCAACCGTCCTGCCGACTTCGACGTAGTGGTCACCGAGAACATGTTCGGCGACATCCTCTCCGACGAGGCCGCGCAGATCACGGGCTCCCTTGGCATGCTGGCATCCGCAAGCCTTGGCGACTCCACGGCGCTGTACGAGCCCAGCCACGGCAGCGCTCCGGATATCGCCGGCAAGGGCATTGCAAACCCGCTGGCGCAGATCCTGTCCGTCGAGATGATGCTTCGCTACAGCTTCGGCATGAACGAGGCTGCTGACGATATCCGCCGCGCGGTCACCGAGGTGCTCGACGAGGGTTGGCGCACGGGCGACCTGAAGGACGCCGCGACGCCCGCCGACAAGGTGGTCGGCTGCGCCGGCATGGGCGATCTGGTGGTTTCGCATCTGTAAGCACCGACCGGCGGGGAAGTTCCCGCTGCGACAGGTTCACGGGGTTGCGGTGCGGCCCCGTGCGGTAAACTGTTCGTGCGGATCGGCGCCGCGCCGCCGCACCCCTTCGACGAAAGGAACCTCAAATGGCCGATGACTGCCTGTTCTGCAAACTCATCTCCGGGGAGATCCCCACGAACAAGGTGTACGAGGACGATATCTGCTTCGCGTTCGACGACATCGAGCCCGAGGCTCCCGTGCATACCCTGCTTGTCCCGAAGAAGCACTACGACGACCTGTGCGACGGCATCCCGGCCGAGGTGCTCGGCCATATGCTGTCCGTGGTGCCGAAGGTCGCCGAGCTCAAGGGCGTGCGCGAGTCCGGCTTTCGCACGGTCATGAACACCGGCCCCGACTCCGCCGCAACGGTCAAGCACTTCCACATCCATATCCTGGGCGGCGTGAAGATGGGTCGCTTCACGTTCGAGAACTCCCAGCGCGTGGAGGGCTAGCGCCCGAAATCGCAGCGCAATAGGCTTCGATCGCAGAACGCCGCTTGCCGAAAAGGCAGGCGGCGTTTTCGTTTCGCTACGGACGCTTTGGGTGCGGACACTTCGGGAGCTTGGCCTTAAGCGTGTTCGCAACAGACTCTTCGGGGACGTAGCGTTAAGTGTCCGGTTCGGAAGCCCCTTTCGCTGCAACGCATCCATCGACGATGAAAGCCGTCGACCAGCGGGTCGGCGGCTTCTCGCATACTCTGGTAAGCTATTCGCCGGCATTTGAAAGGATGGTTCAGCGTGCAAAAGGTTGCGGGAAAAGAAGGCTTGTGGCGGCTTGAGCCGCACGAGAAGCTGTTGGGCGTGCGTTGCAAGGTTTTGCGCAACGCCGTGCCCGCGCTCGCCGACGGCACGGTTTTTTCCGGGGCGTTCGGTGTGGTGGGCGGTCGCGTGATGCGGCCGAAGCCGAAAAGCGGCGGCATGTACCTGGTGCATCTGGAAGGCGATTCCCCCAGCGACCAGGCTATGCGCATCGTGGCGTATCTGGACAGGTACGGGCGCGTGTTCGCCTGCGATGAGCCGCAGGTCGCCCCGCCGGCCCGCACGCCCGACATGGAGATCGCGCGATTCAACGATGTTGCCCAGGACGCGGTGAAAACCGCCGGGTACGTGTACGTGCGCGATGGCGAAGGCGATGCGGCGCGCTGCGTGGCGGCGTACAAGGGAACGGCCGATCTATACAAGGTATCCGACACGTGGTATCGCTTCGACGAGCGCAAGGCTATGACCTACAAGGAGTTCATGGCCCGTGCGTATTTCGCGTTGTGCTTCCGGCCGGCCATGGGCGCGCCGGCCGTTCCCAGCCGCGGCGTTATGGGCGTCTTCGACGCTTTGGGGCCCGAAAAACCGTTCGAGGCGCTGCGCGAGCTTGCGGGCCAGGTTCAGCGTGCGCTGTCAGACCCTCAGCTCGAGGCCCCCGGTGCCGTCAGGCTTCTGCTGGAGAACCTCGAGCAGGCGGGCCTGTTCGCCATCCATGAGCGCGGCGTTTCCGACGAAGCGGTGCGCCTGGTGCGCTCCACGAAGTACGCGCACTTGGCCTATCTGGTTCGCAACCAGGAGGATGCCGACATCTCCGATCGGGAGCTGTGGGGAATAGAGGCGGCGCTCAACCGCTTCATCCTTCTGTGCGAGCGCATGGGCGATCGCGCCGATGCCGCGGGGCTTGACGAGTGCCGCCAGGCCGATGCGCAGCTGTTCGTCGCGGTGGGCGAGCAGGACCTGGCAGGCGGCATGCCCGTTGGCGCCCCGTCCGGGCTCGAGGGCGGCGAATGGGGGATGCGCTGCCGTTTGGCGCTGGCTATCGAGCAGCTGCGCCTTCCCGTGCGCGTGGATGTGGAGCTGGCGGGCGATATCGGCGCCGGTCAGGCGGCTTTTTGCCTGACCATGCCGCCGGAGGGCATGGTGCCGGGTTCTGCGGACGGCGAAGAGGGGGCTGCGCTTCCCTACGTCATGTGCGTGGGCTTGCTGCTCGCCGACCACGCTTTCGCCGCCGAGCCGGGCATTGCCCAGGTGAAGCTGATGGCGTTCCCGCTGCCCGACCCGCAGGCGCCGCAGGATGCGCCTGCCGCAGGATCGCAGCAGCCCGTGCCCGCGGTGCTGGGCGCGCCCGCCGCGTCGGAGCAGTTGCGCGATTCTCGGGAAACGGCGCTGTTCGAGGTCGATGTGGACCGTGCGCTGTACGCTGAGCGCGGCGGTTTCAAGCAAGCTATCGCGGGTGATCCCCGTGAGCTGCTCGATGTCGCGGGAGCGCGTTATGACGTTGCCGACGCCCAGGTGCCGCGCCAGCGCGTGATGCACCCCGTGTTCGAGTCGTGGAGCGCTGATGACCAGGCAGGTGAGCTTCCGACGTGGGCGCAAGGGCCCTTGGGCGCAAAGTGCGAGCGCGATCTCGATATCGAATACGACACGGCGTATCGCCGCATGGCCGAGGGCCTGGCGGATTCGCTTGTGGAAGCGCAGAGCGCCACCGAGGCCATCGCCGCCGTGCGCCGCGTGCAGTCCGCCGCGCTCGAAGCGAAGGACGAGCGCGCCGTCTCGGCCTGCACGCGCCTGATGGCCGCGCTTGCCGAGGGCTCCATCGACGCCGCCGATCAGAACGCGGTGGTGGGGCGCTTTTTGGGCGAGGACCGCTGCCTGGTGGCGCTCGGCCGCGCGCATTCGCTTGCCGAGACCGATCCCGCAGCTGCCGTGGAAGCGCTCATCGGCGCCATCGCCGAGGCTCAGCTGCTCGACGGCTTCGCCGACGGCTCCCAAGAGGTGTACCGTGCGTTCGACAGCTACAGCGCCAGGGTGCTGTACAACGTTTCTCGTGCAACGCAGCCGGTACCGATTGATGGCAATCCCGTCGACCCTGGTCAGGGGTCTGCAGCCGATCCGGCATCCGAAAGCGTCGCGGTCCCCGATGCCGTGGCCGACACCGGCAAGCGCGTGCGTGTGGTGCCCGACTCGTTCTACCTGTGCCACCTGGAGGTCACGCACTTGCTGGAGCGCTCGTTCGAGCGCGCCGACGAGGCGCTGCGCTACGGCCGCGCCGCCGTGGCCATGGGCCCGTCGTGCGCCATGGGCTATCGGGTGCTCGGGCGCGCCTATATGCTCCAAGGCGATATGGGCCGCGCCTTCGACGTGCTGCGCGTGGGCCTTCGCGTCTCCCTGCAGCCTACCGACATCGCGCTCATGTACTACCAGCTGGGATACGTGATGTGGAAGCGCGGCAGCGCCGACGCGGGCGTGGCATGCTATCTGAAAGCGGTCGAGGCATCGCCGTCCATCGCCATGCAGGCCACGGCCGAGCTGCGCGAGCTGGTGGCCGAGACCGGCGCATCCATCCCGCCGGCAGGCGGCGTGGAGGCGGCCCTTGCCGCCGAGGGCATCCCTTGCGCGCCCGCGTCCGAGACGCTCGACGTCATCGATGCGGCCCTGTCCGCCGCCTGCGATGCCGGCCTTGCCAACGTGGCCCGCAGCCTGCTCGCCACGCGCCTGCGCCATCGTCCCGACGACGCGCTCATGGGCGTGCTGCGCAGCTTCGGCGAGCCTGCGTAACGTCGCTCGCCGCCGCTTGCGCGCAACCGCCGTGTTTGCCGGCCGCTGTCTGCGGGCAATTGCCGCGCCCGCCGGCCGTTTCGCCGCGCTGATTGCGTGGGGCCGCGGCAGGCGGGCCGCCGTATGGCGGCGTCTGCGCTACAATGCAAGGGTTAACCGTTTTCAACCGTCCGTACCATCGGAACGTAAGCTATTGGAAGTAAGGAACCGTCATGGCAATCAACTCCCCGGAGGGAACGCGCGATCTTCTGCCCGATGAGGCGAAGTTCTGGGCGCATTTCCGCGACACCGCGTTCGGCATCTTCGCCCGTTACGGCTATCAGCCCATCGAAACGCCGCTGTTCGAGCAGACCGACCTGTTCGTGCGCGGCATCGGTCAGGCCACCGACGTGGTGTCCAAGGAGATGTTCACCGCCATTTCCGGCGAGAACTTCAAGCGCGTCATCGACGGCGGCACCATCAAGGCGAAAAGCCGTCTGAGCCTGCGCCCTGAGGGCACCGCGGGCGTGGTGCGCGCCGTGGTACAGCACGACCTGGTGCCGCAGGGCGCGGCTCCGGCCAAGCTCATGTATGCCGGCCCGATGTTCCGCGCCGAGCGTCCGCAGAAGGGCCGTCAGCGCATGTTCAACCAGGTGGGCATCGAGTGCCTGGGCGCGGAGGACCCCAGCGTCGACGCCGAGGGCATCATCATGCTCATGCGCTTCTACGCAGCCATCGGCGTCCCCATGGACGCCACGCGCCTGCTGGTGAACTCCATGGGCTGCGAGCAGTGCCGCCCGAAGTACCGCGAGGCCGTGCGCGAGTACATGAACGCCCACGCCGAGCAGATGTGCGAGGAGTGCATGCGCCGCGCCGAGATCAACCCGTTGCGCGCCTTCGACTGCAAGAACCCCGGCTGCGCCGAGGTCATGGAGGGCGCCCCGAAGATCTCGGACTACCTGTGCGATGACTGTCGCGTACACTACCAGGCCGTGAAAACCTACCTGGACGGCGCGGGCATCTCCTATATCGAGGACCCCACGCTGGTACGCGGTCTCGATTACTACACGCGCACCGTGTTCGAGGTGCAGGTCGATCAGGGCATGGGCAGCCAAAACGCCATCGGCGGCGGCGGTCGCTACGACAAGCTGGCCGAGGAAGTGGGCGGTCGCCCCACGCCGGGCTTCGGCTTCGCGCTGGGCTACGAGCGCTGCGCGCTGGCCATCCAGGCGGCGGGCCAGGCGTTCCCGAGCGCCCAGCATTGCGACATCTTCGTGGCTTGCGTGGATGATTCCGTGCGCGCCGAGGCGTTCAGCTTGGTGCAGGCATGCCGCGATGCAGGCGTGGCCGCCGAGATGGATCACCAGCACCGCAGCCTGAAAAGCCAGTTCAAGCTGGCCGACAAGGTGGGCTCGCGCATGGTCGCCGTGCTCGGCCCCGACGAGCTGGCCGCAGGTCAGGTGAAGGTGCGCAATATGGCGACTCATCACGAGCGCCTGGTGAAGCTCGATCAGGCCAAAGCACTGCTGGCCCAGTTCGGCGGCGAGCCTTTCGGCGGAGCGCATGCCAGCATCGAGGACGTGTTCGCCGGCGAGGAATAACCCGCAATCGCCGCGCAGCCACGTGAACAGGGCATGAACAGGGGACGGAGGTGTGTTCACCCGATCATCTCCTGGTCATTCCGAAGGCGTTTCCGGTGAACACACCTCCGTCCCCTGTTCACCCCGCGGCGCTGCAACCATGGCATTTTCAAAGGAGCTGGAAGCCAGTATGGTTTCCGGCTCCTTTCGTGATGTACAATGGCTAGGTTTGAGCAACAACCCGGGCCCGCGCTTGCGGCCGGGCGCCCATAAAGCATTGCAAGGAGCAAGAGAGAATGACGGATTACATCAACGAGTTTTGCATGCACGACGCAACGTGCGGCGAGCTGCGCAAGTCCGACGTGGGCCGCGAGGTCACGCTGTGCGGTTGGGCGTGGCACAACCGCGATCACGGCGGGTTGATCTTCTGCGACCTGCGCGATCGCACCGGCTACACCCAGGTGGTCGTCGACCCCGATTGCGTGCCCGAGGAGGACTTCCACAAGGCCGAGCATCTGGGCCGCGAGTACGCCCTGCAGATCACCGGCACGGTGCGCGACCGCGGCGCCGACGCCGTGAACCCGAACATGGCTACCGGCGAGATCGAGGTGCTGGCCAGCAAGGTCAACGTGCTCAACGAATCCGTCACCCCGCCGTTCTCCATCGAGGACGGCATCGAGACCGACGAGACCACGCGCATGAAGTGGCGCTACATGGACCTTCGCCGTCCGGAGATGTACCAGTCCCTGCACCTGCGCCACACCGTGGCCCAGGCCATGCGCGCCGCGCTGAACGAGCGCGGCTTCATCGAGGTGGAGACGCCTATCCTGGCCAACTCCACGCCCGAGGGCGCTCGCGACTACCTGGTGCCCTCCCGTCCGAACCCCGGCAAGTTCTACGCGCTGCCGCAGTCCCCGCAGCAGTTCAAGCAGATGCTCATGGTCGGCGGCATCGAGCGCTATTACCAGATCGCCCGCTGCTTCCGCGACGAGGACCTGCGCGCCGACCGCCAGCCCGAGTTCACGCAGGTCGACATCGAGATGTCCTTCGTTCAGGAAACCGACGTCATGGACCTGATGGAAGGCGTGTTCAAGGAGGTCCTGGCCGCCGCGGGCGTGCAGCATGAGTTCCCGCTGCAGCGCATGCCGTGGAAAGAGGCCATGGACCGCTTCGGCTGCGACCGTCCCGACGTGCGCTTCGGCATGGAGCTCGTCGAGCTCACCGACATCGTGCGCGGCTGCGGCTTCGGCGTGTTCTCCAAGGCCGTCGAGGCGGGCAACGTCGTGAAGTGCATCAATGCCAAGGGCGCCGGCAACTGGTCGCGCGGCGACATCGAGAAGCTGGCCGACGTGGCTGCCGCCAACGGCGCGAAGGGCATGGCCTGGATCGCCTACACCGACGCCGACGCCGAGCTTGCGGGCAAGAGCCCCATCATCAAGTTCCTCGGCGACGAGGTCCACGGCGCCATCAAGCAGGCCGCCGGCGTCGAGCCGGGCGACTTGCTGCTGTTCGCCGCCGACACCTATGACACCGCTTCCGCCGTGCTCTCCGCCTTGCGCCTGCACATGGCCGAGGCCCTGAACATCCCGCGCGAGGGCCACGCCCTGCTGTGGGTCGTCGACTTCCCCATGTTCAAGTACGACGAGGAGGAGAAGAAGTACGCCGCCGAGCATCATCCGTTCACGATGATCCCCGAGGCCGATTGGGACAAGATCGAAACCGATCCGCTGGCGTGCTCGAGCTACTCCTACGACATCGTCATGGACGGCTTCGAGATGGGTGGCGGCTCCATCCGTATCCACAACGCCGAGCTGCAGAAGCGCGTGCTTCGCCGCCTGGGTGTGGAAGATGAGCAGATGGAGGAGAAGTTCGGCCACCTCATCCACGCGCTCGAGCTGGGCGCCCCGCCGCACGGCGGCATCGCACTGGGCCTCGATCGCCTGGTCATGCTGCTGGCCGGCAAGCAGTCCATCCGCGACGTCATCGCCTTCCCGAAGACCTCCAGCGCTTCCGACCCCATGACCGGCGCCCCGAACGCCGTCACCGGCCGCCAGCTCAAGGAAGTCTCCCTGCGACTGCTGTAATAGGTTGCGCTGACCTAACGGCCAGCGCAATTGCTCGACGCTGTGGGCCGCTGTGGCACCTCGCCTTCGCGTTCGCGCGAATCCGGGGCACCGCAGCGGCCTTCGCTGGCTTTTGCGCCACCTGTGATTCTTTTACTCTTCGTTCCTGAAAGGACCCTCATGAAAGCTCAACGTCCGTATCCTCGCGCCACCATCACGCCGAAGGGCGAGCATGCGCTGGCCAAGGGGCATCCGTGGGTGTACGAGGCCGAGGTGCTGTTCATGGAGGGTGCGCCGGGGCAGGGCGATGAGGTTGCAAACGGCAGCCTTATCGACGTGGTCAACCGCAAGGGGTCGTACCTGGGCACGGGCCTGCTGTCGAAAAGCAGCAAGATCCGCATCCGCCTTATCACGCGCAACGCCAACGATGCGTTCGACCGCGCGTTTTGGAAGCGCAAGGTGGCATGGGCGTGGGAGTACCGCAAAACCGTCATGGGCGAAGACGCCAGCTGCTGCCGCGTGCTGTTCTCGGAGGCAGACGGCTTTCCGGGCCTGGTGGTGGACCGCTTCAACGATGTGTTGGTCGCCGAAACGCTGTCCGTGGGCATGGAGCAGCTCAAGCCGGTGATCTTCCCGGTGCTGCTCGAGGTGCTCGCCGAGGACGGCGTGTCCATCCGCGGCCTGTACGAGCGCAACGACGTGGCCACCCGCAAGCTTGAAGGCCTTGAGCTCACCGCGGGCTGGTTCGCGGGCGCGGCCGACGAAGGCGGGCAAACGGGTCTTGACCCGCTGGCGCCGGGCGCGCCGGGTACCGAGGATTTCGGCCCCACCGCCACGCAGATCGTCGAAAACGGCGTGCGCTACGAGGTGGATTTCGAGAACGGTCAGAAGACGGGCTTTTTCCTGGATCAGAAGTACAACCGTCGCGCGGTGGCCAAGCTTGCCGCGGGAAAGCGCGTGCTCGACTGCTTCACGCATACGGGCAGCTTCGCGCTCAACGCCGCCCATGGCGGCGCGGCGTATGTGAGCGCCGTGGACATCTCCGAGCTCGCCGTGGCGCAGGCGCGCAAGAACGCCCAGCTCAATGGCCTGGAGGAGCGCATGGACTTCACGGCCACGAACGTGTTCGACCTGCTTCCGGCTCTTGAGGCCGCGCATGACCGCACGTACGATTTCATCGTGCTCGACCCGCCGGCGTTCACGAAGAGCCGCAAAACCATCCAAAGCGCATCGCGCGGCTACAAGGAGATCAACTATCGCGCCATGAAGCTGCTGCCGCGCGGCGGGTATCTGGCCACCTGCAGCTGCAGCCACTTCATGGACACCGAGCGCTTCAAGCATGTGGTGGCCAGCGCCGCGCACGATGCGGGCGTGCAGCTGCGCCAGATCGAGGAGCGTCAGCAGGCGCCCGATCACCCCATCGTCTGGGGCGTCCCCGAAACCGACTACCTGAAGTTCTTCATCTTCCAGGTGGTGTAACGCAAACGGGCGCGGCATGATGCCGCGCCCGTTTTTTTGCCGTTGCGCAAAAGCCGCTCAAAAAAACCGCTCGCAATCCATATCGAGCCGTTTTGGCAGCTTTCCTAGGAAATACGCAGGTGGGTAGTAATCTACGTTCCCCAAACACAGCGGGATTCTGGTATTCTGCAATCGACCGTTTTGCAACGAACGAGGATAAGTATCCACAAAATGGTCCAATGTTGATTAACGCATAAAGCTATCGCTGCAGCGATCACGCTAAGACGAACAAGGGCCGCCGGATGTCGGCGAGTAACCAGGAAACGAGGGGTATAAGGTGTCAGACCCGATTGCGCCGAAGGGCGAAACGACGGCAAAAGACCTGCGCAGGTCCACCGATCGCCGCGTGGTGCGCACGCGCAAGGCCATCCGCGAGGCGTTCTTCAAGCTGATGGAGAACCAGGACTACCACAAGATCACCATCGCCTCCGTGGCGCGCGAGGCCGATATCGACCGCAAGACGTTCTACCTGCACTATCGCTCGGTAAGCGACCTGGTGGACGAGGTCATCCGCGACGAGGCCCAGAAGATCGTCGCCAGCTGCCGCGAGGCGCTGCGCTCGGATGGTGACAAGGGGCTTGATGTGAGCAAGCTGTTCCAAAGCATCAGCCTGGCCTTGGCCCCTGATATGACGCGCAGCAAGCGAGTCTTGCAGCATGTGTCGCTGCAAGACGTGCTCGACCGCCTGGAGGCAAGCTTGGTCGATGTGCTCATGGAGGACAACGTGCTTGGCCTGCGCCGAGACGATCCGTACGTGCCCTACATCGTGTCGTTTTTCTGCGCGGGCCTGGTGGCGGTGTACCGCCGTTGGCTCATCACCGATTCCGAGATCCCGCTCGAAAGCCTTGCCGGGGTGACCAGCGCGTGTTTGTTCGACGGCCTCAACGGCGTGCTGCCAAGCGTCAAGCCGGCGTAAAGCGCCTGTGTGCATTTGGTAACGCTTGCGCCCTGCGCCCGCAGCGGGAGCGGGGCGCCGGTATACTATGCCGAGTCGAAACGAGCATCTTATATGGGTCGGGGCGGCGCCAAGTTCCGAACCTGGTCAGGTCCGGGAGGAAGCAGCCATAAGGGGCCTCTGACGAGCGCCCTGTCCCATATAGGATGCTCTTTTTGCGCCCAAAAACACAGGGGCTGCACCCCGGATGCGTGCAAACCGGGGCGAAACGGCGTTGGAAAGGCATATATGGGTATCATCGATTTCTTCCTCAACCTGTTAAGCGACCCGCGCGGCGCCATCGCCGGATGGATCATCACGCTGGGTGCGGTGTGGGTGTACACGCCGCTGTTCTTGATCGTGTTCGTGGAAACGGGCCTGGTGTTCTTCCCGTTCCTTCCCGGTGACTCGCTGCTGTTCGCGGCCGGCGTCTTCTCGGCCGATGGAGGCGGGCTGCACCTGGGCGCCACGCTGCTGGTGTTCTATGCCGCGGCCATCTTGGGCAACACCTCCAATTACTGGATAGCGCGCTTCTTCGGTAAGCGCATCATCGACTCCGGCAAGGTGAAGGCGCTCACGCCCGAGCGCATGGCCAAGCTCGATAGCTTCTTCGAGAAGTACGGCGGGCTCACCATCGTCATCACGCGCTTCATGCCCTTCTTCCGCACGTTCGCCCCGTTCATCGCCGGTACCGGGCACATGAACTTCGCGAAGTTCACGATGTTCAACGCCATCGGCGGCGTCTCCTGGGTCAGCTTGTTCGTGCTGGTGGGCTATTTCTTCGGCGGCGTGCCGTTCGTGCAGGAGCACTTCGAGGTCATCGTGCTCGGTATCGTGGCCGTGTCGGTCGCTCCGGCGGTCATCGGCGCGGTGAAGGCGGCTCTGAACGGCCGCAAGAAGAAGGCGTAGCGCGGCATTCGCGCCTATTCGCGGGAATCTTCGGCGGCGCATCCGTTGCAGGGTGCGCCGAGATGCGCCCGGGGCTTGCAGGCTCCGGGCGTTTTTCGTGTTCGGCGGCGTCTGGCACGCGGCCGCAATGGGATGCCCGTATAATGGTGGCAGACCACAACGCCCGGGCTTCCCGGGCTTTCGCATATCCGCACGCAGGGCAAGGAGCAACCATATGGCAGAGGCGCTGTACCGCAAATACCGTCCGCAGATCTTCGAGGACGTGGTAGGGCAGGAGCAAATCGAGCGCACCATCAAAAACGCCATCGAGCAGGACAAGGTCAGCCATGCCTACCTGTTCTGCGGCCCGCGCGGCACGGGTAAAACCACCACGGCACGCTTGCTCGCCAAGGCGCTGCTGTGTGAGAAGGGCCCCACTCCCGACCCGGACGGCACCTGCGAGGATTGCCAGATGATCGCCGAAGGCGTGCATCCCGACGTCTACGAGCTCGACGCGGCAAGTCGCACGGGCGTGGAGAACGTGCGCGAGGAGATCATCAACCGCGTGCAGTTCGCGCCCACGCGCGGCCGTTATAAGGTCTACATCATCGACGAGGTCCACATGTTGTCCATCGCAGCGTTCAACGCGCTGCTCAAGACGTTGGAGGAGCCTCCCGATCACGTGGTGTTCATCCTGGCGACCACCGACCCGCAGAAGGTGCCGGAGACCATCCATTCGCGTTGCCAGCGCTTCGATTTCCGTCGCATATCCAACGAGTCCATCGTCTCGCGCCTGGGCGCGGTGTGCGTGGCAGAAGGCGTGGAATTCGAAGGCGATGCGCTCGACCTGATCGCGCACCACGCCGGCGGCGGCATGCGCAACGCGCTCACCTCGCTTGAGCAGACCATCGCGTTCGGCGAGGGCAAGGTCACCTTGGCCGTTGCCGAGCGCATGCTCGGCGGCGTGGATTCCGGCGATCTGGCCAACATCGTGCAGGCACTCGGCAAGCGCGATGCCGCGGCATGCTTCAATTGGGTGGCGGAGTTCGTCGAATCGGGTTCCGACCTGGCGCAATTCGCGCGTGAGCTTGCCCAGCACGTGCGTAACCTGTATGTGATGAGCTTGGCGGGGACCGACGTGGCGCTCGACGTCAGCGCGTCTGAGCGCCGTCAGCTTGCCGATGAACTGCCCCTGTTCGGCACCGATCGCCTGGCGCGCATGCTGCAGGTGCTCGGCGACGTCATGGCCGAGCTGAAAACCTCCACCAATCCGCGCCTGTCGTTCGAGATCGGCTGCACGCGCATGGTGCGCCCCGAAGGCGACCTGACGCTCGCCGCGCTTGCGGAGCGCGTCGAGGCTTTGGAGCGCTCCGGGGTCGCCGTGGCCGCTTCGCCGGTCGCTGCGGCGCATGCTACCCCGGCGGCGCCCGTTTCGGCCCCTGCCCCCGCGGCCCCTGCGCCCGCTGCCGCTGCGTCTGCTGCTGCGCCGGCTGCGGCTCCTGCAGCCCCTGCGCCGGTTGCGGCTCCGGCGGCCGCACCGCAGGCGGTTCCTCGTCCGACTGCGCCCGAGCGGCCTGCGCCCGCACCTGCTCCTGCTCCCGCCGCGCCCGTTGCCCCGGCGGCTCCGGCTCCGGTCCCTGCGGCCCCCGCACCCGCTCCGTCGGCCCCGGCGGCCGCGCCCGCTTCCGCTGCGGCTGCGGCGGGCGGTGCGAACCCGCAGCTGGCGGCCACCATGGAAAACCCTGCGGCGCTGCAGCGCATGTGGCAGGCGGCGCTTGCCGAGCTCAAGCGCAAAAAGGCCGCTTACGGCGTGCTGTTCCTGGGCACGAAGGCCGTGTGGAATGCGCAGACGAGCATGCTCGCCATCGAGTTTCCGAAGGAGAACGCCTTCGCGTTCAAGGCCGTCCAGAAGCCGGATGTGCAAACGGCGGTAGCCGAGGCTCTGGCGCAGTCGTGCGCGGGCCAGGCGGTGCCGTTCGCATATCAGCAGGCAGGTGCGGCCCCTGTCGCCGCGGCGGCCCCCGCGCCCTCTCGCCCGCAGCCCGCGCAAGCGCGTCCTGCGGTGCAGATGCCCGCGCAGCCCGCGCCTTCGCGCCCGCAGCCCCAGGCCCAGCCCGTGCAACGCCAGATGCCGGCGGCTCAGCAGCGTCCGGCTGCGCCCGCGCCTATGGCTCAGCAGCGCCCTGCTGCACCCGCGGCAGCACCGGCCCCCGCGGCCCCGCAGCGCCCGCAACGGGCTGCTGCCGACGTGCCGCCGTGGGAGGACGATCAGGTTCCCTATGGCGACATGGACGCGCCCATGCCCGAGGATGAGCTCCTTAACGCGCCGGCCGGCCCCGCGCGCTCCGCGCAGCCGCATCCGGCGGGGGCTCCCCGTCCGGCGGCGCGTCCGCAGGCGGCGCCCGTTGCCTCGCAGCGACCGGCGCCTCCTCAGGCTGGCATGCCGCAGCCTCAGGCCGCGCCGCGCCCCATGGCCCCCGCGCAGCCTGCTGCCGCGTCTTTCCCGGCCCAACCGGCCCCCACAGCACCGGCCCAACCGGCTCCCGCGTCGCGCCCTCAGGCGTTCGCGGCCCAGCCGGCGCCTTCCTGCGAGGGCGCTCCGCAAACCCCCGACGAGCTGCAGGCCGTGCTGCAGGCGGGTTTCGGCGGCGGCGTGACGTTCGAAGAAGTCAAGGAATAGCGCACATCCGGGCCCGCGCCCGGTACAATGCAATGGTTTGAAACCCGTACATTCGCGATTAGAACAGGAAACGATATGGGACGTAAAGGCGGATTCCCCGGTGGCGGCATGGGCAACATGGGCGCCATGATGAAGCAGGCTCAGAAAATGCAGGTCGAGCTTGCCCGCGCGCAGGAGGAGATCAAGGACATGACCTTCGAGGCCTCCGCCGGCGGCGGCATGGTCAAGGCGGTCGCCCAGGGCGACAACAGCCTGGTCAGTCTGACCATCGACCCCGAGGCGGTTGACCCCGAGGACGTGGAGATGCTGCAGGACATGATCACCGCGGCCGTCAACGAGGCGCTGCGCGGCGTGGCCGAGCTGGGCGCCCAGCGCATCAATGCCGCAACCGGCGGCATGAGCATCCCCGGCCTGATGTAGGGAAGCGGTTCCGTGCAATCGGCTCCCGCAATCCAAAAGCTGCTCGACGAGCTCGAACGCCTTCCCGGCGTGGGCCCGAAATCGGCGCAGCGCATGGCGTATTGGATCTTGAACTCCGACCGCGCCACGGCGCTGCGCTTGGCGCAGGCCATCGTGGAGGTGAAGGACACGGTGCATTTCTGCAGCCGTTGCTTCAACTATGCCGAGGATGACCTGTGCGAGATCTGTCGCTCGACCAGCCGCAACCAGCAGCTGCTGTGCGTGGTCAGCGAGCCGCGCGATATCCCGCCCATCGAGCGCACCGCCGTGTTCCAGGGCGTGTACCACGTGCTGGGGGGCGCCCTGTCGCCTATGGACGGCATCGGGCCCGATGATCTTCGCATCCCTCAGCTGATGCAGCGTCTGGGTAGCGAGGATATCCAGGAAGTGGTGCTGGCCACCAATCCCAACGTGGAAGGGGAGACCACCGCCGCCTATCTTGCGCGCCTGATCAAGCCCCTGGGCATCAAGGTCACGCGTCTTGCCAGCGGCCTGCCCGTGGGCGGCGACCTGGAGTTCGCCGACGAGGTGACGCTCGGACGGGCGCTTGAGGCAAGGCGCGTGCTGTAGCACGCTTCTGCCCTGTGCGCGTTTTCCGCAGCGCCAAAATCCATGACAACGAACCGGGCCCCGCAGCCGAACAGCTGCGGGGCCCGTGTGTTTCGCCTGATGGCCGCGTTTTGACATAGAAAAAGGGATTCCGCCCCCTCCAAAAAACGGAATCCCTTCTCTTCCTTTTAACGAAGCCAAGGCTATCGAAAAAAGCAAAATGATTATAGCAATCTCTTCATGGAATATCAATAAATTCTATCAATCATAAGCACTTCCTTAGATGGAGCGCATGGAACGCCCGGGCTGGGTCTTGTGCGCGGGGCGTGCGTCGGAAAGCGCGTGCTATACTTTTTCGCACGAAAGGATATGCGCATGATCAAGTTTCCCAGCCCCGCGGTCTCCATCGTCGGGCGTCATAATTCGGGCAAGACAACCCTTATCGAGAAGCTCATCGCCGAGCTGGTCGGTCGCGGCCTGGACGTGGGCAGCGTCAAGCACCACAGCCATGTCGGATTCGATATCGACATCCCCGGGAAAGACTCGTGGCGGCATCGCCACGCCGGCGCCAGCGAGACGGTTATCGCGGCTCCGGGCCAGATGGCGCGTATCCAAACCACCGATGGGGAAGCGGAATGCGCCGACATCGTGGCGAGCATGCCCGGCCACGACGTAGTGATCGTCGAGGGCTATCGCAAGAGCGGCCTGCCCACCATCGAGATCATGCGCGCCGGCAACAAGGCCGATGCCCGAACCGCCGAGGTGTTCGCCGAAGGTGCTCGCAAGGGATGGGCGCTCGGCACGGATTTCACCCAGTTCGGACGCGGCGCCATGCCCCATGCGGCCGATGTTCATCCCAATGATCATCCCGTGGCGCAGCCTTTAGGTCAGGCCGAGGAGGACCGCCTCGCTCGCAGCTATCCCGACCATGCCGACATCTCCAACAAGATGCCCACGGCCGCAACGGTTGCGGTGGTCACCGACATTCCGTTGGCTGCTGAAGCCGCCGGCATATACGGCATCCCGGCGTTCGATATCAATGATGTGGCAGGGTTGGCGGATTTTCTGCAGGCGAGCTTCGCGCGTCCGCGCGTGTCTATGGTCATCCAGGCCGGCGGTGAGAGCCGCCGCATGGGTCGCAGCAAGGCCACGGTCCCGTTCTGCGGCCGACCGCTCATCTGCCGTTTGGTCGAGAGGCTCTCGCCGGTGGCCGACGAGCTCATCATCACCACCAATGAGCCGGAGGAGCTTGCGTTTCTGCAAGAGCGGTATCCCGAACTGGGCATCCGCTTCGAGTCCGACGTCATCAACGAGCGCGGCGCGCTGCCGGGCCTTTACACGGCCCTTCGCTGCGCCCGTAACCCCTACGTGGCCGTCGTGGCCTGCGACATGGTGCTCGCGTCGCCGTCGCTCGTGGTCGCCGAAGCGCTCGAGATGACCAGGACGGGAGCCGATGTGGTGGTGCCCGTCAACAAGCACGGCTTCGAGCCGTTTCATGCGATCTACCGTCGCTCGGGCTGCCTGCCGGCCGTGCGCGAGGCGCTCAATGAGGGGGAGAAGCGCGCTCAGGTGTTCTTCAACCAGGTCAACGTGTGCGAGTTTCCGCAAAAGAAGGTGCTTGAGGCCGAGCCTATGGGCGGGTGCTTCATGAACGCGAACACACCCGACGAGCTGGCGGCGCTCGAGCGCATCGTGCAGGAGCGCATCGAGTGCGAGTAGCGCCATGTGAAGCGCCCGCGTCCGACCCGCGCCGATTTCGCGCAGATTATGATGCGAACCCGTCGCGTGCAGCGGTCGTACGCTAATCTTCGCCGCGGCATATACGCGCGGGAGTAAACGAGGGGGAAGGCGAATGCCCAACATCGCAGACATCATAGAAGTGGCCGAGGAGCTTGAGGACAAGGCCGTCGTGCCAGCTTCGAAACGCTGTGTGGCCGTACGCAACCGCAACGCCTCGTGCCGCAAGTGCATCGATGCCTGCCCGGCGGATGCCATCAGCGTGCACAACAACGTGCTCAGCGTCGATCACAAGGCTTGCGTGGCGTGCGGGGCCTGCACGGTGGTTTGCCCCACCGAGGCCTTGATCCCCGTTCGCCCTGCCGACGAGGCGCTCGAACAGGCGGCTGCCGAGGCCATGGCCGCACTTGATGGGCGCGCGGTCGTCGCCTGCGCCCGCATCGCGTCCAAGGGCCTGGCCGACCCGCACAAGTTCGCCGAGGTGCCCTGCCTGGCGCGCGTCGACGAAAGCCTGCTGCTCGGCTTGGCGGCGGTCGGCGCCAAGGACATCGTGTTGGTGGACGGGTGCTGCAGGACGTGCAGGTTCAGGGCGACCTCGCCCGGCGTGGACGAAACCATCGCTTCCGCTAACAACCTGATGCAGGCGCAGGGGGTGCCGGCAATGGTCTCCCGCGCGTCGGAATTCCCCGAAGGGCTGGCGCTCCAGAACGCTAACAGCCTGCTCGGCGAGGCGCGCCGCGGCTTCTTCACCAGCGCAACCTCGTGGACGGCCAGCGCGGCGGGCAAGACCGCCGAGATGGTCATCCGCAAAAACCTCGGAATGAAGGCCAAGGACGCCACGCTGCGCGAGCAGCTGGGGGCGGGCGCCTCGGGCACGTTGCCCCAATTCCAGGAACGCCGTCGCAGCCAGGTGCTCGATGCCATGGACCGTTTGGGCGAGCCGGTGGTCGAGCAGGTAGAGACGCGCCTGTTCGGCAGGGTGGAGATCGACGCCTCCGTGTGCAACTCGTGCGGCATGTGCGCGGTGTTCTGCCCTACGGGCGCGCTCAGCAAAAGTCCCATCAAGCCCAGCCCCAACGCCGACGGCACGCCCGATGGCGGCAGCTTCCTCGAGTTCTCCTGCGCCGAGTGCGTGCAATGCGGCCTGTGTGTGGATGCGTGCATGAAGAAGTGCATCACGGTAAGCCCGCAGGTGCGCACCGCCGAGCTGTTCGACTTCGAACCGCGTTTCATCTATTTGCCGAAACCCCAGGCCAGACCGGGAATCTTGTCGAATTTCAAGCGGTAGGGGTGCATTCGGCCGCAAATTTTGAAAAAAGTCGTCGCGGATGCCGGGTGGTTATGCTAATATATTCCCCGCTGCGAAAGCAGCAATCGGGATGTGGCTCAGCTTGGTAGAGCGCTGCGTTCGGGACGCAGAGGCCGCAGGTTCAAATCCTGTCATCCCGACCATTGCATGGTCAAGGCTCGGTGTTCGCACCGAGCCTTTTTCGTGCAACCGTGCATATCCGTTGGAGTGCTGCGCAAGCGCGTGTGCTTTTCATCGAAGGTGCGTCGGCAAGCTGCGGTTATGTTAAAGTACGCGGCGTTGCATATCACGGCCCGATGCCCGGGCTGGGACGAGTACTTGGAGGACACATGAAATTTCTGGGAATGGGCGTGCCTGAGCTTCTGATCATCCTCGTGGTGATCCTGCTTATCTTCGGCCCGAAGAATCTGCCAAAACTCGGTAGCGCTCTGGGCAAGACCGTGAAGAACCTGCGCGAGGGCATGGGCGATTCTAAGAAGGCCGAGGAAGAGGCCGACGAGGTCGAGGTCGAGGAAGACGACGAGGACGCCGCCAAGAAGAAGACCACCGCTGCCCGCAAGAAGAGCGAGTAGATCGCAGCTTCACAAGGTTGGTACGCGGTATGCGCAACGGGCTGCGGTCCGGCGCATACCGCTTTTTTCGTATAGATAGGTGAACAACATGGCTGACAATTACATCCTTACCCCCGAGGGCAAGCAGCAGCTCGAAGAGGAGCTGCATTATCTGGAAACCGAGAAGCGCGCCGAGGTGGGCGAGCGCATCAAGGTAGCGCGCGAGTTCGGCGACATCTCCGAGAACTCCGAGTACGATGACGCGAAAAACGAGCAGGGCATGCTCGAGGCGCGCATCGCCGAGATCACCCGCATCCTGGGCGAGGCCACCGTCGTGGCAACTCCGAAGCGCTCCAACTCCGTGCACATCGGCTCCACCGTCACCGTCGACATGGGCGGCCGTGAGCGCGTGTTCACCATCGTGGGCGGCGCCGAGGCCGACAGCCATGCCGGCAAGATCTCCAACGAGTCCCCGGTGGGCGCCGCGCTGCTGGCCCACAAGAAGGGCGACGAGATCGAGACCACCGGCCCGACCGGCCGCGTCATCAAGATGAAGATCGTCAACATCGAGCACTAGCAAATTTACAAGTTCCGCTTGCCTGTGGGTAAGCGGAACTTCTCGATGTTGCGGCTGGCTGCGCCGCGTCGCTTGCGCATTCGGTTTCACGGACAAGGCTACGGGCCTATGCCTGCTCGCTTCGGCCAAACCCGGCGCACCGCAGCTGCTCTCGCTTACTCAACCAAATCCCTGTACTTAGAAGGGCTTTCCCATGAGCAATACCCCTGAAGTTATCGAAGACGATCCCATCGAGGTGCGCAAGGCCAAGCGCCAGGCCATGCTCGATGCGGGCCAGAACCCCTATGGTCATGCGTTCGACTACAGCCATCACCTGGCCGAGCTCGAGCAGCTGTACGCGCACCTTGAGGACGGGGATTCCACCGAGGACCTGGTCAAGGTCGCCGGCCGTATCATGTCCAAGCGCGTTCAGGGCAAGATCGCCTTTTTGGGCCTGCGCGACGCCACGGGCGACATGCAGCTGTTCTGCCGCATCAACGAGCTGGGCGAAGAGGCCTTCGGCCGCTTGAAGGACCTTGATGTGGGCGACTGGATCGGCGTCGAGGGCGCTATGATGCGCACGCGTCGCGGCCAGCTGTCCGTGGCCGTCTCGTCCTTCGAGCTGCTCAGCAAGTCCATCCGCCCGCTGCCCGAGAAGTTCCACGGCCTGGCGGACAAGGAGACGCGTTATCGCCAGCGTTACGTCGACCTGGTCATGAACCCCGAGGTCAAGCAGGTCTTCGAGAAGCGCTTCAAGATCGTCGCCGCCATCCGCCGCCACATGGAGGACCAGGGCTTCTACGAGGTGGAAACGCCGTTTCTGCATCCCATCCTGGGCGGCGCGAACGCAAAGCCGTTCGTGACGCACTTCAACGCGCTCGACCGCGACTACTTCCTGCGCATTGCCACCGAGCTGCCGCTTAAGCGCCTGCTCGTAGGCGGTTTCGAGAAGGTGTTCGAGATCGGCCGCCAGTTCCGCAACGAGGGCATGGACCCGTACCACAACCCTGAGTTCACCACCATGGAGGCATACCAGGCCTTCTCCGACCTCAACGGCATGATGGACCTCACCGAGGGCTTCATCAAGGCGGCCGCCGAAGCCGCCTGCGGCACGCTTAAGGTCAGCTACCAGGGCGTCGACATAGACCTGTCCGGCCAGTGGCCGCGCGAGACCATGTGCGGCTTGGCAACGCGCTATGCCGGCGAAGAGGTCTCCTTCGACCGTAGCCGCGAGGACCTGGTGGCCATCCTGGAGAAGAACGGCGGTCGCGCCGAGGACGCCTGGGGCAAGGGCAAGCTCATCTCCGAGATTTTCGAGGCCGTGGCCGAGGAGAAGCTCATCCAGCCCGTGTTCGTCACCGAGCATCCGCTGGAGATCTCCCCGCTGGCCAAGAAGCTGCCGAACAATCCCGAGCTCACCGAGCGTTTCGAGCTGTTCATCTGCGGCCACGAGTACGCCAACGCCTTCAACGAGCTCAACGACCCGGTCGACCAGGCCGCGCGCTTCCGTGCGCAGGTCGAGGCCAAGGACATGGGCGACGACGAGGCCATGGGCTACGACGCCGACTACATCCGCGCGCTCGAGTACGGCATGCCTCCGGCAGGCGGCGTGGGCATCGGCATCGACCGTCTGACCATGTTGCTCACCGATTCGCCGACCATCCGCGACGTGCTGCTGTTCCCGCACATGCGCGACGAGGCCCCTGCCGGTGCCAAGCCCGCTGCACGCCCGGCCGCTCCCGTCGAGCACCCCGCCGAGGAGCCCATCGACTTCTCCAAGGTGGTCGTCGAGCCGCTGTTCGCCGACGAGGTGGACTTCGACACGTTCAGCAAGTCCGACTTCCGTGCTGTGAAGGTCAAGGACTGCGTGGCCGTGCCGAAGAGCAAGAAGCTGCTGCAGTTCACGCTTGATGATGGTACGGGCACCGATCGCACCATCCTGTCCGGTATCCACGCCTACTACGAGCCGGAGGAGCTGGTGGGTCGCACGCTCGTGGCCATCACCAACCTGCCGCCGCGCAAGATGATGGGCATCGCCTCCTGCGGCATGCTGCTGTCCGCCGTGCACGAGGAAAAGGTCGACGACGACACCACCGAGGAGCGTCTGAACCTGCTCATGGTCTCCGACCGTATCCCGGCAGGCGCCAAGCTGTACTAAGCGGCAAACCTTATATCGTGATTGCAAGAAAGCCCGCCTAGGTTAACCCAGGCGGGCTTTCTTTGTTTGGTGGAAGGCGAACGTGCGGTTGCGTTTCGCCGCTCGATCCTATGACGCGGTGCCGCGCCATAGGATCGTCCCGTTGCGGATGACGTTATGCCAGTGTTGCGGGTTTGATAGCCGCGTCGCTTTCGTCTTCGCTGCCGTTTTCGGCATCAACTTGCGCGAAGTGCTCCATGGCAAGCGTTCGGAGCGTGGAGATGACGGGTACGCCCAAAAGCACGCCCAGAAGGCCGAACAGCGACCCGCCGGCGATCACGGCCACGAACACCCAGATGCTCGGCAGGCCCACCGACTGTCCCACCACGTTCGGGTAGATGAGGTGCCCCTCGATTTGCTGGAGGACCACTAGGAACACGATGAACTGCAGGGCCTGCATAGGATCTTGCGACAGGATCATCGCTGCACCCATGATGCCGCCGATCCATGCGCCGGCGAACGGGATGAGCGACGATACGCCCACGATAAGGCCGATGGATGCCGCATAAGGGAACTGCAGGATGGTGCCGCCGATTGCACACAGGGCGCCTAGGATGATGGCCTCGATGCATTGCCCGCGGATGAAACGCGAGAAGCAGTCGTTGGTGATGCTGCATGCGTGCAGCACGCGGCGGCGCAGGTTCTCGCCGGGGATGAAGCTTGCCGCGCGCATGGCGCCGGCATGCACGCGGTCCTTGTCAAGCAGCAGGTACAGAGCGAACACCATGCCCAGCAGGATCGAAAGCGTCAGGTGCGCCACCTCTCCGCTGGTCTGCGCCACGATGCGCAGCGCCTGGTCGGTGCCGCCCATGGCGTCCAGAGCCTTTTGCCCGATGGAGTTCCAGGTGGCGTTGTCCAAGATCGGAATGGCTTGCGCACCGGGAAGGTTCGCGATGGCCTGCGACGCCATGGCCGCAGCTTCCGATATGCCGGTGATGATGGCGGAGCCCACGGATTTGAACTCGCCGCCCACGAATGCGGTCAGCGCCGCAAGCGCCAAGGTGACGGCGGCGATGGCCAGGATGACGCAGATGGGGCGGCGCGTTTTCGCCACAAGCGCGCTATTCGAGCGCGGAAACCACCGGGACTCGAGCGCCGCTGCAATGAAGTTGAGCAGGTATGCCAGCACCGCGCCGATGGCTAAAGGCTCAAGGGCGGACCAGACGGTTGAGAAGATGGAGCAGAGGCCGTCGAACCGGGCGACGGCCAGCGCCGCCACGGCAAGGGCGGCGATAAGGATAAGGGCGTAGCGTATGGTGTGCCTGTTCATGCGATCCTGTCGGTTGAAGGGGATGGGCCGCGCTGTCGCGCGTTTCGCAACCAGTATAAGCGTGTGCATCGGTCAAGGCGCCGTACTTGCGCGCTTGTCGTCCTTTCGTGAAGAACCGCTTGCGAAATCCGGGTAGAAAGGGGCAAAAGGGGTCCAAAAGCGCTTCCGGTGTGTGCGGATTGCACGTAGCAAGGGCAACGGGCGCTGTGCGGCTTCGGGCTACTTTATTATGTATACGATACGTAAACGGCTTAGCAGTCCATTGACGGGAGTGCTAACATGAACAACCGAGACCATAATCATATGCCGCGAGAATCGAGGCTTCATGTCATTTGAGAAGTTCACGGACAAGGCGCGCAAGGTGCTCGTCTTGGCCCAGGACGAGGCACGTGCCCTGCATCAGCCCTATGTGGGCACCGAGCATATCCTGCTGGGCCTTATCCAGGAAAAGGACGGCCTTGCCGCCCAGGCCCTTGAGCGCTTGGGCGTGGCTTATGACGCCGTGGTGAAGGGTATCCGCGAGGTGGCCTCCATCGACGAGGGCGCCGACGTGTCCGGCCACCTTTCGTTCACCCCGCGCGTCAAGCGCGTGCTCGAGAACAGCCTGCGCGAGGCCATGCAGATGGGGCAGAGCTATATCTCCACCGAGCATCTGCTGCTCGGCATCGTGCGCGAGAACGAGGGCACGGCGCTCGACGTGCTCTCGCGCCTTGGCGTGAAGGGCGACGACATTCGCACCGCGCTCAACGATTTGGTGGGCCAAAGCCCCGTGTACGCGGGCCGCAACCCCTTCGAGGCGGCCGGTACCGTGCCCGACAGCGCCCTGAAGGAGTTCGGCACCGACCTTACGCAGAAAGCGCGCGACGGCAAACTCGACCCGGTCATCGGCCGCGCCGGCGAGATCGAGCGCGTCATGCAGATCCTCTCCCGCCGCCAGAAGAACAACCCGCTGCTCATCGGCGAGCCCGGCGTGGGCAAGACCGCCGTCGCCGAGGGCTTGGCGCAGCTCATCGTGTCCAACCAGGTTCCCGATATCCTGCGCGGCAAGCGTCTGCTCACGCTCGACGTGTCCGCCCTTGTGGCCGGCAGCAAGTACCGCGGCGAGTTCGAGGACCGCTTGAAGAAGTGCATCAAGGAGGTCAAGGAAGCCGGCGACATCATCTTGTTCATCGACGAGATGCACACGCTTATCGGCGCGGGCTCTGCCGAGGGCTCCATCGACGCCGCCGCCATCCTCAAGCCGCCGCTGTCGCGCGGCGAGATCCAGGTCATCGGCGCCACCACCATCGACGAATACCGCAAGCATCTGGAGAAGGACAGCGCCCTCGAGCGCCGTTTCCAGCCCATCACGGTCGGCGAGCCCAACGAGGAGCAGGCGCTGCGCATCATGGAGGGCCTGCGCGACCGCTACGAGGCGCATCATCAGGTGCATTTCACCGACGAGGCGCTTCAGGCCGCCGTCACGCTGTCGGACCGCTATATCCAGGACCGCTTCCTGCCCGACAAGGCCATCGACGTTATGGACGAGGCCGGCGCCCGCATGCGCATTCGCAACATGACCTTGCCCGACGAGCTGCGCGAGATGGACGACAAGCTGCGCCAGATCCGCTCCGACAAGGACAAGGCCATCGCCGAGCAGGACTTCGAGCGCGCCGCCAAGCTGCGCGACCAGGAGTCCGCCGTGAAAGACGAGCGCGCCGCGGCCGAGAAGAAATGGGCCGAAGATTCCCGGAAATCGGTGCATCAGGTAACGGCGCAGGACATTGCCGACGTCGTCTCCATGACCACCGGCGTGCCCGTGTCCAACCTTACCGAGGCCGAAACCGAGAAGCTGCTGCGCATGGAAGGCGTGCTGCACGAGCGCGTCATCGGCCAGGAAGAGGCCGTGACCGCGTTGTCGAAGGCCATCCGCCGCAGCCGCGCCGGTTTGAAGGACCCCAAGCGCCCCGCCGGCAGCTTCATCTTCCTGGGCCCGTCGGGCGTGGGCAAGACCGAGCTGTCCAAGGCGCTCGCCGAGTTCCTGTTCAGCTCTGAGGACGCGCTCATCAGCTTCGATATGTCCGAGTACATGGAGAAGCACTCCGTCAGCCGTCTGGTCGGCTCGCCTCCGGGCTATGTGGGCTTCGACGAGGGCGGCCAGCTCACCAAGGCCGTGCGCCAGCGCCCGTATTCGGTGGTGCTGTTCGACGAGATCGAGAAGGCTCATCCCGATGTGTTCAACATCCTGCTGCAGATCCTGGAGGAAGGTCGTCTGACCGACGCCCAGGGCCGCACGGTCGATTTCCGCAACACGGTCATCATCATGACGTCCAACGTCGGCGCCCGCGAGATCTCCGCGCCTACCACGCTCGGCTTCAGCCCCGAGGGCAAGGCAGGACTTTCCGACAAGGAGATCAAGTCCCGCGTTATGGGCGAGGTGAAAAAGCTGTTCAGGCCCGAGTTCTTGAACCGTATCGATGAGATCATCGTGTTCAAGTCCTTGACGCAGGAGCAGATCGTCGAGATCGCCAAGCTCATGGTGGCAGACCTGCGCGAGCGCTTGATCGCCCAGAACATGACCATCAACCTCACCGATGACGCCTACAAGCTCATCGCGAAGGAAGGCACCGACGCCGCCTATGGTGCCCGCCCGCTGCGCCGCGCCATCCAGCGCCTGCTGGAGGACCCGCTGTCCGAGGAGCTGCTCGAGGGCAAGTGGACGTCCGGCTCGGTCATCCAGGCCAACGTTTCCGAGGATGGCGAAAGCCTTGCGTTCGTCCCCGGCACGGGCTCCATCCCTGCGCCGCGCAAGCACGATAACATCGCGCGCGACGCCGAGCTTCTGCTCACGAACTTCGATCTGGGCCACGCCGGCGTCTCCGGCTCGGGCGGGTCGGCAAGCGGCGGCGCTGCGGATTAAGGTTCCGGTTGCTTCCGCTGCGCCCTGCTTGGGCCGGCTGGGGAGCGCCTGCCACGCGCTCTTTTTCCATACAGCGCGTAGCGTGCCTGCGAAAACGCGGCAGTTGCTTTAGAATGTAAGGCGGTCCCGAAAGGGGCCGCCTCATTTGTTTTCGACGGAAAGAGGAAACCATGCCCAAGACCGTTGACCCGGTGTTCTCGTCCTCGGTGCTCGCCGCGGCCGATCTGGCCACGGCGCTCGACATCGATGCGCTCACGCAATCCTTGGCCGGCCTTGAGGGCAAGGTCGACAAGAACCCGAAGACGGCGGCCATCATCTTGGCCGGCGGCACGGGCGAGCGTTTCGGCAAGGAAGGCGGCAAGCAGCTGGTGGAAATCGGCGGCAAGCCGATTCTCACCTGGTCGGTCGAGGCCTTCGACGCTGTAGGCGACATTGGCCTCATCGTCATCGTCTGTCCGGCCGAACGCCAGGGCGAGTACCTGAGCAAGGCCGTCGACCCCTTCTCGTTCGCTACGCCCATCGTGGTCGCCGCGGCGGGCTCCACGCGTCAGGAATCGGCGTTTTCCGGCCTTGAGCTGGTGCCCGAGGAGTTCGAGTACGTGGTCATGCACGACGGTGCCCGTCCGCTCATCTCGGCCGACCTGATCGCCCATACCATCGCCACGCTCAAGGGCAACATCGACGCCGATGGCGCTGTGGTGGCCCATCCCGCCATCGATACGCTCAAGGTGGTGGAAAACGGCGTCATCGTCGGCACGCCCGATCGCAGCGTGTTCTGGAACGCGCAAACCCCGCAGGTGTTCCGCGCGGGCATCTACCGCCGTGCGCACGCCTCGGCGCTCTCCGACGGCTTCGTCGGCACCGATGACAGCTCGCTGATCGAGCGTCTCGGCGGCCGCGTCCTTGTGGTGGAGGGCAAGCGCGACAACATCAAGCTCACCGTACCGGAGGATTACCTCATGCTCGTGGCCGCCGTGCGCGAGCGTTATCTCAAGCAGAAAGGCGAGCAGGAGCAATGAGCCTGGGATTCAGCGCCCTGCGCATAGGGCAGGGCTACGACGTGCATAAGCTGGTCGAGGGCCGCAAGCTCATCATCGGCGGGGTGGATATCCCGCACACTCTGGGGCTGCTCGGCCACTCCGACGCCGATGTGCTGGCGCATGCCGTGGCAGATGCGCTGCTCGGCGCCATCCGCGGCGGCGACATCGGCAAGCTCTTCCCCGACACCGACCCTGAATGGGAGGGGGCCGATTCCATGAAGCTGTTGGCGGCGGTGGCGGCCAAGGTGCGCGAAGAGGGCTACCAGATCATCGACGTCGATAGCGTCATCGCAGCTCAGGCGCCGAAGATGGCGCCGTATCGCCAGCAGATGCGCGAGAACTTGGCAGCCGCCATGGGTATCGCGGTCGACAACGTCGGCGTGAAGGCGACCACCACCGAGCACCTGGGTTTCGAGGGCCGTCAGGAGGGCATCTCCGCCACGGCCGTGGCCCTGCTGGCGCGATGTAGCTAGTTCGGGCGCGGTTTTCGCAACGCCCGGTCCCTTCGCAGCCTTCGTCAACCCGCCGCACCATGCGGCATGCACATAGAACAGGAATGCAAATGCTTAAGATCTACGACACCAAACTTCGTGAAAAGGTGCCTTTCGAGTCGCTCGAGCACGGGAAGATCGGCATGTACGTGTGCGGTCCCACCGTGTACAACTACATCCATATCGGCAATGCCCGTACGTTCGTCAGCTTCGACGTCATCCGCCGCTACCTCTCCTGGCGTGGCTTCGACGTGAAATTCGTCTCCAATATCACCGACGTCGATGACAAGATCATCAAGAAGGCCAACGAAGAGGGCCGCAGCGCAGCCGAGGTTGCCGCCGAGTATTCGCAGGCATTCCTTGATGATATGCACGCCATGAACGTGCAGGACCCCGATGTGCGCCCGCGCGCAACCGAGGAGATCCCTGAGATGATCCAGCTCATCCAGGAGCTCATCGATGGCGGCCACGCGTACGAGGTCGAGGGCGACGTCTACTTCAGCGTGCGCAGCTATGCTGATTACGGTGCGCTGTCCGGTCGCAACATCGACGAGATGGAAGGCGGTCATCGCGAGCTGCGCGCCGACGGCCAGGGCCTGGAAGACCGCAAGCGCGACCATCTCGACTTCGCGCTGTGGAAGGCCGCCAAGCCCGGCGAGCCTTCTTGGGAAAGCCCGTGGGGCCAGGGCCGTCCCGGCTGGCACATCGAGTGCTCGGCCATGTCGCGCAAGTACCTGGGCTTGCCCTTCGACATCCACGGCGGCGGTGCCGACCTGGTGTTCCCGCATCATGAGAACGAGCGCGCCCAGTCCGAGGCCGCATGCGGCTGCACCTTTGCCAATCATTGGATGCACAGCGGCATGCTGCAGATCAACCACGAGAAGATGAGCAAGTCGCTGGGCAATTTCCTGCTGTTGCGCGACATCCTCAAGACCACGTCCCCCGATGTGCTGCGTTTCCTTATGCTGCAAACGCATTACCGCAGCCCGCTCGATTTCTCCGACGAGCGTCTTGACGAGGCTGCATCCGCGCTTTCCCGCATCGAGAACGCCGTGCGCAACCTTGATTGGCAGATGAAGAACGCCCAGGATGTGCCCAGCCCGCTTGATACCCAGGCCATCCTGAAGCAGACGAAGTCCACGCGCGTCGAGTTCGTCCTAGCCATGGACGACGACTTCAATGCTCCGCGCGCGCTGGGCGAGGTGTTCGACCTGGTCGGTTTCGCGAACACCCAGATCGCCGACAAGACGCTTTCGCTCTCCGATGTTCCCTCCGTGCGCGATCTGCGCGAGACCATCACCACGCTCATGCGCGTGTTCGGCGTGGAGGTTGCTCCTCAGGATTGGGAGGATGCGCAGGAAGATGCGTATCCGGCCGAGGTCGTCGACCTGGCGAAACAGGTTGCCGGCTACGAAGGCTCGGATGCTCATGAGGCTGTCGACGCTCTGCTCGAGGCTCGTGCCACCGCGCGTGCCGAGAAGAACTGGGCCGTGGCCGATGCCGTACGCGATGGCCTTACGGGGCTGGGCTTCACCATCGAGGACACCCCTCAGGGTGCTCGCGTCAGCTACGACCCCTCCGAGGGCAAGTAGGATAAAACCGACGTTGCGGGCCGCTGCGCCGCTTCGTTCCCGTCTTCAACCTTGCGGGCGTGGCCGAAAGGCCGCGCCCGGTCTGGCCTGACGCAAGGTGCGTTTTACCGGGCCTAGGGCAAAGGGTGCCGGATTTGCCGTGCGGCGTCCGGTTGGATGGGTTCGAGGCCGCGCGGCGGCTTTCGTGTTTGTACTGGATCGATTACTACGAAGATTGCTACCGATGACAGATTTTTCAACAACCGAGCTCCTTGCGCCTGCGGGCGGCCGCAGCCAGCTCGAGGCTGCCGTCCGTTTCGGGGCGGATGCGGTGTATTTGGCCGCCGACAGGTTCGGCATGCGCCAACGCGCCGAAAACTTCACGCTTGACGATATCCCGTCCGCCGTCGCCTTCGCGCACGCGGCGGGTGTGAAGGTGTACGTGACGGTGAACACGCTTATGAACCAGGCGGATATCGCCGCCCTGCCGCCGTATCTTGAGGCTCTTGACGCCTCGGGCGCCGATGCGCTCATCGTCAGCGACCTCGGTGCGTTCTCTCTGGCGAAGCGCTATGCGCCGCATATGGAGCTGCATGTGAGCACGCAGGCTTCCGTGATGAATGCCGAAGCTGCACGCACCTGGTACGATTTGGGCGCCTCGCGCGTGGTGGTCGCGCGCGAGATGAGCGTGGAGGACATCGCCGAGTTGCGCGCGCAGGCGCCGCGCGATCTTGAGATCGAGGCGTTCGTGCATGGCGCCATGTGCATGGCCTTCTCGGGGCGCTGCATGTTGTCGGCGGCCATGACGGGGCGCTCGGGCAACAAAGGCTATTGCGCGCAGCCGTGCCGATGGAGCTATGCGCTCGTCGAGGAAAAGCGCCCCGGCGCGTATTACCCTATCGAGGAGGATGTGCGCGGAACCTATGTCATGAACGCGCATGACCTGTGCATGATCGAGCATCTCGATGAGCTGGCGCAAGCTGGCGTCAGCTCATTCAAGATAGAGGGCCGCAATAAGCGTGCGTTCTACGTTGCCACGGTGGTGCATGCCTATCGGGCGGTCATGGACGGCGCCGACCCGTCCACGGTCATGTCCGACCTGCATGCCATTTCGCATCGCCCCTACGGCACCGGCTTCTATTTCGGTCAGCCAAGCCAACGCCAGGAGCGTGACGGTTATGACAAGGATTACCTGCATGCCGCTACGGTGACCGCATGCTGCCCGGAAGGGGAGAGCAGGTGGCGAATCGAGGCCACGTGCCATAACCGGTTCCGCGAAGGCGATGAACTCGAGGCGCTTTCTCCGCGCAAGGCCATTGCAACGGCGAACGTGAGGGGCCTCACCTGGCTGGTGCAGCCAAGCGGAGACCGTCCCAACCCGTCCCCTGAGCCGGTGCCGGTAGCCAATCGCACTATGGAAACCTATGCGTTCACCAGCGATATCTCCTTGCAGCCGGGCGATCTGCTGCGCATTCGCGTGGATTCCGCCCCTCAAGGCGTGCAGGAAGTGAGGGCATGAGCTGCTTCGAAACGGCATCCGCGGCGGAGACGCCCAGCCGCGCGCGCGGCAATCTCATGATCTTGGTGTTGGCGCTCAGCTGCTTTGTGTTCGGGTGCGCCTACCAGTACATCTTGGGCGTGCCCGATCAGGTCGCGCAAATCGCCGGTATCGATCTTTCCCAGGTCAGCCTCATGATGGGCGTCTATGGCGTGTGCAACGCCATCGGCACCCCGCTTCTGGTCATGGTGCTCACCTCGCGCGGACCGAAAACGTTGCTGCTGGTCAGCCTTGCCCTTATGGCGGTGGGCATGGCGATTTGCGCCGCCACCCCCATCTATCCCGTCATTTTGACGGGTCGTGCCGTCATGGGCGTGGGCAACGGCACCTTTGCGGCAACCGCCTATATCGCGGCAAGCCGCATCGCCGGCCCTTCGCATGCCGCCTCGGCTATGTCGAACGTGGCTCTTGGCTTCAGCGCTTCCTTCGTCTTCGCGCTTCCCGCCGCGCGTATGCTGCGCAACGTTATCACCTGGCAGCAGGCGTATTGGGCGCTCGTCGTCGCGGCGTGCGTCGCATTCGCGGTCATCGCGCTCGTGGTGCGCGTGCCCGACGCGCCGAGCAGCTCATCGGCCGGGCAGGGCCGTCGCAACGCCGATGCGCTGCGCGTGTTCCGCAACCCCTGCGTGGTGCTGCCGCTGATTTGCACCGTGCTCATGTTCGTGGGATACGCCTCCATGAACACCTACATCACGCCGTTCATGGAAAGCGTGCTTCCCCAGCCGGAGTGGGTGAGCGGCTCCCTGTTCGCCTTCGGATTGATGAGCATGATCGGTTCGAAGGCAAGCGGCTGGGCAGCCGATCGCTTCGGTTCGGCTTCGGCGGTCATCGGCTGCGTGGCGCTTCAGGCGGTAACGCTGGTGGTGTTGGGGCTTGTCACGGGGTCGTGGCCTGCGGCGCTGGCGGCAGCGTGTATGTGGACAGGCATATCCTGGGGATTCTTACCGGCGCAGAATTCATTCATCATGCTCAACGCCGGGGATGAGGCGGCGTTTGCCGTCAGTTTGTCGAACTCCTCGCTGCAGCTCGGCAGTGCGCTCGGGTCGTTCGCTGCAGGCGTGTTCATCACCTGCATGCCGCTTCTGGCGATGCCGTTCGTCTCCGCTGCCTTCACCGCTTGCGCGGTGGCTGCCGAAATCGCGGCGTTGCGCTTGTCCCGCAAACCGCGCCGCGTACAGTAAGGCGAAGGGTTCCGTTGCTTTTGGTTTTGCCGCATCCGTTCGGAGGTCGAGCGCGCAAAGGGCGCGCGGTAAAGCCGGTCGCTTGGCTCGTGCGATTCCTTTGTCCGTTCGGCGGTTTAACGGGCAAGCGGTTTACGCGCCGGTGTACTATATGCTCAACAGATTCGATGCAGGGGTGCCCGGCGGCAACGTCGGCGCTGAGAGGGCGCAAGCCTAACCCTTTGAACCTGTCCAGGTAACGCTGGCGTAGGGAGCATCTCTCGTGCACGGACGAGGGCGCCATCTTCTACGGTAGCGTCCTCGTTTTTCGTTGCAAAGGAGAGAATATGATCAAACGAAATCAGCTCGAGGCATCCATCGCGAAGGCCGCCGCCGACGTGCGCGCCAACAATCCCCTGGCCGGATCCATCACCAACACCGTGACCATCGATTTCGTGGCGAATGCCCAGCTCGCCGTCGGCGGCTCGGCTGCCATGGTCTATCTGCCCGATGAGGGCGAAACCCTAGTTGCCGCAGGCGGTGCCGTGTACCTGAACATGGGCACGTTGTTCCCCATTTACGAGCAAACCATCCCGCGCACGGCGGCCGCGGCCCAGGCCGCCGGCAAGCCGTGGGTGCTCGATCCGGTGGGAATCGGCATCGGCAGCCTGCGCACCAAGCTGCTTTCCGAGCTCAAGCAGTATAAGCCCGCCATCGTGCGCGGCAACGCCTCCGAGATCATCGCGCTCGCCGGTCTGTGGGGTCTTGAGGGCACGGTCGACGATCTTTCGCGCGCCCGTGGCGTCGACACCGCCGATACGGTGGAGGCTGCACGTGCGGCGGCTATCGCGCTGGCACGCTATACGGAAGGCGCCGTCGTCATCTCCGGCGAGTCCGACCTGGTCACCGACGGGCATTCGGTCGTCATCAGCCATGGCGGCAGCGCGCTTATGGGCAAGGTCACCGGTTTCGGCTGTTCGCAGGGCGGCGTGCTTGCCGTATACGCTACGCAAACCGATCCGTTCACGGCCGCTGTTGCCGCGGTGAACCACTACAACCTGGCGGGCGTCGCGGCTGCAGCTGCCGCCGATGCTCCGGCAAGCTTCAAGGTGGCCTTCATCGACGAACTGTTCCGCGCAACCCCCGAGGCGGTTGCCGGCAACCCCATCGAGATTCAGGAGGCGTAGCATCGTGAACACGCTGGTTGCCGTGGCCATCGCCCCGTTCGGCGTGGGCGATGAGCTTGCACCCGAGGTTGCCGAGGTGGTTCGCGTCATCCGCGAATCGGGTCTACCCAACAAAACCTATTCGATGTTCACCGAGATCGAAGGCGAATGGGACGAGGTCATGGCCGTGGTCCGCGATGCCACGTTCGTTTTGGCGCAGAAGGGCATTCGCACTGAGGTCATCCTGAAGGCGGATGTCCGCCCTGGGTTCGAGAATATGATGGAGCAGAAGGTTCGAAGCGTCGATGCCATCCTTGAAAGCGACGTTGTCGACGGAAACGCTGAAAAGGGAGAATAGCATGAGCATGCGAGACAACCTGGATATTTCCGCATATCTGGTGCTGGGTCCGGAAAATACCTTGGGCCGACTCGTTGCCGACGTGGTGGCCCAGGCCATCGCGGCAGGGTTCACTTGCGTTCAGATCCGCTCGAAGGAGTGCTCGGCTCGCGAGCTCATCTCCTGCACGGCCCAGGCATCCGAGGTCATACGGCAAGCCGGCGCGCAAGACCGCGTGGCGCTGCTTATCGACGACCGCCTGGATGCGGTGTATGCCGCCCGTCAGCAGGGAATCAAGGTCGATGGCGTGCACGTTGGCCAGACCGATATCCCCGTCGAGGCGTGCCGTGCCTTGCTCGGCCCCGATGCGGTGGTGGGCCTTTCGGCTCGCGCCGACGAGATGCTCGAGTACGTGAAAACCGCCGATATGTCGCTGGTTGATTATCTGGGCGTCGGCCCGCTGCATGAGACGCCCACGAAAACCGACTGCGGTTTGGCGGCAGATGGCACCATTATCACAAAAAGCTTTGAGGACTTGGCGGCGCTTCACCAGGCAAGCCCCGTTCCCATCGTGGTTGGCGGGGGAGTGAAGGTGGCGGACATCCCCGCCGTTGCGCAAACCGGTGTCGATGGCTTCTTCGTGGTATCCGCGGTATGCGCTGCGCCTGACCCGCATGCAGCCGCCCAAGAACTCGTGCAAGCATGGAACGCTGCGAAGCAAGCTAACTAACGCAAACTGAAGCAAACGCAATAAAGGCCCGCTCAATCGAGCGGGCCTTACCTATTTCTATATAACGGTCGCGAAAAGTTCCTAGACACGATTCAATGCCGAGCATGCTTGCAAGGGAGAATCGATATAGGCAAGAGAAGCCCGCCTACGCCTTTGTGCGTTTGCGCTCGCGGCGTGTATCGATTTGGGCTAAAACAAGCTTGCGCATCATCGTTACGGCATTGTGCTGACGTTGCTCGAATGGCGCATCTGATCGGCGTGTCCGGCTTAATCTTGCAACAGCTTTTCCGCGTACGCCAGCTTCACGCAGCAAACGAACACGTCAAGCGCTGCATCCAATTCCTCAACGGGCGGCAGGCTGGGGGCGATGCGGATGTTGCTGTCGGCCGGGTCCTGCTTGTATGGCCAGGTGGCGCCTGCGCCCGTCATGGTGACGCCGGCGTCTTTGGCAAGCTCCACGATCCGCTTCGCGCATCCGGCGGGGGCGTTGAACGAGACGAAGTACCCGCCGCGCGGCTTGCTCCAGGTGCAGCCGCCGATTTCGCTCAGGCCCTCGGACAGTTTGCGGTCTACCAGCTCGAACTTGGGGCGCAGGATGGCGGCGTGCTTGGCCATGTGCTCCGCCAGGCCCTTCCCGTCGTGCAGGAACTTCACATGACGCAGCTGATTGAGCTTGTCGTGGCCGATGATCTGCGGGCTCATATGCGCCTTCATATCCGCGATGTTGGCGCTGCTTGCCGCCATTGCCGAAATGCCCGCACCGGGGAAGGTTACCTTGCTGGTGGAAGCGAACTTGAAGCAGCGGTCGGGGTTTCCGGCATCATCGCAGGCGCGGCGGATATCGAGCAGCTGGTCCTGCTGCGCCGCGTCGTCGTTCAGGTGATGGATGCCGTAAGCGTTATCCCAGAAGATACGGAAGTCGTCGGCTGCGCAAGGCATGCCGGCCAAGCGGCGCACCACCTCGTCGGAATAGGTTGCGCCGCTGGGGTTGGAATATTTCGGCACGCACCAGATGCCCTTGATCGAAGCGTCTTCGGCGACCAGACGCTCTACCTCGTCCATGTCCGGGCCGTTCTCGTTCATGGCAACGGGGATCATCTTGATGCCGAAGGCCTCGGTCACGCCGAAGTGCCTATCGTAACCCGGGCAGGGACACAGCCATTTCACCTCGTCAAGCTTGCACCAAGGCGTATGGCCCAGCGTGCCGAACATCCAGCAACGAGCCATGGTGTCGTACATGATGTTCAGGCTGGAGTTGCCGAACACCATCACATGCTCGGCGTCATCGTCGAGCATAACGGCCATAAGGCGCTTCGCCTCGGGAATGCCGTCGAGCACGCCGTAGTTTCGGCAGTCCGTGCCATCTTCGGCGGTGCAGTCGTCGACATCGGTGATGCACCTGAGCATGGGCATGCTCAGGTCAAGCTGTGCGCGGGAAGGCTTGCCGCGCGCCATGTTCAGAGCCAGCCCCTTCGCCTTGAAAGACTCGTATTCGCGGGTGAGCGCATCGCGCGTTGATTCCAACGCTTCATGGGCAAGCTCTGCGTAAGCTGGCATCGTGGTGCATCCTTTCGCCGTTTGCGGGGTAAGAACAATCGAAAACACCTACCTGAGGTAGGCGAAGTCAAGTATAATCCCAGCGTCAACGTAAACAATCGACCGGTCGTTAAATGCGTCCGTTTCCCGTATTTCGGCGATGCCGGCTGGAGGGCCGTGCGGTTTGCCTGGGGGACGGGCTTGAAAACGGCATAAGGGGCGGGCACAGAACATGGAAACGAATGATTTGCTGGTCGTTTTGGCCATGGTTATCTACTTCGTCGTGGTGCTGGCGGTGGGCTTCTCCTACGCCAAGCGCTCGAATTCCTCTACCGACGAGTACTTCATCGGCGGTCGCAAGGTGGGGCCGTGGTTCACGGCGCTGTCCGCCGAGGCGTCCGACATGTCGGGCTATCTGCTCATGGGCATCCCCGGTCTTGCTTACTTCTTCGGCGCCTCCGAGGCCATGTGGACCTGCATCGGCCTTGCTATCGGCACGTATTTGAACTGGCTGTTCGTGGCCAAGCGCCTGCGTCAGTACTCCGAGCGCGTGCATGCCATCACCATTCCGGCCTTCTTCTCCAACCGCTTCCATGACAAGAAGAACATCCTGTCCACGGTGGCGGCGGTCATCATCTTGCTGTTCTTCTGCGTATATACGGGCAGCTGCTTCGTCACCTGCGGCAAGCTGTTCCACACGCTGTTCGGCATCGACTATGCGGCCATGATGATCTTCGGCGCCGTGGTGGTGTTCGCATACACGCTGGTGGGCGGCTATCTTTCGGTTGTGGCAACCGATTTCATCCAGGGCTGCTTGATGTTCTTCGCCCTGGCCGTGGTGCTCATCGGCTCCATCGCCTCCGTTGGCGGCGTCGATGTGACGATCGCCTTCCTGCAGAACATCCCCGGCTTCTTGAACGGTGGACAGCTCACCACGCCCATCATCGATGCGAATACGGGCTTGCAGGCGGTCCAGGGCGATCAGCCGCTGTTCGGCGAGCCTACTGAATACGGCATTCTCACCATCATCTCCACCCTGGCCTGGGGCCTTGGCTACTTCGGCATGCCGCAGGTGCTCGTGCGCTTCCTGGGCATTCGCTCGGCCGAAGAGGTTCGCCAGTCGCGCATCATCGCCGTGGTGTGGGTCGTCATCTCCATGGTGTGCGCTCTGTGCATCGGCTTCATCGGCCGTGCCATGCTGCCCACCTATTTCGGCACCAATGCGGCAGCCGAGAACATCTTCATCGTTATCGCCCAGATGATCCTGCCCGCCTTCATGTGCGGCGTGGTGGTGTCCGGCATCCTGGCGGCGTCCATGTCCTCTGCCTCGTCGTATCTGCTCATCACTGGCTCTTCGGTTGCCGAGAACATCTTCCGCGGCATCATTAAGCGCGATGCCACCGATCGCCAGGTCATGATCGTCTCTCGCATCACGCTGGCCGTGGTCATGATCATCGGCATCCTTATCGCCCTCGACGAGAATTCCGTCATCTTCCGCGTCGTCTCCTATGCATGGGCCGGCCTCGGCGCCTCGTTCGGCCCGCTCGTGCTGTGCAGCCTGTATTGGCGTCGCACGAACCTGCCCGGCGCCCTTGCGGGTATGCTCGGCGGAGCTATCACGGTAGTGGTTTGGCACAACCTCATCAAGCCGCTCGGCGGCGTGTTCGGCATCTATGAGCTTCTGCCTGCCTTCATCATCTCGTTGGTGTGCATCTTCGTGGTGTCGAAGCTTACGGCAGAGCCCTCGCAGGAGATCTACGATGAGTTCGATCACTACACCGAGGCGCGCATGGACGAGGATGTGAATCCTGCGACTGCATAACAACTGCGATACATATATAGGTATTTCGATGGGGAAGGGGCCTTGGGTTTCCTTCCCCGTTTCTCGTATCGGGGGTTTGCGTAAAAGCATACGCATGAACTGGTTTTATGAACGCAAGCACACAAGCGTTTTTCCTGCAACCGTTCTCCGTGCTATCATATGCGATGCTATTGCCCGTAATCACAGTACTTAAGCTCAATCTAGGAGGTTCTTGGATGAGCCAATCTATAATCGATCTCAGCAGGCGAGCATTCATCGGCGGCGCAGCAGCGCTTGGCGCCACGTCGCTTATCATCCCCGAGTTCGCGTTTGCTGAAACGGCCGCTGAAAAGCAGGCCGAGGCGGATGCCGTTCGCAACCAGCTGGTCGGCTTGCAGGCCGATCTGGAAACCGCCGGCGAAAACTACTATGCAGCTCTTGATGAGCAGGAGAGCGCCCAGCGCTCCATGGAGGAGCAGCAGGTAAAGATCGACGAGACCACCGAGGAAATCGAAGGTCTGCAAGATCGTCTGAGCACGCGCGCTCGCAGCATGTACCGTTCCGGCTCCACCACGTTCATCGACTTTTTGCTCGGCGCCTCCTCTTTCGCCGAGTTTACTCAGAATTGGGAGCTGCTGAATCAGATCAACGCTAACGATGCCGATTTGGTCGACCAGACCAAGGCCGCTCGTGAGCAGCTTCAGGCAGCCAAAGACGAATTTGCCCGTCAGGAGCAGATCGCTGCCCAGAAGGCCGCAGAATGCAAGCAGATCCACGACGAGGTTCAGGTCAAGGTGCAAAACGCCACCGAGCTCATGAACTCTCTTGACGACGAGGCCCGTGCGTTGCTCGAGCAGGAGCAGGCTGCGGCTGCTGCCGCAGCCGCTGCTCAGGCACAGGCAGAGGCGGAGGCTGCAGCAGCAGCCGGCGGCAACGGCGGCGGAAACGACGGCGGCTACCAGGGCGGTGGAAGCAACGATAGCGGCAACCAGGGTGGCGATACCGGTGGAAGCACTGGCGGTGGCAGCAGCTGGGGCGGCGGAAGCAGCAGCGGTGGCAGCACCATCGTCTATCCCGGCGGTGGTGGTTCCGCTGGCGACAACAGCGCTGCGTATTCTTACGCTTGCTCGCGTATCGGTTGCCCGTACGTTTGGGGCGCCGAGGGACCTGATTCGTTCGACTGCTCTGGCCTGGTCACGTGGGCTTATCGCCAGCTTGGCATCGAGCTGCCGCATCAGAGTGAGTCTCAGATGGCTTGTGCAACGCGTGTGGTGTCTGTCAGCGAGGCGCGTCCGGGCGACGTTCTGTGGCGTTACGGTCACGTGGGAATCGCCGGCGGCTACGGCGGCACTCCGTACGTGCATGCCCCTACGTTCGGCGCCTGCGTGCGTAACACCGACTCGCTTTCGTGGTCGAATTTCACGAATGCGCTGCAGTTCTAGTCGCCATAGGCCCTAGAAGACATAACCTGAATAGCATGCAATCGGGGGAAGGCATACAGGCCTTCCCCCGATTTGTTTTAGAGCATGTGATCGATAGACAAGGCGCAATACCGTAGGAGGGAAGTAATGGGCCCAATGGCTGCAGAGCCCCCATTACAGATAATGTAACGGACGGCAGGGCGCAAAATGAGATTCGCTCAAAAGACGCCAAGGTCGCGTTAGCATAAAGCTGAACAGGGAAAACAATCCCTGCCTTACGAAGGGGGAGGCTCAGCGCACGCAAGAGAAGCTCCATCTTTCAAAAAAAGTTGGAAAAAGGGCTTGCCACAACGTCCACTATCCCGTAATATACTACCTCGCTTGCGGAGCTCACGACAGCGAGCTTCGGAGTGGAACGCCTGCTGAAAAGCTGAACAGCTTACAGCAACGGGTGATAAGGATTCAAAGCTTTGTGAAGGTTTGAAGAGGATACACCCGGGGCCGTGTAAAGGGTTGACACGGTTTCTCAGCTAGCGTATGATTCCACTGCTCGCGCGTTCGGGTTCTCACCGATCCGCAAGCAGGCAGCTTGATAAATGCACATGAATTAAGCAGCGAAACATGGGCGTGTGCCCGAGTGGTTAAAGGGGACGGGCTGTAAACCCGTTGACTCTGTCTACCTAGGTTCGAATCCTAGCGCGCCCACCATCTTTCGCCTGTGTAGCTCAGTCGGTAGAGCACTTCCTTGGTAAGGAAGAGGTCGTCGGTTCAAGTCCGATCGCAGGCTCCAGCTTTTTGGCGGTGTAGCTCAGTTGGTTAGAGCACACGGTTCATACCCGTGGCGTCACTGGTTCGAATCCAGTCACCGCTACCAATACTTACACTGCGCCCGATTTATCGGGCGCTTTATTTTAGATTCGTTTCGCGAAAGCGATCCTTATAAGGAGGATGAAACATGGCTAAGGAGAAGTTCGAGCGTTCCAAGCCGCATGTTAACATCGGCACCATTGGTCACGTTGACCACGGTAAGACGACGCTGACTGCTGCTATTTCCAAGACGCTGTCCGAGAACGACGGCTCCCATGGCACCGCTCACGCTGACTTCACCGCCTTCGAGAACATCGACAAGGCTCCCGAGGAGCGCGAGCGCGGCATCACGATCTCCATTGCTCACATCGAGTACGAGACCGATGCTCGCCACTATGCTCACGTTGACTGCCCTGGTCACGCTGACTACGTCAAGAACATGATCACCGGTGCTGCACAGATGGACGGCGCTATCCTGGTTATCGCTGCTACCGACGGCCCCATGGCTCAGACCCGCGAGCACATCCTGCTCGCCCGTCAGGTCGGCGTTCCCTACATCGTCGTGTTCCTGAACAAGTGCGACATGGTCGACGACGAGGAGCTCATCGAGCTCGTCGAGATGGAGACCCGCGAGCTGCTGACCGAGTACGAGTTCCCCGGAGACGACATCCCGGTCATCCGCGGTTCTGCTCTGAAGGCCCTGGAGGGCGACAAGGAGTGGCAGGACAAGGTTTGGGAGCTCATGGACGCTGTTGACTCCTACATCCCTACGCCGGAGCGCGACGTTGACAAGCCGTTCCTGATGGCTGTCGAGGACACCATGACCATCACCGGCCGTGGTACCGTTGCTACCGGTCGTGTCGAGCGCGGTGTTCTGCATGTGAATGACCCGCTGGAGATCGTCGGTATCAAGGAGACCCAGAACACGGTTTGCACCGGCATCGAGATGTTCCGTAAGCTGCTGGACGAGGCTCAGGCTGGCGACAACATCGGCTGCCTGCTCCGTGGCATCAAGCGCGAGGAGATCGAGCGTGGCCAGGTTCTCTGCAAGCCTGGTAGCGTTACCCCGCACCAGAAGTTCGAGGGCCAGGTTTACATCCTGACCAAGGAAGAGGGCGGCCGTCACACCCCGTTCTTCGATGGCTATCGTCCGCAGTTCTACTTCCGCACCACCGACATCACCGGTGTTGCTCACCTGCCCGAGGGCACCGAGATGGTTATGCCTGGCGACAACGTGACCATCACCGCTGAGCTGATTCACCCGGTTGCAATGGAGGAAGGCCTCCGCTTCGCTATCCGTGAGGGTGGCCGCACCGTTGGTTCTGGTCGAGTGACCAAGATCATCGCTTAGTTTTAAGCTGCAGCTTTTAAAGGGCCCGCTTTCGGGCGGGCCCTTTCTTAAGATTCATGTGTATGCGTTCAAGCTTGTTTGAATACGGCTTATAAGGAGAGTTCATGCGCACGATGGTTACCTTGGCGTGTACGGAGTGCAAGCGCCGTAACTACACGACCAAGAAGAACAAGCAGAACAACCCTGATCGTATCGAGTTGAAGAAGTACTGCAAGTGGTGCCAGAAGCACACGCTGCATAAGGAAACCCGATAGTTTTCAGAGGTTAGCACGGGCATAGGCCAGTAGCTCCAATTGGTAGAGCGGCGGTCTCCAAAACCGCATGTTGGGGGTTCGAGTCCCTCCTGGCCTGCCAGCTCGAATAGCGAGCAGCTTGTAGTCAGGTTGCTAAATTGATCAGCAGCTTGATGCCAGGCTGCTTGTTTGGCGTTTAGAGGTAAAACGATCCCTAAAGGAATCAGATGGCTAAGAAATCAAAAACTCAGCGTGCGAAGGCGTCTGCCGCTCGCGCCGCTCGTAAGGAAGCTCGTCAGGCCGAAGCAGCAGCCGAGGCATTGAAGCAAGCCCAGGGCGAAAGCGCTGATACCGAAGCTCCTAAGAAGAAGCTGTTCGGTAAATCTTCTCAGGCTGCTGATTCCGCAAAAGACGCTAAGCAGAGCAAGGCTGTTGAAAAGAAGGCCGAGAAGAAAGCTGCTAAGCCCAAGAAGAAGCGTTTTCAGTTCCTCAGGGATGTCAAGGCTGAGATGAAGCGCGTTACTTGGCCCAGCCGTCAGGACGTTCTTCGTTGGAGTGTTGTGGTGGTTGCCGCGCTTCTCTTCTTCGGTATTTACGTTGCTGTTCTTGACAATGGCATTATCACGCCGCTGTTGTTTTTGATTTCCGGATTGGGGGCTTAAGGCATGTCGAAGAAGTGGTATGTGCTTCACACCTACTCCGGCTATGAGAACAAGGTGAAGACGAACCTTGAAACCCGCATTGAAACCATGGGTCTTGAGAACAATGTCTTCGCTATCGAGATTCCTACCGAAACCGTTACCGAGATCAAAGAGGGCGGTCGTCGCAAGGAAAGCGAAAAGAAGGTGTTCCCTGGTTACGTGCTGGTTCGCATGGAACTTGATGATCGTAGCTGGGCTGCCGTTCGCAATACTCCTGGCGTGACCGGCTTTGTCGGCGCTGACAGCAAGCCTGCGCCGCTTACTCGTGACGAGTACAACAAAATCATGAAACGTACTAGTCATGAGGCCCCGAAGAAGACCTCTACCAATCTTGAGGCAGGGCAGGCCGTCAAGGTCGTTTCCGGTCCTCTGGCCGAGTTTGATGGCGTTGTCTCTGAGGTGATGCCTGATGCCGGCAAGGTTAAGGTCATGGTTTCGATCTTCGGTCGTGAAACCCCGGTGGAGCTTTCGTTCGATCAGGTTTCCTGCATATAGAATGGTCTCTGCAGTTTTAAGGCGTGCCCGCGTGGACCGGGGCTTCTCATTCCTTAGGCTGTGAAGATATATAGTGCAAAAGCATTTTGAAAGGTAATTAGAATGGCTGAGAAGAAAGTTACCGGCTTCGTTAAGCTGCAGATTCCTGCTGGCGCTGCGAATCCGGCCCCGCCCGTCGGCCCGGCTCTGGGTGCTCAGGGTGTCAACATCATGCAGTTCTGCCAGGCGTTCAACGCTCAGACGCAGGAGCAGAAGGGCACCATCATCCCTGTTGAGATCACGGTGTACGAGGACAAGTCCTTCACGTTCATCTGCAAGACCCCGCCGGCGGCTGTGTTGATCAAGGAGAAGCTGGGTCTGAAGTCCGCTTCCGGCATCCCGCAGCTGAAGTTCGTGGGTACGCTTACCCAGGATCAGCTCCGCGAGATCGCTGAGATCAAGCTGCCCGACCTGAACGCTAACGACATCGATGCTGCTATGCGCATCGTTGCCGGTACCGCTCGTTCCATGGGCGTGCGCGTCGAGGGCGTTGAGATGAAGAAGACCTACGTGCCTTCCAAGAAACTGGCCGCTATCCTCAGGGGCGAGGCTTAAGAATTTCGCATCGTTTGATGCATTTGATTTTGGACAGTGGAAGGGCTTTGCGTTAGAAGCCGCATAAGCTCGCTACGAACCACGAAAGGAACTATCATGGCAAAGCATTCCAAGGCTTACCGCGCTGCCGTCGAGAAGATCGGCGATGCCACCTACGCTCCGCTTGAGGCGTTTGCAATGGTGAAGGAAGTCGCCACCACCAAGTTCGATCAGACCATCGAGGCTCACTTCCGCCTGGGTATCGACACCCGTCAGGCTGATCAGCAGCTGCGTGGCACGGTCTCCCTGCCGAACGGCTCTGGTAAGACCGTCCGTGTTGCTGTCTTCGCCGAAGGCGCAGCAGCTGACGCTGCTCGTGAGGCTGGCGCTGACATCGTCGGCACCGACGAGCTGACCGCTCAGATTCAGGCTGGCGAGTTCAACTTTGACGCTGCTGTTGCTACTCCCGACCAGATGGGCAAGGTCGGCCGTCTGGGCAAGATCCTCGGCCCCCGTGGTCTGATGCCGAACCCGAAGCTCGGTACCGTTACCCCGAACGTTGCTCAGGCTATCAAGGAGCTCAAGGGCGGCCGTGTGGAGTATCGTGCTGACCGTTACGGTATTGCTCATGTCATCATCGGCAAGGCCAGCTTCACTCCCGAGCAGCTCGCTGAGAACTATGGTGCTGTTTACGACGAGATTCTGCGCATGAAGCCTGCTGCTGCTAAGGGCAAGTACGTCAAGTCCGTCAGCGTTTCCGGTACAATGACCCCGGGTGTTGCTGTCGACTCTTCCGTGAACAAGAACTACACGGTTGCTGCTGAATAACATCTCAGCCATTTCAGCTTTTAAGGAGCGGTCCTTCGGGGCCGCTCCTTTTGTATATGTTCGCGGTTCTATTAGCATGTATGGATGTGGCTTGTTGAAGGGCCACTGATTGCAGGATGGGTATTACTCCTTGTCGCCATTTTGCCGATCTTTGCTTGTTGGAACGCCATGACGAGAGTGCTCTTGCATCTGGCAAAGTGCGAGTTTGGTACCATTGCCTTGATTGCAGATTGCAGATTGCAGATTGCAGATTGCAGATTGCAGATTGCAGATTGCAGATTGCAGATTGCAGATTGCAGATTGCA
>NZ_CAKUAT010000007.1 GCF_934636665.1 uncultured Senegalimassilia sp.
CAGGTCGGCTACTACTTCGACCCGACGCACCCCACCAAGGCCGTGGCCGACGCCGCCGCGACCGTCGGGGCGCAGGCGCCGCTGCTGTGGCTGGGCGCCGTGGTCGTGGGCGCGGTCGTGCCGCTGGTCGTCTGCGTGCTCGCCCGCAAGAAGGGCGACGCCGCCAGCTGGAAGCTGTTCGGCTCCGTGGCCGTGGTCGCGGCCCTCGTCGGCGCGGTCTGCCTGCGCGTCGCCTTCTACAACGTGGGCCTGTCCGTGTTCATGTTCTACTAGGGCGCTTCCCCGGGTTCGGCCGGACCGCTTGGCCCGGCCGCCCATGGCGGCCCGGGCCGATGCCCTTGCGGGGCTTCGGCCCGCCAATCCCCCTGCTCCGCCGTCGGCGATCCCTCTCCGGCGACGGGGCGGGGAAGCGGGCGGCCCCGGCAGGGTTCCCGGCCCTGACAACCGAATACCCTCAAGCGGCCCCTTCCGCTTGGAGACACCCTTTCCCCAAACCCCCCTTGCAAACAGGGACGTCTCCAAGCGGAAGGGGCCGCCTTGGGTCTTGGGGCCGGACGCTTAGGGGATGTAGCGCTATCTGTTTGAATCGCGTTTCACTTGTGCATGGTTGAGCGGTGCGATGGCGTCCTGCTACGCTATGCAGCGCCAAACGCAAAGGCGATCCGCCTAAAGGAAGGAGCTCATCGTGCAGGAAGTGCTGTTCATCGAGTACCCGAAGTGCTCAACGTGCAAGAAAGCGAAGGCGTGGTTGGACGCGCATGACGTGGCGTATGCGGATCGCGACATTGTGGCGGATAATCCCACGGCGACCGAGCTGGCAGATTGGCACGCGAAAAGCGGGCTGCCGCTGCGCCGGTTCTTCAACACCAGCGGGCAGCTGTATCGTCAGCACAATGTGAAAGCCCAGCTAGATGCAGGCATGTCTGATGCGGAGGCTTATGACCTGCTGGCTACCAACGGCATGTTGGTAAAGCGTCCCATCGTCGTCGGCCCCGATTTCGTGCTAACCGGCTTCAAAGAAGCCGACTGGGAAGCTGCACTGCTATAGGCTTTTCGCATAGGCGTTTTGCGCTTCCGCTAGACAAATAGGAAAAAAGGAAACCGCCGAAAATCAATTGGCGGCTGAGCTTAGCGCCGGCGGAATCGCAAGGCCGATTTCGCAAGGCGCCCGTGCCGCTGTTTTTCCAGCTTCTTAATTCGGCATGCGTCAAGATCGGAAAGCGACGGATTAAAAAGCCCCGCATTGTGCGGGGCTTTTTGCGTTTGCTTGAGCTTGCGCTCGCGCCCACGAGGTGGGGTGCGGTGCTTTGCGCGCTCGATAAGCTATCGGGACGGTTCTCGGCCAACCTTTTTATGCCAGCTGTTCGGTGAAGTTGCTGGGCTCGATGGCGCACATGCGCTTGCCGTCTTGCAGGCGTATGCGGCCGATATGCAGCTTCATAACGCCGGCGGTTTCCAGGCTGGTGGTGGTGAAACGCGAAACCACCAGCTGCTTGCTTGCCTTTCCTGCCATGGAGTACACGCGGCGCGCGTCCTTCGCGTGCTCCTTCTCCTGCTTGTCGAGGGGCATCTCGGAGCCGTCGAAGTACTCGCGGCAGGGGATGAACCCGTTCACGAAACCGCTGATGATCAGCACCTTCGGCGAAAGCCCCGCGACTTGGTCGAAGGGGATCACCAGGACGGCGCTTGCGGCATCGATGCGGGGCGCCAGCAGGCGGCTGCGGAAGCGCTCGGCCATGGCGGCGGCGGAGTTATCCTGCTCACCCAAGCACAGCGCGCTCACGATGCCCGGTGCCGTTGCGCCCTTCTCGCCCGTGACCGCCTCGGCAACCTTGTCCAGCAGCGCCGTGCCCTCAAGGCCGCTTGCGGATTCGATGAGCGCAAGACCAGCTTCGTACGCGGCGCCGACGCGCTTGGCGCCCACGATGTGATCGGCATCGCCCTCGTTCGCGGCCAGCGCGCCGTTCGCCATGTCGCGAAGAGACCCCACCAGGTCCTTATCCTGCTCAGCGGCGTATTTGCGCAGGTTCGCCATGGCGGAGCTATTGGCCAGCCAGTCGCCGTACCCGCACCAGCAACGCCATGCCATCGCATTATCGGGATCGGCCACCAAATCCAACGCTGTCAGCACGCGGGCGGGCACGCAACGTTCGTTGTCGCGGATATCGCCGCGTACCGGCTGGCGATCGGCCAGCGCTTGCGCAGGAACCTTGGCGGCCAGCAGGGCCTTCACGATGTTGCGGCTCCATACGCCGTTGGGTGTCGCGACCGTCACGTCGGCGGGGCTCATGCCGCCAGCCACGGCATCGGCCACGAAGCGCGCGACGGCGCCGAACTCGTCTTCGGGTAGCGTGGCTTCCAGCATGGTCGTCTGACCTGCGACGGCGTCTTCCGCTGTGTGGAACGCGATCGACTGCATCGCGGGGTCGGCCAGCAGCTTGGCGGCTCCGGCCGCCCCGGCTGCGCAGGCGTGGCACGCGGAAAGCTCGATATCCTCGGCACCTTCGTGCGCATCCATGAACTCGTCCAAGCCCGCGGCGTAAGGGTAGCTATCGTAGACCTGCACGCAGGCGGCGCGGTCACCGGCGATCGTAAGCGTTTCGGATGCCACCAGGTCGGCCAGCAGCTGCGATGCCCTGCTGATGCGCTGATAGTCGTCCACTAGCACGTGGGCGAACGAGTGCGTGCTGCGCGCGCCGGCGTGGCCGCGCAGATAGTTCACCGCAAGGTTGCCCGCTTCGGGCTCGGCGATGCTGCGCGTGAAGGCCAGGTTCGCCTTGAGCAGCGCGTGCACGTTGGCCTCCTCGCCGGCCAGCAGCCAATTCGGATCGGCGTCGGCAAGCTCGGTCCAGCTGCGGTAGAAGAACTTCAGCATCTCGCGCAGGCGCTTCGGGCGCAGCCCGCACGTCTTCATGTCCTCAAGCAGGAAGAGCTCCTCATAGGCGGTGAGCAGGCGCGGCTCGCGGCCCGACCAGCGCACCGCCTCGGCATCGGAGAGCACCTCGAGCGCCAGGGCCCGCGGCGTGGTCACCGTGACCCCATCGGCGTTCACGTCGGCGACCTTGGCTGCAGCGCCCAGGCGCTGCGTGAACGATTCGCATGCCTGGGGCGTGGCGCACAGCGCCAGCACGCTCTCGGCTTTCTCTCCGTTCGAGAGCAGCGAGCATACGCGCTCGATCAGCTCCTGCGTCTTCCCGCAGCCGACGCCGCCGACGATGCGCGTTGCCTTGACTTGCGAAATATCCTGGCTCATGTTCGACCTCCCAGCCGTTGTTCCTTACCTATTTATATATATGTTCGCGATCTTCCCCGGCGGGCGGGTTGGAGCGCGCTGCCGTCGGGTGTCGCCGACGGGTCGTTGTCTCTGCGAATCCCCTCCTCGGGCCAGCCGTCGGAAGGGGCCGCCGCAGCGGGGAGGGGGACTTCCCGCTGCGGCTTCTCGGGTTGAAGGAAGGAACGGCGGCCCCTCCTGAAGTGGGGAGGGAGGGGAGGGTGAAGGGGCGCCGCTCCCGGGCAGAAGGTGGTCTATCCCCAGAACCCTTGCTAGGCCACCCTCTGTCCGGGAGGTCGGACGCGCGTCGCGCCCGGCTATTCCCGATGCTGCGTTTCCTGCGCTGCAGCTTGCGCATCGCCACGTTGTGACGCTTATTCGTCGTTGTCCTTCAGGGAAACGGGTTCGCCCTTCTTGGCGATCAGCGGCATGCTGATCGCGTGCGCAGGGCAGGCGTCCACGCATGAGCGGCATTTCGTGCACTCGCTCCATGCGGCTTCCGAAAGCTCGGGGTGGCGCGGGTCGATGCCCTCCTCGCAGGCGCGCCCGCAGGCGCCGCACTTCTTGCCCTGAGCCGTCTCCAGGCACTTCGAGTCGTCGATGGTGGGCTTGAACGTGCGGTTCAGCTTGGCGATCAGGCTCATGAACGCCGAAAGCGGGCACAGCTTATGGCACCATTTCCTGAACAGCAGCACCTCGGCGATCAGGATGGCGGGCACCACGATGAGCGACCACGTCACATCGCCCTGGGCGAACAGGTTCACCAGCAGCAGAATGGTGGCGAAGGTCAGCCCGATGGGGCATACCAGGCAAAACACCGGGAAACCGAAGATGAACGTGGACAGCAGCGCACCGCCCAGCACGAAGTGGCGGGCGTCCACGGCCTCGCCGCGCTTTTTCGCGCAGCTTGCGCAGCCGGCCAGGCCCTTCGAGTCCTTCTCGCAACCGGTGGCTAGCGCCGCCTTCTCGTCCTCGGTCAGCGGCGCGATGTCGGCCGTCTTACCATCGGCGGGCTTTGCGGTCTTCGCCTGCTTCTCGGGCTTGGTGAATATGCCGCGCAGCTTCTGCACCAGGGGAACAGGGCACATCCAGCCACAGAACGCGCGGGCGAACACGATGATGAGCATCACCATGATGACGAGTGAAATCACGGCGCGCGGCACCATCATCTTGCTGGCCAGCATGGTGCCCAGCGCTCCCAGCGGGCAGAGGATGGAGATATCCCAGATGCCCGGCGCGGAAATGGTGCCGATGCCCAGGTTCGTCAAAAAGCCCACGAATACGATGGCTATGATGGCGAGCGCGGTTATGGTGCGCAGCGTCTTCGAATTGCGTTTCATGACCGCACCTTACCTTTCGACCTGGTCAAGCGGCTTGATGGTGATGGCACGCGAAGTGGCGCCCTCGGAAATGGAGCCGTTTTGCAGCGACACGCACACGCTCTCGCAGGCGCCGCAGCCGTTGCACTTGTTGTCCAGCACCACGGGACGGTTCTCGTCGTCGAGCTTGATTGCCTCGTAGGGGCACGCGTCGTAGCAGAATCGGCAGCCGATCAGCTTGTATGCCAGGCACCAGTCGGTGTTGATGACGGCTTTGCCGATGATGGTGTTCTCCTTCGTGGCGCCCGCCGGCAGCTCCAGCGCGCGCGTGGGGCAGGCCGAGACGCATAGCGGCGTGCCGCCGTTCTCCTCGGTGCACCAGTCGCAGTAGCTGTCGCTGAAATCGAACGTAGGCGTGCGCATGTTCAGGATGCCGTCCTCGATGTGCGCCGGGCGGATGACGTCGCGCGGGCAGATCTCGTAGCATTTCTCGCAGCGGATGCATGCGCTAATCAGGCGGTCCTCATCCTGTCCTCCCGGAGGGCGGATGATGGCCTGCGGGTTCGCCAGCTTCAGCCCGCCCAGGCCCAGCATCACCGCGGCGCCGCCGATGCCTAGGCACAGCGTGCGGCGCGTCATGCCGCCGGTTCTCGCTTGCTTTTCCGCGGCGTCCGGCGCCGTTGCCGCGCCAGCCGCTTCCCTCGTCTTCTCCGCGCGGCCTTCGGGCAGGTCCGTGCGGTTGTCCGTGTTGTCCATCTCTCCTTCTTTCGCTCGCGCCCGATGCAGTCCCCCTTGGCCGACGCCCTCTACGCCGGGAAGCCTGGCCGTGCAAAACCGCCAGCGCGCCGGCTTCGAAGCGCGCTGGCGGGTGCTGCCCGTTACTCGTCCTCGGTCAGGACGTCGTCCAAAAACGCCTTATCGGTGTTCAGGAAGCCGTCGGTGAGGTAGGCAAGACCCTGGTAGAGGTCGGTTTTCGCGAAGCGCTTCATATCCGCGGTCATCATGGGAACCCAGGACAGCAGATGGTCTTCCAGGAAGTTCCTTTGCGTGGTCAGCAGCGCGGCGGCCTCTTCTTCGTCGCCCTTGCGCAGCGCCTCGGCGGTGCGGTTGGCCAGCACTTGCTCGAATTCCAGCTCCAGGGCTACGTGGTCCTCGCCTTCCTTCCAGCTGTTCTTCTTGTCAAGGCCGGCGGAGCGGTAGATGGCCAGCACCTCGTCGCGGGCGTCCTGCATGAGCAGGCGCTTCTCGGAGGTGTACACGCTCTCGAACGGATAGGCGGCGCTGTAGGCGTCCACACCGTGGCCGATGAACACGCGGGTGTAGTCGACGGCCAGGTCGGTCAGGCTATTCTCCCAGGTGTTGGACAGGTACTTCGCCAGACGCAGGTATCCTTCGTCCACATCGGCGTTGCCTGTGGAGGCGGGGAAGCGCATGCCGTGCAGGTCGTCGAGCAGCTCCTGGTCGATTTCCACACGGAACAGGCGGCTGAGCAGGCCGTACGTTGCGGCGCGCTGCTCGATCAGCTTGATCAGCTCGTCCATGGAAGCCTGCTCTGCGGTGGTGTTGGCGTTCTCGGTCATGGTTAGTCCTCCTTAGAATCGGCCGCGGACTCGTCCACGACATCTGCCAGCATTTCCAGGCCCTGCTTGCCCGTCTCGGTGGTGAACCAGGCCTTGCGCCACTCCAGCGCGTCGCATTGCTCCAGCTTGTCCACGAAATGCGGGGCGTACAGGCGGGGCTTCTGCACCAGCGGATCGTTGTCGACCTCGCCGTTGATGGTCGGGGTGGCGGCGCCGTTTTCGGCTGCGCACAGCGTGAGGATGCGCTTGTAGATGACCGCGTACGCCGCGTCCTCCTCAAGCAGGGCGCGCAGGCGCTCGATAGGTTTGTCGGAATCAAGTTTTGCCTGGCCAGGCTCGGTGATGCGCCAGAACATCTCGACGGGTTCGGCGGCTTCCAGATACTCCACGCCGTCCACGACCACGGTTTTGGGCTCGTTGTCGGCCTCGTCGGCAGGCTGGCCGTCGGCGGTGACGCGCTCGATGGCGCCGGCGCGCTCGAGCAGGTTGCACAGGTTTGCGGCGGTGTAGACGCTGAAGTTGTCCTGCTGAAGCTTATCGACGTGGGCGTTCACGGCCTCGGCGGTTTGCGGCTCCTCCACGAAGGACAGGATGCCCAGCAGCACCTTGCGGCGTGGGACCATGGAGTCGAACAGGTCGTCGATGCGCTCGGCAGGCGTGCGGTCGTCGGTTTTCGCTTCGGATTGCTGTGCGGGTGCATCGGTTGCCGAGCTGATGGCGGTGTAGTCGCCGCCCTCGTCGTCGTTGTCGTCCGCGCCGGTGTCCTCCAACGGATCGAACTCGTCAAGCTCGGAATCAAAGGATAGATCGAAAGTGGAATCAGACATGCTCCGCCCCTCCCAGACATTGCTAGCAACAAAACAAGCGCCTGCCTTCTGGCACGACGCTACAGTGCCGGCCCGTAAGACCGACTCCGGGAACTTCACCCCTGAAGCTCCGACTTTTGCAAACAATGTCTGCCGCACGCATATGGTGCGCCGGCGGACTCCCCGCGACGATGATAGGCGCGCCGCATCGGCGATGTCAAGCCCTGAGTTGCCGCGTCAGGTTATTCGAATTTGGGGATAGTCGTGTTCGCGTTTGACAATGCGCAGAGGGTTGCGCCATACTGCGCGGCGGGGTTTGGGGAAGAATGCAAGTGGACGACGGACCCGGCCGCGTGGGGACGTGCGCCGGCCCGCTTTGGTTTGGAGAAAGGAAGCTGAAGCCATGACCGCTTTTATTCGACCCTCACTGATTCTTCGCATGGACCTGGACGAACGTTTATTCAACGACGAATGCGTCTCCGACATCAAACGCTCGTACTCCTATGTGTCGCCATCGCTTGTGCAAGCGCACAAGCCGGTGGACGGACAGCGCCCGGAGAACGTGATGCGCTTCATGATCAAGCTGCACCGCGCCTACTGGGACAAGTCCGACGAAGCCGCGCAGCAGCTGTGGGAGGGCGTCATGCCCAAGTGGCTGCACAACATGCTCTCGAAGGTGTCCAATACCATTACCGCCGCCAACAACGTCCGCGCCGAAAATGGGCAGCCGGCGTTTCCGTACCACTGGCTTGAGCTGGAGTTCGGCGACAACGCGCTCATCGCTGTGAAGACGGGCTCCGACTCTTCTTTCCCGGCCGATGGGGTGGACATGGTGGAGCGCGTCCGCGACCTTATGAACGACGGCGCGTTGGGGCAGGATATTGCTTGCGTGCGCATTCCGTCGCGTGCCAGCTACGAGGCCCAGCTCGCAGCCGCCGAGCAGGTGCAAGCCGAAGCCGCCGCAGCCGCCGAGCAAGGCGAATCCGCAGGTCAGCAGGATCAGCAGGCCGTCGACGTCGCTGCTGCTGACGAGGGGGAGGCCGTCGTTGCGGCCGACCAGGTTGCCGACGTTGCCGACGCCGCCGAGCCGGCCTTCGCCATGCCCGAGCTGCCCGCGTTCGACGTGGACTACGGCACCTGGGGCATCGAGTACGCCGACGGCACCGTGCGCGAGTTCGATGCTGCCGCCGGCACTTTTGCGTAGGCGAACGGCTATACTAACCAGTGCAAGGGGGTAGACGAGAAAGGGGCAGCAATGCCAAGTGCCAAGAATTTCCTCGGTCTGCTCGAAAAACTACAGAGCGCCGATATCACGGTTCATCAGAACCGCTGCGCCGTCGTGCGCAATCGCAATGCCACGTGCATGAAGTGCGCGGAGGTGTGCACGTCGGGCTGCATATCCTATAACGACAACGAGCTGATCATCTCGCCGGAGAAATGCATCGGCTGCGGCACGTGCGCCACCGTGTGCCCCACGTGCGCGCTCGAGGCCCATCGTCCCAACGACGCCGAGCTGCTGCATCGCTGCATCCAGGCCATGCGCGCCGCCGACGGCGAGGTGGTCATCGCGTGCGAGCAAATCGTGAATGCTGCAGAAGGGCTGCTTGACCTGGAGAAAGTCGTGTCCGTCACGTGTCTTGGGCGCGTGGAGGAAAGCCTGCTGGTCACCCTGGCCGTGGCCGGCGCCAAGCACGTCAGCCTGGTGGAGGGCAAGTGCGCCGCCTGCGAGCACGCCACCGGGTTCCATATGGCCGAGCAGGTGCGCGATACCGCCAACACGCTGCTGGAAACGTGGAACAGCGACATGCGCGTCGACCTGGTGAAGAAGTTCCCGCACCAGGTGCGCCTCGAGGGCAAATCCAGCTTCGACGCCGGCAAGCGCAGGTTCTTCGCGGAAATGGGCTCCGAGGCGAAGGCAGCCGCCGGCACCACCGCCGACTATGCCGTGAAGGAAACGCTCGGCATCGAGGAGAAGCCCGAATCGCGCTTCCAGAAAGTGATGGAGGACGGCACGTTGCCCCACTTCATCCCCGATCGCCGTGAGCTGCTGCTGAACAGCCTGTCCAGCTTGGGCGAGCCGCAGGACGTCATGATCGAGACGCGCCTGTGGGGCCACGTCATCATCGACCCGGACAAATGCAGCAGCTGCCAGATGTGCGCGACGTTCTGCCCGACCGGCGCCATCAGCAAGTTCACCGACGAGGACGGCACGTTCGGCGTGGAGCATTTCCCTGGCGATTGCGTGAAATGCCGTTGCTGCACGGACATCTGCCCGCAGCAGGCGCTCACGCTCTCCGACGAGGTGTTCGCCGTCGACCTGCTCTCGGGTGCGGTGGAACGCTACGAGATGAAGCCGCCCGCGCATCCCGTGGGCGATCCGCATCAGATCTGGCACACCATGAAGGACCTGCTCGGCTGCGATCAGGTCTACGAGCGCTAAATCCGCTTCCATAGCTTCCGCATGCGGGGCCGTCCTACGGGGCGGCCCCGTTCTTTAAGCCCGTTTTCAGGCTGCGCCGTATACTGTTGACCAAAAGAATGCATGCCTGCGCCCTGCGGTGCGGGTTCGGGAATCGACGGAAGGCACACCATGCAGATCCTCATCGTGGAAGACGACGTGCGGCTGGCCCGCGCGCTGGCGCACATCCTGGAGGAGAACGGCTACGGCACCGACGTGGTGCACAACGGCGCCGATGGGCTGGCCTATGCCGAAAGCGGTATCTACGACGTGGTCATCCTGGACGTCATGCTGCCGAAGATGGACGGTTTCGCGGTAGTGGCCGAATTGCGCCGCAAGAACGTGAGCACGCCGGTGCTGCTGCTCACCGCGCGCGATGCCGTGCCCGACAAGATTACCGGTCTGGACAGCGGCGCCGATGACTACATGACCAAGCCTTTCAGTCCCGCCGAGCTGCTGGCGCATCTGCGCGCCCTCACGCGCCGCCAGGGCGAGGTGATCTTCGAGAAGCTCGATGCGGGCGATCTTTCGCTGAATCTGGAAAGCTATGACCTGACGTGCGGGCAGAAGACCATCCATCTGTCGTTCAAGGAGTTTTCCCTGGCGAAGGTGCTTATGAGCAATGCCGGCCAGGTGGTGTCGAAGGAGCTGCTCATCGAGCGCGTGTGGGGTGTGGAATCGAGCGCCGAGGACAACAATGTGGAAGCCTATGTCAGCTTCCTTCGCAAGAAGATGCGCTTTCTGGGCTCGCAGGCGTGCATCGAGACCATCCGCAAGGCTGGCTACCGTTTCGCCGCCGACGGCGCCGCGGCCTAAGGCGGCCGCCCTATGCTGAAAAAGCTCCGCATCAAGTTCATAGCGTTGAACATGGCCACCGTCGCCGTCGTGCTGACGGTGGTTTTCACGACTATCTGCGTGGTGAACCATCGGCAAAGCGTCGCCACGGTCGATGGCGCGCTCAACCAGGCCATCGCGCAGGCCGCCGAGCACCAGGGCAGGCAGATGGGGAAGGACGCGTTGGGCGAAGGCCAGCCCGCGCCTGACGATGGCGGGGCGGACGACCCGGCCGTCTCCGGCGACCAGGAGACGTCGGCCCAGGTTGCCGGGCAGGCCGCCGGCTTTGCGGAAGCCGATGCCGCCGTGGGCCGGGAGGACGTCGGGGCCGATGCGCTCGCCGGCTCTGCCGATCAGGAGCTCGCCGTTGCCGACTCCTCCGACGTCGCGGCGCCGCCGACCATCGGCGGTCGCGAGCGCGACGGGGGGCAGGTCATCCCCATGGCGCTGTTCTCCGTGTCCGTGGACGGGGCCATGACCGCGCTCGGCCGCTACAACACGGCGTCTATCAGCCAAGACGTGCTCGAGCAAGCCGGTCAGCAGCTCGCCGGCGCCGACGAGGGCTTCGGCAGCCTATCCGACCTGGGCCTGTTCTACGTGAAACGCCAGGCGGGCGGCGTCATGTATCTGGCGTTCGCCGACATGGGCAGCGCGAGCGGCTGGCGCACCCTGGCGGCCACGCTCGCCGTGGTGGAGGTCGCGGCGCTGGCGGTGTTCTTCGTTATCAGCCTGTTCTTCAGCCGCTGGGCGCTGCGCCCCGTCGCCCGCGCTTGGACGCAGCAGCGCCGCTTCGTTGCCGACGCGTCGCACGACCTGAAAACCCCGCTCACCGTCATCCTGGCCAACACGTCCATCGCGCTCGAGCATCCCGAGCGCAGCGTGGCAAGCCAAAGCCAATGGCTCGAGAGCACGCAGCACGAGGCCGAGGCTATGCAGGGCCTGGTGGGCGACTTGCTCGCGCTGGCGAAGATGGACGAGGAGGAGGCGGCCGCGCAGTCCGGCGCCGCCCGTCCGGCCTTCGAGGAAGTCGACCTGTCCGACGTGCTCGAAGGCGAGGTGCTGCAGTTCGAATCGGTGGCGTTCGAGCGCGGCGTGAAGCTGGAATCGCAGGTGGAGCCCGGCATCGAGCTGCGCGGCAACGAGCAGCGGCTGCGCCGTTTGGCGGGCACGCTCATCGACAACGCCTGCAAGTACGTCGACGATGGGGGAGCGGTCGACGTGTCGCTTTCGCGCTCGGCCAAGCAGGCGAGGCTTGCGGTGCGCAACACCGGCGCGCCCATATCTCCCGAGGACCTTCCCCACGTGTTCGACCGCTTCTATCGCGCGGACAAGGCGCGCACGGGCAGCGCCGGCGGGCACGGTCTGGGGCTCGCCATCGCGCGGGCCATCGCCGAGGAGCACGGCGGCACGCTAACGGTCTCCAGCACGCAGGCCGAAGGCACCGTGTTTACCGCAACCCTGCCGTTGAAGTAACCCGCGAACAGGGGACGGAGGTGTGTTCGCGGTTAACCCCCGCACTTCCGTCGACGTATCCGTGTGAACACACCTCCGTCCCCTGTTCGCGAATCAAGTGCCCCTGCCCTGCGCCGCTCGCCGCGTTGCTTTCGTGGAAGCTCCGCCGGGGCGCTCATCGGTGCTATCATACGTGTTTACTTGCAAATCACGGAACAAGCGAGGCAGCCCATGCTTTTGTGCGCGCAGTACGTGCTTCCCATCACGTCGGAACCCATCCACAACGGTGCGGTGCTCGTTCGCGACGGCGCCATCCGCGACGTCGGCGACGCCGCCATGCTCAAGTTGCGCTATCCCGATGAGGAAGTCTCCGATTTCGGCCAGGCGGCCATCCTGCCCGGCTTCGTCGACCTGCACACCCACCTGGAGAACGCGGTCATGCGCGGCATCGTCCACGATGTCCCCTACGCTACTTGGATCATGACCATGCGCGAGCTGTCCGCGAAGATGGACGCCGCCGATTGGTACGATTCGGCCATCCTGGGCGGCCTCGAGTCGCTGTCCAGCGGCATCACCACCGTGGCCGACATCACCACTTCGGGCGCCAGCTGCACCGCCATGCAGAAGCTGGGCATGCGCGGCGTCGTCTACCGCGAGGTGGGCGCCATGGACCGCCGCCGCGTGGACTTCGCCATGCATCAGGCTGAGAACGACCTGGCCCATTGGCGGGAAGAGGTCGATTCCGACCGCCTTGCCGTCGGCCTGGCCCCGTCGTCGCTGTTCACCTGCAACCCGGAGATCTTCCGCAAGGTCGCCCAGCTCGCCTCCAAGGAGAACCTCCCCGTGGCGCTGCGCCTGGCCGGCGACCGCGAGGAGTGCGACTTCGTGCGCTACGGCTCCTCGCCCTTCTCCGTCCACTCCATGGACACCACGCGCTGCTACGTGGAGGTCCCGCCGTGGCTGCCCACGGGCACCACGCCGGTCAACTACGTGCTGAACTGGGGCGCGTTCGAGAGCGACAACGTCATGATGGTGCACGGCGTCTACGTCGACGACCATGACGTGGCCAAGCTCAAGGAGTACGACGTCTCCGTGGCCAGCTGCCCGCGCATCAACGCCCAGCTGGGCATGGGCGTGGCCCCGCTCGCCGAGTTCCTGAACAACGGCCTGCGCGTGGGCCTGGGCACCGACAGCCCCGCCGCCACCGACTCCACCGACATGATCTCGGAGATGCACATCGGCATGCTCATCCAGCGCGCCGTGAATCCGCGCAGCTTCATGAAGTCCTCCACCATGCTGGAGATGGCCACCATCGGCGGCGCCCGCGCGCTGCGCATGGACGACAAGGTGGGCAGCCTGGAAGTGGGCAAGCTGGCCGACGTCATCGCCGTCGACCTGTCCGGCTCGCACCAAACGCCGGCCACCGACCCGGTCTCGGCCGTGGTCAACGCCTGCAACGGCTCCGACGTGCTCATGACCATGGTGGGCGGCAACGTGCTGTACGAGAAGAGCAGCTGGCATGTGGGCGTGGAAGTGGCCCGCAGCATCGCCCGCGTCATCGAGATCCGCAGCAAGCTGAGGTAGCGCGCCATGGGAACGAACCAGAAGCTCACGGCCAAGCAGAAGGCCGAACGCATCAAGGCGGCGCAGGAGCGCGAGGCGCGCGAGAAGGCGCGCCGCGAGGCGGCTGCCCGCACCAAGAAGATCTTCACCGTGGTGGTGTGCGTCATCCTGGTGCTGGCGCTCGGCATCCCCACCATCGCGCTTTCCGTGCTGTCCATGTAGCAACCCTTGGCAGCGGATAACGCCCCGGTCCCCGAATGCTGCTTCCCTAGCAGAACTTTTCTGTAAAGGAAGTGCGCGCGAAGGGGGTCGGGGCGTTTGTGCTACCATGAATGGCTGTCGCGCGCAAGCGCGAAAAGAGTAAAGGGAACGCACGCAAAGGGGAATGCTTTGTTTGGTATCGGTGGATTTGAGCTCTTTCTCATTCTGCTGTTCGGTTTCCTGCTGTTCGGCCCCGACAAGCTGCCCGCAATGGCGAAAACGCTTGGCAAGGCCATCGGCAAGTTCCGCAACGCGCAGGAGGAGATGAACAAGGTTATCAAGAACGAGGTGTACGACCCCGATTCCGACGAGCCGTTCAAGAACCCGCTCGACGTCATGGAGAAGGCCGCCGACGCCGGCAAGAAGGCCGCCAATGGCGCAAGCAGGGCCGTGAACAGCGCAAGCAAGGCCGTGTCCTCGCATAGCTCCTCCGCCACGGCATCCAAGCCGCGCCCGGCGGGGCAGCAGGAAAGCTTCAGCGAGCGCAAGGCCCGCTATGATCGCGAGCGCGCCGCCAAGCAGGCTGCCGAAGCCGAAAGGGCCGAGGCCGCCAAGCAGGCCGCGCTGGCAGCTGCCGACGCCAAGTCGGCCGAGGCCGCAGCTCCCGAAACCGCCGCGCAAGCGGCTCCTGCGGCGCCCGCCGCACCGGCAGCGCCCGCTGCAGAATCTTCCGCCACCGAAACGAAGGGGGAGTAACCGATGCCTATCGGACCGGCGCGAATGCCCCTATTCGATCATCTGGGCGAGCTGCGCATGCGCTTGGTGCGCATCGTCGTGTGCCTGCTCGTCGGCGTGTGCGTGTTCTACTTCGCCACGCCCACCATGGGCCAGTTCCTGATGATCCCCATCGCCGAGTACCTGCCGAAGGGCCCCGACGGCCTGCCGTCGTTCATGGCCATCGACCCGTTCGAGGCGTTCTCCACCCGCTTCAAGATCTCCATCTGGGCGGCCATCGTGGCCTGTTCGCCGGTTATCCTGTGGCAGCTGCTGGCGTTCTTCCTGCCGGCGCTCAAGCCCAACGAGCGCAAGTGGTTCATCCCCACGTTCGCCGCGGCCGTGGCGCTGTTCATCGTGGGCACGGTGTTCTGCTACTGCATCATCCTGAACCCGGCGTTCCAGTGGCTCACCGACCAGGCCATGGGCCTGGGCACCGTCACGCCGCGCATGGCCAGCTACGTGGATATCATCATCAAGTTCGAGCTGGGCTTCGGCGTGGCCTTCGAGTTGCCGCTGGTCATCTTCTACCTGGTGGTGTTCAACGTGGTGCCGTACAAGAAGCTGCGCGATAGCTGGCGCGGCATCTACGTCGGCCTGCTGGTGTTCTGCGCCATCGTTACGCCCGACGCCTCCCCGGTCACCATGGCGCTCATGTTCGCCGCGCTGATCGTGTTGTACGAGGTGTCGCTGCTGCTGGCGCGCATCGCCTTGGGCAGGCGCATCAAGAAGCAGAACGAGGAGCTTGCGAAGGAGGAGGGTGCTGCTCAGGTGGCCGCTCCCAAGACCAAGAAGCTCAAGGCCGTGAAGCGCAAGTAGCTTCGCCGGCAAACATATATGGTTAACCTGAAGGCCCGCTGCGTGCGGGCCTTCTTGGGATAGTATGGGGTTCGTACCAATGGCGTGCGGCGCGGGCGCTGCACGGTTTCGCGGATCGAAGGAGCTGCATGCACGAGCTAGGAATCATGACCGGCGTCATGGAGGCGGTGGAGAAGTCCGCCGTGCAGGCGGGCGCCACGAAGGTGCTCAAGGTCACGCTGTCCATCGGCGAGATGACCGAGGCCATCGAGGACTCGCTGCGCTTCGCGTTCGAAGTGCTCACGGAAGGCACCATGAGCGAGGGCGCGGAGCTTGAGATCAACATGGTGAAGCCTCGAAGCCTTTGCTTGGATTGCGGCGCCGAGTACGAGCACGACCGCTTCCACATGGTGTGCCCCGAGTGCGGCGGCTACAACACGAAGCTTTTGGCCGGTCGCGAGCTGCAGATCGACTCCATCGAGGTCGACCTGCCCGATGACTAACGGGCACCGGCACAACGTTGCGTGGCGGACGCTTGCCGTAGGGACGGCCGCCTTCGAGCGTACGCGCCCGATGACCCTGCCGGAAGACCGCGCGGGGGGCTCTTCCCCGTGTGGCGCTGCCGGAAGGCCGCGAGCGTTCGCGTTCGCCGCGCCTTCCCAATCTGGTTCATAACTCAAACCGCTGCTTGATCAATAGGAGGAATCAGCATGCAAATCGATATGAAGCAACCCATCCTTGACAAGAACGATCAGCTGGCGGCGCAGCTGCGCAAGCGCTTCGCCGACAACCACGTGTACGTGCTCGACCTGCTTGCCAGCCCTGGCTCCGGCAAGACGTCCACCATCCTGGCCACCATCGAGGCGCTGCGCGACGAGTTCAACATCGCCGTCATCGAGGGCGACATCGCCAGCAACGTGGACGCCGAGAAGATCAAGGCGCAGGGCATCGCGGCCGTGCAGATCAACACGGGTGGCGCATGCCACCTGGAGTCCAACATGATCAGCCGCGCCATCGACGTGCTCGACCTGGAGCGCCTGGACCTGATCATCGTGGAGAACGTGGGCAACCTGGTGTGCCCGACCGACTTCGACCTGGGCGAGAACGCCAAGGTCATGATTTTGTCCGTGCCCGAGGGCGACGACAAACCACTTAAGTATCCCGGCGTTTTCCAGGCGGCGAAGGTGGTCATCCTGAACAAGGTGGACACCATGCCCGTGTTCAACTTCGATCGCGAGGCGTTCGACGCCAGCGTGCGCCAGCTCAACCCGCAGGCTCCCATCTTCCCCATCGCCGCTACCAAGGGCGAGGGCGTCGAGGAATGGGCAACCTGGCTGGCCGAGCAGATCCGCGCCATCCAGTAGCACGGCGAACATATCCCGTCCAAGCAGGCGGCATGTCGCAAGGCATGCCGCCTGCTTGCGTTTTCGGACGTTTCCCGACGTATGCCCATTGCTGCTTCCAAAGGGGTGACAAAACTAGGCAAAAATTCCGACAAGTGCGGCGAATGTTACAAGCAGAATAGCAGGTCATGCGCTCAAACCGATAGATTCCCTAAATGATATCCCTCTGACTTGACACCCCTCTGCCACCTTGCAATAATCAGCATGAGTGGATTAAGGGCACATCGAGGAGCTCCGTTTCGCGGAACGGCCCTTCCCGGTTGCTGGTGATATGCCGACCGTCCCCTGGGGGCGAAACGCATCGCGTTCGCATGGGTGGGGAAGCGCCGGCAAGCGGCGCGCCGGCTCGTTCTTGCAGCAAGTTGACGCGTTCAGACGAGAACGAACGGAGCTGCTATGAACTCGACTCGCTATTCGGCCGTGTCGCGCGAAGCGTCTCGTGCGGCAACATGCGTCGGGCTGTCCCTGGCGCTTTCCCTGACATTGACGCCTATCGCCTTGCCGGCCCACGCTGACGAACCCGCAGCGGGCTCGCCGTCGCAGGTGGCGCAGGGCGTCGAATCCCTTTCCGTGCGCGGCATCGACACGCTCTCCGTCGGCGGCGACGCCTTCGACGTGGCAACGGCGGTGGGCCTTGGCGGCGCCACGCTGTACGCCGACGTGTCGGTCGGCGGCGAGGTTCGCCAACATGACCTGCAGTACGCGTACGACAACCCCCAGGACCAGGCGGGCGTCATCTCGCTGAACGCCAAGGCCGGCTATGTGGCCTCGCACAGCGGCAAGATCTCCCTTGACTTCTATACGGCGGCAACGGCCAATCGCCAGCAGGCGGCGCCGGTGCTTTCCGCAACGGTATACGCCGTCGCCATGTCGGTCGACGGTCAGCCGGCGGGCTCGGTCGCCGATTCGCTGGTGGGCATCCGCACGGCGGTTGCCGGCGACGAGACGCAGCCCTTCGAGGCGCCGCGCCTGATCGTGCGCAACGGCAGCACCTATCGCCTGGCCGGCGGGGCGTCGTCGGCCGTCCCCGCGCTGGAAGACGGCGTGCTCTACGTGAGCTACGAGAAGGTGGAAGCCGCCGACGTGGCTGCCAGCGTCGCATACGTCGACGAGGACGGGAACGTGCTTCTGCGCGATGAGCTGGGCATGCTCGGCGCCGACGAGTCGCAAACCGTGGCGGTGCGCGATACGGTGGAGGCGAACGGCCGCGTGTACGTGCCCGTTTCCAAGATGCCCGCCGTGACGGTGTCGGCCGCGCAGCCCGAGGTGACCATCCATTGCCTGCCGCGCCGCGAGGCCAGCACGGAAACGCAAACGGTATCCATTTCCTACATCTCCGCCGACGGCGCATCGCTTATGCGCGACAAGGTGGAGGTCGGCGCGGGCGGCTACCTGTACGCGCCGCCGACCGTGTTCTCGCAGGCGCATAGCGGCTCGGTCGACCGCTACGTGCTCAAGGGCGCGCGCGACAACCGCGGCAACGTCTACACGGCCGAGCAGGCCGCCAAGCTGTCGCTGACCCTGGACGGCGCTCCCGAGTTCACGCTGGAGTACGCATCCGAGAACGCCCAGCTCGCCTACACGGCGAACATCGCGTTGGTGACCCCGGCGGAAAACGGCCGGGTGTCCATCGAGGTGGTCTCCAGCGAAACGGCGCAGGTGGCAGATGGCCAGCCTGCAAGCATCTCCCTGCCCGCCACCTATGAGCGCGATGGCGAAACGTACACGCGCTTCGGCTCCGAGAGCACGCTGACCTATACCTGGCAGGACTTCACGAGCGGCCGCCCTGCATCGGACACCGTGTACTACACGCGTTCCGACGTGCAGGCGCCGGAAGCTTACCAGGTGAACGTCCGCTATGTGGACGTTGCTAGCGGCAAGCAGATCGGCGGGGAAACCCTGACTTGCCAGCCGGATGGCCAGGCGCTGCAGATCTCCGGGCCCGAGCAGTTTGAGGCGGACGGCGTCGCCTATCAGCGCCTGTCCGGCCAGGAAGCTCCCATCGTGCACAGTTTCTACGCGCCGTACCGCACATACACCATGTACTATGCGCAGCCCGGGACGGTGCTGGAAGGCGACGTCATCGTGGTGCGCACCGACATCGTCGACGGCGGCGTGCGCTACTACATCATCGACCCCGTAACCGGGGCGGTGACCGCGGACGGTTCCGCGGGCGGCCTGACCTCGGGTGCGCAATACGCCACCGTGACCACGGGTTCTGCGGATGGGGAAGCCGCCTCCGCGGCAGGCGGGCAGTCCGATGCGATCGCGCCCGACGGCAACACGGCCTACGAGGAGCGCATCGCTGAGAGCGAGACCCCGCTGTCCGACTACCAGGCCGGCGCCGAGTCGGGGATTGCTTCCATAGCGGGCCTTCGCGCATGGTGGCCTGCGGTGCTGGCGGGCGTTGCCGCCGTGGCGGCTGCCTGCATCGCGCTGTTCGTGCGCGGCCGCAAGCGCAAGGCGGAAGGCGAATCCGGCTCCAACGACATCAAGGGGGCGTAACGGGATATGAAGGCAAGGAACGAAGAGATGAACCGCCACGCGGTAGAGCATACGAACATGAAGACCCGCGCGCGCCGCATGCGCGCGGGCGTTCGCTCGCTGTCGAGCAAGGCGCTGTCCATTGTGATGTCCGCCATCCTGGTGGTGGGCCTGTCGCCGCTGACGAAGGTGTCCACGGCCACCGCCGGCGAGGGCGGAAGCAGTCAGCTGCCTTCGGGCACGTATTGGTACAACGGCGACGTGAACTTCACCACCATCGATTCGTCGAACGGGTTCACGTCCAGCGTGTGGAATGCGTACCGCGACACGGGCAAGGATGGCTCGGGCAATGCGCTAGGCATCGCCGGCAGCTTCCACCTGGTGGCGTTCAATACCCTGAACTCAAGCAGCCACATTTATGGCAACATCCTGGCGAACCATGTGTATGGCTTGCAGGACTTCGGCATCAAGCCCGAGTTCCTTAAGATTTACGGTCATTCCACGTTGAGCTATATCCAGGACTACCAGAGCACCTGCCCCCGTTTCGCCGAACAGTCTTACTCCGATCAGGCGATCGTGTTCGGCGGCAACACTTCCACGTTCAACCTGTTTGCGAAGACCACGAACAACAACCAGGTAATCAACTACGCCAACACGAAGACGTCGGGCACCGAAGTGCAGTTCCCGCGCACCGTGGCGCAGGACTTGGATACTGCAACTGCGCCGTTCATCGACATGAGCGCCGTGAAGGCTGAAACCTCGCAGCTGTCGAGCTCCCTTGCGGCGCACAAAACCGCCGGGGCAACGTTCGATTTCAAGGACCAGAACCGCAAGACCATCACGTACACGCAGGGCAAGGGCTGCGCGTATCTGACCCTGCCGCTTTCCGAGCTGACGAGCAATGGCAACCCCATCTATATCAAGGGCCTGCCGCTTGACGGTTCTGCTGCGCTGGTTATCAACGTGGACTGCGGCAACGCCGATGCTCCCATCCCCGATCAGGTGTGGCTTGATGCCGGCAACGGCCAGAACGCCGGTCTTGGCGAGAACGACGCCGATACGGGCTACGTGCTGTGGAACTTCACGAACGCTAAGTCCGTCACCGCAACGGGCGTGGTCAGCTCCATCCTGGCGCCCGGCGCAACCATCAATCTGAAGGGTAACTCGTGCGGCACGTTCATCGGCGAGAACATTAACGTGTCCGGCGAGACGCACACCCGCCCCTTCCACGGCAAGTTCGATGATGGCAAGCCTGCCACCACCTCCGTTTCCGTGAACAAGACGTGGCTCGACTCGAAGGGTAACGCCGAGACCTCCATCAGCCATAACGGCGTGCAGGCGCAGCTGTATGCGAACGGTAAGGCATCGGGTGATCCGGTGACGCTGAGCGCCGACAACAACTGGAGCCACCAGTGGACCGACCTGCCGGTGAACGATGAGTCCGGCAAGGCCATCGAATATACGGTGAAGGAGCTCACGCAGGTCGCGGGCTATGATTCGACCGTGACCGGCAGCGCGGCTGCGGGCTTCACCATCGTGAACAAGCATAAGCCCGAGGTGGAGATTTCCATCGCCAAGGTATGGGACGACAATGACAACATCGATCAGGTGCGCCCTGACTCCGTGACGGCTCGCGTTATGCGTAGCATCGAGGGCGGCACGCCCGAGCAGGTCGGCGACTCGATCACGCTGAACGCCGAGAACCGGTGGCAAGCAAGCGTAAGCGGGCTGCCCACCACGGACGCGAATGGCAACCAATATATGTATACCGTTGTGGAAGATGCGGTTAGCGGGTACAAGGGCACCGTTGAAGGTTCCTCTAGCACGGATTCCAACGGCAACGTGAGCTACATGTACACGCTGAGGAACTCGCACGCCCCGTCGGTGGTGAACCTGAGCGTTTCCAAGGTGTGGGATGACGCCGGCAACCAGGACGGCGTGCGCCCCGAGCAGGTGTCTGTAGACGTGCTGCGCTCCGAGGGCAGTACCACCACCAAGACCATCGTGGCGACTCTGAAACTTTCCGCCGAGAACAACTGGACCGCAACGCTGGAAAAGCAGCCGGTCTACGGCAAGAGCGGCAAGTACACGTACTCGATCAGCGAGGCGAAGGTCGACGGCTACACGGGTTTGGTCGAAACCGCCGTGGATGAGAGCGGCAACTACGCCTTCACGCTGACGAACACGCACGCCGTTGAAGCCACGCAGGTCGGCGTGACCAAGGTATGGGACGACGCCGAGAACGCCGATGGCCTGCGCCCTGATTCCGTCGAGGTTGAGCTTTTGGCCGACGGCGCGGCAACGGGCAAGACCGTCACGCTGAACGCGGAGAACAACTGGACCTTCACGTGGGACAACCTGGCGAAGAAGGCCGGCGGCAAGGACATCGTCTACACCGTGCGCGAGGCGAATGTTCCCGAGGGCTACGCGTCCGTCGTGACCGGCGGCTTGGCGAAGGAGAACGGGACGTTCTCCTACACGCTGGCCAACAAGCATGCGCAGGCGAAGACCTCCGTGTCCGTGAGCAAGGAATGGGTCGACGGCAACGATCAGGACGGCCTGCGCCCCGATTCCGTCCAGGTGCAGCTGTATCGCTCCGTCGACGGCGGCGTAGCCGTCGCCATGAACGGCTACAAGATCACCCTGAACGCTGACAACAGTTGGAAGGGAAGCTGGACCGACCTGCCGGCGAACGAGGACGGCAAGCAGATCGCCTACACTGTCAAGGAAGCGGACGTTCCCGCGGGCTACACCTGCGCGATCTCCGAGAACGCCGGCGAGAGCGGCGCGTTCTCGTACAAGCTGACGAACACGCACGAGGTGGGCAAGACCTCAGTGAAGGTGGCGAAGGCCTGGGACGACTCTAACGACCAGGATGGCCTGCGCCCTGCATCGGTGAAGGTGCAGCTGTACGCCGACGGCGTGGCGGCGGGCGGTCCGGTCGAGCTGAACGCGGCCGACGAATGGAGCTACGAGTGGACCGGCCTTGACGCGAAAAAGGACGGCAAGGACGTCGAGTACGCGGTCGCCGAGATCGACGTGCCTAAGGGCTACACCTGCGAGGCGTCCGAGAACGCCGGCGAGAAGGGCGCGTTCTCGTATCAGCTGACGAACAAGCACGAGACCGAGAATACCGCCGTCAGCGTGCAGAAGGTCTGGGACGACGCCGACAACGCCGACGGCCTGCGTCCCGCGTCGGTGCGGGTGCAGCTGTTTGCCGACGGCAAGGTAGCGGGCCAGCCCGTCGAGCTGAGCACCGCCAACGAGTGGAAGCACGCATGGGGCGACCTGCCTAAGCTGGCCGACGGCAAGGCCATCAAATACACGGTCGCCGAGGTTGATGTCCCCGAGGGTTATACCTCCTCGGTGAAGGGCAACGCCTCTTTCGGCTTCACCATCACTAACTCGCACACGGTCAAGACCACGGCCATCGGCGTGAAGAAGGTCTGGGATGACGGCAACGACCAGGACGGCCTGCGCCCCGCCGAGGTGACTGCGCAGCTGCTGGCTAACGGCGAAGTTGTGGCCGAGGCGAAGCTGAGCGCCCAGAACGCGTGGGCCCATCAGTGGACCGACCTGCCCACTATCGCCAACGGCAAGGCCATCGAGTACACGGTCGCGGAAACCAACATTCCCGAGGGCTATACCTCCTCGGTGATGGGCAGCGCCGCCGACGGCTTCACCCTGGTGAACGCGCACACCACGGCGACTACTTCGGTGAGCGCGCATAAGGAATGGAAGGATTCCGCGGGCAATCCGCAGTCCGGCGTGCATCCGGCCGTCACCGCGCAGCTGTATCGAACGGTCGCGGGTCAGACGAGCGTCATGGCCGGCTATGCGGCAACGCTTGATGAGGCCCATGGCTGGGCAGCCTCGTGGGACAACCTGCCCGCGAAGGACGCCGGCCGCGACGTGGAGTACTCCGTGCAGGAGGCCGACGTGCCCGCCGGCTACACGTCGAGCGTGACGAAGGCGGCCGACGGCACCTATTCGTTCACTCTTACGAACACCGCCGAGAAGCGCACGAGCGTCAGCGTGGCGAAGGTGTGGGCCGACGGCGGCAACGCCGACAACATGCGCCCGGATTCCGTGACGGCGCAGCTGTACCAGGTCGACGCGCAGGGCAACCAGGTTGCGGTCCCTGGCAAGTCGGTGGAGCTTTCCGAGGCCAATAACTGGGCGTTTACCTGGGACGACCTTGCGGTGAGCGATGCCGACGGCAACGAGACCTCCTACACCGTGCAGGAGGCGAACGTGCCCGAGGGCTACACGGCAACGGTTTCCGGCGGCATGGTGGACGGCGCCTATTCCTTCACGCTGACCAATACCCATGAGCTGAAGACGGTCGATATCAATGTGTCGAAGGTGTGGAACGACCAAGATGACGTCGACAACCTGCGTCCCGCTTCGGTGACGGCGCAGCTGTGCTACGTGAACGCCGGCGGGCAGACGGTGCCGGTCGAGGGCGCTGAGAACAAGGTGCTCGATGAATCGAACGGCTGGGCCGCCGGCTGGACGGGCCTGACCGCCAACGCGGACGGCAAGGCCGTCAAGTACACCGTGCGCGAGGCCGAGGTTCCCGAGGGCTACACGTCCGCGGTGTCCGGCATCGACAACGGCGACGGCACCTATTCGTTCACGATGGTCAACACGCATGAGGTCGAGGAAGCCGAGTTTGCGCTGAGCGGCTACTCGGTGCGCTCCATCTCCGCGCCGGCCCCCGAAGCCGACAAGGTGTGCTACGTGGACCCGAAGATCACGAAGGAGATGGTGGGGCGCGCGCTGCAGAGCGGCGAGTTCACCTTCCAGCTGATCGACGACCAGACGGGCGCCGTTGTGTCCCAGGCAACCAACGACGCACTGGGCATGATCGACTTCGACGCCGCGAACAACCAGGCGGCGCCGGGTATGGAGCCTTCCTGCCTGAGGTTCACGAATACGGGAACGTTCACCTATATGGTGCAGGAGCTTCCGGGAAGTGCCGACCCGACGGTCGAGTACTCCACCGAGCGCATCGAGTTCGTGGTGACCGTGGATGAGGTCGACGGCGCTCTGAAGGCGACCGACATGCATTACGTGTGCTACAAGGACAAGGACGACACGGTGGGCACGTCGATCGACGCGATGAGCGATTCGACCGTGCATCCCACCATCACCAACCACGTCAAGCCCATTCAGCTGGGCCTGACGAAGGTCGATGCAGCTGATGCGGGCAAGACGCTGCCGGGCGCGGTCTACGGGCTATATCGCGCGAGCGATTCCGGCGACGTGTTGGTGTCGAAGGCGACCAGCGACAAGGACGGCCACATGACCTTCCTGACGGGCGCCGGCAGCGCCGAGGTCATCTCGGAGGGCGTCGACTACTGGTTCGCCGAGATCTCCGCGCCGCAGGGCTATGCGTTTTCCGATACGCCCACGCAGAGTTTCCGCATCAATCGCGTGGGAACGGGCGCCGAGAGCAAGTATCAGCTGACTTATGATGACAAGAGCAAGGGCAAGTTCTACGATGCCGGCACCGTCATCGAGTTCGGCGACGGCGCCAAGCCCGTTACCGACACGGCTCTCGAGATAACCGTCGCGAAGGTGAACTCCGCGTGCACCGGCCTGGCCGGCGCGAAGCTGGGCGTGCGCCTGGCCGACGGCACCGACCCCATCAAGGAATGGGCCAGCACCGGCGCAGGCCAGGTGTTTACTGGCCTGAAGGCCAACACGCCCTACGTGCTCTACGAGGCAGAGGTGCCCGAGGGCTTTGCGAAGGCCGGCGACGTCACCTTCATGCTCGACGAGCGCGGCGCCGTCCAGCTCATCGATGGCGCATGGGGCGAGAACGTCCTGAACTCCTACGCCTCCGGCAGCCAGCTGACCCTGGTGGACTACACGAACAAGGAAATCGTGGAGAAGAAGCAGGTCCAGCGCGAGGAGGGCAAGACCGCAGGCAAGCTTTCGCAAACGGGCGACCAGCTGCCCGTAGCGCCGCTGGCCGTCGTAGCTGTGATCGCCCTGGCGGCAGCAGCGATCGCCAGCATCGCAGCGGCGAAGCGCCGCAAGCGCTAACGGCCGGGCCCGACGGGTCCTAAGCGGCAGCAGCAGGCATTGCGGCCGGCAAGCAAGGTTTCATGAAGCGGCGCGTCCTCCGGGGCGCGCCGCTTTTTGCGTGCAGGGAGGGGTGGACGCGTGAACGGGGTGAACAGGGGACGGAGGTGTGTTCACGATTCGTCGCCAGAAGCGCGAAGGTCAACCGTGAGCGCACCTCCGTCCCCTGTTCACGTTTCGCAGCCCGCGGGATGCCCGCCTTCGCGCCGTCTCGGGTTCGCTGGTCGTGGGATTCGACCGGTTGCCAAGCTGTTGCGTGCTGGCAATCACCTGGAAACACTGCTTGGGCATACTCATATGCGAAGGAATCCCGCTTGTGCTGAAAGGACAGCTTTATGCGAGCGAACGATATGTACAAGGCGTGCGCGGACGCGCTGCGAGCCTATGCGGAGGGCGCCGGCTTCACCGACATGGTGGTGGGGCTTTCCGGCGGTATAGACTCAAGCGTCATCGCCGTCATGTGCGCCGACGTGTTCGGTCCCGAACACGTGCACGGCGTCATGCTTCCCGGCCCTTATTCCACGGAGCATTCCCTGGACGATGCACGCGAGCTGGCGGACAACCTGGGCATCGAGACGCACGTCGTGTCCATTTGCGAGCCGTTCGAGGCGTTCGAGGCGGTGCTGCGCCGCTCGGGCTGCGGCAAGCTTTCGGGCACGGCGTCGGAGAACACGCAGGCGCGCTGCCGTACCGTGGTGCTCATGGCGCTTTCCAACGCCAACGACTGGATGCTCGTGAACACGGGCAACCGCAGCGAATCCATGATGGGCTACTCCACGCTCTACGGCGACACGGCCGGCGCGTTCGCCCCCATCGGCGGCCTGTACAAGACCGACGTGTACGCCATCGCGCGTTGGCGCAACGAGCGTGCCGAGCGCGACGGCCAGGTGCCGCCCATCCCCGAGCACGTGCTGGTCAAGCCGCCCAGCGCCGAGCTGGCGCCCGGCCAGGAGGACGAGAAGTCCATGGGCATTGACTACCCCACGCTCGACCGCATGCTCATCGCGCATTTCGAGCACGGCGTCAGCGAGGATGGCCTGGTGGAGGCCGGCTTCAACCGCGCCGACGTCGAGCGCGTGCTGGCGAAGGTGCGCTCGCAGGCCTTCAAGCGCGCCCTCGAGCCGCCGTATCCCGACACCAAGTTCTACGAATAGGGAAGCGCCCGCGGCGCCCCGCATATCGAGAAGATGTGACGCGCGCCGAACCGCCGGCCGCGTGCGCAGCGTGTGCGTTACCATGGCTGCGATATCGAAATGGGGGACGGTGCCCACTGCCGGTTGCACGGCGGCGGGCACCGTCCCTTCGCCATCTAGTGAAAGAGCATGCCCTACATGAAACGCCGCGATTTCTTCAAGCTGGTCGGTGCCAGCGCCGCCTTCGCCGCCGTGCCCCTGCTGTCGTCGTGCAGCTCCACTGTGATCCCCTCGGCGGACGGGACTGGCGTGCTCGGCCAGCCCCAGGTGTCGTTCTCCACGTCGGTGGACGTGCTCATCCTGGGCAGCGGCATGGCGGGTCTTTCGGCTGCCATGGACCCCTCCGAGGCGGGGCTGACGGTCATGGTGGCCGAGAAACTCGATGTGCTGGGCGGCGAAAGCTACGAGTCCAACGCCGTCATGGAGGTGTGCGGCAGCCAGCTGCAGAAGGACGCGGGCATCACCGAGACCTGCGACGATGTGTGGCCCGAGCGCAAGGAACAGCTGAAGAACGCCGGCGTGACCGATCTTGATTTCGCGAAGCGCCTGTTCTACGCGGCGCCCGAGTGGGTCGACCGCATGAAAAGCTCGTACGGCGCGCAGTTCGCCGACCCCGCAAGCTATTCCGCCAACGAGGCGAACCGCCGCCGCGTGCTCCCGAAAAACGGCATCGGCGACACGGAGAGCATCATGATGCCGCTGCGCGACAAGCTGGCGGCGAAGGGCGTGCAGTTCTCCACCGGCTACCGCGCCACCGGGTTCATCCTGGACGAGGCGGGCAAGGTGTGCGGCGTGCGCTTCTCCACCAGCAAGAAGGACCAGTCCGGCGTGGTCGACGTGCATGCGCGCGCCGTGGTGGTTGCCACGGGCGGGTTTGCCAGCAACCAGTCGCTCGTGCGCGAGTATCTGTCGGCGTGGGAACGCATCGGCTGCTACACCGCCGCGTCCATGGGGGAGGGCCACAAGCTGTGCCAGGCGCTCGGTGCGCAGCTCAGCGACATGAGCGTGACCCCTTCGGTGATCAGCGATCTTCCGCAGGCGGCCGCGTGGGGCATGTTCGCGCCCACGCTCGTGGTGGACGCGCAGGGCAACCGCTTCGGCAACGAGGACTACATGCGCGACCTGTGCGCGGCGTGCTTCACCCAGGAACGCGGCTATTTCTGGACCATTTTCGATAGCGGCATCTCGGAGAGCGGGCAGGCGCGCAGCGCGGCGCAGGTGACGGCGAAGAACGCGTCGCGCCTGGTCGGGCCGTGCGACACGGTGGAGCAGCTGGCGTCGGGCATGGGCGTGTCCGAGGACGTGCTGGGCAAGACCGTCGACCGCTTCTCCAGCATGGTCGAGGCGGGCAAGGACTCCGATTTCGGGCGTAAGCAGTTTTTGGAGAACCTCAAGCCGCCGTATTACGCGCTCAAGCAGTTCCCCGTGCGCTTCCGCACCCGCGGCGGCGCGGTGGTGGACGGCGGCGGGCGCCTGCTCGACGCCAACGGCAAGGCCATCGCGGGCGTGTACTGCTGCGGCGCCGCCGCGCAGGGCGGCGGCGAGAGCCTGACCACCAACGGAGCCTTCGGCATCCTCGCCGGCAAAGCCGTGACCGAGGACCTGGGAGCGGCGTAACCGCGTCCGCGTGATTACCCCGGGCGGCGTATGGCGCGCTCGGCGCGCTCGGGATACCATGGACGGCATGGATAACCTTCTTATGACATATCGCGACATGACGACGCGTGACTGGCTGGTAGATGCTGTGGTGGCGCTGGCAGCGTTCGCCGTAGGCTGCCTGCAGCTTATGCTCACCGCGTCGTCCATCATCATTCCCGACTTGGCGCTTCGCCAATATCTCGGCGTGGTCAACGTGGTGCCCGACCTGCAGGTGTTCGTGGGCCTGGGCATGACGGTGGTGCCGCTTGTGCTGCGCCGCCGCTTCCCGCTGCCCGTGTTCGCCGCGTGCCTGGTCATCTTCCTGGGCCTGCAGGTCAGGTTCTCGGGCTTCTCCATGACGGTGGTCGGGCCGCTGGTGGCGCTCTATACCGTTGCGGCGGAATGCGGTACCGTGCCCGGCGTCGCATGCGGCGCGGCGGCGGTGCTGTCGCTGCTGTTCGCCGGCGCGCCCATGCAGGCCGCCAGTATGGTGTTCTTCACACGCTTCCAGAACATCGCGCTCATGGTGGCGGCGGTGCTCGCCGGCTACGCCTACCGCACGCACGCCGCGTACGTGCACGAGGTGGAGCAGCGCGCCGTCGAGGCCGAGCGTACGCGCGAGGAGGAGGCCGCCCGCCGCGTGGAGGAGGAGCGCGTGCGCATCGCCCGCGAGGTGCACGACATCACGGCGCATTCGCTCTCGGCGGTGAGCATCCAGCTTGCCGCGGCCGAGCGGTTGGTGGAGCGCGACCCCCAGATGGCGAAGGAGGCCGTATCCACGGCCCGTGCCACGGCGAAGGCCGCGCTCGATGACATCCGTTCGATGATCGGCGTGCTGCGCCACGGTGATGACGCCGCCGAGACCATGCCCGCTGCGGGAACGAACCAGGTGGGCGAGCTGGAGTCTTATCTGCGTGGCGCAGGCCTGGATGTGACGCTCGACATGACGGCGTACGACCGCGCGCGCGTGCCCGCGCATATCGACATGGCGCTGTTCACCGTGGCGCGCGAGGCATGCACGAACGCGGTTCGGCATGCGCAGGCGCAGCGCGTGTCGCTGCGGTTCGCGGTGGAAGGCGGCGAGGCCATGCTCTCGGTGATCGACGATGGCGCCGGCTGCGGCGTTGCGGTGCAGCCGGCCGACATGGCCGCGCCGCAGCTGCCGCGGGCGGCAGACGGCGCGGGCCACGGCGTTGCGGGCATGGCCGAGCGCGTCCACGTGCTCGGCGGCTCGTTCTCTGCGGGCGATGGCGAAAACGGCGGGTTTTGCGTACGCGCAAGCATCCCGCTTCGCGGAACGGAGGCATAGCGAATGGAGCAGACGCTCAACGGCGAGGGCGCGGCGGGAGCGCAGAGCCCCGTGCGCGTGCTGGTGGCCGACGACCAGGACCTGGTGCGCAGCGGCTTCCGCATGATCTTGTCGTCCTACGACGGCATCGAGGTGGTGGGCGAGGCGCGCGATGGCGAGCAGGCGGTGCAGCTCGCCGAGCGCCTGCGTCCCGACGTGGTGCTCATGGACATCCGCATGCCGCGCGTCAACGGCATCGACGCCACGCGCGCCATCCGCTCCAACGCCGCGCTCGCGGACGTGCAGGTGCTCATCCTCACCACGTTCGACCTGGACGAATACGTCTACGACGCGCTGTCGGCGGGCGCCGGCGGCTTCCTTCTCAAGGACGCCGAGCCCGACGAGATCGCGTCGGCGGTGCGCGTGGTGGCGGCAGGCGAGGCGCTTATCGAGCCGTCCATCACGCGCCGGCTCATCGAGACGTTCGTGGCGGCGCGTCCGGGCGTGCCCGCGGGCGCCGCGGCGCGCGGCATCGACCAGCTGACCGACCGCGAGCGCGAGATCCTCACCCTGGTGGCGCGCGGACTGAACAACGACCAGATCGGCGAGCGCCTGTTCATCAGCCCCGCAACGGTCAAAACGCACCTCGCGCGCATCATGGCCAAGCTCGACGCGCACGACCGCGCGCAGCTGGTGGTGCGCGCCTACGAGAGCGGTTTGGTGAAGCCCGGCGTGGCATGAATAGCTGGCGAAAGGGGGAGTGCCGGCGGCTATCGGCCGCCGACGCTCCTTCTGTCTTATACGCTTGCACAAGAACTTTTCGGAGCGCGCTATAAATCACCGTAATCCACTTGCAATCGGACGGTCGGCTGCTATAGTAGGCAATGTGTTTAGCACTCGTTACCAAAGAGTGCTAGCACTCAGAAAGACAGAGTGGTTAAATAACGGGTATGCGAAACCAATCTCGCGTAATCGATGCGAAAGGAAGGCAGCGTTATGAATCTGAAACCCCTGGGCGACCGCGTTATCGTGAAGGCCGACGAAGCTGAGGAGACCACGGCTTCCGGTCTGTTCATCGCATCCGAGGCCAAGGAAAAGCCTCAGAGCGGCGTCGTTCTGGCAGTCGGCGCTGGCAAGCCCGATAAGGACGGCAACCTGGTTCCCGTTCCCGTGAAGGTCGGCGACAAGGTCGTCTACGGCAAGTTCGGCGGCCAGGAGATCAAGGTCGACGGCGAGGACCTGCTCATCCTGCGTGCCGACGATCTGTACGGCGTCTTCGAATAAGTTTCGATCGTTTCACCTCGTAAGTAAGCATGGGCCCGCGCCCGGTATCTTGGAACCGCGCGCGGGCCGCATTCGAAAGGAAGCTTTAGAATGGCTAAGGATATCAAGTTCGAGGCTGATGCCCGCAGCGCTCTGGCCGCAGGCGTCAACAAGCTGGCAAACGCCGTCAAGGTCACGCTCGGCCCCAAGGGTCGCTACGTCGCCCTTGAGAAGTCCTTCGGCGCTCCGCTGATCACCAACGACGGCGTCACCGTCGCCAAGGAAGTCGAGCTGGAGGATCCGGTCGAGAACATGGGCGCCCAGCTCATCCGCGAGGCCGCTGTGAAGACCAACGACGTCGCCGGCGACGGCACCACCACCGCCACGCTGCTGGCCGACGTGATCGTCTCCGAGGGCCTGCGCAACGTCACCGCCGGTGCTGACGCCCTGGGCATCCGTCGCGGCATCCAGAAGGCGACCGACGCCGTGGTCGAGGCAATCAAGGCCGACGCCACCCCGGTTTCCACCACCGAGCAGATCACCAACGTCGGCACCATCTCCGCTGGCGACGCCGTGATCGGCGCCAAGATTGCCGAGGCCATGGACGCCGTGGGCAAGGACGGCGCCATCTCCGTCGAGGATTCCCAGACCTTCGGCCTGGACATGGACATCGTCGAGGGCATGCAGTACGAGCGCGGCTACATCAGCCCCTACATGGCCACCGACATGGAGAAGATGGAAGCCAACCTCTCCGACCCCTACATCCTGCTGACCGATCAGAAGATCTCCAACATCCAGGATATGGTCCCGCTGCTGGAGCAGATCATGAAGACCGGTCGTCCGCTGTTCATCGTGGCTGAGGACGTCGAGGGCGAGGCTCTGGCCACCATCCTGCTGAACAAGCTGCGCGGCACCTTCACCGCCGTGGCCATCAAGGCCCCGGGCTTCGGTGACCGCCGCAAGCGCATCCTCGAGGACATCGCCGCCGTCACCGGCGCGCAGGTCATCGACAAGGACTTCGGCATGACCCTGGCCGATGCCAAGATCGAGATGCTCGGCACCGCCAAGACCGTCAAGGTCACCAAGGACCGTGCCCTGATCGTGGACGGCGCCGGCGACAAGGCCGCCATCCAGGACCGCATCACCCACATCAAGAAGGAGCTGGAGCGCGTCGACTCCGACTTCGACCGTGACAAGCTCCAGGAGCGCCTGGCCAAGCTGTCCGGCGGCGTGGCCGTGCTGAAGGTGGGCGCTGCCACCGAGGCCGAGCTCAAGGAGAAGAAGTCCCGCATCGAGGACGCCCTGCAGGCTACCCGCGCTGCTGTCGAGGAGGGCATCGTCGCAGGCGGCGGCGTGGCTCTGATCAACGCCATCCCGGCTCTGGACACGCTCGAGATCACCGATCCCGACGAGAAGGTCGGCGTGGAGATCATCCGCAAGGCCATGGAGGCCCCCATGCGCGCCATCGCCCAGAACGCTGGCTTCGAGGGCTCCGTCATGGTCGACAAGGTCCGCCACATGGAGAAGGGCGAGGGCGTGAACTTCGCCGACGGCACCACCGGCAAGATGATCGAGATGGGCGTCAACGACCCCGTCAAGGTCACCCGCACGGCTCTGCAGTCCGCTGCTTCCGTGGCTGCCCTGATCCTCATCACTGAGTGCACCATCAACGAGATCCCGAAGGATCCCGATCCGGCGGCCGCTGCTGCTGCCGCAGGTGCAGCCGGTATGGGCGGCATGATGTAAGCAACAGGTTCATAAACCTTGCAGCAAAAGGGCCCGCTTCGGCGGGCCCTTTTTACGTCTTGAGGGGGAAGGCGTGGCGGCTGTCACAGCCTGCTTATGCGTGCCTGCGGTGTTAGGCGCGATCGCGGCGAAGAGCGTCCCGGGCGCAGCCGCCGCGGCTTTTGCCCGGCATATCGCGATACGACCGGCGAAACGCTCGCATCGGAAGCTCGGACCGCCTACTTAGGTTCCCCGGCTGGGCGCCCTCGTCGCCACTATTCGATTGCCGGAATGCAGCAAAAAACGCCCTCCTGCGGTTGCAGGAGGGCGTTTGCGGCTTCGTGTGCGGTTAGCAGGAGGTCGGATGGCCTTTACAGCCCTTCGGCCTGGAAACGGCGCAGGAGGGCTTCCTGATGGTGCGAGTACTGCAGCGCGACGTCCTTCGCCACTTTGCCATCGCGCACGGCGTTGAACAGCGACTGGTCCATGGTCTGCATGCCGGAGGCGCCGTTGGAGGCGATCACGGAGTCGATCTGGTAGGTCTTCTCCTCGCGGATGAGGTTGCGGATGGCGGTGTTCATGTGCATGACCTCGAACACGGGGATGGTGGTGCCGTCGAGCGCGGGGATGAGCATCTGGCTGACCGTGGCCTGCAGCACGAGCGACAGCTGGGTGCGGATCTGGCGCTGCTGGCTGGCGGGGAAGGCGTCGATCATGCGCTCGATGGTGTCGGCGGCGCTGGTGGTGTGCAGCGTGGAGAGCACCAGCTGCGTCATCTCGGCGGCGTTGATGGCGGTGCCGATGGTCTCGGCGTCGCGCATTTCACCCAGCAGGATGACGTCGGGGCTTTCGCGCATGGCCGAGCGCAGCGCCTCGGAGTAGTTGGCGATGTCGGTGGGGATCTCGCGCTGCGTGATGATGCAGGAGCCGTGCTTATGCACGAACTCGATGGGGTCCTCCATGGTCAGGATATGGCCCGTGCGCTTGTGGTTCATGCGGTCGAGCATGCATGCCAGCGTGGTGGACTTGCCGCAGCCGGTGGGGCCCGTCACCAGCACCAGGCCCCTGTTCAGGTCGGCCAGGCGCATGACGGACTCGGGGATGTTCATCTCGTCGGGGTCGGGCAGCCCGAAGGGGATGACGCGGATGACGGCGCCATAGGAGCCGCGCTGGCGGAAGATGTTGGCGCGGAAACGGCCGACGCTCGGGACGGCGAAGCTGAAGTCATCGTCGTGGTTGACGCTGTCGGTGAACAGGCTCAGGTCGCGCCCGGCCAGCTCGTAGACCGTCTCGATGTATTCCTGCGTGTCGGCCGGGGTGAGCGGGGGCGTGTCCGTGCGCACATGCGATCCGCCTGCCTGGTACGCCAGAGGCAGGCCGGCGATGATGAACACGTCCGAAGCGTGCACCTCTATCATCTTCTCGAGTAGGCTTTTCAGTTGCATGGCGATCCTCCTATGCTATTGCTTCTCGTCGTTAGTTAGTGGAAAGAAGAGCTTGCTCGGGAAGCTCTTGCGCGGTAGTCATCTTCCAGGCGTCCACGGTATAGCCGTTCGCGGTGATGGTTGCCGTGGCGGCAAGCTCCTTGCCGTCTTGCGCGACGACCGTGAACGTGACCTGTGTGCCCGCCACGTCGATGAAGGACCGCAGGTCGTGGGCGCCGCTTGCCTCGGCGGCGTTCTCCAGCAGCTTGTCGGAGCGGTGCTGGACCAGCGCGGCGGCCGCTGCGGGCGAGCCGCTTTCGGTGATTTGCTCGTCTATCTGGGCGAGCAGCGCCTGGCCGAAGGCGTCGAGCTCGTAGGTTTGCGACAGCGCGTCGGCTTGCCGCTGGGCCATGGCCTCGGTTGCGTGCGTGGTGGTGACGCACAGCATGGCCAGCACCGCCAGCAGCAGCACGGACACCAGCGTCAGCAGCGTGATGGGGCCGATGCGCACGCCTTCCCCGGTTCGCCTTGCCATGCTATCTCACCCCGCTTTCGTATCGCGACGCGTCGAGCGCGTACACTTCGCCGGAATCGTCGCTCACGGTGATGTGCGCCGTGTACAGCGTGCCCCGGCCCTGCGCGTTAGAGTCGACGTCGCAGCTGACCGTCAGGCCGTCGGAGCCGTCGACGATGGATACGATCCCGGTGGCCACGCCCTGGCCGACCGTCTTGTCGGCGGCGACGGCCGCAGGGTCGGAGGAGAACTCCTCGGCGGCGTTCTGGGCCAGCAGCGTAGCCCTTGTCAGCTCCTCGGCCTGATGCGCTGCGACCGCCGAGTGCGCGAACAGCTGCGTGAACACGGCCATGGACGCGATCAGCACCGCCATAAGCACCAGCGCCTCGATGAGGAACGCCGTGTTGACCTTGGTCTTCGAGACGTCTTCGATCTGCTCGTTCTTCGTCATCCTAGGCACCTCCCTGCATGTAGCGAAGGGCCACCTCGGCGGTTCCCTGATCGGTGGTCACGGCAAGAAGGCCGTTGGAATACGAGAAATCGAAGGTGTCGGAAGTTGTCACCTCGGTGGCCTTCTCGGGCGTGTACCCGCTGCCTGCCAGGCTGTACTCCTGCACGACCTTGCCTTCGTACAGGTAGAAGCGCGTCTCGTACGTGCCGGAATCCAGCGGCTCCACCACCACGAGAGACTTGCCCTCCGGCCCCTGGCCTTGGGCGATGGCGCCCTTGGAATCGTTGGCGCGCACGACGTTGCAGATGAGCCCCGCCCCTTCGCGCTGTGCGCTGCTAGCCTGCTGATCTGCGGAAATGGCTTTGTATACGGTCACGCCCGAGATCATGGCCAAGAGCAGCGCCGCAAAGAACACCGCTAGCAGCAGCGTGGGGAAGGCGCGCCTTGCGGCGGCCCCTTTTTCGTTGGACGGCGCATCTTGCGTCACGGAAGCGATGGCGTGGATGCGCTGCTTGTGGGTTTCGTTCGCCTGCGGGTTCATCGGGGCGTCACCACCACGCTGGGCATGATGTTGTCGGCGAAGCACTCGTAGGTGATCACGTAGTCATCATGGTTGATGGTCAGGCCGTAGCTTTCCTCAAGGTGCTCGAGCGAGCTCGGGTAGCTGCCCTCGATGGCGCAGCACTGCTTGGCTGCGGCCAGGACGGAATCGCGCAGGGCCACGGCGCCTTGTGTCTTGGCGTTCTCCTGCACGACGCCGTATACGGCGAAGGCGGCGACGACGAGCGCCGCTACCAGGCATGCGGTGACGGCGATGCGCTTGCGCCGCCGCTTGATATCGTTGTCGGTGAGTTCGTGGAACATGGCTGTCACCTGCGGTTTCGCTACGCGATCGATCCCATGATGCCGATGAGCGGCAGCATGACGGCGATCAGGGTTGCGCCGACGGCGATGGTCAAAAACGCCGCCAGCGTGGGCTCGACTCGGTCGACCGCGGCGTCGATCTGCACGTTGGCGTCGTCGAAGAACACCTGCGCAAGATGGCCGAGCACCTCGTCGACGGAGCCAGCACGCGTGCCCATGAGCAGCATGCGGCCGTACACGGGCTCGACGATCTCGTGCTCGTTGATTGCCTGGGCAAGGCTGCGCGGGTTATCAAGGTCGATCATGGAATCGTAGGCGGCCTGCAGCTTTGCCTTAAGCTGCGCATTGTCGATGGTGGCCATGGCCTTGCGCATGGCGTCCTCTTCCTGCACGCCCGATGCCACCAGGGACGAAAGCGCGCTGACGAAGCGGGAGAGCGCCAGCTGGTACATGGCCCGGCGGGTGCCCGGGTAGCGCTCGAGCATCTTCAGCACGCGGTCGCGCCCGCCCTCGCTGCGTGCGCAGATGGCGATGTACAGGGCGGCTATGGTGGCGACCAGCACGATGGCCAGGGCGACCCAGCCGATGGCAACGGACACGCCCACGGTGTTGAAGGATCCCGAGGTCATGGAGCCGGACAGGTTCTCGTAGGCGCTGGAGAAGATGGGGAGGATGACCGCTACGGTGAACACCAGGATGACGCTCATGATGCACAGCAGCGCCGCCGGGTAGCCGACCGAGTTGCGCAGCTTGGCGAACGCGCGGCCTTCGCTATCGTAGTAGCGCCCGAGGCTTCGCAGCACGCGCTCGGTACGGCCCGATGCCTCGCCGACGCGCACCGTTTCCGTTGCGTAGGCGGGGAAGGCGCCGGTGGCCTCCATGGCGTCGGCAAGGTTGGATCCTTCGACGACTTTGGAGTAGACCGCGTCGCAGACGCGCTTGAACTCGGATTGCTCGCGGTTCTCCGCAAGCATGTGGACGGCTTCGTCCGTTTGGACGCCGGCAGCCAGCATGGTCGCCACGCTGCTGCAGAACGCGCTGATGGCGCCGCTCTCCAGAAGCTTTCCTGTCATCGGTACCTCCTGGGTTATCGGTTAAAACGTTCGTTATTGTCTCACATATAGTAGGCGATGACGTGCGTTTTCGCCTGTTTTTGAGAAGAAGCTGATACCCCGGGGCCACTATGTAGCGGGCGAAGGGATTTCAGTAGCGAGCGCTTCGGCCCGCGCGGGGTGGGATGCCGGTGGGATAGGGGCTTGCAACACCATGCGCCACCTGGGGGAACGGGGGTTGGCTTCGGGCGGCGCTTTCGGCAGCGATTCGGTGGGCTCCGTCCCTGCCGCATGGCTGCGGGGATGTTGCGCGGCTAGTACACGTAGCGGTCGGTGTAGCTTTCCCCGTCCCCGACGTTCGCCCCGCCCCCTGTTGCCGCGAAGGTCAAGTCAATGCGCGACCAGGTGTTCGGGGAAACGCTGAAGCGGGCGCTCTGCCAGGTGCCGTCGATGTTCACCATGATCCAGGCGTGGTAGATGCCCTGCGGCGAGACGGTTCCGGTGACGATCTTCGCGGGGATGCCTTGGCTTCGCAGCATGGCGGCGCCCAGGCTTGCGTAGTCGAAGCAGATGCCCTTGCCCGACTGCAGCGTCTCGTCCGGGTCGGGGATGTATCCGGTGGAATCCTTGAGCTTTGCGGCCTTGTCGTCGTCGTAGGCGACGTTGTCAACGATGTAGGTGCAGATCGCGCGTAGGGCCTCCCCTTGGTTCTCGCAGCCTTCGACTAGCTCGCGGGCCTTGGCCACGCAGCTGCTGGAAGCGGTGTAGCTGCAGTAGACGTTCGGGCGCAGGAACGGGGCGAACTCCGAGGTCAGCGCGACGTCGATGTCGGCGCTGCACAGCTCAACGTAGTTGTTGCCCGACGTGTTGCGCATGATGCGCACCGTGTACGGGCCGTCGCCGAACGCCAGCGGGCACGCGATGGGCGTGCCGTCTTGGGGAATGTCGAAGCTAGAGCTTGCTTGACCGCTGATGACCTGGGCTTTTATGCGCGCGCTCGAAGCGGCGCTCACGCTGACGTAGCCGTTTTGGGCGTGGGATGCATCGATGAGCGCGTCGTTGGCGCCCGTGGCGGCGCTCGCGTCGAACTGCGCTTCCTCGACTGTTGCGGCAGGGGAGAACGCGGCGCCGATGGCCTGGTCCTTGCCGGCGCCTTCCGCGCCGCCGGATCCGCTGCATGCGGTAAGCCACAGCAGGGCGCAGAAGGCCGTCGCCGCGATGGCGGCGATGAGCGGGGAGGTGCGCCTTGTCTGTGCGGATGATTCCATGATGCGTCGATTATACGCGTGGAGGGTGGGGTTTCGGCCTGCGCAGCTAAACGGTTTTGACACGAGATCGTTCGTTCGCTCCATCGTTCATCACATTGTCGGGAAAGCCCGGAAACCCCTTCTATCGGAGGGGTGACAGTTCTGTGGACATACAAAAGGGGCGTTGTTTGTTACGGGCGAATCGAAGAAATGGGCAGAATCGTATATTGAACTGGGATTTCGTATATGAATTTATTTGATTTGAATGCAGATAATTAGTGGCAGGGGAGGTACAGAATAGGGGGAATCGTTATATAATTGCCCACAATAGCCTACGCTAGGCCGACTGCGCGCTTCGAATGATCGCGCGCGGCGGCGAGACGGGCTGAAACGGTATTTCAACTGCGAACGTTTCCGACGGAAACGCTTGATGAGGTGAACAATATGAAGGCAAAGAACAACGAGCTGACGGTGGAGAGCATGACGCAGCGATATTCGCTGGGCCACAAGGCGCTGTCCGTGGCGCTGTCCGTCGTCTTGATGGGATTCGGCTGGCCGGCGGTCTCGCCGTCGCAGGTGTACGCCGGGGATGGCGAAGCCGCAGACGATGCGGCGGCGCAGGTGGAAGGCGCCTCGTCCGGTGCAGCCACGAGCTCGGCCGACAAGGCCGCTGATACGGTGGCAAGCTCCGCGGCGTCCGCGGCAAGTTCTGCAGCGCCTGCAGCAAGCGAGCAGACTGCGTCCACGACGTCGCAGCAGCAGGCGGCTTCGGGCGCTTCCGAGTCCGCGCAGCCCGCTGCAACGCAGCAGGTCGAAAGCGCGAAGGAGGATGCCGACACGGCCGACGTCGAGCTGGTGCTGGGCAACGCCTCCATCACGTATATGAACCAGGTCGTTTCCGCGCCTGCGCATAAGGTCACCGTGCCCGTGAAGGACGACTTCAAGTTCACGGTGTCCCCCGATAACGGCTATAGCCTCACGAAGGCGGTGCTCAAGGTTTCAGGCAAGGAGAACCCCATCTCCCCCGATGACCAGGGCGTCTACACCGTCTCCGCCGCCGACGTCGCCGCTGGCGCGACCGTGACGCTCGAGACCGAGGCTGTTTCCAGCGATTCCGGCAAGGATACCGCCGCTGTCTCTATCGAAGGCGACGACGCCGCCGCCGAGGAGGCGCAGGTCTCCGCCGTGGGCGCGGGTGCCATCTCCGGCCCCAACTCCGTAGCTCAAGGCAACACCATCACGCTTACCTATAACGGGGATATGAGGATCGACAACTGGTATGGCGGCGATGGCCTTTTCTCCGGATGGGACGTTTCGGCCGACAAGAAGTCCATCACGCTGACCGCAACCAGCAACTGGGCGTTCACCGGGTCCGAGAAGACGACGACCATCTACCTGGGATACATTGACCAGTCCGGCACGTGGCATAACCAAGGTGACGACCGCTTGGCTTTCAACGTGACCGTCAAGAAGCGCACGTTCACTGTCGTGCAACCGGAGCCGGTCGCGGAAGGCCAGGATCATTTCTGGATTCCGCAGATCAAAGACGACGAGACGGGAAAGGTGTTCAGCCTTGCCGATGCGCCAAGCGGCGCTTTCCTCCCGTTTGAATACTATCGAGATGGCCAGAGGATCGAAAACGCCAGCCAGTATTGGCATGATGCGAACGAGTTCTCTAAGCCCGGCACCTATACGGTAATTGTCAAGCCGAATAACGGATGGATCTACGACTTCGAAGCCGTGGGTCAGATCGAAATCACCATTCCCACCAAAAAGCCCGACAGCACGGACTTCGAGAAATGGATCTATACTGGCGAAAGCGTTGACCTGAAAGGCGACGGAAGCGCGTGGTGGGGCGAGTCGTGGACGGTGTCCAGCGGCTCCGAGAACATCGAGCTGTCCGAGTCCAGCAGCGGGTCGCGAATCGCAAAGGGCCTTAAGGTCGGCGATGCGACAGTGCAGCGCGAGTACTACGCTTTGGGCTGGCATACTGAAACATTCATCATCCATGTGATGAAGAAGCCGGCGGCGACGTCGCTGTCCATTTCGGGGGATGACACCGTCGAGCAGTTCAAGAACATCACGCTGACCACGGACTCAGATACGAATGTCACGTGGACGTCGAGCGACCCCTCGGTCGCCACCATCGATGCCTCCGGCAAGGTGATCGGCGTCAAGGCGGGCAAGGTCACCATCACGGCAACCACGGTCACTGCGGAGGGCAAGGTGCTCACCGCCACCCACGAAGTGACGGTGACGAAGTCGAAAGCCTCGGCGATGAGTTGCTATCTGTTCTTCCAGAATAGCCCTACCGCCAACCCGGACAGCAACGGCACTGCCTCCTGGTTTCCCTCCGGTGGAAATCATGCCTTAGGGGTCAAGGTCAATCTTGACGGTTTGAACCTTCCGGGCGGCAAGAACAGTTACGACAACGTGGCGAATCGCGTGACGCAATGGCCTGATGGAAGCACGGGTTCAAGCTGGGTGCTCGATAGGAACGGCGCATATAACCAGTACTGGAACGCCGTTTTCCAGGCGTGGAAGGACACGCTCTCCAAGGAGCAGGGCACTCAGATCACGGAAGACGACGTGGAGGAGATTGCGCTCTATCCGTACAAAATCTCGAATAATACGAACGTCGGTTGCGGGTACCACCTTGACTGCAAAGTGGTGGTGAAGTGCAGCAAGGCGATCAATGCGGTGTTCTATCTGCAGGATGCCAATGCGTCTGGCTTCGCTCAGTATGATGCTGCTACGTACAAGCTGGAAAAGGGCATTGCGCAGGTTGCCGCCCCTTCCAAAACCCCCGCTGATGAGAAGACCGTCAACGGTGTGAAATATAAGTTCATGGGATGGTATTCCGATCAGGCTTGCACGCAGGCGGTGTCGTTCCCCATGCGCACGAGCGAGAACGTGAACTACTACGGCAAGTATGTGGCTTGCGATCAGTCCATCCAGGTCAACTATTATCTTAAGGGGACCACAATCCAGGTTGCGCCATCCAAGACCCTTTCCGGCTACATGAAGGGTCAGAAGGTTGTGCAGAGCCCTATTTCCGTTGAGGGCTATACGCCTGTCTCCAGCGAGTCGAAATCCGGTGTGGTGGGCACTGATTCCTCCATCGACTTCTTCTACACCGCAAATCCGGTGGGCTATCGCGTCGAGTATTGCTGGACGGGTTCGGACACCCCGTTTTTGACTGAGAGCGATTCGGACCGCCATGATTCGGACCATCATGTGGGCGACACGGTCGCCGGGATTGAGCCCAAGACGTTCGAGGGCTATACACCGGTCAGCGATAACGTCAAGGACCTCAAACTCGGCGTCGACGAGTCCCAGAACGTGGTGAAGTTCTACTACCGCCAGAACGTTTCGCTGACGGCGAACACCGATTCCAAAACCTATAACGGCTCCGAGCAGAGCGTCGAAGGCTACAAGACGAACCTTCCCGGGGGCGAGAGCACCAGCTTCGACGGCGTGACGCTCGAGGGCGGCAAGGGCACGAACGCCGGTGACTACCCGTATACGTTCGCGGATGGCACCATCGGCAAGGTCAGCTCCGATAACAAGTACGTCGTGACCGGGACGACGGACGGCAACCTGCACATCAGCCCGGTTACCGACGAGGTCGTCGTGAAGATTACGGGCAAGACGGGTACCGAGAAATACAACGGCAAGCAGCAGGCCGTCTCCGGTTGGGACGTGACCGAGGCGCCCGACGGCTTCGATCAGTCGAAGATCGCCCTTGCGGAGAGCGCAACGGCTGAGGCCAAGGGCAAGGATGCCGGCACCTACAATATGGGGCTTACTGCCGCTAGCTTCGTTTCTTCTGACGGCAACTACGCCAAGGTGAAGTTCGAAGTCGTCGACGGTTCGCTTGAGATCACCAAGCGAAAGGTGACCCTGTGGTCCGAGGACGGCCATAAGAACTACGACGGCCGCACGCTCCAGCGTCAAACCGACATTCGCGTCGACGGGACGAAGGACGTCTACGACAAGGATAAGGACACCACCACCCAGAAGACCTTCGAGGGCGACGGCTTCGTCGAGGGCGAGGGCGTGGACAACAAGAACGTCAAATGGTTCGACGAGAACAACATCGCCCCCGGCTGTTATGACAACAAGTTCGAGTGCAAGCCCCGTTCCGGTACCAACTTCGATAACTACGAGATCACGTACGAGTACGGAAAGCTGTACGTGAACAAGCGTGCCGACAACAAGAAGTACGAGGTCACCGTCAAAGGTGCAAGCGGCACGTCCGGCTATGATGGGCAGCCTCATAGCGCAACCGGCTTGGAGACGACCTCCTATACTAATAAAGAAGGCGTTCAGTTCTCCATTCGGGCTAAGACGTCCGGTGCCGAAAGCAAGGTGGACGCCGGCACGTATGAGAACAAGGTTTCCGACGTCGTCGTTACCGACCCCCATGGCAACGACGTGACCGACCAGTTCAAGATCACGACTGAGAACGGAAAGCTCACCATCGATACGCGTCCGGTGACGATCACGGCTGGGTCCGCGGAAAAGGAATACGACGGCAGCGCGCTGACCGCTGATCAGGCCAACCCGAAGTTTACTACCAAGGGCTTCGTCGACGGCCAAGACATCTCCGACGTTGCCGTCGAGGGCTCGCAGACCCAGTGCGGCACCTCTGCCAGCACCATCAAGGACAATAGCTGGAAGTTCCAGGAGGGGACGAACGGGAACAACTACAGCGTCACCACTGCGCAGGGAACGCTGACGGTGAAGCATCGTTCGGACGACAAGAAGTACGCCATCACGCTGATGGGTAAGAGCGATAACGGCGCTACCTATGACGGCAAAGAGCACACGGTGTCTGGCGTGGAGCAGGATAAGTGGACCTTCGACGGCGTTGAGTACACTGTTTTCAATTACCATGCGAACGTTTCGGGCACGGATGCTGGCACCTACAAAAATATCGTCACGAGCGGCGAAGGCGGCTATAAGGTGACCGACCCGAACGGCAACGACGTGACGGCGGAGTTCTCCATCAGCGTCGCCCCGGGCACGCTGACCATCAAGCCTGCCGAGGTGACCGTGACCGCCGGCTCTGCGACCAGGGCTTACAACGGGTCTCCGCTGACCGCCGCTGAGGCGGAACGCGAGTTCGCCGCCGAAGGCTTCGTTGGCGAGGACGATATCGCATCCGCTAAGGTCGACGGCTCCATCACCGATGTCGGCGAAACCGCGAGCAACGTGGTGCAGGAAAGCGTTGTGCTCAAGAGCGGTACCAAGGCCTCCAACTACAGCATCACGTACAACCCCGGCAAGCTTGAAGTGACGCCCAACACCGACGAGGTGGTCGTCACCATCGCCAAGAAATCTGGCACGAAGGATTACAGCGGTTTCGAACAGTCCGTCAAGGGCTACGAGCTTCGCGACATCTCGAACAGGGAATATGCCGCCACGGATATCGAGTTCGTTGGCTCCGCTGACGATCAGGTTGCCAAGGGCACCGATGCCGGCACGTACGAGATGAACCTCAAGCCCGAGGACTTCAAGAACAACAGCGTCAACTTCACCAACGTGAAGTTCGAAATCCTCGACGGCTCGCTCACCATCACGAAGCGCGCCGTGACGCTGACTTCCGCCACGCCGGCTGAGAAAACCTACGACGGCAACCCGCTTGAGGATCGTACCGTGAGCGTTACGAGCGGTAGCCTGGCTACCGGGGACAAGTTCATCGCAGATGTTACGGGTTCTCAGACCGACGCCGGTAGCAGCGCCAACGCGTTCACGTACAAGCTGGTGAACGCTGCGGGCGAGGAGCTGGCGCAAGACGCCGAGGGCGCCTACCGCAACTATAACGTCACCAAGGCAGAGGGCGTCCTGAAGGTGAACCCGGTGTCCAATGAGGTCGTCGTGACCATTGTGGGCAAACATGCCGAAGGCGCTTACAACGGGAAGCCTTTGACGGCTACCGGTTATACCTTTGCGTCCACTAACGCGCTGTACACCAGCGCAAAGGTTGCTTTCTCCGGCGAGAACAGCGTGTCGCGCACCGATGCCGGCACGACCGTCATGGACCTGCAGGGCAAGTTCAAGAATGCCGATGACGTCAACTTCCCCAACGTGCGCTTTGAAATCACGAACGGTTTCGTTGCTATCTCCAAGGCGGAGGTGAAGCTTCAGTCCGCCGACCTTGAGAAGGAATATGACGGCACGGCTCTGACCAATAAAAAAGGTGGCGAAGAGCAGACCCCGCTTGCGGTGGAGTCCGGCTGGGCCGAAGGCGAAGGCGCCGCTTATACCTTCACCGGCTCTCAGACGTTGGTGGGCGGCAGCCCCAACGCGTTCAGCTGCACGCTGAATGAGAACACCAAGGCAGCCAACTACGAGATCAGCGTGATCCCCGGTCAGCTGACGGTGACCAATCGCCAGGCGCAGTACCAGGTCACGGTCGAAGCGAACTCCTCCACCGGCAATACGTACGACGGCGTTGAGCACGCGGCGACGGGATTGAAAACGTCCGAGTTCACGGTGGACGGCCAGAAGTACACGGTCGAGGGCCTGAAGACCTCCGACCCGAAGGCCGTTAACGCCGGCGAATATGCGAACACCATCAGCGGCGCGCCGGTGGTGAAGGATGCTGACGGCAACGATGTGTCCAGCCAGTTCGCCGTAAAGCTGGTCCCGGGTGAGCTGAAGATCGCGAAGCGCTCCGTCGCGCTGACTTCGGCAAGCGAGAGCCGGGTGTACAACGGCGAGGCGCTGACAAACGATCGCGTCACCGTTGGCGGCGACGGCTTCGTTGCGGGCGAGGGCGCAAGCTATAGCGTGACGGGCACCATCACCGACGCTGGCACGGTGACCAACTCGTTCACGTATGCGGCCAATTCGAGCACTAACTTCGACAACTACACTATTACTAAGAAAGAAGGCACCCTTGAGGTGACGCCGGTTGCCGACAAGGTCACCGTCACCATCACGGGCAAGAGCGACACGCTGTCCTACAGCGGCTCCGAGCAGAGTGTGGCCGGTTACGACATCAAGGCATCCAATCCTCTGTACAAGGAAGGCGACTTTGCCTTCAGCGGAAAGGCCGTTGCCAAGGGCACGAATGCCGGCACCTATTATATGAACCTGGCTTCCGGGCAGTTCTCCAACATTAGCGGCAACTTCAGCAACGTGGAGTTCGTGGTTGTTGACGGCGCGCTTAAGATCAAGGGCGGCACGATTGACGCTGACGGCGTTGTCTGGGACGTGCACGATGTGCAGAAGGTCTACGACGGCAAGCCGCTTTCTGCGTGTGTCGCAACAGCCACCGATGAGTTCGGCAATGCGCTCAAGGTGGAGTACAGCATCGACGGCAAGCAGTGGACGGACAACCCGTCCGAGATCACGCTGACCCATTTCGGCGCTCAGCTGGTGATGCTGCGTGCGACGGGCGCAAACTACGCTGATGGTCAGTACGCGGAAAACGGGGAGTGGGTCGCCATTACCAGCCGCCCGGTCAAGTTGACTTCTAAGGGCGATAACAAGAAATACGACGGCAAACCGCTTACCAATGATACCGTGACGGTTGAAACGAAGGGCAAGGGGACCGGCTTCATCGAAGGCGAGGGGGTGTCCATCAACGTCACCGGCTCTCAGACCGATGCCGGCGAAAGCGACAACACCTTCGACTACACCTTCAACGAAGGCACGAACGCCGGCGACTACCTGGTGACGACCAAGTTCGGTAAGCTCGTGGTGACCGCGAGCGATTCCGAGGTGTTTGCGACCATCGCCGGCCATAACAAGACCGTCGAATATAACGGCTCCGAGCAGTCCGTCGAAGGCTACGACTTCGTCGAGGAGGCATCCAATCCGCTGTACAAGGAAGGCGACTTCACCTTCAGCGGCGAAGCCATTGCCAAGGGGACAAATGTCGGAACCTACGACATGAACCTTGCTTCCGATCAGTTCGCCAACAAGAGCGGCAACTTCTCGAAGGTCACGTTCGGCGTAACGGATGGCGCGTTGACCATCACGCCGAAGTCCATCGTTCCCGATTCCGGGAACCCGAAGAACACGATGTCCGTCGATTCGCCTGCGGATGTCGTTTACAACGGCCAGGATCAGACATGGACGCCCGTCGTTAAGGATGGGGAGCGCACGCTTGAGGCGGGCAAGGATTACACCGTCGAATATAGCACCGCCGACCGCACCAATGTTGCCGGCGAGATCACGGTGACCATCAAAGGCATCGGCAACTATACCGGCGAGGTCAAGCGCACGTACCAGATCACCAAGCGCACCGTTAATCTGAAATCCCAGAGCAGCTCTAAGCCCTACGACGGCACCCCGCTTGCCAAGCCCGAGGTTTCCGGCTGGCAGCAGCAGGGAGACACCGGTTTTGTGACGGGCGAGGTTTTCAACGTTCGCGCTACGGGTTCCGTGACCACCGTTGCCCAGGGCGAGGTCACCAACTCGATCGCATACGATGCGAACGCTGGTTATAGCGCGAACAATTACGACATCTCCAAGGACGAGGGCAAGCTGAGCATCACGGCGCTTGCGGCCGAAGATGGCATCACCATTACGCCGAACAACGCTACCTATATATATGATACGTCATCGCATGAGGCGGGCGCCGCAACGGCTTGGGCTTCCGTTGCGGGAACCGACGTGAACCTTGAGTATCGTGTCAAGGGTAGCGCCGATACCGAGTGGCGCAGCAACCCTTCCGCGATTACGGCGATCAACGCCGGCACCCTGACCGTCGAGGTTCGCGCTTCCGCCGCGAACTACAGCGGCTATAAGTATGCAGAGCAGACGCTTACCATTCAGAAGCGCGACGTCGAGCTGACGTCTGCCAGCGCCTCTAAGGTCTACGATGGTGCGCCCCTTACGAAGGATTGGGTCGACATGGGCCCGAATCGTCCGGACACAGGCTTCATCTGGACCGACCTTGCCGGCGATGGCCAGGTGCGCGCAACGGGCTCGCAGACCGAGGTCGGCTCCTCCAAGAACGCGATCTCCTATCAGCTCAAGCCCGGTGCGGAGAACAACTACAACATCATCCCCGATCACGTCGGCACCCTTACGGTGACGCATCAGTCCATCGCGCCCGATCCGCAGAACCCGGATTCCTATAAGGGCGTCGCGATCAACGAGCCGAACGACCATGTCTACGATGGCGCGGAGCACAAGTGGGCTCCCGAGGTCACCGACAAGGACGGCAACAAGCTCGTTGAGGACGTCGACTACGAGCTGACGTATTCCGAGAACACGACTGACGCGGGCACGGTGACCGTGACGATCACCGGCAAGGGCAACTATATGGGCACGTGCGTGAAGACGTATGAGATTACGAAGGCCCCGCTGACCGTGAACGCCGGCAGCGCTTCCAAGGTCTATGACGGCGAAGCCCTGACAGCGGGCGCGACGATCGAGGGCCTTGTCGGCGACGAGACCGCGACCGCCCAAACCCAGGGTTCCCAGACTGAGGTCGGCTCGTCCGCCAACACGGTGTCGGGCTTCACGTGGGATACCGCCAAGGAAGGCAATTACAATATCGTCGCGCAGAACGACGGCACGCTGACCGTCACGCCGAAGGGCATCGCCCAGATGACCGTCGGCAGCCTGCCCGACGTAACCTACAACGGTGAAAGCCAGCAACAGAAGCCGGTCGTGAAAGACGGCGAAAAGGTGCTGACTGAAGGCGTCGACTACGAGCTGACGTATTCTGAGAACACGACCGATGCGGGCATGGTGACCGTGACCGTGACCGGCAAGGGCAACTACGCCGGCAGCGTCGACGTGGCGTACCTCATCACGCCCGCGCCGCTGACGGTGAGCACGCCGAGCGCCTCTAGGGTCTACAACGGCAACGCCCTGACCGCCGCCGGCTCCATCTCCGGCTTCGTCAACGGCGAGTCCGCGCCCTTCGAGACCACCGGCTCCCAGACCGAGGTCGGCACGAGCGACAACACCTACGCCATCGACTGGGCGGCGGCCGGCGCCACCGCCAAGCAGGCGAACTACACGGTCTCCGAGACCGTCGGCAAGCTGACCGTCACCGAGTTCGCTGGCCGCGTGGTCGCGACGCCGGGTAGCTATTCCGGCACCTACGACGGCCAGGCCCACGGCGTCGACGTGACGGTGTCCGGCCTGCCCGAGGGCTATTCGGTGAAGGCCGCGCGCTCCAACGCCACGGCCACCGACGCGACCGACGAGGCGGGCGTGACCGCCTCGGTCGATGAGCTGGTCATCGTCAACGCCCAGGGCGAGGACGTCACCGACAAGCTGGATATCGAGAAGCAGACCGGCGCCATCAAGATCGCGCCGGCGAAGCTGACGGTGACCACGCCGAGCGCCTCCAAGCCCTACGACGGCAGCGCGCTGACGGCCGAGGGCAAGGCGTCCGGCTTCGTGAACGGCGAGGCGGCCATCCTCAAGACCACCGGCAGCCAGACCACCGTCGGCACGAGCGCGAACGGCTACGAGCTGGTATGGGACGACAACGCGAAGGCGGAGAACTACACGGTCGAGGAGAACCTCGGCACGCTCGAGATCACCAAGAGCATGGTCGGCATCGTGGTGATCCCGCAGGGCGGCACCAAGGACTACGACGGCACGGCCCTTGAAAGCGCCGGGGTCAACGCGATCGGCGTGCCCGTGGGCTTCACCCTTTCGGCCAAGACCAAGGGCTCCATCACCGACGCCGGGTACGTTACGGCCGAGGTCGATTCCTATATCATCACGAACGCCGCCGGTGAGGACGTCACCGACCAGTTCGGTAATGTGGCAACCGGCAAGGCCTCGCTTGTGGTGACCAAGCGTCCGGTGACGCTTGTCTCCGGCGACGCCTCCAAGGTTTACGACGGTACCGCGCTCACCGAGAGCAAGGTCAGCGTGGAGGATGGCTCGCTTGCCTCCGGCGAGGAGCTCGGCTACGACTTCTTCGGCTTCCAGACCTCCGTGGGCTCCAGCAAGAACACCTTCGCCGCAAAGCCCGGCAACGGCGCCACGAAGGTGGAGAACTACGACATCACCTATAGGTACGGCACGCTGACGGTGAGCGCGCAGTCCATCAACCCGGACGACCCGACCCCGGGCGCGTATGCCGGGGTGAAGGTCAACGCCCCGAGCGACGCCATCTACGACGCGCGCGAGCATAAGTGGATTCCCGTGGTCACCGGCAAGGACGGCAACGCGCTCGTCGAGGGCCGCGATTGCACGGTGGCCTACAGCACCGACGACTTCACCAACGTGACGGGCGCCATCAAGGTGACCATTGCGGGCATCGGCGACTACACCGGCTCCGTCACCAGGGAGTACCAGATCACGCCCGCTTCCGTGAAGCTTGCGTCCAACACGCGCGAGTTCGTGTACAACGGCGCGTACCAGTCCGACGACGCGGTGACGGTCCAGGGCGCCGAGGCCCTGTTCCGCAGCCAGGTCGATGACCTGAAGGCGGTCGGCAAGGTCATGACGGTGGCCGAGGGCAAGGTTCCCAACACCATCGCCTTCACCTGGAAGGACGGCTTCAAGGCAAGCAACTTCGCCATCGAGAAGAGCGAGGGCGAGCTGTCCGTCGTCGCGAAGGACATCGTCTCCTCTGCCGACATGACGGTTTCCAGCCCGAGCGACCTTGTCTACGACGGCCGTGAGCACAAGTGGGCTCCCGAGGTGAAGGACGGGGAGAAGGTCCTGACGGAAGGCGTCGACTACACGGTGTCCTACGGCGCCGACGACTTCACCAACGTGACGGGCGCCATCAAGGTGACCGTGACCGGCCAGGGCAACTACGCCGGCAGCGTCGAGCGCGCGTACCGCATCGCGCCCGCGCCGCTGACGGTTACCACGCCGAGCGCCTCCGGGGTCTACGATGGCAACGCCCTGACCGCCGCCGGCTCCGTCTCCGGCTTCGTCAACGGCGAGTCCGTGCCCTTCGAGACCACCGGCTCCCAGACCGAGGTCGGCACGAGCGACAACACCTACGCCATCGACTGGGCGGCGGCCGGCGCCACCGCCAAGCAGGCGAACTACACGGTCTCCGAGACCGTCGGCAAGCTGACCGTCACCGAGTTCGCTGGCCGCGTGGTCGCGACGCCGGGTAGCTATTCCGGCACCTACGACGGCCAGGCCCACGGCGTCGACGTGACGGTGTCCGGCCTGCCCGAGGGCTATTCGGTGAAGGCCGCGCGCTCCAACGCCACGGCCACCGACGCGACCGACGAGGCAGGCGTGACCGCCTCGGTCGACGAGCTGGTCATCGTCAACGCCCAGGGCGAGGACGTCACCGGCAAGCTGGATATCGAGAAGCAGACCGGCGCCATCAAGATCGCGCCCGCCGAGTACCATGTCGTGACCGAAGGGGCCTTCAAGGTCTACGACGGCACCGCGCTGACGGCGCCCGGCAAGATCGTCGGCCTGGTCAACGGCGAGGAGGCGTCGCTTTCCGTGACCGGCAGCCAGACCGATGCGGGCTCCAGCGCGAACGCATACGTCATCGCGTTCGACAAGTCCGCGAAGGAAGGCAACTACGTCCACGGCGCCGATACCATCGGGTCGCTGGAAGTGACCGCCGCCAAGGCGGAGGGGAAGATCTCGCTGAGCGGCAGCTCCGCCTCCAAGGTCTACGATGGCAAGCCGCTTGCGGCGAAGGCGGCCACGGCAGCGGTCCCGACGCAGGATGCGGTGACCATCGAGTACAGCCTTGACGGCGCGACGTGGACGACCGACCCCGGCTCGCTCACGGCGACCGACGTGGCAGATTCCGCAACGGTCCAGCTCCGTGCGTCCAGCCAGGGCAATTACGAGGGCTACGTGTACGGTTCGCAGCAGCTGTCTATCGCCAAGCGCGCGGTCAACCTGAAGAGCGACAGCGCCTCGAAGGTGTTCGACGGCATCGTGCTCACCAGGCCCGAGGTTGCCGGCTGGAAGCAGCTCGGCGACGAGGGCTTCGTCGACGGCCAGGTATCCGACGTCCGCGCCACGGGCAGCGCTACCCACGTCTCCGACGGCAAGGTGGCGAACACGATCGCCTATACCGAGGGCGAGGGCTTCAACGTTGACAACTACGCCATCTCCAAGGACGAGGGCGTGCTGAGCGTCACGGCCAAGCAGATCGTCGCGGCCGACATGACCGTCCAGGCCCCGGCCGACGTCGTGTACAGCGGCAAGGCCCAGCAGCAGAAGCCGGTCGTCAAGGACGGCGACAAGGTGCTGGTCGAGGGCGTCGACTACGAGCTGACCTACTCCGGGAACGCGACCGACGCGGGCACCGTCACGGTGACCGTGACCGGCAAGGGCGACTACGCCGGCAGCGTCGACGTGGCGTACCAGATCGCGCCCGCGCCGCTTTCGGTGGCCACCGAAAGCGCTAACAAGGTGTACGATGGCAAGCCCCTGACCGCCGGCGGCAAGGTCGACGGCCTGGTCAACGGCGAGACCGTCGCGTTCAAGCTGGTCGGCAGCCAGACCAAGGTCGGTTCGAGCGACAACGGCTACAGGATCGAGTGGAACGGCACGGCGAAGCGGGCGAACTACAGGCTTGAGGCCGAGACCATCGGCAAGCTGACCGTCACCGAGTCTGCCGACGAGGTGGTCGTGACCACCACGGGCGGCACGTTCGCCTACGACGGCGCGTCCCACGGCGCCACCGTCAAGGTGGCCAACCTGCCCGAGGGCTACTCGCTCGAGACCGCCGAGTCCGCGGCAAGCGCGAAGGACGTCTCCGACGGCGAGGTGGCCGCCACGGCCGACGTGCTCGTCATCAAGAACGCCGAGGGCGAGGACGTCACCTCGAAGCTCAGCATCAAGTTCGTCGACGGCACCATCAAGGTGGAGCCGGCGAAGCTGACGGTGATTACCCCGAGCGCCTCCAAGGTCTACGATGGCGATGCGCTGACGGCCGAAGGCAAGACGTCCGGCTTCGTGAACGGCGAGGCCTCAACCCTCAAGACCACCGGCAGCCAGACCGAGGTCGGCTCGAGCGTGAACGGCTACGAGCTGGTGTGGGACGGTAGCGCGAAGGCTGAGAACTACACGGTCGAGGAGGACCTCGGCACGCTGACGGTGTCGGCGCAGTCCATCGATCCCGACGACGCCGGCGCGTTCGGCGGCGTGACGGTCGGCTATCTGGCCGACACGGTGTACAACGGCGCCGAGCAGCGCTTCGAGCCCGAAGTGGTCGACAAGGACGGCGAGGCGCTGGTGAAGGGCCGCGATTACGAGCTCTCCTTCTCCGGCGACGCGAAGAACGTCGGCGAGGTGACTGTGACCGTCATCGGCAAGGGCAGCTACGCCGGCAGCGTCGAGCGCACGTACCGCATCACGCCCGCGTCGTTGACGGTGACCACGGGCAGCGACTCGAAGGTCTACGACGGCAGCGAGCTTGTGAACGGCGAGCTGACGATCGAGGGCCTGCAGGGCGAGGATAGCGTCACGGCCGCCACCACCGGCAGCCAGACCGAGGTTGGCAGCTCGGAGAACACCTATCGCATCACCTGGGGCGATGTCGATGCGGGCAACTACGTCATCGACGAGCATCTGGGCACGTTGACGGTCACGCCGGCGCCGGCGCCCCCGACGCCGGAGCCCACGCCGGACCCGGAGCCCACGCCCACCCCGACCCCGGAGCCGGAGCCCACGCCGACGCCGGAGCCGACCCCGACTCCGACGCCGGGCGACGGCACGACGCCTGGTTCGACCCCGGATGGCGCGACGCCGAACCCGGGCAACGGCTCGACGCCCGCCCCGGCCACGACGCCGGACGGCACGGCGCCGGTGCCTGCGGCTGGCTCGCCGGCTTCGACCCCGGCGCCTGCGGCTGCCGGCCCGCTCGATGCGCTGGCCGATGTGCTCGAGGGCGCGTATGAGTCGGCGACGGGCGGCCCCGAGGCCGATAACCCGGTCGAGGAGGAGCGGATCTACGACGCCGAGAACCCGTTGGGCAGGGAGTCGGCGGCCGATCATTGCTGGGTGCACTGGTACATGATCGTCGGCATGGTCCTCACGGCGGCCTACGGCCTTGCGGTGGCGCTTCGCCGTAAGAACCACGAGCGCAAGCTGCGCAACGACATGAACGACGTCTTGGGCGACGGCGACGGCAAGGACCCCTCGGGGTCTCCCGCCGCCAAGCCCGCCGGAATGGAGGCTTAGGGTCATGAGGAAAAGCAACTATCTGGTGCTGGGCGTGGCGGCAGTCGTTGCCGCGCTGCTGCTGGTGCTGTGGTACCACCTGGGCTTCAACCGCATCGACAGCCCGCTCGACCTGACGCTGGCCATCGTATGGTGGGTCGGCATCGTGGCCATCGCCGCGATCATCATCCGCGTCGAGGAGCGTCGCCGCCGCCAGATCCGCACGCTGTACGTGTCGCCGAAGTCGCTGTACAGCAGCGAGCTCGGCATGGTGGGCATCGGGGAAGCCGGCGCGGTCGAGGTGATGCGCGACATGCTCGGCCAGCTGAAGTACGGCTTCGATTCCAAGGGCCTGCCGGACCGCAAGAAGTTCGACTACCGCTTCGTCGTGTGGACCGACGAGTTCAAGGAGCACGATGGGGAAGGCGGCAAGCCCGCCGATGACGCGGCGGCAAGCTCTGCGGCCCAGCGCAAGGACCCCACGTGGAAGGGCACGGTCATCAAGATCGACCGCCAAAACGGGAACAGCGAAACCCCGTTCGACGGCATCGAGCAGCTGAAGGCGGCGCTGGCCTAGCCGGTCTGCGCGCACGGCTTCGCTGGCCGCCCGCTGCATCAACCGCATCAGGCAAGACCCAAACGGGCCCGGGAGAAATCCCGGGCCCGTCCCATATCTGAACAGGTTCCAGGAACCTGTTCAAGTTCGCGTGGCACCGAGTGAGCATTCTCCTGGAACCTGTTCAAGCTCGCGTGGCATCGGGTGAACGCCCTCCTGGAACCTGTCCACGTTCGCGGGGGCGTCAAGTGAACACCCTCCTGGAACCTGTTCACCCGATTCCCGGCAGTTTTGCGTTGCGGGTTGCAAGGCGGATCCGTCCGAGGGGGCAAAAGCCGGGAAAGTTAGCCATCGTTCACGGTTTCTTCACGTTCGGCTTGACGCGTTCTGTAAACTGGGAACCTGACACACGGAGCGCATGCGATGCATGCGCAGGCAAGGGCATCATTCGATCGCAAGGCAAGGTTCATGGAAGACATCACGCATCTTATCGGGCACGTCCTCGAGCACTCCATCGAGGACACGCTGTACCTTATCCCGTTCCTATTCGTCACCTATTTGGCAATGGAATGGCTCGAGCACAAGGCGGGCGACAAGGCCGAGGAGGCCGTGCGCCGTGCGGGCGCGGCGGGGCCGGTGGTCGGCGCGCTCGTGGGCATCGTCCCGCAATGCGGCTTCTCGGCGGCGGCCGCAACGCTGTGGGCGGGCCGCGTCATCACGCTGGGCACGCTGTTCGCGGTGTTTTTGTCCACGTCCGACGAGATGCTGCCCATCTTCCTGGCCGAGCAAGTTGCGCCGATGACCATCCTGAAGATCATGGGCGTGAAGCTGATGATCGGCATGGTCATGGGCTTCGTAGTGGATGCGGTCATCCGCCTGGCGCGCCACGATCGCGAGAAGCTGCGCATCCACGAGCTGTGCGAACGCGACCACTGCCATTGCAACGGCGATTGCGATGCCTGCGAGCAGCAGCCGGAGCTGGCGTACGATTTCGAGCATGATGAGGAGCACGAGCACCACCACGAGGGCGGTTCCATCCTGCGCAGCGCCCTCAAGCACACGGTGCAGGTCACGGTGTTCATCTTCGTCATCACGCTCGTGCTCGACGGTGCGCTGGAGCTGGTCGGCGAAGACGCGCTCGGCGCGTTTTTGGGCAGCAACCCGGTGCTGTCGGTGCTGGGCAGCGCGCTGGTGGGGCTCATCCCGAACTGCGCGGCAAGCGTGGTGATCGCGCAGCTCTACGTCGAGGGCGCGCTCGGCGCGGGCGCCATGATGGCGGGTCTTCTGGTGTCGGCCGGCGTGGGCCTGCTGGTGCTGTTCCGCACGAACCGCCGCCTTCGCCAGAACCTCATCGTGCTGGCGGGCCTGTGGGCCACCGGCGTGTTCTGGGGCCTTATCATCTCCGCGTTCGGCATCGTGTTCTAGGGAGGCGAAATCGCGGCGCGTCGCTGCCGCCATGCGGTTATTTGCGTCCGAACGCGACGCGTTTGCGATGGCCGAGGAAATCCGAAGCCGCGCGTGGGATCGAAATCGCGGGCGCGACGCTGAAGCAACGTCCCCGTTGAAGGGTCGCATCCGAATCCCGTCAGGCGGGGGGCGGGTGCGGCCCTTCCGTCGTTTCGGGCACATGGCCGCGCGGTGCGCCGCTGTGATAGCATGGGCGTCAACGATGAAAGGAGCATGCAATGGCAACCCTTGATGCCGGGATCGCCCGCGAGGCGGCTTTCGATCTGCTGAAGGCCCACAACCAAGATGCGTTCCATATCGAGCACGGCGAGACGGTCGAGCAGACCATGCGCTATTTCGCCCGCGAGTTCGATGCGGAAAACGAGGGCTTTTGGGGCATCGTCGGCCTTCTGCACGACCTTGACTGGGAAGAGCACGACGACGACCCCGAGAACCATACGGTGTATGCCGCGGAGCTGATCGCGGCTGCCGGCGGATCGCCCGAGCTCATCCGCGCCATCCAGACGCACAACAGCGATTTCAACCCCAGCCTGCCCGCGCCCGAGCTGCAGATGGAGAAGGTCCTCTTCGCCACCGAGGAGCTGACGGGGCTTATCGGCGCGGCGGTCATCATGCGCCCGAGCAAATCCGTCATGGACTTCAACGTGAAGTCGCTCAAGAAGAAGTTCAAGGACAAGCGCTTCGCGGCAGGCGTGAACCGCGACGTCATCCGCCGCGGCGCCGACATGCTGGGCTGGGAGCTCGACGAGCTGTTCGAGCGCACCATCGCCGCCATGCAGTCGTTCGCGCCCGATCGCGACACGTTCGTCGCGGCAGAGTAGCGCTTCGGCACCCTATCAGCGCAAGACAACGAAACGCCCGGCGCCCCGTTGTGGGGTCGCCGGGCGTTTTCGCGTTTAGCGCTTGCCGTCCGCAAACTCGCTGCCTTCCCGGTCGCAGCCGCTTCGCCTTATGGCCTGCAGGCCTTGCTCGCTAGCGCCTGTTGAAGGGGCGCATGGTCACGGGGATGCCGTTCTCGCAGATCAGCTTCGGCTCGCCTTGGATGAGCGGGCGGAAGTAATCCAGCGCCTCGTCGGAGACGCCCTGGTAGTTCGGCAGGATCCATTCGCTGGGGAAGGGGCGCACGAAGTTCGCCAGATCGGCGGCGGGGCAGGCGAAGAACTCGGTGTTATAGCCGCCGTCGACGCCCTGGCCGCGGCGGATGCCCACCACCTGCCCGGTGAACTCGGGCTTCGCGCTGCGCATGTGGGCGGAAACGCCCAGGTCGTAGGACTCCTCAAGGTCCACCAAGCTCATGGCGAAGTTGCTCGAGCGCGCCACGCGCGACAGGTCCTGCACCACGCAGCGCGGCACGATGCCGGCTTCCACGATCATGGACTTCAGCCGTCCGGCGGCCCCGCCCAGCATGGCGTGGCCCAGCCCGTCGGCGGCCTTGCCGTTGGCCGACAGGTACGTGCCGTCGTACCAGCGCGCGCCCTCCGACACCACCACGTAGCAGCTGCCCTGCTGCTCCATCTTCGCGCGCACCTGCTCCAAGAAGATGCTGCGGCGGAAATCCACCTCGGGCAGCACGAGCAGGTCGACGTCGCCGGTCAAGCACGTGCTCGCCGCAAGCCAGCCCGCGTCGCGGCCCATGGTCTCCAGCACGAACACCTCGGGGCGGGTGTAGGCGTCGTAGTCCATGCGCGTGGCGTGCGTTATCTCGCACGCAACCTTCGCGGCGCTGGCGAATCCGGGGCAGTGGTCCATAAGACCCAGGTCGTTGTCGACGGTCTTCGGGATGCCGATGAAGCGCTTGTCCAGGTTGCGCTCGGCGGCCCAGGCGGTCATGGCGGCGACCGTGGACATGGAGCCGTTGCCGCCGATGTAGAACATGGTGGAGATGTCGTTCTCGTCCATGACGTCGATAAGGCGTTGGAAATCGGCCTCTTCAGAGAACTTGTAGCGGCATGTGCCCAGCGCGCACGAGGGCGTTTGCTTGAGCACCTCGATCTCATGGCCGCTCAAATCGGTCAGGTCGAACAGGTTGCCCGCCAGCGTTCCCTCGATGCCGTGAAGGCCTCCGAGGACGCGGTCGTAGAGCGGGTTGAGCTGGTTTGCACGGATGACGCCGGCAAGGCTGGCGTTGATGACGGCGGTGGGGCCGCCCGATTGGGCGACAAGGCAGTTGGCCATGCGATGCTCCTGCACGTTGTTCAGGGTAGGAAGGCCCCATTATCGCACGCCCGCGCCTGGCTGCATGCGAGGGGCGAAAGGCTGCAAAAAAGCTGCGAACGGCATGGCCAAAGGAATGGCGGCCGGGGTGGTGTCGCGTGGCCGTAGGCGTGGCGGCCGGGGTGGCGTCGCGCGGCTACAGGCGCGGCGGTCGGGGCGGCGTCGTGCGGCGGCGGGCGGGCTCGCGCGACCGCGCAACTCCTTCGCGCTCCTTCGCCCCGCGCTTGGGCGTCCCCCTGAACCGCTTGCCATGTTGCATGCCGACCGTGGCACTTCCCGGCGGCGGCGCGACGCACTTGTGCGACAATAGAGGCGAACTATAGGAAAGCACTGCAATAAGTAGGTACCCACCATGTCTGCCAGATTCAACATCAAGGCGGCAGAGCCCGAGGCGGTCGCATGCCTGCAGCGCGAGCTGCACATGCCGCACTTCATCGCGGCCACGCTCGTCTCGCGCGGCATCGACACCCCGGAAGCCGCGAACCGTTTCCTCACGCCGTCGCTGGATCGCGATTGGCGCGACCCCTACACCATCCCCGGGCTGTCCGAAGCCGCCGATGCGCTGGAGGCCGCCATCCGCCGCGGCGACCATATCCTCGTGTTCGGCGATTTCGACCTGGACGGCATCTCCGCCACCACCGTCATGACGCGCGGCCTGCGCGAGTTCGGCGCGCACGTCACGCCCTTCATCCCGCGCCGCTTCGAGGAGGGCTACGCCATCACTCCGGCGGCCATCGAGCGCCTGTCCCAGGTCAATCCCGACTTCCTGGTCACCGTCGACTGCGGCATCGCCTGCAAGGCCGAGGTGCGCCTGCTGCAGGAGCGCGGCATCGAAGTGGCCGTCACCGATCACCACGAGCCCTCCGACTTGGTGCCCGAGGGCGTGCCCGTGGCCGACCCGAAGCGCGACCCCGCCTGCCCCAGCGCCATCCTGGCCGGCGTGGGCGTGGCGCTCAAGATGGTGCAGGCGCTAGGCGGTCGCTTCGGCAAGCCGCATCTGTGGCGCCAGTACACCGACTTCGCCACGCTCGGCACCATCGCCGACCTCATGCCCATGCGCGATGAGAACCGTGCCCTGGTGGCCGACGGCCTGCGCCGCATCAACCAGGCCCCGCGCCCGTGCATCGCCGCGCTGCTGGATACCTCCGGCGCTTCCGGCAAGCAGGTCACCGCCACCAACCTCAGCTTCTCCATCATCCCGCGCTTGAACGCCGCCGGCCGCATGGGCGACGCGCAGCTGGCGCTCGACCTTCTGCTCACCGACGACTTCGAGCAGGCCAACCAGCAGGCGCAGCGCCTCGAGGGCGTCAACGACCAGCGCCGCGCCATCGAGGCCGAGCTCTCCGAGATCGCCAAGGCCCAGGCCGCCGAAACCTACAAGGGCCAGCGCGCCCTGGTAGTGGCAGGCGAAGGGTGGCACGAGGGCGTGAAGGGCATCGTGGCCAGCCGCCTGGTGAACACCTACGGCGTGCCCTGCCTGCTGTTCACCATCGACGGCGACGAGGCGCGCGGCAGCGGCCGCAGCGTGGGCCAGGTCAACCTGTTCAAGGCCGTGGAAAGCTGCTCCGACCTGCTGCTGCGCTTCGGCGGGCACGAGGCCGCCGTGGGCGTGACGCTTCCCACCGAGAAGCTCCCCGAGTTCGAGCGTCGCCTGTGCGAGTACATGGACGCGCTGCCCGAGGGCGCGTTCCATCCGCTCATCACCATCGACGCCTGCGTGAACCTCGACGAGCTCACGCTGCGCAACGTGGCGCAGCTCGATGCGCTGGCCCCGTTCGGCCAGGAGCATCCCGTGCCCGTGTACCTGGCGCGCGACGTCACGCTGCTGCACAGCCGCGCGGTGGGCGCCGAGCGCAACCACTTCTCGTGCTCGCTTTCCAACGGGCGCACCACGGTGGCGGGCATCATGTTCCACTGCAACGACATCGAGGCGCTCATGAAGACCGACAGCGTGGTCAACGCCGCGTTCGAGGTGCAGATCGACGAATGGAAGAACCGCCGCAGCGTGAAGGCCATGCTCAAGTCGCTGTCGCCGGCGCGCACGTGCGTCGCCTTGGAGGCGTGCCTGAACCCGGAGAACCTCAGCTTCGTGAGCGATTTGTACGCCACGCGCGACGAGGAGCTGTGCGCCGACGCGCCGCACGATCCCGAGGCCATCGAGGAGTACGAGAACGAGCTGGAGGTCAATCGCGCCCATTGGGAGGCCATGGCGCGGCAGGACCCGCAGCGCCTGCGCGAGCATATCGTGCGCGCCACCATCGGCGACGGCCAGCTCCATCAGGCCCAGCGCGACATCCTGGATAACCTTGCCGAAGGCAAGTCGGTGCTCGGCGTCATGGTCACGGGCCGCGGAAAGTCGCTGACCTTCCAGGTGCACGCCACGCTGCGCGCGCTGGCTGCCCGCGAGGCCAGCCTGTTCGTGTACCCGCTGCGCGCCCTCATCGCCGACCAGGCGTTTCATCTGCGCGAGGCGCTGGCGCCCTTCGGCATCACCGTGGTCACGCTCACCGGCGAGTCCACGGTCGACGAGCGCCGTCAGGCGTTCGCGGGCCTGGCCGACGGCAGCGTGGACATCGCACTGACCACGCCCGAGTTCTTGGCCTGGCACGCCGATTCGTTCGCCTACACCGGGCGTGTGAAGTTCGTGGTGGTCGACGAAGCGCACCACGTGGGCCTGGCGCGCGCCGGCCAGCGCGAGGCGTACGCCACCATCGGCTCCGCGGTGCGCAGGCTAGGCAACCCCACGGTGCTCGCGCTCACCGCCACGGCCGACGACGAGTGCGCCCAGGCCGTGCGCCGCGAGCTGCCCATCGACGCATGCGTGTTCGACGCCTCCGATCGCCCGAACCTGCGCCTGGACGACCGCCGCAACGTGCCCAGCCGCGACAACTACCTGGCCAACCTGGTGGCAACCGGCGAGAAGACGGTGGTGTTCGTGAACTCCCGCGAGCAGTCCGTGGCCGTCGCCCGCGCGCTGCGCAAGCACGCGCCGCAGGTGGCGCCGCTCATCGGCTTCTACAACGCGGGCTTGTCGCGCAGCGAGCGCAAGCGCATCGAGCAGTTGTTCCGCACCGACGCGCTTCTGGTGCTCATCGCCACCAGCGCGTTCGGCGAGGGCGTGGATATCCCGAACATCCGCCATGTGGTGCTGTACCACATGCCCTTCAACGAGATAGAATTCAACCAGATGTCGGGCCGCGCCGGACGCGACGGCAAGCCGGCCTGCGTGCACCTGCTGTTCAGCCGCAACGACTGCGCCCTCAACGAGCGCATCCTGGCGGACATGACGCCGTGCCATGACAGCTTGGCGCAGGTGTACCGCAAGCTGCGCGCCATGCAGCGCGCCTCCGACACGCTGTTCTTCACCACCAGCGACGCTGAGCTGGCCAAGAACGTGTCCACCGATATCTTCCCGGTGAACACGGCGTCGGTCACATGCGCCGTGGCGGTGTTCCGCGAGTTGGGGCTTATCGAGGCGCACGCCATGTTCGGTCCCGACGGGCTGGTGCGCTCCATCCACGTGAAGGACACGCAGGACAAGGTGCAGCTCACCGACAGCGTGCGCTATCGCGAGGGGATGGACGAGCGCGAGATCTTCCACGCGTTCCGCGATTGGGTCATGCGCAGCAACGCCGCCGACCTGCAGAAGCGCGTATCGCATCCCATCCTGCCAACCACCGCCGTTGCAAAGGAGGCTGGAAATGACCAAGTCGAATAGCAGACCGGACCAGAACCTGCTGGGGGCGCAGCCCGACGTGGTCCGACAAACCGTCGACGATAGCCTGCTGGGCCGCCCGCACGTGGCGGAGAAGGCGTTTTCCACCGAGGCCACGAAGGTGATGCCCAAGGGTGAGAAAACCCCTGACGAGCGCTTCGCCGACCTTCAGGATATGACGCGCGGCTACCTGACCGACGAGGAGGAGGCCAAGCTCGAGAAGGCCTTCCGCTTCGCCGCCGCGGCGCACGAGGGCGCGTGCCGCAAGTCGGGCGAGCCGTTCATCGCGCACCCGGTGGAGGTGGCCATCATTCTGGCCGACCTGCGCATGGACGTGGAAACGCTGTGCGCGGCGCTTCTGCACGACACGGTGGAGGACACCGACGTGACCAGCCAGCTGGTCGATCAGGAGTTCGGCCCGCACGTGGCGCAGCTGGTCGACGGCGTCACCAAGATCACGCGCATCGAGGTGGAAACGCTCACCGATGAGCAGGCGGCCACTATCCGCAAGATGTTCGTCGCCATGAGCAAGGACATCCGCGTCATCGTCATCAAGCTGGCCGACCGCCTGCACAACATGCGCACCCTGGCGGCGCTCAAGGAGGACCGCCGCATCTTCAAGTCGCGCGAGACGCTTGAGATCTATGCGCCCATCGCGCACCGCCTGGGCATCAACTCCATCAAGTGGGAGCTTGAGGACCTGAGCTTCTACTACCTTGAGCCAAACAAGTTCAAGCAGGTCTCGCGTATGGTCACCGAAAGCCGCTCCGAGCGCGAGGAGTACCTTGACCAGGTCATCTCCGTGCTGCGCGGCGAGATGGACAAGGTGAGCATCCAGGCGCAGATCATGGGCCGCCCCAAGCACCTATACAGCATCTATCAGAAGATGGCGAAGAAGGGCAAGGGCTTCTCCGAGATCTACGACCTGATCGCCGTGCGCATCATCGTCAAGTCGGTGAAGGACTGCTACTCGGCGCTGGGCGCGGTGCACACGCTGTGGCACCCCATGCCCGGGCGGTTCAAAGATTACATCGCCATGCCGAAGTTCAACATGTATCAAAGCCTGCACACCACGGTCATCGGCCCCGCCGGCAGGCCGCTCGAGGTGCAGATCCGCACCGAGGAGATGCACCGCCAAAGCGAGTACGGCGTGGCGGCGCACTGGCGCTATAAGGAGAAGGGCGGCCGCGGCGGCAGCGACTCCATGGACAAGCAGCTGGCCTGGCTGCGCGAGATGGTGGACTGGCAGGATGAGACGCACGATTCGCGCGAGTTCCTGAAGGACCTGAAGGTGGACCTGGCGCCTACCGAGGTGTTCGTGTTCACGCCGAAGGGCGAGGCCATGAGCTTGCGTGCCGGATCCACGCCCGTTGACTTCGCCTACGCCATCCACACCGAGGTGGGCAACCATTGCGTGGGTGCGAAGGTCAACGGCGCCATCGTGCCGCTGGCCTACGAGCTGCAGCTGGGCGATCGCGTGGAGATTCTCACGCAGAAGTCGGCAAGCCCCAGCCGCGACTGGCTCAACATCGTGAAAACGCCCAGCGCGCGCAACAAGATCCGCGCGTACTTCAGCAAGGTCACCCGCGCCGACGACCTGCTCAGCGGCCGCGACAAGCTGGCGCGCGAGATGCGCAAGCACGGCCTGGGCATCTCCAACACCCGCTCTGAGCGCGCGCTGCGCACCGTCGCCGAGCACCTGGGCTACAAGGACGCCGACGACATGCTGGTCAACATCGGCACCAGCAAGGAGAGCGTGCAAAGCGTGGCCAACCGTCTGCTCGCCGAGCTGGGTCGCAAGGGCGATCAGCAGCCCGACCCGCTGAACCTGGGCACGGCGGCCATGACCACTGGCAAGCTGCCGCCCATGCTCACGCTGGTGAACAAGCCGAAGAAGCACGAGACGAAAAGCTCCAACGGCGTGGTGGTGGAAGGAGTGGAAGGCGCGCTCGTGCGCTTGTCGCGCTGCTGCAACCCCGTGCCGGGCGACGACATCATCGGCTTCGTCACGCGCGGCCGCGGCGTGTCGGTGCACCGCCGCGACTGCCCGAACGCCAAGGAGCTCATGGCTCAGCCCGAGCGCATCATGAAGGTGCATTGGGAAAGCGACCTGCCGAAGAACACGTCGTTCAAGGTGGAGGTCTACATCGAGGCGCTCGACCGTCTGCAGCTGCTCTCCGATGTCGTGCTCGTGCTGTCGGGCATGGGGGCGAACGTCCTGTCTTCGAATACGGTGTCGCACCGCGACGGCATGGCCGAGATGCGCTTCCTGTTCCAGGTCAGCGACATCACGCACATCGACATCATCCTCAGCAAGCTCAAGGCGCTCGAGGGTGTGTTCGATGCCCGCCGCATGGTGCCGAAGGTAGGCGGAGGGAAGGATTCCGCGCAGCTGTAAGGGATGGGCGGCAAGGATGAAGATACTGATTCAGGAGGACAACATGGCATATAAGGTGAAGGGAACGTGCGTCGACGCATCGTTCCTGGTTCTGGGACCGTATCAGACCAACGTGTACGTCGTGTCGGACGGCTCCGCCACCTTCGTGGTGGACCCCGCAATCGACGCGAAGAAGATCGCGGCGGCTTTGGGCGGGTGCAAGCTCGACGCCATCGTGCTGACGCATCGCCACTCCGACCATGTGACGGCCGCTGCCGAGCTGCGCAGCCTTACGGGCGCCACCGTCATCGCCTCGGCTATCGATGCCGACATGATCTGCGGCGATAAACCCGTGCCGCGCGACGACCAGAAGTTCCCCGTATGCCCGGTCGACCAGCGCGTCAACCACGGCGACGTGGTGAAGATCGGCAACATGCCGTGGAAGGTCATCGGCACCCCCGGCCACACCGAGGGCAGCATGTGCCTGTTCCTGGATTCCTCGCTCACCGAGCGCCTGGACGCTAGCCCCGTCCTTATCGCCGGCGACACGCTGTTCTTCGGCTCCATCGGCCGCACCGACTTCAGCGGCGGCAGCATGTCGGCCATGCGCAAGTCGCTCAAGCGCCTGGCGGTCCTGCCCGACGACACGGTGGTCCTGCCCGGCCACGGCAACCTGACCACCATCGGCGGCGAGCGTCGCCGCGTGTTCGCCTTCTACGCATAAGGCGCAGCGGCCTGGCCGCAAACTTGCAATCACATGAGAAAGGCCCGCGTGAGCGGGCCTTTCGCGTTTCTATGGGTTTGTACGGCTTGCGCCTACACGTTCTTCAGCATGATGGTGTTCATGACGTCGGCTGCAAGCTCGCACGCATCGCAGCAGGCTTCCATGCTGTCGAACAGGTTCGTCCACACTTGCACGCGCATGGGGTTGTCGTAATCGTTCACGTGCAGGTCGCGGATGACCTTGGTGTAGAGCTGGTCGGCCTGCTCCTCGAGGTCGTGGACCTTCACGATGAGGTGCACGAAGTTCTTCGACTTCTTGAAGTTGCGGAAGTCGCACATGGCGTTGTCGAGCGCCTCGCAGCTGTCTTGGATGAGCTTTGCGAACTCGATGGCCTGGTCGTGCATGAAGTGGATGTCGTACATGTAGAAGCGCAGCATGACATCTTCGATGTCGTCGACGATGTCGTCGAGCGCCTGGCACATCTCGATGATGTCCTCGCGGTCGATGGGGGTGATGAAGTCGGTGGCGACCGTCTTGAAGATCTTGTGGTTGATCGTGTCGCCCTCGTGCTCGATCTCATGCGCCTTCTGCGTGTTCTCCTCGAGCGCGGATGCTTCCGTGAACTGCTCGATGGTTTCAACCAGCAACGCCGACTCGGCGACGGCCAGCTTCGAGTGCTGCTCGAATGCGCCGAAATAGTCGAACTTGTGCTTCCTGCCCATGGGGTCTCCTTCTAAGAACAAGTACCTACCACGTTCGCACGTGCGATTCCAAAGTGTAACGCAAGTTAACGTGCGTGAAACGGGGAATCCACGGCGACGTTGCGAAAGACGCGAACCGTCAACATCCCGTTATATTGGATGCCCCGTTTCCGCAACAGCTGGGGCGGATGCCCCAGCTGGCAGCCGAGTTGGGTGGAGGCGTTTGCCTGCCGGGCCTCTTGCGCGCTTTCGCCGGCGTAAGCGCTAGCGAGCGGGCTGGGCGCTCTGGCTAGCGGATGCGGCAGCGCGCCTGCTGCCGGTGCGGTTGGGGCATCCAGCTAGCAGCCGGAGCTCCGCCTGCTGCCGATCGGGCCTGTGGGAGCCCTTACGTCTCGCTCTCGGGACGCGGCGGCTGGTCGTCGCTTTCCGGATAGCAGCGGTTCTCGCCGTCGGTGCTGGTAACGCCGTTGCCCAAGGTGCTATCCAGCGACGAGCCGTCGGATGCGATGGGGGCCATGCTGCCGGTTGCGCTCGGAGAGGTGATGGGCGGCATGCTGCCGGTGACGCCCTTGGCGGTAACCGGGGGGATGGGGCCGGTCAGGCCGGTGGTCTGAGCCTGGAAGCCGGTGGGGCGGCGACGAGCGCGCACGCGGTTGGCCATGCGCTTGACCGGCTGGGCGACGGCCTGCGTGACCACGTCGGAGTAGTCGCGCGCCGGGCGGGTTCGCCAGCCGAACGCCAGCGATGCGTAGCGGATGCCCATGACCAGCGCGACGCATGTGATGGCCGCATACTGGTCGAGCAGGTGGTTCTGCTTCATGACAGCGAAGGCCAGCGCGCCGATGAACGCCGCGCTCACGTACACCGTGCCCGCTTGGAACGCCTCTGGTTCCCGGTTCATGCAGATGTCGCGCACGATGCCGCCGCCGTTGGCGGTGATGGTGCCCAGGATGACGGCGGGCACCAGGTCAAGGCCGGCGGAGAGCGCCTTGCCCGTGCCGATGATGGCCCACAGCGCCACCGACAGGTTGTCCAAGAAGTCCATGAACGGGTCGAAGTACGTCATGAGCTTGCCGAAGTAGAACGCCACGATGCCGGCGGCGATGCAAGCGAGGATCAGGTTAGGCTTCTGGAAGGCGTAAATGCCGTAATCCTGCAGCAGGATGTCGCGCGTGATGCCGCCGGCCAAGCCGACCACGATGGCGATGCAGCACACGCCGAAGATGTCGTATTTCGCCCGTACCGCGCTGAGCGCTCCGAAGATGGCGCCCGCAATGGTTGCGGCGAGCTCGAGCCAATAGGGGATAGCCAGGGCTACTTCCAGCATGAATACCCTTTCATATGGGAGTCGTTATATAGGATGAGGTTGCCGCCCGCATCGCTGCGGGCGGGCCGATGTTCGGATGTTCGGACGTTCAGGTTGCGCCGCGGGTGGGCAGGCGCCGGCGTGCGGGACATGCGGGCCGGCGACGTGCGAGCTGCCGGGTGCGCGGACCGTGCCGCGGGTGGATGCCTGCGTGCGGATCGCAGCCGCTACTCTACCGCTAGCACCTGGGCTTGCGTGGGGCGGCCGGAGAAGTCCAGCTCGCCGGTCAGCTCGCGTGTCCGCTCGACGGTGAAGCCCGGCTGATCGAACGCGGCGATCAGGTTCTTCGCCTTGTACTGCGCCTGATCGTAAAGATCCCAGAAGCCGGTGGTGCGCACGTCGCCGGTGAAGGGGTTGGTCCAGGCGTCGTGCTCGTGGTTGTCGAACACGCTTTCGGCGGCGGCCACCGGGCGATGGCTCATGGACTGGTAGAACGAATGCGGGCGCGCCAGGCGCTCGATGCGGCCGATGAGGTCGCGCTTGATGCCGGTGGGCGACCAGAACAGGCGCTGCACCAGGCGGAACCCGTGCACCGACAGGCGGAACAGGTTGTGCGGGATCACTTCGCCGTACACGTTCAGGGCCAGGTAGGCGTACATCTTCGACACGGCTCCGAGCACTGCCTCGCTTGCGTGCAGGATCTCGCGCGAGGGGTTGAACGCGGCCACGGTGTCGCCGCGCTTGGCGAACAGCACCATCTCGTCCAGCTCGCTTTCGATGACGCCGTGCACTTCGCTGCCGTCATCGCGCGTCAAGCCCGGCTCGCCTGCGTCGCACAGCGCGTGCTCGTGGCAGTACACCAGCGGGTGCACGGTGGAATCGAGCGCGTAGTGGCAGAGGAACCCCAGCGCGTAGGCGCGTCCGAGCGGCTTCTCCTCGGGGTCCAGGACGCCGAGGGAGTCCTTCAGCGCCGCCAGCAGCTCGGCGGGCTTTCGGCTGTGCATGGTGTTGCCCAGCTTGTGGTACGCCGTGGCGCGGAAGTCGGCCACCGCGTAGAACAGCGGGTCGGGGCCCTGGTTTCCCAGCAGGAACGCGTCGGCTTCGTCGCGCGATCCGCCGATGGTCTGGAATAGCGCGTCGTACACGTCGCGTCCGAAGAAATCATGGGTGATGATTGCTGGCATTCCGTATCCCCGTTTCTCGTGTGGCTGACATTCATTTTACGTGGACGATTATAGCCATCATATACAATGGATTGCGCGCCGCTCGGCGGCGTTCAACGTACATGCACGATTCGGTGTTCGGAACCGCACGGGCCTGCGCGTCGGCGGGTTCCCGCGGGCGGCGCGGGCCTTGCCGATAGCAAGGAGCAGCCATGGAATTGGGCCTTCGCAGCCTGTCGAAACGCGAGCGCAGCTGGGTTTTGTACGACGTGGGAAACTCCGCGTACGTCATGCTTGCGGCAACGCTTATCCCCATCTATTTCTCGGCCATCGCCGAGCCTGGGTCGTCCGCCGTTGTGGCCTGGGGCTATGCGACCACGGTGGCCTCGCTGGCGCTTGCGCTGCTCATGCCGTTTCTGGGCAGCCTGGCCGATCTGAAGGGCAATAAGAAGAAGTTCCTTGCGGGAACCATCGGCACGGGCGCGGTGTCGCTTGCGGTCATGGGCGTGCCCGGCAACGCCATGGTGTTCCTGGTGATATACGTGTTCTCATCGGTCATGCTCAACGCGTCGCTGGTGTTCTACGACGCGTTTTTGGTCGACGCCACCGAGCAGGACCGCTACGACGAGGTTTCGTCCCAAGGCTATGCGTGGGGCTACATCGGTTCGTGCATCCCGTTCATCGTGTGCCTGGTCATCGTGCTGTTCGGTAGCAGCTTCGGCATCGGGCAGCTTGACGGCATCCGCATCTCGTTCGTCATCACCGCGGTGTGGTGGTTGGTGTTCTCCGTGCCGGTGCTGCGCGACGTGCACCAGACGCATTTCAAGGCGCGCGAGGCGCACCTGTTCCGTCACACGCTCAAGGGCCTGGCGGGCACGTGCAAGAAGATCGCCCGCGACAAGCGTCTGCTCATGTATATGCTGGCGTTCTTCTTCTACATCGACGGCGTTCACACCATCATCACCATGTCCACCAGCTACGGCACCGACCTGGGCATCGACTCCACGCAGCTGGTGCTGGCGCTTCTGGTGACGCAGTTCGTGGCGTTCCCGTCCGCCATCGCCTACGGGCGCCTGGCTGGGCGCTTCGGCACGAAGCGCATGCTGCTGATCGCGGTGTTCGCATACTTCTGCATCACGCTGTTCGCCGCGTTCTTCCTGCGCTCCGCCGCCGAGTTCTGGGTGCTGGCCGTGTGCGTGGGCCTGTTCCAGGGCGGCATCCAGGCGCTGTCGCGCAGCGAGTTCGGCAAGCTCATCCCGAAGGAGAACGCCAACGAGTACTACGGCTTCTTCGATATCTTTGGCAAGTACGCCACCATCATGGGCACGCTGCTGGTAAGCGTGTTCACCCAGCTCACGGGCTCGAGCAGCTACGGCGTCCTCAGCGTGGCCGTGCTGTTCATCATCGGCTTCATCCTGCTTTGGAAGATGCCCGAGGAGGGCGCTCGCTAGCCTTCCCTTCGCAGTTTGCCCTTTCGCCTGGGCCTCCCGCCGCTTGCGTCGCGCTTGCCGCCTCCGCGTGTGCTACTGTGACGGTTGCGGTTTTTTCCGCATATGTTGATTCGACTCCGGCCGCTCGTGCGCTTGCACGGGCGGCCGCCGCGCTGTGGGGGCGCGGGAGAGAAAGAGGGGCGCGCCGCAATGCGCGCATCCGGGAAGGGGAAAGGCGGAATGGAAGCGGCAATCGAGCGTTTCTTCAAGGTAGGCGAGCGCGGCAGCGCCCTCCGGTGGGTCGCGCCTCGGCAGGCGCCTGCTAGCGGATCGCGCCTGGGTGGCCTCCTCGCTCCCCGCTATCCCGCAAACCGATAATGCGCTGCCGCTTGGCCCGATATCGCCAGCTCGTCCATACGTTCGCTGTGAAAAAACAACCTCGCAACCATCGTTTGATGCGGTGGTTACGAGGTTGTTTGCTATAGTGGCAGACAATCGAAACCCCGTCCGAAAAAGGAAACGCATGTCGCTAATCGTATGCAAATTCGGGGGCACGTCCGTTGCAAGCCCCGAGCGCATCCAAATGGTTGCGAAGAAGCTGATCGCGAAAAAGCAGGCCGGCCATGACGTGGTCGCCGTGGTGTCCGCCATGGGCAAGACCACCGACGAGCTGGTGGGCCTGGCCGCCGCGCTCAACGATAACCCGCCGCTGCGCGAGATGGACCGTCTGCTCTCCACCGGCGAGCAGGTGTCCATGTCGCTTCTGGCCATGGCCATCGAGGCACGCGGCTACAAGGCCATGAGCTTCACCGGTCGCCAGGCTGGCATTGAGACCGACAAGTTCCACAACAAGGCGAAGATCGTCATGGTGCACAGCGAGCGCGTGCGCGATGCGCTCGAGCGTGGCGCCATCGCCGTGGTCGCCGGCTTCCAGGGCGTGGACGCCGACGGCGACATCACCACGCTCGGCCGCGGCGGCTCCGACACCACGGCGGTTGCCGTGGCGCACGGCCTGAACGCCGACGTGTGCGAGATCTACTCCGACGTGGACGGCGTCTACACCGCCGACCCGCGCATCTGCCCGCGCGCGAAGAAGCTCGACGTCATCAACTACGACGACATGCTGGAGCTTTCCGGGTCCGGCGCCGGCGTCCTGCAGATGCGCGCCGTCGAGTTCGCCCGCAAGTACAACGTGGTCATCCATTCCCGCTCGGCGTTCTCCGACGCCGAGGGCACCTATGTCAAGGAGGAAACCGACATGATGGAGGAAGCCGTCATCACCGGCATCGCACACGACACGTCGGAAGTGAAGGTCACCATTCGCGGCGTGCCCGACATGTCCGGCGTGGCCGCCAAGCTGTTCAGCGCCTTGGCCGGCAACCAGGTGAGCGTGGACATGATCATCCAGAACGTGTCCGAGGACGGCATCACCGACATCAGCTTCACCTGCCCGGGCGCCGACGAGAAGCGCGCCTGCGAAACGGTCGAGCGCATCCTTCCCGACGTCAACGCGCGCGAGTACGTGGTCGACGAGGACATCGCCAAGGTCAGCATCGTGGGCACGGGCATGAAGTCCAGCCCCGGCATCGCCGCCAAGGCGTTCCAGACGCTCGGCGAGAACAACATCAACATCCTGGCCATCTCCACGTCGCCCATCCGCCTGTCCGTGGTGGTCGACGGTGCCCAGACCGCTGCCGCGGTGCGCTGCCTGCACACGGCGTTCGGCCTGGATTCCGACAGCGTGTTCGAGGAAACGCAGCTGTCCGCGGAGGAGATTGCCGCGAAGATGAACAAGGGCAGGTAGCTGTAGCTTCGTCTGCCTGACGGCAGCCGGACTGCCCGACGTTGCGGCCGCCTGTGGCACCCCGCCTTCGCACGAGCCCGAGGGCTCGCGTACCAAAGGCTGCCATACGGCGAACGGACTGCTTGGAGCCGCGGGGGTGAGAAGCATCCCGCGGCTCCTTTCCCATTGCGCGCAGGCAGGGGCCGGCGCGCATCCCCCAAGGCAATATGGGGCGCAAAAGCACCCATCATTGACGATATATCAACCCGGAACGTGAACGAGGAGGACCTCATGGCTTGGACCAAAGTTATGCCGGCTAACCCGGTGGTTGCGGTTTGCGGCGCTACGGGCGCCGTCGGCAACGAGTTCTTGAATGTGCTGCACGACCTGGATTTCCCGGCGTCGAAGGTCATCGCGCTGGCTTCCGCGCGTTCCGCCGGTAAGAAGCTGCCGTTCGAGGGCTGCGGCCAGGTTCCCGCAGGCGAGCTGACCGTGCAGGAGATGACGCCCGAATCGTTCGAGGGCGTCGACATCGCGCTGTTCTCCGCCGGCGGCTCCGTATCGAAGGCCATGCGCGAGGCCGTGGTCTCCCATGGCGCCGTCATGATCGACAACTCCAGCGCGTTCCGCATGGACGAGGACGTGCCGCTGGTGGTGCCCGAGGTGAACCCCGGCGACGTGAGCTGGCATAACGGCGTCATCGCCAACCCGAACTGCTCCACCATCCAAATGGTGGTCGCCCTCAAGCCGCTCTACGACCTGGCTCGCATCACCCGCGTGGTGGTCTCCACGTACCAGGCTGCGTCCGGCGCCGGCGTCCCGGCCATGGCCGAGCTGTACGACCAGACGCGTGAGTTTTTGGACGGCAAGCCCGAGGACGAGCTGACCATCAAGGCGTTCAAGCACCGCATCGCTTTCAACACCATCCCGCACATCGACGTGTTCCTGGACGACGATTCCACGAAGGAAGAGTGGAAGATGGTCGCGGAGACGAAGAAGATCATGGGCGACGAGGGCGTGCAGGTGGCCGCCACCTGCGTGCGCGTGCCCGTGCTGCGCTGCCACGGCGAGTCCATCAACGTCGAGTTCGTCGGCGACGTGCCGCCCGAGGCCGCTCGCGAGGCGCTTGCCGCCGCGCCGGGCGTCACCGTCATGGACGACCCCGCCAACGACGTGTATCCCATGCCGGGCCTGCTGGCCGGCACGAACGACACCTACGTCGGCCGCATCCGCCGCGACCCCACGGTCAAGCACGGCCTGGCCATGTGGGTGGTTGCCGACCAGATCCGCAAGGGCGCTGCGCTCAACGCCGTGCAGATCGCCCAGCTGCTGCTTCCGCAGGAGTAGGGAAACGGCGAAGGGCGCGCCCGAAAGGGTTCGCCCGAACAGCTTATGAAACGTGAACGGGGAGCTGCGGCACGGAGCCGCAGCTCCCCGTTTCTTATGGGCGGTACATCCCTTTGGCTCTCCGATGGGAGGGTGAAACTTCGCGAAAGACGCTCTTGCGGCGCTGATGGGACCCTGCTGTTCCGCCGCCGCAAAATCGCCGCGGGCGCTCGCAAGACGTGGGACGTCGAGCGCTTGTGGGCGATATTCCGGTGGGGTGGCGCGTTTGCCTGCGGGGTTGACGAGGTCTTTCGCTATAATGGGCCGCATGACTAAGAAACCGAAAAAGATACGCTTGGATGAGCTGCTGGTCGAGCAGGGGGTGTTCCCCGACGCCGGCACCGTGCTGCGCGCCGTTTTGGCGCACGAGGTGAAGGTAGACGACGTGTACGCCACCAGCGCCGCCATCAAGGTCGCGCCCGATGCCGACATCGTGGTGAAGGGCCGCAAGAAGTTCGTCTCGCGCGGCGGGCACAAGCTGCAGGGCGCGCTCGACGCGTTCGGGCAGGACGTCTCGGGCATGCGCTGCATGGATATCGGCAGCTCGACGGGCGGATTCTCCGATTGCCTTTTGCAGGCCGGCGCCGGCAGCGTGGCGTGCGTGGACGTGAACTACGGGCAGCTGGCGTGGAAGCTGCGCCAAGACCCGCGCGTGGCGGTGTTCGAGCGCACCAACATCAAGCTGGCCGATCCCGCCGAGCTGGGTGCGCCGTTCGACCTGCTGGTGGCCGACCTCAGCTTCATCGGCCTGGCGGCCCTGGCGCCCACGTTCGCGCGGTTCGCGCAGGCGGGCACCATCTTCATCGGCCTGATCAAGCCCCAGTTCGAAAGCCAGCACGACGAAACCGACCACGGCATCGTGCGCGATGAGGCTGTTCGCCTGCGCACGGTCGACGAGGTGCGCGCGGCCCTGGAAGCCGCCGGCTTCGAATGCACGGGCGTCACCGAAAGCCCCATCACCGGCCACGAAGGCAACGTGGAATACCTGGTGCGGGCGGTTTTTCGGGGGTAGCAATCCCTGTTACACGCGGTAGACGGCGATGCCCGTGAAGTTGAATATGCGCTTGCCGTTGCCGCGTACCGCCACATATGCGCGGTCGGTCGCCCCGTCGTTGTTCACGATGGGCGCATAGTATTCGTGGCGATAGAGATGCGACGGATGCATCATCTGACGTTCGTCGATAAGCGGCAGCTGATAGGCGACGAAGGGAACGCCCGTGTTGCGCGGCGCGGCAAGGTTGCCCTCGCCTTCGCCGAACAGGATGTCCGTGAGCGTCTTCTTCTTGTCGTAGTCAAGGTGCATGTTGACCAGCTGGTCTTGCGTGAGAACGCAATGACCTGCGGAATCTTTCATGAGCTGCTTTTGCGTCATACCGCCGTCCTTGGTCGTGTGCACGTTCGCGGCGTTGGCGGCGATCTGCACCTGATGCCCCGGCACCTGGTAGTAGCGGATGTTGTCGGCCCGTTTCACCAGCTTTTGCGCGGTGGCCATCGTCGCAACCTCGTTGGCGACGCCCGTCGCGGCGCCGTCGGCATCGTCGTCTTCGGCAAGCAAGGCCAGCGCCGTCTCGGGCAGTGTGGCGGTTCCGAACAGGCCCTTCCAAAATCCCAGCCACTCGGCAAGCTCGGTCTTCTTCTCGGGGTCGTCTTTGATGGCAAGATAGTGCTCGTTGAGGCAGAACGTCGAATAGTTGATGAGCGCCATGAAGTTCGACAGCACCGAGCTTTGGAAGTTCGCGCGCATCTCGTATCCGTGGTGCTCCCACTTGTAGCTCAGCACCATGAGCTCGTCGAACGCGCCGAACAGGTTCTTGTTCGTGCCGGTGTAGCACTGCATGATCTCGTTGCCCAGGACGCCGGCCATGTCGTAAACGTATCTGCCGCACACCTGGTAGCGGGGGTTCGAGTACAGGTTCTCGGCGAACTCCTTGCGGCGGGCTTCCTTCTCGTTCCCGTCGGGCAGCGCATCGATGGATTCCATCATGCTGTTGAGCTTCGAGAGGTCCCATCGCATCTCGGCGGAGAACTTGCTCAGGTAATTGTTCACCTGCAGGTAGCAGGCCTGTTTGTCGAATTGGGCTATGACCTGCGCAATCTTGCGCTCGATGTCGTCGAGCTGCCCTTGGATCTCGGTAAGCTTCGATATGATCTGCGCTGATTCGTCGTTGCCGCCGAACACCAGCTCGAGCAGCGACGAGCTCCCGTAGTCGAAGGCGCGCCCCGCCGTCTGCTCGCCGATGAATTTCAGGCCGGCGATCAGCAGGTCGATGGCCTCGATCGCGACGTCGGCCTGGGGAGCGGGGTCTTCCGCGCCCAGCGCGGCCACGTCTTGCTGGAAGTCCTCGGCCGGTTGATCGTCGGACGACATGTCGGGCTCGCCATCGGTTTCCAGGGGATCCTCGGGCGTGAAGGACAGCAGGTTCTCGTCGTTGTCGTCGTCGGCCGTATCCTCCGCGTCGATGACGACGTCGCTTGCAGCCTCGTCTGCGTAGGCGGTTTGAGGGGCGAAGGGGTTGGCGGAGGCGGCAGAGGCGGCAGCGGTGGCGCTGGCGGCGGTGGTTGCGGAAGCGGTGCCGCTGCCGGCGGGCGCCTTCGCCTGCTGGGTGGTTGCGGCGCCGGCCAGGGCGGCGATGGCGTCCTCCCAGGCCGCATCGTCGTTTGCGGCCTCGAGCAGCATGCCGTGTCGTTGCTCGGCGGCCCCTTCGTCGCCGGTGACGGTCACGCGCGCGCTGCCGGCGCCTTCGCCGGACACCTGGGCCTCGAAGGGCGCGTCGACGTCGCCCACGGAGCCGTTCGCGTTGATGATCAGATCGGCGCACGAATCGCCCAGCATCGCCTGCCCGATGTGCGCGCCGCCATGTGCGACGGCGTCGCTTTTGCCGACGACGATGAGGTGGTCGACCGACCCTTCGATATCGGCGGTTTTGATCGAGCCGAGGCTCAAAACGCCGATCGCCGCGTCAGGTTGGATGGAAACGACGCCGTCGGAGTTCACGCCGTCGACGTTGAGCATGCGCAGCGTTCCCGTCACGACGACCGGGGACCCGAGCGGCGCCAGCGTCGTACAGCAGGGGTCGGGGTTTTCGCCGTCGCGATAGCAGAGCGCTATGGTCCCGTCGGCAAGGTTCGGGACCAGGGAAAGCGCCGCGCCCGAGAACGCGGTTCCCGCAGCGTTGCCGTTGATGAAGAAACGCTGGTCCTCGACGTGAAGGGTGACCTGGTCGGACTCGTTTGAGGAAGCGCCGCCTCCGTTGTTGTCCGCGCTGTATCCGAGCGAGGCGACGCTCGTGAAACCGAGCGCGCACGAGCCGATGAGCACGGCGGACGTTTTGATCATGGTGCGGCGGGTGAGGCCGTTTCTGGCGGGTCGAGCGTCGAAGCTTGTCATAGGGGCTCCTCCCCGAAGGTGAAAACGTTGCGCACATGATATGACACGCGTGCTCGCTTCCGGAAGGGGGAAGCCCGCCTTTTTCGGCGGCGGGCGGCGGCCTGAGCCAGGCGCGAAGGCGGGCAACGCTGCCCTTGCCCGTTCGCTCGCGTCCTCCGGCGGCGGCTCGGGTGCCCTCATGTTTCGGGTTTTGAACGATGTTGTTTCGGCTTGGTTAACCGTATGACGCGGAAATAATCGCGTAACACGCGGCCCGCACACTGAATGCGGGCCGCTCATGTTCTCGGGCGGCCTTATCATCCAGACGAAGGACCGCATATGAACGCTGAACTTACCGAACAAGCCGAGGCAGCCCGCGAAACCGGGGCGGCCGCTGGCTTCACCGGCGCGCAATGCGCGAACGAAACGGCCGGTTGCACGCATGCCGCTCCGGCGGCGACCGCAACGCGCACGCCCGGCCTGTACCGATCCAGTTACGAACACGACGCGTGCGGCATCGGCGCGCTTGCCCACTTGAAGGGCCAGCGCAGCCACGCCATGCTCGACGACGCGCTTTCCGTGCTCGTGAACCTTGAGCACCGCGGCGGCACCGGCTTGGAGCGCAACACCGGCGACGGCGCCGGCGTGCTGTTCCAGATCCCGCACCGCTTCTTCCGCAAGGAAGCTCAGAAGGAAGGCCAGCTTCTGCCCGACGAGGGCGATTACGGCGTGGCCATGCTCTTCTTCCCGCACGACGACCCCACGGGCGTGCGCGATGCCAAGCGCACGTTCGAGGAGGGCTGCGCGAAGTGCGGCATCCCGCTGATGTTCTGGCGCGAGGTGCCCGTCGATCCGCACGACCTCGGCTCCACCGCGCAGGCGTGCATGCCCACCATCCTGCAGGCGTTCCTGCGCCGCCCTGCCGACGTCGACGCAGGTCAGGCGTTCGAGCGCAAGCTGTACGTGTGCCGCCGCACCATCGAGCGCGCCGCCGACGCCAACCCGGCGCTTGCAGGCAAGATCTTCTACGTGTGCTCCATGTCGTCGCGCACCATCGTGTACAAGGGCATGCTCGTGGCCACGCAGATGCGCCGCTTCTTCATCGACCTCAACGACGCGGCGGTGGAGACCAGCCTGGCGCTCGTGCATTCGCGCTATTCCACGAACACCACGCCCAGCTGGGAGCGCGCGCACCCGAACCGCTACATCATCCACAACGGCGAGATCAACACGCTGCGCGGCAACATCAGCTGGACGCGCGCCCGCGAGCCGAAGCTGTACAGCCCGGCGCTGGGCGATGACTTGCGACAAGTGCTGCCCATCATCAACCGCGAGGGCTCGGACTCGGCCATTTTGGACAACGTGCTGGAGTTCCTTACCATGAACGGCCGCCCGCTCGACCGCGCCGTCACCATGATGATCCCCGAGCCGTGGGACCACAACGACCGCATCTCCGACAAGCGCCGCGCCTATGACGCGTACCAGTCCATGCTCATGGAGCCGTGGGACGGCCCGGCGGCCATCGCGTTCACCGACGGCCGCATGCTCGGCGCCGCGCTCGACCGCAACGGCCTGCGCCCGGCGCGCTACTACGTCACGCGCGACGACTGGCTGATCCTGTCGTCGGAGGTGGGCACCATCGACGTCGACCCAGCCAACGTGCTGCAGGCCGGCTGCCTGGGCCCCGGCGAGATGCTGGAGGTGGACCCGGGCCAGGGCCGCGTCATCTGGAACGACGAGATCCGCAACCGTTACGCCAACGAGAAGCCGTACCGCGATTGGCTGGACGAGGAAACGCTGGCGGTCGACGACCTGGAGGCCCCGGCGCCCGGCAAGCTGCCCGTCGAGCGCGACGCGAACGTGGGCTTTACGCGCCGTTTGGCGAAGCTGGGCTACCATTACGACGATGTGCAGGAGCTGGTGCGCCCCATGGCCGAGCAGGGCAAGGTGCCGCTGGCGTCCATGGGCACCGACGCTCCGCTGGCGTGCCTGTCGAAGCGCCAGCGCAGCTTCTTCGACTACTTCAACCAGCTGTTCGCTCAGGTCACGAACCCGCCGATCGATGCGTTGCGCGAAAGCTTCGTCACCAGCAGCGTGCTCTACATCGGCAACCACGGCAACATGCTCGAGGACTGCCGCGACACGTGCCGCCTGGTGCGCCTGGAAAGCCCCATGCTCACCCACGACGAGTTCGACCGCCTGTGCGCCATCGACCGCGTCGGCTTCAAGACGCAGCGCTTCGTGTGCGCCTACGACCGCGATGCTGCCGAGGGTGCGCTCGAGGCGGCGCTCGGCGAGCTGTGCGTCGACGTCGAGCAGGCGGTGCGCGATGGCGTGAACCTGGTCGTGCTGACCGACCGCACCGCGGAAGGCGAAGTGCCCATCCCCAGCCTGCTGTCGCTGGCGGCCGTGCACAACCACCTGATCGCCGTGGGCCTGCGCACCGACGCCGACTTGATCGTCGAGACCGGCGACGCGATGCGCGCGCACGATTTCGCCTGCTTGGTGGGCTATTCCGCGTCGGGCATCTACCCGTATGCGGCGCACGAGTGCATCCGCGACCTGTGCGAGCGCGGCGAGATCTCCATCCCGGGCGATGAGGCCGTGGCCAACTACGACCGCGCCGTGACCGCCGGCATCACCTCCATCATGTCGAAGATGGGCATCTCCACGATGCAGGGCTACCACAGCGCGCAGATCTTCGAGATCTTGGGCCTGGACGATTCCCTGGTGGAGAAGTACTTCACGCACACCTCCACGCGCATCGGCGGCCTGGATGCCGCCGGCGTGCAGCGCGAGCTCAACGAGCGCTACGACAGCGCCCTGGCCCTGGAGAAGAGCCCCTCGCCCGAGCAGCTGCCCACGCTCGGCGTCACGGCGTGGCGTCCGCTCGGCGGCGAGGAGCACCTGATCAACCCGCAGACTATCTACCTGCTGCAACGCGCTTGCCGCGAAGGCGACTACGATCTGTTCCGCGAATACAGCGCCGCGTGCCACGTGCCCGGCCGCGCGGTCACGCTGCGCGACCTCATGGACTTCGCGCCCACGCGCCAGCCGGTGCCGCTTGACCAGGTCGAGCCCGCAAGCGAGATCGTCAAGCGCTTCAACACCGGCGCCATGAGCTACGGCTCCATCTCCAAGGAAGCGCACGAGTGCCTGGCCATCGCCATGAACCGCCTGGGCGGCCGCAGCAACACCGGCGAGGGAGGCGAGGACCCGGCGCGCGAGACGCCGCTGGCCAACGGCGACAGCAAGTGCAGCGCCATCAAGCAGGTGGCGTCGGGCCGCTTCGGCGTGACCAGCCGCTACCTGTCGAGCGCCATCGAGATCCAGATCAAGATGGCCCAGGGCGCGAAACCCGGCGAAGGCGGCCACCTGCCCGGCAAGAAGGTGTACCCGTGGATCGCGGAGGTTCGCCGCTCCACGCCGGGCGTGGGCCTGATCTCCCCGCCGCCGCACCACGACATCTACTCCATCGAGGACCTGGCGGAGCTTATCTTCGACCTGAAGAACGCCAACCCCGATGCGCGCGTGTCTGTGAAGCTGTGCGCGCTGGCGGGCGTGGGCACCATCGCCACGGGTGTGGCGAAGGGCGGCGCGGACAAGATCACCATCGCCGGTCACAACGGCGGCACGGGCGCGGCCCCGCGTGATTCCATCTACCATGCGGGCATCCCGTTCGAGATCGGCCTGGCCGAAACCCAGCAGACGCTTCTGCGCAACGGCCTGCGCAGCCGCGTGGTCGTGGAGACCGACGGCAAGCTCATGTGCGGCCGCGACGTGGCCATGGCGGCGCTGCTCGGCGCCGAGGAGTTCGGCTTCGCCACCATGCCGCTGGTGGCCATGGGCTGCATGATGCAGCGCGACTGCCAGCAGGACACCTGCCCGGTGGGCATCGCCACGCAGAACTGCAAGCTGCGCGGCTGCTTCGCCGGCAAGCCCGAGTACGTGGTGAACTTCATGATGTTCGTGGCCGAGGAGCTGCGCGAGATTATGGCTGAGCTGGGCTTCCGCACCGTCGACGAGATGGTCGGCCATCCCGAGTGCCTGCGCCAGGTGGAGGTGCCCGGCAACTGGAAGGCCAACGAGATGGACCTGTCCGACATGCTGGCGCCCGCGACCTGCGAGTTCGGCCGCGCCATCCCCGGCGCGGACGGTCGCCACTTCCTGCCGTCCATGGCGGCGGATTGCCAGCTTGACAAGTCGCTCGATGCCACGCTGTTCATTCCGTACACGGCCAGCGCGCGCGAGCACCTGGAGCCCATCCGCTTCCGCGCCGACATCGACAACGTGAACCGTTGCGTTGGCACCATGCTGGGCAGCCAAGTGACGCGCCAGCATCCCGAGGGCCTGCCCGAGGGGTCCATCACCGTGGATTGCGACGGCTCCGGCGGTCAGAGCTTCGGCGCGTTTCTGCCCTGCGGCGTGACGCTCAACATCACCGGCGACGCCAACGACTACTTCGGCAAGGGCCTTTCCGGCGGCATCCTGACGGTGCGCCCGCCCGAGACGGCAACGTACAAGTTCGACGAGAACGTGGTCATCGGCAATGTGGCGTTCTACGGCGCCACCAGCGGCAAGGGCTTCGTCAACGGCCTGTCCGGCCAGCGCTTCGCCGTGCGCAACTCCGGCGCCATCGTGGTGGTGGAGGGCGTGGGCAACCACGGCTGCGAGTACATGACCGGCGGCGTGGCGCTCATCTTGGGCGAGGTCGGGCCGAACTTCGCGGCCGGCATGTCCGGCGGCGTGGCCTACGTGTACGACAAGTTCGGCACGCTGGCGGCCAACTGCAACCTGGACATGGTGCGCCTGTGCGAGCCTTCCGCCGACGAGATCGAGCTGATCCGCAGCCTGATCGAGGAGCACGCCGAGCGCACGCAAAGCCCGCGCGGCATCAAGCTGCTGTACCAGTTCAACACGCTGAAGCGCCACTTCGTGAAGGTTATCCCGCGCGATTACGAGCGTGTGATGAACGTGGTGGCCGAGGCTGAGGCGGCAGGCAAATCGCGCACCGATGCGCTGCAGATCGCATTCGATGCCATGACGGAAGGGAAGTAGGAGATGGGAAAGCCCGGAGCATTTTTGGAACACGGCCGCTGCGCCCACAGCCTGCGTCCCGTGCAAGAGCGTACCCGCGATTTCGGTGAGCTGTACGAGCCGGTGCCGGAGGAGCGGACGCGTGAGCAGGCAAGCCGCTGCATGGCATGCGGCGTGGCGTTTTGCCAGGTAGGAGCGCCGTTCGGGAAGGCAAGGCCTTCCGGTTGCCCGCTGCACAACCTGATTCCCGAGTGGAACGACCTGGTGTGGCGCGGCCAGTGGGGGCAGGCGGCCGAGCGCTTGGCGCTGACCAGCCCCATGCCCGAGTTCACCAGCCGCGTGTGCCCGGCCTTGTGCGAGGCGGCGTGCAACCTTGCCCGCAACGACGAGGCGGAGACCATCCACGACAACGAGCGCGCCATCTCCGATTGGCAGTGGGCCCATGGCGGGCCTCGCCGCTTCGAGCCGGCGGGCCCGGATGCGCCGAGCGTCGCCGTGGTGGGCTCGGGCCCGGCGGGCCTGGTGGCCGCGTGGGACCTGGCGCGCCGCGGGGCGCGCGTGTGCGTGGTCGAGCGCCACGACCGTGCTGGCGGCCTGCTCATGTACGGCATCCCGAACATGAAGCTGGATAAGTCGGTGGTCAAGCGCCGTGTGGACCTGATGGCCGAGCTGGGCATCGAGTTCCGTCTGGGCGTCGACGCGGCCGATGCCGACGTGGCCGCGGGTTTGGCTGCGGAGTTCGACGCCGTGGTGGTTGCCGCGGGCGCCTGCAAGGCGCGCGGCGTGAACGCCGAAGGCTTCGACGCCGGCATCGCCGCGGGAGACGTGGTGTACGCGGTGGATTACCTGACCGAGCAGACGCGCGCGTTGCTTGAGGGTCGCAAGCCCGCCATCAGCGCCGAGGGCAAGGACGTGGTGGTCATCGGCGGCGGCGACACCGGCAACGACTGCATGGGCACCGCGGTTCGCCAAGGCGCGCGCACGGTTCGCCAGCTGGAATATGGCCCGCGTGCGCCGAAGGAGCGCGCGGCGTCGAACCTGTGGCCCGAATGGCCCAACGTTGCGAAGACGGATTACGGTCAGGAGGAGGCTATCGCGCTGCAGGGCGATGACCTGCGCGAATGGTGCGCCGACACGGAAAAGGTGCTGCTGGATGGCGCCGGGCATGTACGTGGGTTGCAGGTGCGCACATTCGATTGGTCGGCCGGCAAGCCCGAGCCCGTGGCGGGCTCCGAGCGCGAGGTCGATGCGCAGCTGGTGCTGGTGGCCTGCGGCTTCGCGGGTCCGGAGGGCGGCGTGTTCGATGCGTTCGGCGTGCCGCTGGCAACGCAGGGCCGTCCGCTTCCGGTGATGGCGGCCGGCGATTCGCATCGCGCTATGCGCGCCGCCGCTGGCAAGGACGACGCCGCCGTGTACGTTGCCGGCGATGCCCGCACGGGCAGCAGCCTGGTGGTCAACGCCATGGCCGACGCCCTCAAGTGCGCCGCCGAGGTTGCTAGCGACCTGGGGTTGTAGGGAGTTCGCTGCGGTTTCTTCGCCTAGTGTGACGGGTTGCGGCGCGGTGCGCGTGGACCGTGACGGCGGCGTCGGGTCGACGATGCGCCGAGATGATGCTCCCTCAAGCGCGACGGGAGCGGTGGATCGGTTTAGCCCTGCCGGGGTTTTGGCGGCAAGGGCGGTAACGAGCGCGTCGAGCTGATCTGCTTTCGAACGAAGCCTTGCTCCGGAGGGCCCTTCGTCTTCGATGAGGACGAAGGGCCCTCTTCGTTCGATGCCTATGCTGTGGCGAAGTTAGCCGAATATCGGATGCATTATTGCGCTTCCTTGATTCGTGCAATAGCATATTCAGCTACTGTTAATCACAACGAAATCGGAGTCGCATGTCACGTCGTCAAGCCACCTCACGCATCCTCTTCATCTGCCACGGCAATATCTGCAGGTTGACCATGTAATGGTGTATAAGTGCGGGTCAGAAGGGAATAGTTAGATTGCATAGGTAGTTCGTTGCGACGATCTTACAACAAACGATTCGAGTCCAAACACGACAACGCGATAACGAATTGCCTCAAGGTGATTTGGGTCGTACAACGCATCCCGATGTTTGAAGCGCGGGAGCTAATCGTGGCGATTTTGACGCAAAGGGTGGAGAGACTGCCTTGCCGATGCTACAATGACGGCACTAGCGAAGCCCGCTATGGTTTAAGTCACTCGGGCGACGCGGATTGGTTGAGGGGTCGTAGTTCCAGCTACGGCCCTTCTTTGTTTCCTACCTTGCCACCTGCTTGCTGCTGTCTTACTTCCTATCGTCGAAATATCGCCACACCTCGAAGAGGAATGCCCCGATCGTGGCCAGGGCTGCAACGAGATAAATAGTCTGCTCGAACATAGGCTTCGCCTCCTTGTGAAAGCGCCGCCCGCTACAGGCTTGCTAGTACCGTGGGTGGGATTATATCGGCTAATCACGAAGAGCGCTATGCAGGGCGGTCTACGATTCGGGCGAAGAAGGCAAAGAGGCTTGCTTCTCGAAGCAAAAGCGCGCATTGATCCAGAAAGCGAATTGCGATGAATATGCGGCTGAAACTATGTATGCATTGATTCAGACGTGCGATCCTTCGCTGACCAAGGACGAAGCCCACGCTATCGGGAGCGAAGTCATCGCCAACTACGAGTCGCTCGGTTCGGGCAAGGGAATGGGCCAAGCCTCAAAGAACGGAATTACCTATTCGCTAGCAAGCTCAAGCGGCCGGATCGTGAGCGCAAAAGTCGGGTAAACGGGAAGAAGTTGGCTGGCGTTGTGGCTGTTGGCTTGGCTTCGAGGAGCATCGGAGACCGTTTTTCGAAGGTGTTCGTCCTGTAGTTCGATGTGTCTTTCGCGGTGTTTCCCATTATGGTAGTTTGGCGTAGGGCGTTGGCCCCCTTTGTAGGTTATCGGCCTTTTGTCGTGTCCAGCAGTTGAGTTTCTTTTCGAGTGAGTCTTTGAGCTGGCAAGATGCAAATATGATTTGGGCATGCGGTCGGTATCGCTCGGTGGTTGCGTAAACGCGGAATTGGGGGAATGTTGGACAAGGAAGAGAAGGAACAGGTCGAGACCCAGCTTGCGAATGATGCGGTGGATGGGGAAGCGGCATCTTCGCAGCCTTCGAAGGCCGGCGGAATTCGGCAGTGGTGCGCCGATAAGAAGAAGCCGTTTGCGGCGATAATCATGCTTTCGGTTTTGCTCGTGGCTTCTATCGCGGCAGGGTGCATCGTCTATACCGCTGAGCATAATACGCTTGCCTCCGTGAATGAAGAGTGCGCTGGACTGCAAGTCGACCTTGACGAGGCCAATGCGAGGATCGCTTCTTTGCAGAAATCAAACAAGGAATTGGAAGGCAAGCTGTCTTCGGCGGAAAAGGAGCGCGATTCATTTAAGGCTGAGGTTGGCGGATATCAAGATCAGCAGGCGACTATTGCTGACGAGAAAGCAAAGCTCGAGGATTTGCATGCTCAGCTCGATGCGCTTCAAGCGGAGCGAGATTCCTTGCAAGAGCAAATTGATGCCAAGAAGCTTGCTGAGGAAAAAGCTGCGCAAGAGAAAGAGCAACGCAGAATCGAGAAGGAGAGCAAAAGCGCCGGGAATTCGCAAATCGTTTATTGGGTGTCCGGGGGCAAGGTCTACCACACCACTCCGGATTGTCCGACGCTGAAGCGTTCGTCGGGAATCCATAGCGGGTCGATTTCCGCAAGCGGGAAAAGTCGGTGCTGTAAAGTTTGCGGTTAAGAGTTCTCGTGGCGTCCGCTTAATCGATGCGTAGGGCGGCGCTCTGGTTGAGCCGCCCTCTATGGTGAAGCACGCATGACACAACATTTCAGATACGCTTGCTGAAAGGGTTTGCCCTGCTTCTCCGTTCGATGCCTATGCTGTGGCGAAGTTAGCCGAATATCGGATGCGTTATTGCGCTTCCTTGATTCGTGCAATAGGATATTCAGCTACTGTTAACCACAACGAAATCGGAGTCGCATGTCTCGTCGTCAAGCCATCTCGCGCATCCTCTTCATCTGCCATGGTAATATCTGCAGGTCGACCATGGCCCAGTTCGTGATGCAGGACCTGGTGAACAAGGCGGGGCTGGCCGACGTCCTGTTCATCGATTCCGCCGCCACCACCAACGACGAGATCGGGCATCCGCCGCATCACGGCACGGTCGATAAGCTCAAGCAGGTGGGCGTGCCGGTGCTGCCGCATCGCGCCCGCAAGGTCCGCGCCGACGAGTACGACGAGTGGGACCTGTTCGTGTACATGGATGACGAGAACGAGCGCCATCTGAGCCGCATCTTCGGAAGCGACCCGGAAACGAAGTGCGTACGCCTGCTCGCGTTCGCTCCCGGCGCGGGACTGGTGGGCGAGGACGGGAAGGCCCTTCCCGATGCGCAGGATGCCCGCGTGATCGCGCAAGCCGGCGCCAACGCCGCCGACGTGGCCGACCCCTGGTTCACCGGCAATTTCGACGACACCTACCGCGACGTGCTGGCCGGCTGCAAAGGCCTCCTGACCTGGTGTCAAGCGCAATAACATACGATTGTTAAACGGGGCCGCCGGCATATCTGCCGGCGGCCCCGTTCTCGTTCCTGTGAAATCGCTCGCTATGCTCGTTGCTTGCCGGTGAAGCGGTCGATGTCGATGCAGTAGATGTTCGCGCGGGCGAGCGCCTGGTCGGTGAAGTCGGTCGATGCTTCGGGCGCCAGGTGCTGCATGATGCGCGTGAGACCGTAGCGCTTCGCCTCGGTTCCCTGGATGCGATGGATGGTGCCCGTGCCCATGATGGAGCGGTATGCGTACGAATACGCGCAGGCATACGTGCCCGTGATCAGGCCTTCCTGCACGTCCATTTCGATCGCCACGCGCGGCTCCCGGTTGAACGCGTCCACCTTGCGGCCGACGCCGGCCGAGTGCACCCACAGCGCCAGGCGCGGCGCATCGGCGTCGATCTCCTCGGGGTCGGCCCAGTCGTAGCCGAAGCTCATGGGCACGATGAACGGGCCCTCCTCGTCAACGCAGGCGATGCGCACCGTCTGGCAAGCCTCGACCACCGCATGCAGCTGCGTGGTGCTGCGAAGCTGACGGCCCGCCTGCCGCATGGGGCGATGCGAAACGGGCATGGCGGCCTGCGCTGCGGCGCCGGCCCGGGTCATGCCGGCAGCCTGCTGCGCCTGTGCGGCCTGCGCCATGGCGGCCGCCTGCGCCGCAGCGGCGGCCTGCTGCATTTGCGCGGCCTGCGGTTGCGGCACCGCGCCCTCGGGATAGATGGCGGGGATATTCTGCAAATCCATGAGTGCTCCTGGGTTCGGGCGTTTTCGTTACCCCTATGGTACGGCGTGCCGTTGCGTTCGGTTGCCGCAATCCGCCGTTGCGCCAACATCACACGAGTTTCCCTACTCCTGTTCTACTTTCTATAGAACAGGGACGGGGAAACTGTTATAATTTGGCTATAACAGAATTCCAAGGGATCTAATGGCGAATAGTAAGAAAAGCGCAAGGGAAAACTTGGGAAGGGATGGGCGAGGGCGGCAGACTGCGGCAAAGGATCAGTGAAAGGAACCAATCATGTTCGTGCGTATCGACCAAACGCTCGATGTGCCGTTGTATCAGCAGCTTCGCAACGAAATCGTTCGCGGTATAGCGCAAGAGGAGCTTGCGCCGGGCGATGCGCTGCCGAGCGTGCGCAGCCTGGCTTCCGACCTGGGAATAAACCTGCACACCGTTAACAAGGCATACGCGTTGCTGCGCGATGAGGGCTATGTGGAAATGAAGGGCCGCAAAGGCGCGTTCGTGGCGCAGCCGGCAGCGGCGGCCGCGGGCACGGCGGCCGCAAAGGAGCGGCTGTCCCGGGATATCCATCAGCTCGCGCTGGCCTTCAAAGCTTCCGGAGGCGCGCGCGAAGTTTTCGAGCAGCAGGTAAAAGCCCAGTTAGATGAAGTGTTTAGCGAAAAGGAATAGGGGGCAACGATATGGAATCCGCCGATATGCAGCTTGTCATGTTCGCTTTGATCGCCACAATCCCGCTTGTTGGGGCGATGATGGCGATCACCCCGCTTTTGCAGCCTAACGGGCAAGCCTTCTCCGTTTCCGTGCCCGAGGTTGCGCAAAGCGACCCGGGTATTCGCGTCCTCAAGCATCGTTTCGTCGCGATAATTGCGGCGGTAACGGCGATTCTCACTTTGGCAGCTGTCGCCTTTTGCCTGATGGGGAGCATGAAGGCGGTCATGGCGCTTGTCGTGGCCGGTTCGCTTGCCCCTCTTGTACTGGGTTACGGGCTTATCGTGCGCTACCGCCGCTGCGTTCAGGCGATCAAGCGTGATCGCGGCTGGCAGGCTGAGGCGCAGCAACGTGTTGCGGCGATTGGGGAGGGCTCCGAGGATGCGCCAAAGGCGATCTCGTTGGCGTGGAATTGGCTGTATGCACCGGTGATCTTGCTGACCATCGTCGTTGCCGTCGCCGGCTACCCGGTCATGCCCGCCCAGATTCCCATGCATGTCGATTTTTCGGGTGCCGTTACCGATGTCGCGGCGAAAAGCCCGGCGGTTGCCGCGTTTCCCATAGCGCTCGAGTTGTTTTTGGTCGGCTGCTTCGTGTTCTCCCATTGGACGGTGCTGCGCTCTAAAAAGGGAACGGAGCCGGGCAATCCGGCGAGCTCCGCTTGGGCGTACGGGATGTTCGCCCATGCGCAAACCGTGTTTCTGCTGGTAGGCGGGCTGGCGATCACGGCGGTATGCGGGCTTCTCATCGAGCTTTCCACGATCGGCGTGCTGCCGATAACGGGAGCGGTGGCCGCCATCGTCGTGGTGGCGATGTTGGTAGCGGTGGGCAGCGTCATCCTCAATGCGGTGTACGGCCAGTCCGGCTCGCGGGTGTTTCGCATGCAGCGGTCTAGCATGCTTTTGGCCGACGATGATGCATACTGGAAGCTGGGCTTGTTTTATTACAACCCTGGCGATGCCAGCCTGTTTTTGCCGCAGCGTTCCGGCTTCGGCTGGACGGTGAATTGGGCGCGCCCGGTTGCATGGGCTGTGATGGTGGGCTTCATCGTGGCAACCGCCCTATTCGTGGTGCTGTGCGTGGCGATGGTCGATTGATCGCGATGTCGCGGATAGGTGCCCCTTCGGGGCTGGTTTCCCGTCCGAAGGCGTCGAGAGGCGAAGGATAAGACGAAGGAGATGGCGAACATGGTGCTGCCCGAGAACGTGGAAGGTTTCCAAAACGGGGCGGATTCCGGCAGTGCGGCGCAGGTGGGAGGTGCGGCGCCGGGGGCGAGCGCGTCGCGAACCGACCGCGGCGCCATGTCGCAGAAGGCGGCGTCGGCCGATTCGCTCGCTGGCCTGCGTAGCTCCCATGCGCACCCCGAGCCGCTTGCCGGTCGCGCGGATGCGCTGTCCGCGTCCCCTTCGCTAGAAGCCCCTGCGCTTTGTGCGCTGGTCACGGGCGCGACGGGCGGCATCGGCCGCGAACTGTGCGCGCAGCTGGCCCGCGAATGCGGCACGTTGGCCCTGGTGGGACGCGATCGGCACAAGCTCGAGGAGTTGGCGAAGGACCTGGCCGAACGCTTCGACGTGGACACGCACGTTTTCGTTGCCGACTTCGCGCAGCCGCGCGCCGTCGATGCGTTGGCGTCGCAGGTGCAGGCGGCGAACCTGCAGGTGGAGACGCTCGTGAACAACGCCGGCTTCGGTTACGATGCACCCTTCACGGAAAGCAGCTTGGAACGCCATCGCGCGCTTGTGCAAACCAACGATATGGCGCTTATGGAGCTTTGCCATGCGTTCGCGCCCGGCATGGCGGCGCGTGGGCACGGCGGCATCCTCAATGTGGCCAGCGTGGCCGGGTTCGTCCCCGGGCCGTACATGTCCACGTATTACGCCTCGAAGGCGTTCGTCCAATCGTTCTCAAGCGCGCTGCATATGGAGCTGCGCCCGCACGGCGTGCACGTGACCGCGTTGTGCCCCGGGCCTGTTCGCACGCCGTTTTGGGACAACGCCGACGCCGGCGGCACGGCGCTGGCGCGCATGACCATCAGCGCTCCGCGCGTTGCCCGCGCGGCCATCCGCGCCCTGGGCTGCAATCGCTTGCTGTGCTGTCCGGGGGTGCTAGCGAAGGTTATCGTGTTCGGCAGCCGCTTCGTTCCGCGCACCTGGGCCGCCGCAGCAGCTGCAGCCCTGCAAAAACCCGGGAAGTAGCGCAAGGCTCACGTTCGCGCGCTTCGAGAAGGGGCTTTTGGGCCCAAGCTCTTCGGAACCGGGTTCACCCGGGGCGAAGGTCTGTGTTCTTGCGCATTTGGGAGCCTTCGCCCTGGGCTTTTTCCGTGCCAAACTCATTTGGCGCGGAGGCGCCCTTGTTCGCGCGCTTAGCAAAAGGAACCCTTGAACTCGGGTTTTCTGCGCCCGTCTCGCGTAGGGTGAGGGCTCGCGTTCGCGTGCATTTGGCGAAGGGTGATATGCCTTTCCGCCGGTATATGGTTAAATCAAAGGAACGGCTTTTTCGGCGGGCAATGCCGCCGTGTCAAACATAAAGGAGCATCATGGCAGAGTTCATCTACCAAATGTACAAGGCGCGCAAGGCGCACGGTGACAAGGTCATCCTCGACGATGTCACCCTGTCGTTCTACCCCGGCGCGAAGATCGGCGTGGTGGGCCCGAACGGCATGGGCAAGTCCACGCTGCTCAAGATCATGGCCGGCATCGAAGAGGTCAGCAACGGCGACGCGCGCCTGACCCCCGGCTACTCGGTGGGCATCCTGCAGCAGGAGCCGCCGCTGGACGAGGACAAGACCGTCCTGGAGAACATCGAGATGGCGTTCGCCGACGTGAAGGCCAACATCGCCCGCTTCAACGAGATCGGCACGCTCATGGGCGAGCCCGATGCCGACTTCGACGCGCTCATGGAGGAGATGGGCAAGCTGCAGGACGCCATCGACGCGGCCAACGGCTGGGACCTGGACAGCCAGCTGTCCCAGGCCATGGACGCGCTGCAGTGCCCCGACCCCGACATGCCGGTGAACGTGCTCTCCGGCGGCGAGCGTCGTCGCGTGGCCCTGTGCCGCCTGCTGCTCGAGGCCCCCGACCTGCTGCTTCTCGACGAGCCCACCAACCACCTGGACGCCGAGTCCGTGCTGTGGCTGGAGAAGTTCCTACACAAGTACCCCGGCGCCGTGCTGGCCGTCACGCACGACCGCTACTTCTTGGACAACGTGGCCGAGTGGATCTGCGAGGTCGACCGCGGCAGCCTGTACCCCTACAAGGGCAACTACTCCACGTACCTGGAGACCAAGGCCGCGCGTATGGCGGGTCAGAAGCAGCGCGATGAGAAGCTGCAGAAGCGCCTGGCTAGCGAGCTCGAGTGGGTCCGCAGCTCCCCGAAGGCGCGTCAGGCGAAGAGCCGCGCCCGTCTGGAGCGCTACGACCAGATGGCCGCCGAGGCCGCGCAGTCCAAGAAGCTCGACTTCACCGAGATTCAGATTCCGGCAGGCCCGCGCCTGGGCGCCGAGGTCCTCAAGGTCGAGCACCTGCACAAGCAGTTCGGCGACCGCGTGCTCATGGACGACCTGTCCTTCGAGCTGCCGCGCAACGGCATCGTCGGCGTCATCGGCCCCAACGGCGTGGGCAAATCCACCCTGTTCAAGATGATCATGGGTATCGAGCAGCCCACCTCCGGCAGCCTGAAGCTCGGCGAGACCGTGAAGGTGTCCTACGTCGACCAGGGTCGTGCGGGCATCGACGGCGACAAGAACGTGTGGGAAGTCGTTTCCGGCGGCCTGGACTACATGATGGTCTGCGAGACCGAGGTGCCCAGCCGCGCGTACGTGGCCAGCTTCGGCTTCAAGGGCTCCGACCAGCAGAAGCCCGCGGGCGTGCTCTCCGGCGGCGAGCGCAACCGCCTGAACCTGGCGTTGACGCTCAAGCAGGGCGGCAACCTGCTGCTCCTCGACGAACCCACCAACGACCTGGACGTTGAAACGCTGTCCAGCCTGGAGGAGGCGCTGCTGCGCTTCCCGGGTTGCGCCGTGGTGACCAGCCACGACCGTATGTTCCTCGACCGCGTTGCCACGCACATCCTGGCGTGGGAGGGCACCGATGAGAACCCGGGCAACTGGCACTGGTTCGAGGGTAACTTCGAGAGCTACCAGAAGAACCGCGTCGAGCGCCTGGGCGAGGAGGCCGCAAAGCCCCACCGCCTGCACCGCAAGCTGACCAGGGATTAAGCGCAAGCGCAAATGCGAACGAACGGCTCCCGCGACCCCAAAGGCCGCGGGAGCCGTTTTTGCGTTAGCGGGGCAAAAGAAAAGCGGGGATTCCGAATATTCGGAATCCCCGCTTGCGTTCGGGTGGTGCTTGCCGCCGCTGCTAGTTCTTCAGCGAGTTGATGGGGGCTGGCATGCGGCCGCCGCGATGGGCGAACACGGTGCCGGCGTGGGTGTTCACGGGCATGACCGGCGCGTAGCCGAGCAGACCGCCGAAGTCCAGCTTGTCGCCGACCTTCTTGCCGATGGCCGGGATGACGCGCACGGCGGTGGTCTTGTTGTTGATCATACCGATGGCGCATTCGTCGGCGATGATGCCGAAGATGGCTTCGACCGGCGTGTCGCCGGGGATGGCGATCATATCCAGGCCGACGCTGCACACGCAGGTCATGGCCTCGAGCTTCTCCAGGCACAGCGCGCCGGACTCGGCGGCGCGGATCATGCCGGCATCCTCGGACACGGGGATAAACGCGCCGGACAGGCCGCCGACGCTGGAGCTGGCCATGACGCCGCCCTTCTTCACGGCGTCGTTGAGCATGGCGAGCGCGGCCGTGGTACCCGGGCCGCCGCACTGGCCCACGCCGATGGCTTCCAGGATCTCGGCCACGGAGTCGCCCTCGGCCGGGGTGGGGGCCAGCGACAGGTCCAGGATGCCCTTGGCCACGCCCATACGGCGGCTGGCCTCGCGGGCCATCAGCTCGCCGGCGCGGGTGATCTTGAACGCGGTGGCCTTGATGGCCTCGGCGATCTCGGTCATGTCGGCGTCCTTGGGCATGTTCGCCAGCACCTGGCGCACGACGCCCGGGCCGGAAACGCCCACGTTGACCACGGCGTCGGCCTCGCCCGAGCCGTGGAAGGCGCCGGCCATGAAGGGGTTGTCCTCGACGGCGTTGCAGAACACCACCAGCTTGCCGGCGGCGATGCAGTCGCGGTCGGCGGTCAGCTCGGCGCACTGCTTGACGATGCCGGCCATCTTCAGCGCGGCATCCATGTTGATGCCGGCGCGCGTGGAGCCGACGTTGACGCTCGAGCATACGCGCTCGGTAGCGGCAAGCGCGTTGGGAATGGAGTCCATCAGCTTGTTGTCGGCGGCCGATGCGCCCTTGTGCACGAGCGCGGAGAAGCCGCCCACGAAGTCGACGCCCACCTCGGCACCGGCCTTGTCCATGGCCACGGCGATGCGCGACAGGTCGGCGTCGGGCACGGCGGCGCAGATCTCGGCGATAGGCGTGACGGAGATGCGCTTGTTCACGATCGGGATGCCGAACTCGCGCTCGAGCTGCTCTGCGGTGGGCACCAGCTGCTCGGCGGCCTTCGTCATCTTGTCATACACCTTGCGCGCCATGGTGTTGATGTCCGAATCCGTGCAGGAGCGCAGGTTCAGGCCCAACGTGATGGTGCGGATGTCTAGGTGCTGCTTGCTGACCATGGCAAGCGTTTCGGCGATTTCTTCCGGGGTGATTTGCATGATGCTGTCCTTTTAACGGGCGACGCTTTTGCAACAGGATAGCAAATTGCGGCCGTATCGGTCGGGCGAAGGGGCCTTTAGGCAACGAAAAAGCGGGCCCGTGGGCCCGCTTTTGCGATCGGTTCGTTGTTGCGGCTTAGAAGACCGGGACGACTGCGCCTTCGTAGGTCTTGTTGATGAAGTCGCGCACGGCGTCGGACTTCAGGGCCTTGGCCAGAGCCTGGATCTTCTCGGAATCCTGGTTGCCGTCCTTGACGACCAGCACGTTGGCGTAGGTCTCGGCGGCCAGGGAGTCGGTGGCCTCGACGGCCAAGGCGTCCTTCTCGACGGACAGGCCGGCGGCCTGGGCGTAGTTGCCGTTGATGCAGGCGATGTCGACGTCCTTCAGAGCGTTCGGGATGTTGGCAGCCTCAAGCTCCTTGATCTGCAGGTTCTTGGGGTTCTCCACGATGTCCTTGGCGGTAGCGGTGATGCCTGCGCCGTCGGCCAGCTTGATCAGGCCCTCCTGCTGCAGCAGGAGCAGGGCGCGAGCCTCGTTGGTGGTGTCGTTGGGCACGGCGACGGTTGCGCCGTCGGTCAGGGCATCAAGGGAAGCGGTCTTGCCGGCGTACAGGCCGAAGGGCTCGAAGTGGATCGGCTCGACGGAGACCAGGTGCGTGCCCTTCTCCTCATTGAAGGAATCCAGGTAAGGCTGATGCTGGAAGTAGTTGGCGTCGACCTCGCCCTCCTCGGTGACCGTGTTGGGCTGGATGTAGTCGGTGAACTCCTTCACCTCGAGCGTGTAGCCCTGCTCCTTGAGCTGGTCGGCCACGGCGTTGGTGAGGATCTCGGCGTGCGGGGTGGGGCTGGCGGCGACGGTGATGGTCTTGTCGTCGGAGCCGGAGTTGGAACCGGAACCTGCGCAACCGGCCAGGACGCCGGCGGCCAGGACGCCGGCGGCGGCGAACGCCGCGAGCTTCTTCAGTGCGGACTTCTTCATGTAGGGTCTCCCTCCCATCGTTTTGCGCCCGGGCTGCACCGCGAGTTTGCGGGCGGGGCAGTGGCGCCTTGTTTTGCGTGACGCCTAGTATACCGAGCGTGGATTTTTGGGCAATAGCTTTGCTCATACGAAAAGGTGGGTGGACGCTATCTGCAAAATCGATAACCCGGTCGGCTATGGTGTAGAACAGGGCGAACGGCGGCAGGGCGTCCGCCACCGGCATCGCGCTGCTGGTGAATTGTTGGAAGCCGTGCTGCTCATCTATATATGTAGAGGTTGCGGGACTCGTTTGCAGGCGCGTTGCGCTCGTTGATTCCCACCTGCATGGTCGGTAAAATAACACTATTGAACACCTTGTCCATTATTGCCCGAGTTGTTCAAGACATGCAAAACAGCGCTGCTCGCCGTCATGATTTGGGCCTGCGCGCATCTGCGACCTGCGTACGCAAGGAAGGGGGCATATGCCCACGCAACGGAGTTCGGTTTCCGAATCGGCGACGGCCGCAAAGCCCGCCGCCGCAGCAGGGTCGGCAACCGGCGCGGAGTCCGCCGTAACCTACTCGGAAGCGAAGCCTGAAGTAACCGCATCGTCCACAGCAAGGCCGGCAACCGGCGCGAAACCCGCTGCGGCATCCAGCGTCGCAGACGGCTCGCCCGCCGTCGAGGATCGGCGCATCACGCGCTCGAAGCGCGCGTTGCGCGATGCCCTCGTGGAGCTGATCGAGGAGCGCGGCCTGACCAATTTCAGCGCCAGCGACCTGTGCGTCCGCGCAGACCTTAACCGCGGCACGCTGTACAACAACTTTGGCGACATGGAAGGCCTGCTCGCCGCCCTTGAGGACGACATCATGGACGACCTGGAGAACCTTCAGTCATGCATGCAGCAGCTCAGCCTGAAGGACGTGCTGCGCTACCGCGTGAACAAGAAGCCCATGCCGTTTCTGGTGAAACTGTTCGATTACCTGCGTGAACAGGGCGACTTCCTGCACGCGATTATGGGCCCGAAAGGCGACCCGAGCTTCGGCCCGCGCGTGCGCGACGCCGTATGCACCGAGGTCATCCAAACCATCCTGCACGAGCGCTACCGCAACGACCCCTCGCCGTTCGTGCAATATTACGTGGCGTTCTACGCCAGCGCATATCTAGGGGTAATCACCCATTGGATCGAAACGGGCATGAAGGAAAGCTCGCAGGAGATGGCCCTTGTGGCCATGCGCCTGTTCTTCATCAAACCCGGCGACCCCATTCGACTGTAAGGAATAAGGCGGAACATGAGCGAGAACAACCAGAACGAGAACCTGCACATCGGCATCGACGTGGGCTCCACCACGGTCAAGCTTGCCATCTTGGACGACGCGGACCAGATCCGCTACGCGGTGTATCGTCGTCACCACGCGGACGTGCGCGCCACCATCGTGGAGGTGCTGTCCGAGGCAGCGCGCGACTTCGGCGACAAGCGCATGACCATCGCCATCACCGGCTCGGGCGGCCTGCTTTTGGCACAATGGCTGGGCATCGAGTTCGTGCAGGAGGTCATCGCCAGCAAAACCGCCGTCGAAACCTTCATCCCGAAAACCGACGTGGCCATCGAGCTGGGCGGCGAGGATGCGAAGATCATCTACTTCGACAACGGCATCGAGCAGCGCATGAACGGCACGTGCGCCGGCGGCACCGGCGCGTTCATCGACCAGATGGCCGCGCTTTTGAACACCGACGCCGGCGGTCTGAACGAGCTGGCGCAGCATGCCACCACCATCTACCCCATCGCCAGCCGCTGCGGCGTGTTCGCGAAAACCGACGTGCAGCCGCTGCTCAACGAGGGCGCGCGCCGCGAGGACATCGCCGCGTCCATCTTCCAGTCCGTGGTCACGCAGACCATCTCCGGCCTGGCGTGCGGCCGCCCCATCCGCGGTTACGTCGCCTTCCTGGGCGGCCCGTTGCAGTACCTGCCTGAGCTGCGCAAACGCTTCTATGAAACGCTGAACCTGGACGAGGAGCACCGCATCGTCCCTCAAAACGCCCACCTGTTCGTGGCCGGCGGCTGCGCCATCGCCGGCGCGGCCAGCGAAACGGTGAAGGCCGAGCTGCTCTCCGACGTGCTCGAGCGCTTGAAGAACCTCGGCGACATCCAGGGCAGCGAGGTCGTGCGCCTGCCCCCGCTGTTCGCCGACCAGGCGGAACTGGACGAGTTCAGCGCCCGCCATGCCGGCGAGCGCGTGCCCCGCGGCGACCTTGCCAGCTACCGCGGCACCGCCTTCCTGGGCATCGACGCCGGCTCCACCACGTTCAAGGCCGCGCTCATCGGCCAGGATGGCGAGCTGCTGTGGACCCATTACGTGTCGAACAAGGGCGACGTGCTCGGTTGCGCGAAGGCCGCCATCGCCAAACTCTACCGCGAGCTGCCACGCGATGCCGCCGGCAACCCGCTGGTGACCATCGGCCACTCCACGGTCACGGGCTACGGCGAGCACCTGCTGCTCGAGGCGCTGCGCGTGGACTCGGGCGAGATCGAGACGGTTGCGCACCTGCGCGGCGCGCAGGAGATGCTGCCGGGCGTGGAGTTCATCCTGGACATCGGCGGCCAGGACATGAAGTGCCTGCGCGTGAAAGACGGCGTTATCGACCACATCATGCTCAACGAGGCGTGCTCCTCGGGCTGCGGCAGCTTCATCGAAAGCTTCGCCAGCGGCCTGAACCTGGACGTGTCCGAGTTCGCGAAGACTGCTATCGGTGCGGAAAACCCCGTCGACCTGGGCAGCCGCTGCACCGTGTTCATGAACAGCCGCGTGAAGCAGGCGCAGAAGGAAGGCGCCACCGTCGGCGACATCGCCGCGGGCCTGGCCATCTCGGTCATCAAGAACGCCCTGTTCAAGGTCATCAAGATCCGCGACCCGCATGACGTGGGCAGCAAGGTCATCGTGCAGGGCGGCACGTTCCTCAACGATGCCGTGCTTCGCGCCTTCGAGCAGCTCTCGGGTGTGAACGCCGTGCGTCCCGACATCGCCGGCAACATGGGCGCGTTCGGCGCGGCGCTTCTGGCCCGCGACCGCTTCAGCCGCCAGGATTCGCAGGTCAGCGGCCTGCTGTCCCTTGACGCGCTCGAGGCGCTCGCTCCCACGCACAGGACCGTGCGCTGCAAGGCGTGCTCGAACCACTGCCTGCTCACCGTCAACGACTTCGGCGTCGACGAGGCAACGGGCAAGCACCGCCGCTTCATCACGGGCAACCGCTGCGAGAAGGGCGCCGGCGCGCTTGGCCAGGCGACGAAGGCCGACAAGGTCCCCAACCTGTTCGAGTACAAGTCGAAGCGCCTGTTCGACCACTATACGCCGCTGGCGGAGCAGGATGCGCCGCGCGGCACCGTGGGCATCCCGCGCGCGCTGAACATGTACGAGAACTACCCGTTCTGGTTCACCTTCTTCACGAAGCTGGGCTGGCGCGTGGTGCTCTCGGACCCGTCAACGAAGAAAACCTACGAGGCCGGCATCGAGTCCATGCCGTCGGAGAGCGTGTGCTACCCGGCGAAGCTCTCGCACGGCCACATCATGAACCTGCTGGACAAGCGCCCCGACTTCATCTGGTTCCCCTGCAGTAAGTGGGAGCGCCAGGAGGACGAAGGCGCCGGCAACCACTTCAACTGCCCCATCGTGGCCAGCTACGCCGAGGCGCTGCGCCTCAACATCGACGAGCTGCGCGACTCGGACACGCAGTTCCTGAACCCGTGGCTGCCTTACGATAAGAAGGAGCACCTGAAGAAGCGCCTGTTCGTGGAGCTGATCCAGGCGCATCCCGAGCTGTGCGGCAAGGGCGTGGCGGCGCCTACGCAGGCCGAGGTCGATACCGCGGTGGACGCCGCATGGGCCGAGGACGAGGCGTTCAAGGCCGACATCCGCGAGAAGGGCGCCGAGACGCTGCTGTGGATGGAGAAGACCCATACGCACGGCATCGTGCTGGCGGGCCGTCCGTACCACAACGACCCCGAGATCAACCACGCCATCCCCGAGCTTCTGACCAGCTTCGGCCTGGCGGTGCTCACCGAGGATTCCATCGCGCACCTGGGCACGCTCGAGCGCCCCATCCGCCTGGTGGACCAGTGGATGTACCACACGCGCCTGTACGCCGCGGCGAAGGTTGCCTCGGAGCGCAAGGACCTCGACCTCATCCAGCTGAACAGCTTCGGCTGCGGCCTTGACGCGCTGACCACCGACCAGGTGCAGGAGATCTTGGAGCAGGCGGGCAAGGTGTACACCGTGCTGAAGATCGACGAGGTGTCGAACCTGGGCGCCGCGCGCATCCGCGTGCGCAGCTTGCTTGCGGCCCTGAAGGACCAGGCCGACGAAGAGGCCGAGGCCCGCGCGGCCGAGCAGGCGCAGAACGCTGCGGGCTGCGGCGCGTGCAGCCTGGACGTGGAGCAGCTGCTGGCCGAGGCCGAGGAGCGCGCGGCGGGCAAGCAGGCCGGCGGCGCCGACGCCGAGGCCGTGCAGGCCGCGGCCGCCGCCATCAAGCCGCCCGCAAGCTTCACGGATAAGGCGGCGCCCGAGGTGCAGGCCGAATTCAAGCAGCGCGATAGCGGCGCTTCGACGGAGTTCCCGCGCGCCCAGTTCACCAAGGAGATGCGCGATGCGGGCTACACCATCCTGGCCCCGCAGATGGCGCCGTACCACTTCGAGCTGCTCGTTCCCATCTTCGAGCGCTTCGGCTACAACGTGGAGCTGCTGCCTTCCGTGGACCACGGGGCGGTGGACGCGGGCCTGAAGTACGTGAACAACGACATCTGCTATCCGTCCATCCTGGTCACGGGCCAGATCATGGAAGCGGTCATGTCCGGCAAGTATGACACCGACAAGCTGGCCGTGCTCATCACGCAGACCGGCGGCGGCTGCCGTGCCACGAACTATATCTCGCTCATCCGCAAGGCGCTCAAGTCGGTGGGCCTGTCGCATATCCCGGTCATCGCCATCAGCTTCAAGGATCTGGGCGAGGTGAACCCCGGCTTCTCCATCACGCCGGCTATGCTTTACCAGGCGGTTTCGGCGCTGCAGTACGGCGACCTGTTGATGATGTGCCTGTACCGTACGCGTCCCTACGAGGTGGAGCCCGGCAGCGCGAACGCCCTGTTCGACCACTGGATGGCCGAGTGCAAGCGTCAGCTTGCGCGCGGCGTGAAGCGCGGCGAGTTCAAGCAAACGGTCAAGCAGATCGTCGAGGACTTCGACACGCTGCCTTTGCAAGGCGAGGGCACCAAGCCTCGCGTCGGCGTGGTCGGTGAGATCTTGGTGAAGTTCCACCCCACGGCGAACAACCAGATTGTCGACGTCATCGAGCGCGAGGGCTGCGAGGCCGTGGTGCCGGGGCTCATCGAGTTCTTCCTGTTCGGCGCGGCGGGCGGCATCTTCCAGAAGGACCCGCTGGGCCGTTCGGCCAAGGGCGCGTTCGGCAGCAAGATCGCCCTGCAGGTGGTGAAGGCCCTGCGCGCGCCGGTGACCAAGGCGCTTGAGGAGTCCACGCGCTTCAACCCGCCGGCGAGCATCTACGAGCTGGCCGAGTACGCAAGCGAGATCTTGAGCTTGTGCAACTCCATGGGCGAGGGCTGGCTGCTCACGGCAGAGATGGTGGAGCTCATCCGCACGGGCGCGCCGAACGTGGTGTGCACGCAGCCGTTCGCCTGCCTGCCGAACCACGTGGTGGGCAAGGCGGTCATCAAGGAGCTGCGCCGCCGCTATCCGGAGAGCAACATCGTGGCCGTCGACTACGACCCCGGCGCGTCCGAGGTCAACCAGCTCAACCGCATCAAGCTCATGATCGCGGTGGCGAAGAGCAACCTGGCCGACAAGGAGGCCGAGGCCCGCGCCGCCCGCACGGCGGCGGCAACGCCGGCGGTCGAGGAAGCCGGCGCGCTCGACGTGCAGGAAACGAGGGCGTGATGGCTGGCAAGCTGATCATCTGCCCGACGCCCATCGGCAACCTGGGCGACATGCCGCAGCGTGCGCTTGATGCGCTGACCAGCGCCGATGTGGTGTGCGCGGAGGACACGCGCGTCACCGGCAAGCTGCTGGCGGCGTTCGGCATCGGCAAGCGCCTGGAGCGCTTGGACGAGGCGCTCATCGGCTCGCGCGCCGATGGCATCGTGGCGCGCGTTGCGGCGGGCGAGGTCATCGCGTACTGCAGCGACGCCGGCATGCCGGGCGTGTCCGACCCGGGGCTGCGTCTGGTTCGCGCATGCCGGGAAGCGGGCGCGCCGGTGGAGGTGCTGCCCGGGCCCACCGCTACGGCCACGGCGTATGTGGCCAGCGGTTGCACGAACCCGCGCTTCTACTTCGGCGGTTTCTTCCCGCGCAAGGCCGGCGAACAGAAGGCCGCGCTCGATGCGGTGCGTACGCTCGACGCCGCGCTTATCTATTACGAAAGCCCGAACCGCATCGCCGGGGCGCTGGCGGCGTTGGCCGAGGCGTTCCCGCTGCGCGAGGCGGCGGTGTGCCGCGAGCTTACGAAACTGTACGAGGAAGTAGTGCGCGACACGTTGCCCGCGCTGCGCGACGAGTTCGCCGCCCGCGAGGCGGCCGGCGGCATCAAGGGCGAGATCGTCATCGTGATCGACGGGCCCAGCGAGGCGGAGGGGCAGGCTGCTCAGGAAAGCGCCGAGGATTCCGCCCGTGTCCGTGCTGCCCAGCTCAAGGCCGAGGGCGCGCGCAACAAGGACATCGCGAAAACGCTGGCGGCCGAGTTCGGCCTGCCGCGCAACGCCGCGTACGAGATCGCGCTGGAGGCGTAGGGCGTGGCCAGCGAAAACCGATCCGGCCCGGTGCGCACGCGCCGCGTTGACCCGGGCGAGCTCAAGCGGCAGGCAGCGAGCGGCTCGCGTGGGGCGGGCGCCGCGTCGCAGTCCCGTCCGTCCGGTGCCGCCCGCGAGAGCGGCGAGGCGGGGAAGGTTGCGGCGCGACAACGTCCGTCCGGTGCCGGACGCACGGCGGCCGGGGCCGGCAGGGCCGGTGCGCAGACCGCGCGCCGCAAGCCTGCGCGCGCGGCAGCGCCCGAGGTGCTTCACGTCGACGGCATTGAGGTGCGCCTGCAACGCAAAAAGGTGAAGAACCTCAACCTGCGCATCGCCCGCGACGGCGACCATGTGGACGCATCCGCGCCCGCCTGGATGTCGCCGGCCGATGTGGCCGATTTCGTGCATCGCAAGCACGAGTGGATAGAGACCCAGATGGAGCGCGTGTCCGCCACGCCCATGGCGCAGGCCTCGCAGGCGTCGAAAGCCGAGGTTGCTCAGTGGCGCGCGGTGGTGCAGGCATGCGTGCCGGCGCTGGTGGCGGCGTGGGAGCCCATCATGGGGGTGAAGGCGGGTCAGCTGGCGTATCGCAACATGACCAGCCGCTGGGGAAGCTGCCAACCTTCCACGGGCCGCATCTGCATCAACGTGCGCTTGGCGCTCTACCCGCCTGAATGTCTGGAATACGTGGTGGTGCACGAGCTGTGCCACCTGCTCGAGCGCGGCCACGGCCCAAGGTTTCACCAGCTCATGGACCGCTTCATGCCCGACTGGAAGCAACGCCGCGACAAACTGCGGTAGCGCGCTGCTCCTGCGCCTCTCCCGTTGGCGACGCGCGAGGCGAACGTGGGTGGGGGAGACGTTTGGGGGAAGGCTTCCGTTCTCCGAGCATCCGCCCCGAACGCCACTCCGTCATTTGCTCACCTGGAGAACCTCCTTCCGTGCGCGTTTCGTGCGCGGGCGGGTGCGGGTGGCCTGCAACTGCTACCATCGCGGTATGAATACGAACGAAGCTACTTCCGAAGACGTGGCGAACGCGTCTTGTACGAAAACGTCTGAACCTGCCATCGAGGCCGAACCCGAGCGCGACGGCTTGCCGCCGCGGCAGCGCCGCGTGGTGCTCGGCATCATGGTGTCGGGCACCACGGCGGCATGCATCTCCCAAAGCATGATGATCGCCGCGCTGCCGGCGGTCATGCATGAATACGCCATCAGCGCAAGCTCCGGCCAGCTTCTTACCACGGCCTACATCTTCGTATTGGGCCTGATCAGCGCCATGACGGGCTATCTGATGAACCGGTTCGATTCCAAGAAGCTGTTCTTCGCATCCATGGCGTCGTTCGCCATCGGGTGCGCTGCGGCCATCTTCGCGCCGAACTACCCGTGCCTGCTGGCGGCGCGCCTGCTGCAGGCAGGCGGCGCCGGCATCTGCCTACCGCTCGTGCAGCTGGTGGCGCTCAACATCTATCCGAAAAGCCAGTACGGCCAGGCCACGGCCATCGTGGGCATGATCATCGGGTTCGCGCCCGCCATCGGCCCGACCATCAGCGGCTTCCTCATCGATGCGTGGGGTTGGCGCTCCGTGTTCTGGATGCTCGGCGCCATCGCGCTTGCGGTGATGGCGCTGACGGTGCTGCTGCTCGACGACGTGGTGCAGCGCCCCGATCATCCGGGGCATTTCGACCTGGTGTCGGCGCTTCTGTATTCCGGGGGCTTCGTGCTGGTGATGGTCGCGGCAACCATGTTGGAATCGGGCGGGTCCGTGGGCGCGGGCTTCGTCCTTCCGTTGCTAGTGGGCTTGGCGGGGCTGGTCGTGTTCGCGCGTCGCCAGTTGCGCGTTCCCGAGCCGTTTTTGCGGCTGCAGTGCTTCCGCGACAAGACGTTCGCCATCTCCACGCTCATCGTCATTTGCGCGCACATGATGTTCATGGCGCCGTCGATCATGGTGCCGCTGTTCGTTCAGGATATCCAGGGGCTTTCGGCAACGGTGTCGGGCCTGACGCTTCTGCCCGGCGCCATCATGATGGGCGTGATGAACCCCATCACCGGACGCCTCCTCGATCGACGCGGCCCGCGTCCGCTCATCGTGGCGGGCTGCGTCACGGTGCTTGCGGGCACGGTGGCGTTCGCGCTTATCCCCGCAAGCGTTCCCGAATGGGTGGTCACGGTGCTCTACGGCGTCCGCGCGACGGGCATCGCGTGCCTGATGATGCCGCTGACGGCGTGGGCGTGCACCACGCTCGACCCCGACGAGCTGGCGCAGGCATCGGCCATCATCACGTCCGCGCGACAGCTCATCGGCAGCCTTTCGGCGTCGGTATTCATCGCCGTGATGGCGTTGGCCTCGCAAAATGCGCTAGGCGTCGACCTCGACGGCTTCGACTTCGGCTTCTGGCTGCAATGCGGCGTCCCCGTGTTGGCGTTCATCCTGGGCATGTTCGTTCTGCCGGCGAAGGGGAAGCGCTAGGCCGGTCGCGCCGGCTTGTTGTTGCCTGGCGGCGGATGGCGAAAGCTCCGGCGCATCTAGCGGCGAAGGGCTCGGGCTCGATGACGAAGAGCCCAGCGTCCAATAAAGAAACCCTAGCGCTCAAAGGCGAAACAGCAGCATACGCTACGGCGGAACCCTGACGCGCCAACTAGCAAGAAACCCGGCTCGTGGCCGGGTTTCCGTTTAGATCATATTCATTTGCGCGAGCGTTGCGTTGTACCAGTGCTCCCAGTTCGGCGGGCAGTACCTCTTGGCGGCATCCACCGAGATGGTGTAGCCGTAGCCGCGGGCAAGGCCGGCAACGTGGTCGCGGATGGCTTCTTCCCAGCTTCCCCAGCTGCAGCCGCCCCAGCCCCAGGCGTTGCAGCTGCCGGAGCAGTACAGGCCCTTGGAGCTTTCGGTGTTGGAGATGGCGGGCGACCAGCGCGGGTCCACACCGTAGTCCCAAGCAGCCTCGGCGAACACCTTGCCCGTGCCGGCCATGGGCGACCCGGCCAGGTACGCATCGATGCGGCCGGCCCACTGCGCTACGAACACGTCGCGCTCGCTTGCCCAGTCGGCGCCGTCGTCGCTGGGCGCCTCCACGGTGCCCGCGGAAGAGCCGCCGGTGGTTTCGGTGGCAGCGGCGGAGTCGGCGGAATCTGCCTGCTCCTGCTTGTCGGCCTCCTTAGCGGCCTCGGCCTTGGCGGCCTCGGCTTCAGCGGCCTTTGCGGCCTCCTCGGCCTGGCGGGCCGCTTCCTCCTGCGCCTTGCGCTGGGCCTCCTGGCGCGCTTGCTGGGCGGCGGAAAGCGCCTGCTCGGCGTTGGCGGCCTCGACGTCGGCGTCCTTCTTCGCCTGCGAAAGGTCGCGATGCGTCTGGTCGAGCTCGTCCTTCAGCTCGCCTAGGCGCTTGATTTCGGCCTGATTGCTGCTGTAGATATGGGACACATACTCGAGCGACGTGAAGAAATCCACGATGTTCTCGGAGCTGAGGACCATTTCCAGCAAGCCGGGCGTGGAAGCCTGGGTCTTGTACAACTTCACCGCTGCAGCGGAGCTGCGCTCCTGCTGGGTGGGAAGGGTCTCCTCGATCTCGGCTATGCGCGCCTCGTTGTCGGCGATCTGCTGGTTCAGGTCGCCGATGCGGCTTATGGCCTGGTCATATTCGGCGGCGGTGCGCTCGACCTCCTGCTGTGCGGCGTCTGCCTGCACGTTCGTGTCGATGTCCTCCGCCCACGCGGTTCGCTGAGCAAGGCCCGCGACCGGCACGCTTGCGAAAGCCAGCGTCGCGCTTAAGGCGACGGTCAGCGGCAAGCGGTGGCGAGGGCGGCTGCTCGGGTTCGTTTGAAGTTTGTTAGAAAACATCCGCCATCCTTCGATTTATAACAATTGCCGTTAATTATACCGGGCAGATATGTTCAAACCGTGCCGCTCATTAAACGTGCACAAGCGCTCGAGCCCGCCGGATCGCTCGCTGATTGCATGTTGCCGGCCAGCGGTGCATGCGATGCCCGTTTCCTGCGTGGTACAATCAGAGGCACTGCGAAAACCCAGGTTGGCGGGGCATCATTCGCCCGACTGCGACCGCGAGCAAAAGGAAGCACCATGTCAAAGGGAACCTACTCGTTCACCACGCCTATCTATTATGTGAACGCCGAGCCCCATCTGGGCACGGCCTACACCACCGTCGCCGCCGACACCGTCGCGCGCTACCAGCGCATGAACGGTTACGACGTGGCGTTCGTCACGGGCATGGACGAGCATGGCCAGAAAGTGGCCGATACCGCCGAGTCGAAGGGCATGACCCCGCAGGCCTGGTGCGATTCCATGGAGCCGGCGTTCCGCAACGTGTGGGACCTGCTCGACATCACCTACACCGATTTCGTGCGCACCACCCAGCCGCGCCACGCCCGCACCGTGCAGAAGTTCTGGCAGGACTTGTTCGACAAGGGCTGGTGCTACAAGGGCAGCTACGAGGGCTGGTACTGCGTGCACGAGGAAACTTATTACGCCGAGTCCGACCTTGAGAAGAACGAGGATGGCGAGCTGGTGTGCCCCGATTGCCATCGCCCGGTGCAGAAGGCCGGCGGTGAGGAGAACTGGTTCTTCAAGCTCTCCGAGTTCCAGGAGCCGCTGCTGAAGTTCTACGAGGAGAACCCCGACTTCATCCGTCCCGAAACGCGCAAGAACGAGGTGGTCACCTTCGTGAAGAGCGGTCTGAAGGACCTGTCCATCAGCCGCTCCACCTTCGATTGGGGCGTGCCGCTGCCCTTCGACGAGGGTCACGTGGCCTACGTGTGGGCCGACGCCCTGCTGGCCTACCTCACGGGCATCGGCTACGGCGACGAGCAGCGCGCCGGTGAGTTCGAGCAGCGCTGGCCCATGCAGTACCACTTCGTGGGCAAGGACATCACGCGCTTCCACTGCGTCATCTGGCCGGCCATGCTCATGGCCGCAGGCCTGCCCATCACGCACACCGTGTTCGGCCACGGCTTCTTACTCACCAAGGGCGAGAAGATGTCGAAGTCCAAGGGCAACGGCATGAAGCCCGCCGACCTGGTGAAGATCTTCGGTGTGGACGCCTACCGCTACTACTTCATGTCCGACGTGCAGTTCGGCCATGACGGCAACATCTCCATGGAGCGCATGGTGCAGGTGTACAACGCCGATTTGGCCAACACTTGGGGCAACCTGTGCAGCCGCGTGTTCAACATGACGAACAAGTACTTCGACGGCAAGGTGCCCGCCGTGCCGGCAGACGCCGCCGAGCGCGTTGCCAACCCCATGCTGCCCATCGTCGAGCAGCTGTACGCGAAGTACGACGCCTGCATGTCCCAGGTCGACTTCACCGGCGCCGCCGCCGCGGTGCAGGAGCTTGCCGGTCGCGTGAACCTCTACGTCGAGGAAAGCGCCCCGTGGAACCTGGCGAAGAAGGAGGAGACCCAGGGCGACCTGGCCGCCGTCATCTACAATGCGCTCGAGGCTATCCGCATCATCGCGCTGTACATGGCCCCGTTCATGCCGAACACCTCCAATGAGGTCTTCGATCGCCTGAGCTTGGGCAAGGTCACCGACGTGGTGGACGTCGAGGGCGCCACGAAGTGGGGCCAGCTGCCCGTCGGCAACACGGTCACCGTGGGCGATCCGCTGTTCCCGCGCCTGAACATGGACGAGATCCAGATCGAGGAATAAAGGGATTCCGCCTGCTAAACGGCAGGCGGAACGCTTGATGTTGCGGCAGATCGCGGCGAAGGAACCTCCTCCGCCGCGCCGCACATCGCGACGTCCCGGGCTCCGACGCCGGACGCTTCGGGGACGTAGCACTAAGTGTCCGGGCGAAGGGGAGGACCCTTCGCCCTGCTGTATATATGTATAGGGAAGGGATGCATGGCCGAGGAAGAGCAACAGCCGGTTTTCGCCGACGCGCTATTTCGACAGAAGCGCAAGCACGGAAGGTTTCGCCTGGTGGAGCCGCCGCGGCTTGCCGGCCCGGTGGTGGACACGCACGCGCATGTGCACCTGCTGGCGGATCCGGCCCTGGAGTTCGCGCGCTGCGCGGCGTGGGGCGTGGACTTCGTCTGCGATATCATCGACGTGCAGGAGGACGCCCCGGACGTGTTCGAGCGTTTCGACGGCTGGTACGCTCAGGCGCAGTCGCGCCTGCCCGAAGCGGTGGAGCGTACGCGCGAGGTGTTGGCCGCTGGCGGCGATGAGCTGACTCATCTGCCCGATGGCGCCGATGCGGCGCGTTTCGCCTTGCCTGCCGATGCGGCGTCGCGTCCGCTGCCGCGCTTGCGCCTGGCGGCCGGCGTGCATCCGCATAACGCGCGCTTCTACGATGACGCCATGGAGTCGCGCCTGGTCAAACGCTTGGCGGACCCGCGTATATGCGCCGTGGGTGAGATAGGCCTGGACTACCATTACGACCTGTCGCCGCGCGAGGATCAGCGGCGGGCGTTTCGCCGTCAAATCCGCCTGGCGCACACCACGGGCCTTCCCGCGGCGCTGCATGTGCGCGAGGCGCATGACGAGGCGTTCGCCATCCTGTGCGAGGAGGGCTTCCCCGAGGCGGGCACGTTGCTGCATTGCTTCGACCTGGACTGGGAAACGCTTGAGCCTTGGGTCGATCGGGGTTGCTTCGTGGCTTTGGGCGGTGCGCTCACGTTCAAACGCTGCCAGGACACGCGCGATGCGGTCGCGCGCACTCCGCGCAATCTGCTGCTCACCGAAACCGATTCGCCGTACATGACGCCCGAGCCCATGCGCGGCATGCCGTGCGGCCCGGCGCACACCGTGTTCACCGCGGCGTGCATGGCCGAGGTGCTCGGGTGCGAAACCGAGAAGGCCAGAAGCGAGATGCTGGCCCAGATCGCGCAAAACGCGCGCGCGTTGTTGGACCGCCCGCCCACGGCTTGGCAGATCGAACATGCGCAAACCGCCGCAACTGAAAGGAATTGCGAATGAAACGCCTGATCATCGTCGGGTCGCCTCGCGTCGAGGGGCGAAGCGGCGCGCTTGCGGACCTTCTGTTCGAAAGCTGTATCGAGGAGTGCCCGGAAGACGAGGTGTACCTGGCGCCCGTGTCCACGCTCGACGTGGCCGGCTGCAACGCCTGCGATTTCTGCAAGCGCAAGGCGCAGGGCGCGATGACCGAGCAGGAGGCCGCCGAGGACCAGGCCTTCGAGGAGCAGCGCGCCGAGGACGAGGCGCCGCGCCGTTGCGCCATCCGCGACGACATGGACGACGTGTACCCGCTGCTCGAGGACGCCGACGAGCTTATCGTCGTGGCGCCGGTGTATTTCGCCGGCCCGTCGTCGCAGCTCAAGTGCATGCTCGATCGCTTCCAGCCGTACTTCTGGACGCGCACCCGCGCGCGCAAGCGCCCGTGCACGCTGCATGTGGTGGGCGAGGGCGGCGACCCGCATGGCTTCGACCCGCTTGTGGGATGCGTTCGCTCTGCCGCCGCGGTGGCGGGCTTCCGCTTGGAGCGCGTGCTGGATTGGGTCGGCAAGATCGACGAATCCGGCGAGATCGTGGATGAGGCCGACGAGTACCCCGTCGAGGGGCCTGTGGTGCGCGCCTTCGCCGGGGGCAAGATGGCGGACCAGCCGGCTGATGCGCAGGAGCTGCCGGAAGAGGAAGAGCCGGCAGAGCAGCCTGACGAGCCCGAGGCGTTCGCCGAGGACGATTTCGCCGCCCAGCTGGCATCCCAGGCGCAGCGCCGCCAGGGCCGTGCGCGCCTGAACCTGGGCGAGAACGGCGCCGAGCGCCAGGTCATCCAACTTGACGAGGACGGCCGCCGCGTCGATGCGGCGCAGCACGGTCGCAAGCGTTCCGCCCAGAAGAAGCACGCCAACGCAAAGCGCGGCACGAACGGCACGGTGCAGGCCAAGCATGAGAACCCGCATGCCCCCAAGGGCAAAGGCGGGCAGGGCAAGTCCGGCAAGGGCGGCTCGAAGCAGGGCGGCGGCCGCGGCAAGCAGGGGAAGCGCCGTGGGTAGCGTATCGTCTTTGGCCAACCTTTCGGTCACCCGGCGGGTCCTGGCGGACCACGGGCTTTCGGCAAAGTACTCGCTCGGGCAGAACTTCCTGGTCAACGAGGCCATCGTGGCGAAAATCGTGGCGCTGGCGGAGCTCGAGGGCGCGGACAACGTGCTCGAGATCGGCCCCGGCATCGGCACGCTCACCATGGCCCTGCTGCAAAACGCGAAGCACGTCACGTCCATCGAGCGCGATACCGACCTGCCTGCGGTGCTGGCCGAAACGCTGGAGCCGTGGTGGGATTCGTTCACGCTCATCCAGAAGGATGCGCTTGACCTGGAGCTTTCCGACCTTGACGGGCAAGACGCCCCCAACAAGCTGGTAGCGAACCTGCCGTATGCCGTCGCCGCCACGGTGGTGCTGGACTATTTCCAGCGCATCGAATCGCTTGAGTCGGCAACGGTGATGGTGCAGAAAGAGGTGGCCGATCGCATGGCCGCCGAGCCGGGAACGAAGAACTACGGCGCCTACACGGTGAAGCTGCGGCTGTACGCGCAGCCGGCAGAGCGCTTCCCGGTCAGCCCGAACAACTTCTTCCCGCCGCCGCGCGTGGACAGCGCGGTCATCCGCCTGAACCGCACGCCCGTGCTCGATGAGCAGGGAAAGCCGCTTGACGGGGAAGTGGTGCGCGCGGCTTGCACCATGGCCGACGCCGCGTTCGCCAGCCGCCGCAAAACGCTGTCGAACTCGTGCAAAACCTACTTCGCTGGCCGTGGAGCCAATGGCGCTGCGGTGGCGCCGCATCTGCCCGAGTTGTTCGAGCAAGCGGGCATCGATTCCAAGCGCCGCGGTGAGACGCTCTCGCTGGCGGAGTTCGTGAACATGGGCAAGGCGCTGCTGGCGCTGCAGCAGGGTTAGCGATGGAATCCGATATGCTATTTGGGCCGCGTGCGTCGCGGCCCTTTTTGCGTGATGCGGGGTTAGGAATGCGAGTCTGCAGCAGCCTGGCAGGTGTGGGTTAGTTTGCCGTAGCAGCGTTTCCCCGGCCGCAAAGCCAGCAGTTGCAGGGAGGCTGGCGTTGTCATTGCGCCCTGTCAAACGCTGCATTCAAGCTAAAACGTGCCTGGAATATGGCTATTGTGTGGGAACTGCTATGGAATTAGGTGCAAAACATGGAGAAGTAAGCGTGCATTGACCTGCATGATACAATTTTGAGCTGTTATCTGTGTGTTATGTAGGAAAGAGCAACTATGGACTTAGCGAAACAAGCGCAAATCGTCGACTCCATTCATGATACGTTACACGATTTCGTCGGTCAACGCCTGAAAGTGCGCGCCAACATGGGCCGCTCCAAGATCGTCGAGAGCGAGGGCACGCTCATGCAGGTGCACCCGCAGTTGTTCATCATGGAGGTCGATCGCAAGCGCGGCCGCACCGCCCGTCAGTCGTACCAGTACGTCGACGTGCTCACCGGCATGGTCGAGCTGTCGCAGAACGGCGAGCCGCTGTTCGAGCCCTTCGTTCCCGAGGGTGACGAGCCGGGCATGGAGTCTCCGCTCATGGAGGAGCGCGTTCTGTCGTAAGCGGTTCTAACCGTGAACTTTTTGCGGATGCCCGCGAAGAAGTGTTTGACAAACAGCGTTTGAACGAGGAAAATACTTTCTCGCGCAAAGCGCAATACCCATGGGGATGTAGCTCAGCTGGGAGAGCATTACGTTCGCAACGTAGGGGTCGTGGGTTCGAATCCCATCATCTCCACCATGGAAATGCAAGGGCTGCTGGTATATCCGGCGGCCCTTTTTCTTTTTCAAAAGCACGCGGTAAAGGAGCATGATGGCTGGTCTGAAGGCGGTTTTGTTCGACAACGATGGCACGCTGGTGGATTCACGCGAGCTGCTTTTGGCGAGCTTTCACTATGCGGGCCCTGCGGTGCTGGGCCGTCAGCTCAGCGACGAGGAGTACCTGCGGAAAGTGGGGCAACCGCTGGCCGTGCAGGTCAAGGACTACACGGATGACCCGGTGCTGCAGGAGCGGTTCTGCGAAGCGTATCGAGCGCACAACAAAACGGTGCACGATAAGATGATCAAGGCGTTCCCTGGAACGGTTGAGGCGCTGGCTGAGCTCGCAGGCGCGGGCCTGAAGCTGGGCGTGGTGACGTCGAAGCGTCATGCGGTTGCCTGGCGTGGGCTTGAGGTGGTGGGCGCTGCATCGTATCTGGATTGCTGCGTGGGCTGGGACGATATCGAGCGCCCGAAGCCCGACCCTCAGCCGGTGGTACGCGGTTGCGAGCTGCTGGGATTCGATCCCGGTGAGTGTCTATACGTCGGCGACGCTCCGTTCGACTTGCAATCCGGCAACGCGGCAGGCGCAAGCACCGCGGCAGTAACTTGGGGCATGTTCAACGAGCTTGCCCTGACGGCGGAGCGTCCGTCGTTCGTCTCGCATACCTGGGACGAGCTGATCGCAAGCACGCTGGCGCTCCTATAGCTTCGGGTGTTTGCGGGCATCGGGTACTTTGGGGCCCTTAACGAGTGCAGCGCTACGTATCTGGAGCGACCGTAATCCCTAGTGCTCGACTAAAGCCTAGTTTGCGTTGGGAAGCCGGAAGTTTGGCAGATGGCGCTACGCCCCGAAGCGTCTGGGGTGCGGTTATCGTGCGGAAGCTTGTTTACGGGCTTTGGTTGCGGCTTTGGGGCGGTATACTTGCCGCGTGATTGATGGACAGTTCGAAAACCTCCTGTCGGTAAACAAAACTAGGTACCTTGCCCGCTTATCGCGGCGGGCGTTTTGCGCGACGGCGCGATTCTATCGGCGGGGGCGAAGGGCTCCTGCTGCATCGTTGCAGGTTGCCGCGCATTTCGAAAGGGCCTTTCCGATGGCGGTTTTCGCTTGATGGAAGGGCTTTTGCTATGTATGGGCTGAAAACGGAGAGCAGCTTCGACGCTGCGCATTTCCTGACCGATTACCACGGCAAGTGCGAGAACCTGCACGGTCATCGCTGGCGCGTGGTGGCGTATCTCGAGCAGGCCGAGCTGCAAACCGAGGGCACGCACAAGGACATGGTCATCGACTTCGCGGACTTCAAGCATGCGCTGCGCGATCTCACCGAGCAGTTGGACCACTCGTTCGTGGTGGAGGAGGGCTCGCTTATGCCGAAAACCCTGGATTGCCTGCGCGAGGAGGGGTTCACGCTGTCGATGATGCCCTTCCGCACCACCGCGGAGAATCTGGCGCGCTACTTCTTCGGCAAGCTTGCCGAGCAGGGCTTCCCCGTGTCGCAGGTGGACGTGTACGAAACGCCGAACAACTGCGCGATCTACCGCGCCTAACAAAGCTATGACCTGCGAAAACGAAACAGCAGCAATAACCTACGGCAGCCTGCGTGACGCCTTCTCGGCCTTCAAGCGCGCCGACGGCGCGCAAGCGTCTGCGTCCGGTGCCGGTAAGGCGTCGGCATCGGCGCCTGCCGCCGTACATGGCTCGCTGTCTGCGGCCATCCTTGCTAGCGATTCCCTGGCGTCTGAGTTTGTCGCTACCGATGGTGTCCAAACGGTTGCGCTTACCTCTGCGTCCGGTGCCGGTAAGGCGTCGGCATCGGCGCCTGCCACTGTACATTGCTCGTTGTCGGCGGCCATCGCTGCTAGCGGCGCGCAGTCGCCTGCGTCCGCTGCTGTTGGCGCAGCGCCGGCCTCTTCGCTTGCCGCCGCCTTTAAGGCATCGCAACGCCGAAGCGTCGACCAGTCCGGCTCTCAGGCGACTATGCCGGTTGCGGAGCGGTTCGTCAGCATCAACGGTGAAGGGGCGTGCGCGGGCAAGCTGGCGGCGTTCATCCGATTTACCGGCTGCAATCTGCGTTGCGGTTATTGCGACACCATGTGGGCGAACGTCCCGGGTGCCGCGGCGAAGGACGAAACTCCCGAGCAGTTGGCGGCATGGGTGCGGCAGACCGGCGTGGAATGCGTGACGCTCACCGGCGGCGAGCCGGTGCTGCAGTCGCTGTTGCCGCAGCTGGTGGAGCTGCTGCTGGGCGAACCTGGTCCGAGCGGGCGCGGCCTACGCGTGGAGATCGAGACGAACGGCGCCGCCGACTTGAACGAGCTTGCCGGGTTGCGCACGCGTATCGGCAACGCCGCGCCTGGCGTGCTCTCCTTCACCGTAGACTGGAAGCTGCCGTCAAGCGGCATGGAGCAGCAGATGCTGCCCGCGAACTTCCGCCTGCTCGACGCGCGCGACACGGTGAAGTTCGTGTGCGGGCAGGGCGATTTGCCGCGCGTTTTGGAAGTTGCCCGGCAGCTCGATCTGCCGGGGCGCGTGCCGGTGTACCTGAGCCCGTGCTTTGGGGACATCGAGCCGGCGCGCATCGTTGAATTCATGCAAGAGAACCAAATGACCTGGGCAACCGCTCAAGTGCAGCTGCACAAGGTCATTTGGCCCGATGTTGAGAGGGGCGTGTAAGGATGGGCATTTTCGAAGGACAGGCGTTCTCCTCGTTCGCGGCTGCGGCCGCCAACGCGCGCGAGAACCTGCGCGTGCACGGGACGCTGGGCGAAGAGCCGGCGCCGCGCGACGAGAACGGCAAGGTGTGTGGCGAGAACCCGCAAAAGGCGCTGGTGCTCAGCAGCGGCGGTGTGGATTCCAGCACGCTTCTGGCCTTGGCGGTCAAGCGCTTCGGCGCAGAGAACGTGTTCGCGCTGAGCATCTCCTACGGCCAGCGTCATGAGAAGGAGATCGAGAGCGCGAAGGCCGTCGCTGCGCATTACGGCGTTGAGCAGCGTTTCCTCGATCTTTCTGCCATCTTCGCCGACAGCGACTGCAGCCTGCTCGAGCACTCTTCGCAAGACGTTCCCGAGGAAAGCTACGCCGAGCAGATCGACGAGGCGGACGGCTCCCCGGTCAGCACGTACGTGCCGTTCCGCAACGGGCTGTTCCTATCGAGCGCTGCGTCCATGGCGCTGTCGCTGGGCGCGAGCGTGCTGTTCTACGGCGCGCACCACGATGACTGGGCGGGCGACGCCTACCCCGATTGCTCCCTCGAGTTCGTGAACGCCATGAACCTTGCCATCACGCAAGGCACGGCGGGCCAGCTGCACCTGGAGGCCCCGTTCGTGTCCTGGTCGAAGGCCGATATTGTGAAATGCGGCCTTGACCTGGATGTTCCCTATGAGCTTACGTGGAGCTGCTACGAGGGTGGCGCCCGCCCGTGCGGCAAATGCGGCACGTGCATCGACCGCGATCGCGCCTTCGCGGCCAACGGCATGCGCGACCCGCTGCTCGACAAGCTGGACGCCCAGGGGAGATAGGAGAGAAGCATGACCAACGAGAAACCTATGCGCTCCGGCGCCGACGATTTGTCGCTTCTGGGCAACCAGGGCGTGCAGTATCCGCAAACCTACGACCCTAGCGTGCTTGAGACGTTCGACAACAAGCATCCCGGCAACGACTATTTCGTGAAGTTCAACTGCCCGGAGTTCACGGCGTTGTGCCCGATCACCGGCCAGCCCGACTTCGCCACCATCTACATCTCCTATGTGCCCGATGTGCGCATGGTGGAGAGCAAAAGCCTGAAGCTGTACCTGTTCAGCTTCCGCAACCACGGTGACTTCCACGAGGATTGCGTCAACGTGATCATGAAGGACCTGATCGCGCTGATGGATCCGAAGTACATCGAGGTGTGGGGCAAGTTCCTGCCGCGCGGCGGCATCTCCATCGACCCGTACTGCAACTACGGCAAGCCCGGCACGCGCTGGGAGCAGGTTGCCTGGGATCGCCTGGCCAACCACGACCTGCATCCCGAGGCCGTGAACAATCGCTAGCAGCGCTCAACGCCCGCAAACATCGCCGTTTGCGGGCGTTTTCATGTGTGCGCCACATACATTTGCGCGTTTTTTGGCAGGAACCGTTCACGTGCGTTGACCTGGTGAAACATTGCATAATGCCAGATTAGGTACCCTGTCAAAACTTGCGGCTATGTGTGAGCTGGCAATCTAATTGTCCGCTTCCCCTTCTGCGCGAGGCGAACGGCCATGATATTGACGGAATGCGCGATAGAAGTTGCTGGTGGACGAGTAGCCCAGCATGTTCGCTACTTCCTCGACGGTTAGATGGGTGGAGTTAAGCAGCAAATCGGCACGCTTCATACGTGCGTCCAGTTTAATCTGCGAAAACGTTTTCCCTGTCTGCCTGCGCAGCAGTGCCGATAAGTAGTTTGGGTGATAGCCAAAGTGCGCCGCCGTGTTTTCCAGCGTGGCGCTTTCCGGATGGCTGGTAATCCAGTCCATTGCGTCTTCTATTGTACCGCCGGTTGCTACTTGCGGGTTTTCCTCTTCGTATTGGCGCACCATGTACATGGTAAGCGTGTAAGCTAGCATTTGCAGCACTTCCTGCGAACCGGGTCCACCGTTAGCGTACTCCACGATCATAAGGCTGAGCAGTTGTCGGTAAGGGTAATCTCGCCGCGCGCTTACGTGCAGGAACTCGTTGGAAAACGCGTTGTTCTCGGGGTCAAGGAAGAAATGCATAAGGCGACGGCTCCCGGAAACGAACGGCAGGAATTTGCGAAAGAACAGCTCCTTGCGAATAAGCACGCCAACGTTTACGACCTCTTCGTTAGTGGAGCTGTCAAGCGCGTAGCCTGTGAAAGGCTGGCCAGCCACCATTTCGTTTTGATTCACGGTGATGCGGTTGCCTTGCCGCTTGCTCACCGCCTCAAACGAGCCGGACCACGCATAGTTGAAAAAGAAGAAGTCCTGGCGATGAAACGGTTCATGGATGGCCGTGCCGCGAAATACGCATACCATAACCTGCTCATTGGGGCTGCCAAGCCAAAGCCATTGCTTCTCGGCTCCGCCTGTGCCCGCAACGTCATGCAGCTCCCAATTAAGGGTGTGAAACCTATCGGCTAGCGTGTCGATGGCATCGTCGATTGCTCGTCCCATAGCTATTCCTTTATCGAATCTTAAATAATCGCACATTTATTCTTAAGATACGCCGCTGAAGGTCGCGCGGCAAGCCCGTATAGTTCACCTTGCAAGGGCTCAATGCGAAGTAGGTGCGAACCCTACCGCAAGCTTAATGCGTAGCACTCATGGGGGAGACAGGAGTGTTACGTTTCTCCAGTTCAATAGCTTAATAGGTATGCGCAAAACGCAAACAACGGCACGATATGCGCCTCTGGCGAAGCTATGCTCGTAAGACGTTTGCCTTCTGTGCGCATAGGGATTTTGCGTCTAAAACCATTGCAGCCTTCGGGTTTCTCTATAGACGAGGAGGAAACATGGAAAACCTTTCACGAAGGAGCTTTCTGCAGGCCGGCGCCGCCGCCACAGGCGCTGCCGTGCTCACGGGCGTTTCCCCGCTGGCCAGTGCTACCGCAGATGCGGTTGAGGGTGCGGCAACGAAAAACGCTGTGCACGGCGAATGGAAGACGGTGCCGTGCTACAACAACTGCTCGTGCGATTCGTCGCGCTGTCTTCTAAAGTGCTATTTCGAAGATGGTGTGCCGGTGAAGATTCGCACGGACGAGTCGGGCGATGACTCCATTGTGCAGCCGCAGCGTCGTGCGTGCTTGCGCGGGCGCGCGGCCATCAGCGACAAAACCAGCCCCATGCGTCTAAAATACCCCATGAAGCGCAAGCATTGGAGCCCCGACGATCCGCATGGCGAATTACGCGGCATCGACGAATGGGAGCGCATCAGCTGGGACGAGGCGCTTGATTACGTAGCTGCAGAGATAAAGAAGTGTCTGGAAAAATACGGCCCGCATTCCATGCTTTCCTGCACGGAAATGTCGCTGCGCAATTGCACTTGGGATGCAGTATATAGCCTGTTCAACTACCTGGGAGCCATGACGAACGTGCATGGTGAGATCTCTTGGGGCGCGTGGAACGCGCCTGCCAGCTACATGACGGGCGCCGAGAACAACCTGGCCGCTTGCGACGCGCTGACGTTCTCGAAAACCGATCTGCATATCATGTTCGGCTGCAACTGGTCGGTGAACAAGTCGGGCTTGGCGCCGTATCAAATGGTATACGCCAAGCAGCAGGGTACGAAGTTCATCATGATCGACCCGTGGTTCAACCCCACGGCGCAGGCGTTCGCCGATGAGTGGGTGCCCATTTTGCCTGGAACCGACGGCGCGTTGGCGCTCGGCATTGCGTATCATCAGATCACGAACAACCTGTACAATCAGGCCTACCTGGACAAATACTGTGTAGGCTTCGACGCGGCGCACATGCCCGAAGGCGCAGATGCGCGCGATAACTTCAAGGACTACGTGCTGGGAACCTATGACGGCACGCCGAAGACGCCGGAATGGGCTGAGGCTATCTGCCAGGTTCCTGCTACGAAGATTCGTGAGCTCGGCAATATGATTGCGGAATATGACAACGTGGGCTTCTTCGGGGGCATGTCCACCACGAAGCACCCTGCAGGCGAGCAGTTTGCGCAGGCCATGTATACGCTTGCGTTCATGCATGGTACGGTGGGCCGCGAGGGCAGTTACGTGTCATGGCAAGGTTTGGCGGACAGCGGCATCTCCAGCATGGCATCGGAAGGCGCATGCATGGGCGGTGGTGATGTTTATCCCGATCGCCCCGAGCCTAAGCCCACGTTCTACCCCACGCGTGAAAACAGCTGCATCGATATTTTGCACAACGAGAATCCCAACTGGGACGAGCTGGATATGGCTAACCAGTGGCAGGAGATTCTGGACGGTGAATACGGCAGCGAAAAATGGCCAGGCGGCAAGCGTAAAATCGACGTGCACCTTATTCATAACGGTGGCGTGAACGATCGCCTGAACTCAATGCCGAACGTGAACGCAGGTATCAAAGCATGGCGTAAGATGGACTTCGTGTTTACCGAAGATCCGCAATTCTCTACTTCGGCGCAGTACTCCGATATCGTGCTTCCCGCGTGCACGCTCTGGGAGAAAACGCCTATGGCCTGGACTTATGCGCATGATATCGTCATGTGGAACGAACCTGCCATGGATCCGCTGTATGAAAGCAAGCCCGAAACGTGGATTGCCGACGAGCTGTGCCGCCGCCTGGACATAGACCCGCGTAAGGTCAATCCCCTTACCGATGCAGAACGCGCCTATGTGTCTTTGGCGGGTAGCAAGGTGATGGTGAACTCCACCACCAAGGAAACCAAGCCGATGATCACCATCACACAGGCCGATCTTGATGAGATGGGTGTGGAAGGCACGCCGCAAGAGGGCTTGTGCAGCCTGGCGGATTTCAAGGAGCGCGGCTTCTACACGTATCCGCGTCGTTTCGGAGACGACTTGATGACGGTGCCGTACAAGCAGTTCTACGACGATCCAGAAGGGCATCCGCTGTCTACGGAATCAGGCAAGTTCGAGATCTATTGCAAGAAGCTGTCCGATATGGTCACGGCTATGGGCTATACGGAACTTTCCCCTATCGCGAAATGGCAATTCGGCAAGAAGCAGGGCGTGGGGTGCCAAACCGAGGAGTACCCGCTGCTTTTGTGGACGCCGCATTCGCTGGCGCGCGCTCACGGCGCATTCCGCTTTACGCCCAGCTTGCGCGAGGCGTTCCCTCAGGCGTGCTTCATCGGCGAGGTCGATGCGGCGGTTCGCGGCATCAAAACGGGCGACAAGGTGCTTATGTCCAGCCCGTACGGCAAGGTGCTGCGCTTGGCGCAGGTGCTGCCGGGCATTATCCCGGGCGCGGTTGCGCTGCAGGATGGCGGCAAAGTGAATATTGACCCTGAAACCGGTATCGACCTGGGCGGATGCCCTAACGTGCTGCAAGCGCCGGAGCACTCCGGCCAGGGCTATGCATGCTGGAGCGGTACGCTGGTGCAGGTGGAGAAGTACGACGGCCCGCTTGAGGTGGGCGCGGATAAAGACGCCGCGTTCATTCTCCCGCGTGGCGTGGAATAGGAATAGGTGATGGTGATGACGCAATATGCGTTCGCGTTCGATTCCAGTAAATGCTCGGGCTGCAAAACGTGCCAGGTGCTGTGCAAGGAAACGTATAAATTGCCGTTAGAGAATCTGTATCGTCGCGTGTTGAACTATCAAGGCGGTTCGTGGAAGCAGAACGAAAACGGCACCTGGGTGTCGCAGGGTCATTTCGGCTATTTTCTGTCTATGGCGTGCAACCACTGCGCCAACCCTGCGTGCGTGAAAGCGTGTCCTACGGGCGCTATGCGCAAGGACTCCGACACGGGCATCGTGTGGACGGACCACGACGTGTGCGTGGGATGCCGTTCATGCGAGTTGGCCTGCCCTTATGGCGCGCCTACCTTTAACACCGATGAACGCATCATGATGAAGTGCAACATGTGCAAAGACGAGGTCGGCGGCGGCAACACGCCGCTGTGCGTGAGCGGCTGCCGCGATCGCGCGCTGGACTTCGGCACGCTTGAGGAAATGCGCGCGAAATATGGTGATGGCGACGTTGAAGTGGAGCCGATGCCGGCGAATCATACCAATCCTAGCTTGGTTCTCGTCCCGCATCGCAATGCGCAAAAAACAGGCACGGGCACGGGGCATATTGTGAACATGGAGGAGGAAGTCGACGCGTAGCGGCTGGTGCGCAGGTTCTTTTGCGTCTGCGCAGGGCTGGGCGCACCATGCCGGCTGTCGTGGATTCGTCGGCGGTGCGCCGGGTGTGTTGAGATTCCGGAAAGGACGTATGATGATTTCAGAATTCCCGTTGTTCCTGTTCACGCTGCTGGCAGGGCTTTCGGCGGGCTTTTGCGCCGTTCGTGCGCTTGTGCCCGTGGCCGGATGGCAGGGCCGTCGATGGACGGTGCCCGCAGCGGCGCTTGCACTGCTTGGCTTGGGCCTGGTATGCGTGTGGTTTCACTTGGGTCGCATGGAGCGTGTGTTCAATGCCATGGCGAACCCACAGGCAGGTATTTGCCAGGAAGCATATTGCGCGATTGTGCTTGGCGTGTTGCTGCTCATCGAGCTCGTGATGGAGGTGCGCGGGCGAAAGGCCCCGCGCGGTTTGCCTATTGCTTCGGGCGTGGTCGCGCTGGTGCTTGCGGTCGTGATGGGCTTTGCGTATGTGGGCAATTATGCAGTGCCTGCATGGACGGATTGGTCAACCGTGCCGTTGTATGCGGTGGCCGATGTTGCCATGGGGGCTGCGCTGGTGGGCTTGTTCGAGCCTGCGCGTTACGAGAAACCGGCATTGCTTGCGACCTCTGTTGTGGCACAGGTGCTGGTGGTGCTGACGTTTGTGCTGGTGGGCATGCATTTTGCACACGTAGGTCGTTCGACGGTGCCGTTTGCGGCGGCCGCAGTGCTTGCGGGTGCGGTGCCGTTCGCGCTGACGATGGTTGCGCGCAAAAAACCGTCTGCTGAGCTGGCGGCGGCAATGCTTGCGTGCTCGGTGATTGGCGTTGCCGTGGCGCGCTACGCGTTTTACGCGGCAAGCATTTTGTAGCCAGAGCTAGGTTGCGGAAGAGCTGTTGGCATGTTTCAAGGGCTCGCAAGCAGAGCTTGCGAGCCCTTGTCGCGCACAGGGCGTAAATTTCGATAGGAATCAAATTGGGTATCTGACCTGGGCTAATGTTGCATACTGCTAGGTCAGATACCCTGTCAGGATTTGCGGTTGTGTGCGCAAAGGGAGGCTCCTGCCGTTACAATGTACGCATGCAAAAATCAACTTACATACGCATGACCAACGCCTTGCGGGCCCGGCCTGTGCTGGCGCGTGGCGTTTCCCTGGCGAACAAGATCATCACCGACGCCGTGTACGTGGCGTATCCCTGCCTGCTTGCGTGGCTGGCGTACGCGGCGGTAACCGGCACAGCCGGCGCGGCGGGCACGCTGCTCCGCGCTGTGTTGGTGCCGGGCATCTCGTTCGCGCTGGTCACCGTGCTGCGCAAGGCTATCAACGCGCCGCGCCCGTACGAGGTGTTCGACGCAGCCCCCGTTATCCCGAAGGATACGCGCGGCAATTCGTTTCCCAGCCGCCACGCGTTCAGCATCTTCGTCATCGCCATGACGTTTTGCGCCTGCTGCCCGCTTGCGTGGGCGGGGCCGGTCATGCTGGCGGCCGGGGTGTTGCTCGCGGTCATCCGTGTGGTATCGGGCGTGCATTTTCCTCGCGATGTCGTGGTGGGGGCTTTGTTGGGTATGCTTGCAGGTTTTGTGGGTCCCTGGATTCTTTAGCGGCACCCTGATACAGTTATTGATATTAAATATCGATATCGGTTAGCCGATACCGTCCGTTTCGTTTCAGAGGGGGCAGATATGCTGAAGGTTTCGAAGCGTACGTTGCTTTTAGTCGCCGGCATCGTTTGGCTTATCGCCGGCGGTAACATCGCTTGGCTGGGCATCCAGTCGTTCGCTCAGATGGACCAGGGGATGTGGTGGCTGCTCATCATCGGCGCTGCTGTGGTGTTCACGCTGTTCCATATCAAGGTTTTCTCGAAGATGGTGGGCAAGCATGCCGTTCGCATCGCCGGTTACGAGGCCGATCGCGTGGGCGTGTGGAACTTCTTCGATGTGCCGGGCTATGCCATGATGGCCATCATGATGACCGGCGGCATCTCCCTTCGCGCGTTCGGCCTGGTCCCGGTGTGGTTCATCGCGTTCTTCTACACGGGCTTGGGCGTTGCGCTGGCGCTTTCCGGCGCAAGCTTCCTGATCCGTTTCGCGCGTCGCGGCAATCGTCCCGCCCCGTGCCCGCTGGTTCCCGGTGCGGCTTCGCGTGGATAGCCGCTTCTTATTCCATAACCTCGCTTCATCACGAAGGCCCGCTCAATCGAGCGGGCCTTCTCTTTAATGACTTCAGTCTGGCGCGCGCGTAGCCGCGCCAAGTAAACCGCCCGCTATGCGGGCGGACGACAACCTGCTTT
>NZ_CAKUAT010000008.1 GCF_934636665.1 uncultured Senegalimassilia sp.
CTGCAGCGCCAGGCTGCGGGAGGGCAGGGCGTCGCGCTCGCGGAGGGCGCTTTTCTATCGCGCCGAAGAAGGCCCGCGGGGGGAGGTTCCCCTGCGGGCCTTTCCGCGTTTGGGGGCGCTAGAACGTAGCAAGATTCAAAATCATCTGTGGATTTGGGGCCAGTTTGGAACAAGGTTTTGGTGCCGTGCTTGCTGTTACCAAATTGTGTATGATCCGTGTAGGGTAGGTCGACTATACTTCAACTAAGGGATTGGAGTGATTGCTCGCGATTTTGCGGTCTGCTGGTTCGGGCTGCAAGGGAGGAGATTCATTATGGCTGTAGATAAGATGCTTGTTGCGTTTGATGAGTCTGAGGGTTCGAAGAAGGCGCTCAAGACTGCATCTGAATTGGCTGCGGCAAACGCGAATGCTCATATCGACCTTGTGTATGTAGTGCCGATTCCAATGTTGAGCTCCGATCAGATGGCTAGTTTCCAAAGCATTTTGGATTTGATGATCTCTGATGGCGAGGACCTGCTTGCGGCTGCGGCTGATGGCATGGGCGATGACGTTGCGTCTCGCACCGATTCGTTGTTGCTTACGGGCACCAATCCGGCTAGCGAGATCCTGCGACTTGCTGATCAGCGTGATTACGACATGATCGTTATCGGTAATAGGGGACTCTCTGGTTTGAAGGAATATACGGGCAGCGTTAGCCACAAGGTGCTTGCTGGTGCAAAGGTACCTGTGCTAGTCGTGAAATAGTTCCATGCTATTTGATTAACGGTTTGATTGGCCGCTTGCGAGTTTTCGCTGGCGGCCAATTCTTTTCCTGAGCCTGTAAGAGGGGGTGTGTTGAGGTCGAGGATCGGCGAGTTGGCGATGCGCTACTTTGCACGCAGCTCCCAGAAGGCAACGGCGCTTGCTGCTGCTACGTTGAGGCTGTCCACTCCGTGGGCCATGGGGATACGCACGGTGTAGTCGCAATGCGCGATAGTGCTTGCTGCTAAGCCGTCGCCTTCGGTTCCTAGCACCAGGGCTAGGCGCTCTTCGCTGGCAAGCTGGGGGTCATCGATGGAAATCGAATTATCCGATAGCGCCAAAGCGGCGGTCTTAAACCCAAGGCTGTGTAGCAACGGAATGCCGTCGTGGGCCCATGAGCCGGCTCCTGTGGCGCCGGAATCTGCGCCGATGCGGGCCCAGGGGACTTGGAATACGGTTCCCATGGATACGCGGACTGCTCGACGATAGAGCGGATCATAGCAAGCTTGCGTGACGAGCACGGCATCGATTCCGAGCGCGGCTGCGCTGCGGAAGATGGCTCCGACATTGGTGTGGTTCGTGATGTCCTCGAGCACGGCAACTCGTCGGGCATTGCGGCAAACGTCCTCAACGCTTTCCGCGATAGGACGTCGGAAGGCTCCGAGCGCGCCACGCGTGAGTTCGAAGCCGGTCAGTTGTTTGAGCTGGCCATGGGGGAGAATGAACACCGGTAAATCGAAATCCGGGTAGCGTTGCTCGATTTGCTTGATGATGGGCTCCATGCCGGAAAGGAACTTCTCCTCCATCAGCAGCGAAAGCGGTTGCATACCGCCCGCGACGGCGCGTTCGATGACCTTCGATGACTCGGCGATGAACATGCCCTTCTCGGGTTCGAGCTTGTTTCGCAATTGCACCTCCGTCAGACGCGCGTATGCGTCAAGGCGGGGGTCGTCTATGGTGCTGACGTTGATGATCATGAGCCGTTCTTCCTGTTCGATGTTGCTTGGGATTAATGATACCCGATAGCCGCAACGATGCGCAGCACGTGCGCGGAACCTGCAGTCGGGCGATGGGGCGGCAACTCGGCAGCGTGTGTAAGGGTGGCAGATTGGCGGAAACCCTGGAGAGGAACTAAGCGCTAAGACAAAGCGAAGGGTGAAAAGGCGGACGGACTGGCAAGCGGGGAGGGATAGGGTTACGGTTACGGTCACGGTCACTTTGTTATGTGCAAAACGAGACCTGTGGCAACGAGGATCGAATCGATAAAAGGCTCATGGCCTGAGCTCTGTTGCCTCAATCCATGGGGCGAGCTTATGCCGTAGTATCAGGAATGCTCGATTGGCTCTTTAAGGGCGCATTGCGGCCTGTTGCACGTTAAAACGAAGCTTCCGTTGCTTTGTATCGAGGAGAGGTGCGGTTCTGGCGCCATGGCATAAAACCGCAACGCTTAACGAAATCAAGGTTGCGCTCGGAAAAGTGCAGTTCTCATGCCGTGGTAGAAAAGCCGGCTTGGTTTCCTTGCCTAGCCGTGAAAACTGCATCCCTTAAATGCGGGCTCTATCTCCGAGGTTTGGCGGTCTCGTTGCGTTGAAGGGTATACTCTTCACAAGATAACTCGACGAAGGAGCATGGTATGTCGGCATCGCAACATGAGAATGCGCTTGAGCGGGCGGCGCATCCCGAGCAGCACCCCGCGTTCGATCAGTTCGTGGCTACGATATCGGCGCTTCGCGCGCCTGATGGCTGCCCATGGGATCGCGAGCAGACGCACTTGTCCATTGCCCACAACATGATCGAGGAAGCGTACGAAGCGGTCGATGCCATCGAGGCGGGCGACGTTGCCCATATGCGCGAGGAGCTTGGCGATGTGTTGTTGCAGGTGGTGCTGCAAAGCCAGATTGCAGCAGATGCGGGCGAGTTCGATATCGAGGATGTTGCGGCGGACGTGGATGCCAAGATGATCAGGCGCCATCCGCACGTGTTCGGGGATGAGGCGGCAGCTGGCGCATCCGAGGTGTTGAACCTCTGGGATAAAGTGAAACTTCAGGAAAAGCAGGCAGCTGATCAGGCTGGTGGGGAAAGCGGAGACGAGCCGCCGGCAGGGTTGCTGGATGGCGTGCCCGTGAGCTTCCCGGCCCTTATGCAGGCGCAGAAGATATCGCGTAAGGCGGCTGCGGCCGGATTCGAGTGGGATACCCTCGAAGATGTGTGGGACCAGGTTCGAAGCGAAATCGATGAGTTGAACGAGGCGTATGACCAGGCTCCGAAGGCGGCCAACGGCAAGGTCGAAGGCGACCCCGATGCCGTCGCCCATGTGGAGGAGGAGCTGGGCGATGTGCTGTTCAGCCTGGTCAACGTTGCTCGTCGCATGGGCGTGAACTCCGAGAACGCGCTGCGGGCAAGTTGCCGTAAGTTCCGTACGCGCTGGTCCGTTATGGAACAGTCGGCGTTTGAGCAGGGCGTGCGCCTTGAGGATATGACCTGCGAGGAGCAAAACCGCTTGTGGGAGCAGGCGAAGGCCGATTTGCGCAAGTAGGCGTGATCGCCTGGACGGGAGACCGGCCGTGGTAACGGAACGGTAAGAAAGCCCTCGCCGCTCTGTAAACCTGGCTTCCCGTGCGGTACCATAATCGTAATCAATAGCACGCGCCGCAAGCCGCATGGCCTGCGGCGCGTATTTTCAATGCGCGAACTGCGTAGACGTACCGTATCGATGGGATGCGGAGAAGGAGCAAGCCGATGAGTACGACCGGTGAACCCGCAAATGAAGCCCCGGAAAGGCTACAGGGCCGTACTGTGGAGGATGATGCCGCAAAGCAGCTTCCCGTCCCGAACGTACCCGATCTTTCGGCGTTCGATATGAATGGGAATCTGCACATGACTTCCGAAAGCATGGAGAAGCTGCATCGGGCCAGCGTGGAGACTCAGTCGATCATGCAAAAGTATCGGGCCGCCATGAGGGAGATGCAGGTTCGCTTGGAGATCTTGGACCAGGATCTGAACCTGAAGAAGCATCGCAATCCCATCCACCATATCGAAAGCCGCTTGAAAACTCCTGCGAGCATCTATGAGAAGATCGGGCGCTACGGGTACGAGGCAACGCTTGAGAATATGGAACGCTACATTCTCGATATCGCCGGCATTCGCGTCATCTGCCCTTATATCCAGGATGTGTACAGCCTGTTCGAGCTGCTCAATCGCCAGGATGATCTTGAGATCGTGAAGGTGAAGGATTACATCGCCTCGCCGAAGCCGAACGGGTATCGCAGCCTTCACGTTATCGCGCGCATCCCCGTGTTCTTCATGGATAAGAAGGAGTCCATTCCCGTGGAAATCCAGCTGAGAACGCTTGCCATGGATTTCTGGGCAAGCTTAGAGCACGATTTGAAGTACAAGGCCGTCAGCGAGGTGCAAGGCATCGATGCCGGCAGCGAGCTGAAGGATTGCAGCCGTATCATCGAGGAGGTCGAGGCCCGCATGCAGGTGCTGGCGGGCGCCTTGGAGCCTGAAGGGTAGTCATCATGAAGCGTTACGTCACCGATGCGAATAACACGCTGTCCCAGGATGAGCTGGGGTTCACTCGCAATCCGGATGCCGAACTCCATTTGATCACCTGCCGTCCCGATGTGGCGTATCAGCGTATATCGGGGTTTGGCGGTGCGTTCACGGAGGCGGCGGCGAACGTGTTCGCCCTCATGCCGCCTGAGTTGCAGGACCGGTTTCTGCTGTTGTGCTTCGGGGGAGCGAAGGACGGCGATCCGGCTGCCGGTGGAAATGCGTATAGCTTGTGCCGCACGCATATCCAAAGCTGCGATTTCGCGTTGAGCAACTACTCGTATGTCAGGCCCTTCGATTCCAGCTTGCGGTCGTTCACTATCAGCCGCGACAGGCAGCTGCTGCTTCCGTTCATCAAGTGCGGGCTTGCGGTGAACCCGCAGCTGCAGTTGTTCGCAAGCCCCTGGAGCCCGCCGGCGTTCATGAAGACCAATCGACGCATGAACGGTGGGGGAAAGCTGCGCCGTTCGCAATATGAGGCATGGGCCGAGGTGCTGGCGAAATATGTGGACGCGTATGCTCGCGAGGGCGTGCGCATAAGCCGCATGAGCGCGCAAAACGAGCCTATGGCAAGCCAAGCATGGGATTCGTGCCTGTTCAGCGCGGAAGAGGAAGCTCAATTTGCGGCAGCGTATCTGCGTCCGGCGTTGGATGCGTCGGGGCATGGCGACGTGAAGCTGTTCGCTTGGGATCACAACACCGACAAGATATTGTCGCGCGTTCAGTCCACCTTCGGGGCGCCGGTGAGTCAGGCGGGGAAGCTGCCGCTTGCCGCTGCCGGCTGGCGAGCCGAGGGCACGGTCGCCTCCGATGCTTTTGCGGGCGTGGCGTTCCATTGGTATGCGGGCGATCACTTCGAGCAGGTGGACGAAGTGGCGCGGCGTTGGCCCGACAAGGAGCTGTTGTTCACTGAGGGCTGCGTGGAATACACGCGCGGCGAGGAGCGCAAGGCAACGCAGGAACGCAAAGCTGAGCAGTATGCGCATGCCGTCATAGGCAGCCTGAACGCAGGCGCTGCCGGGTTCATCGATTGGAATCTGCTGCTCAACGAGAAGGGCGGGCCGAACCATGCCCGCAACTTCTGCGAAGCGCCGTTGATGTACGATCGCGACAAGCGCGAGCTGGTGGCGAATCGATCGTTCTTCTACATGGCGCATTTCTCGCGTTTCGCGCCGGTGGGCTCCCGTCGTTTCCTGACCTCGCGTTACACCGATGATTTGGAAACGGTGGGCTTTCTGCGTCCCGATGGGTCGCGTGCGCTGGTCGTGCTGAACCGTCATACCAGACCGCGAAAGTTCCTGGTGTCGGAAGGGGTGTTCACGGCGGAGTGCAAGGCGGCGGGGCACAGCATAACCACGTTGGTGTGGGATGCGGATGAGGTGCGCGACAGGTAGGCTTTTGCCGTTGTTTGAAACCGCCCTTGACCTGAAGTGCGCTCTAGCCTTTACCATCGAATGAGACGAGAGGAGCATTCGATGACCGTAGAGAACAACACCGTGCCGAAGCTGGGCTTCGGCTGCATGCGCTTGCCGCTTACCGACCCCAAGGATGTCACCGCCATCGACATCGACCAGGTCAAGGAGATGGTGGATTTGTTCATGGACGCCGGTGGCACGTATTTCGATACCGCGTTCGTCTACCATAACGGGCACTCCGAGGTGGCGTTGCGTGAGGCGTTGGTTGAGCGCTATCCGCGTGAGAGCTTTACCATCGCCACAAAGTGCCTTGCCTGGGCGTTGCCCGATGCCGAAACCGCCAAGGCGTGTCTAGATACGTCTCTTGAACGGTTGGGCACCGACTACGTGGATTACTACCTGCTGCACAACGTGGGCGGTGAGCGCACGAAGAAGTTCGATGACTTCGGTATGTGGGAATGGGCGCAGGAGATGAAGGCCGCTGGCAAAATCCGCAATGTGGGCTTCAGCATGCACGACGGTGCGGAAACGCTCGATCAGCTGCTCAACGACCATCCCGAGGTGGACTTCATTCAGTTGCAGGTTAACTATCTGGACTGGGAAAGCCCCGTGGTGCAATCGCGTCGCAACATGGAGGTTGCCCGCAAGCACGGCAAGCCGGTGGTGATCATGGAGCCCGCACGTGGCGGACGTTTGGCCGATTTGCCGGCAGCCGTTGCGGCGCCGCTGCTGGAGCAGCGCCCGGATCTGAGCCAGGCGTCGTGGGCGTATCGCTTCTGCTACAACCAGCCCGGCGTGCTCACCGTGCTTTCTGGCATGTCCACGCCCGATCAGATGAGGCAGAATATCGCCGAATGGCATGAGCACGGCGGCGGGTTCTCCCCGGAGGAGCAGAAAGCGCTCGATGCGGCGCGCGAAGTGTTGGCCGCTATGCCCACGGTGCCGTGCACCAATTGCCGTTACTGCGTGAAGGACTGTCCGCAGCAGGTTGCCATTCCCGAGATCATGAACCTGCTGAACCTGGAGGTTCAAACGGAGAATACCGAGTTCGCCAAGCAGCAATATAGTTGGCAGGCGGTGCCGGGCCGTGCGAGCGACTGCATCCAGTGCGGCGCCTGCGAGGCCATGTGCCCGCAGGGCATCAACATCATCGAGCAGCTCGGGAAGGCCGCCGAGCATTTCGAGTAGGGATTTGGGGCCGGTTGCAGCCGAGAAGGCCGTCGAGCGTTTCGAGCGAGGTTGCTGCGGAGCTGGCTGTCGTCGAGGAGGCGGCCGATCGCCCCTAAGCCGTGATGTGCAGCTGGGGGTGGCCGTAGAAGGCCGTCGGGCGTTTCGATCGAAGGCTGCTGCGGAGTGACCGTTGTCGAGAAGGTGGCCGTCCTTAAGCCGTGATGCGGAGCTGGCGTGGCTGTCGGAGGCGGCCGAGCGCTGCGAAGCTGCAATGCGGAACGGGGTCGAAGCTACCATACGTGAACGGGGTCGAAGGCGATGCGCGCCTTCGACCCCGTTCGCTTTTGCCGCCTGCGCTGCAAGCGGCGTTTTCGCTATTCGCTTGCCGTTGCGTTAGGCAAGCTTGCCCTGCAGCTCCTTCGCGGCGGCGGCCTTGTCGAAGTTGCCGCCGGTGCGCTTGGTGAGCTCGCCCATGACGCGCCCCATCTCCTTCTTCGTGGTTGCGCCCGTTTCGGACAGCACGGTGTCGATGAGCGCGGAAAGCTGCTCGCCGGCCAGCTGCTGCGGCAGCAGCTCCTCGAGCATCTTCACCTGAGCGGTGAGCGTGTCGGTGCGCTCCTGGTCGTTGCCGGCCTTGATGGAGCCTTCCAGCGTTTCCTTGGTTTGCTTGATGACGCGTTTGGCCATGTCGTCGACGTCTTGCTCCGTGATCTCGCGGCGCTCGTTCACCTCGATGTTCTTGATCTCGCCGTGAACTTGGCGAAGGATGGACAGGCGGACCTTGTCGTGTGCCTTCATGGCCTGCTTGATGTGCTCTTTCAGCTCGTCGTATTGCATGTGCGCTCCTTGATTTCGAGGTCCTGCGGCGCGTGGCGCCAGGTGTTCCATATCCCAGTATAACGCCGCCTGCAAGACGCTGGCTTCCTTTGCGCAGCCGCTTCGCTACGGGTGCGCAGCATACGGGAGCCGTTATGCTGCGCGTGTGGTATAACTGGTGCCTATGGATACTGAAACGACATACCCCGCATCGCCGGATATGCCTTCCGGCGCCGGTGAAACCCCTGCAGCGCCTGCTGCTCCCCATGCTTGGACGCCGTCCCAGTTCAAACCGCGCGACCTGCGCGAGGCCCGAGTGCATCGCAATGAGCCTGCGCAAACCTCGGCGAACGAGGCGAACAGGAAGCGCAACGTGCGCGAGTACACGTTGGGCGAGGAGATAGCCAACTCCATCTCGCACGGCGTCGGCGCGCTTCTGGCCATCGCCGCCATCCCCATCCTTGTGGTGAAGGCGGTAAGCCATGGCGGCGGCATCCTGTTGTTCGCCGCGTTGGTGTACACGCTCACCATGCTGCTGGAGTACACCATGTCCACGCTGTATCACGCGTTGGCCGTCGACAAGGCGAAACGCGTGTTCAAGGTGCTGGACCATAGCTGCATCTACCTGTTCATCGCTGGCTCGTACACGCCGTTCTGCCTGATCTCCCTTGCCGATTCGAACGGTATCGTGCTGTGCGCGTTCGTGTGGGTCCTTGCCGTGATAGGCGTTGCTTGCGAGGCGTTCTGGGTTTTTCGCCCGCGCTGGATTTCCGCGGTGCTTTATCTTGCGCTGGGCTGGTCTATCGTGGGGTTCCTGCCGGCGCTTATCCAGGCCATCCCTGCTGCGGGGCTGTGGCTGCTGGTCGCAGGCGGTCTTTGCTACTCGGTTGGATGCATCTTCTACGTGTTGAAGAAGATCCCGTACATGCATTCCATATTCCATTTGTGGGTTGTGGCGGGAAGCGTGCTGCAATTCCTGGCGATTGCGCTGTATGTCATGTAGGCTAGCTCAAAAGGAAATTATCACTAGGAGCGGTTTTAGCGCATGAACGGGAAAAACGAAGACGGCGACGGTAAAAAGGGCTTGAAGGGCATTTTCGGCTTCTTGGGAGCGCCGAAGCGCCAGGCCCTGTCGGCTGAGGACGAGATCAAGGATTTCGTGGCGGATAGCGACGATTTGCTCGATGATGAGAAGCGCATGATTCACGAGATCTTGGACCTGGGCGACATGGATGCCGGCGAGATCATGACGCCGCGCGTGGATATGATCTTGGTGGAGGATACCGAAACCGTGCGTCAAGCGGTGGACCGCATGATGGGAACGGGCTATTCGCGCCTCCCGGTGTTCCAAGGGGATATCGACCGCATCGTCGGCGTGGTCCATTATAAGGACCTGGTGCCTCCCGTGCTCGACGGCCATGGCGACGACCTGGCGGTCGACTATGCCTTCGAGCCGCTGTTCGTGCCTGAGTCGAAGGATGTGTTCCCGCTTCTGGCCGAAATGCAAACGAAACGGCAACAGATGGCCATCGTGGTGGACGAGTACGGTGGAACCGATGGTTTAATTACCGTCGAGGACATCGTCGAGGAGATCGTGGGCGAGATCGTGGACGAAACCGATCGCGAGCGCCCCATTCTGAAGCAGGAAGGTCCCGGTGTGTGGCTTGCCGACGGCCGTTTTCCCGTTGAGGACGCCGTTGAGATGGGTTGGCCGCTTGCCGAGTCCGAGGACTACGAGACCATAGCCGGCTGGGTGCTCAGCATGTTGGACACCGTTCCGCAAATGGGCTACTCCTTCGAGAAGGACGGCTACCGCTTCACTATCCACTCCATGCGACGTCGGCGCATCCTTGCGGTACGCGTGGAGCGCATTTCCGGCGATGCCTTGCAAGCATCTGATGGTAAGGCAGGTCAGGAGGAGCAGTGAGCCGAACACGCCAGCTGTACCGGTCGCGCAATGCGCTGGTAGGGGGCGTGTGTGCCGGAATCGCCGAGCGTTTCGACGTCGATCCGCTGGTCGTGCGCATTCTTTTCCTGACGTTCGCCGTGTTGACGTTGGGCCTTGCGGGCCTTGCGTATATGGTGCTCTGGGCCGTGCTTCCTAAAAGACCCATGCAGGTGAAGCCCGTGAAGGTGGAGCCTGATTCCGTTCATTCCGATACGTTCGGCGCGGTGGATTGCCGTCGTGCTCGCGGTGCCGCGATGGGGCGTTGCGCGAGCGCCGCGCCTTATGTGGGCGCGGCGCATCTGCCTCCCGTGCCGCCTGCGATGGCCGAGAAAGCCCGATGCGACCAAGGGCCCGCGATGGGCCTTGATGCTGCTTCCGCCGAACCCCGTGGCGCTAAAGCCGGCGAAGGGGATGGCCCGTCGACCGCTCGCATCGTGCTTGCTCTTACGGCCGGCTGCCTTTTGGCCTCGTTGGGCGCATCGTTTGCGGTGTCGGGGTTTTTGCACGGGGTTGCCTGGTGGCAATGCTGGCCGTTGGCCTTGGTGGTCTTCGGCATTGTGCGCATAGCCGTGCCGGGCAGCGAAGGCGAGCGCGCTTTGGCGTTTTTCGCGGGCGTCTCCGTGTTCGTGGCGGGGCTGACGCTGCTGCCTATGAGCATGGGGTTCGTCTCGTGGGCCACGTTGTCGAAGATGTTCGAGTATTTGTGGCCCCTTCCCGCGTTGGCGGCAGTTTTGCTGGCGATGGGGGTATATGCGCGTCGGCCCGTCGTTGTCGTGGCGGCGGCGGTGTTCGTGGTGCTGTTCTGCGTGCTCGGCTTCGATTTGCTTTCCGAGCCCGGCCCGCTGCGCGAGTTGTCCTTCGGCACGCCGCTGGGACGCGAGTACCTCTTCCCTTTGCCTTTTGATTAGCCAAACCGATGGGTTTGCACGACGGCCATGCGCAGCGCGCATGGCCGTTTCCGTTTCATAAGGCGCCGCTCGTCGGATGCGGTACGCTTGTTCGTGTTTCGGTTTTGCCTAAGCTATGGGAAGCCACCTGGGGAAATATAAATGTTTTACTTGTCAATCGAACAAACGATGAAGGGCGCCTTCACATGATTTTGCCGGTTTCGGGCCTTCCGGTAAAATAATGCCTGTCAGAACAGCATATCGCCCTTCAGGCAGCAAACCCTTTCGACAATCGAAAACAAGCTGTCGCCGCCTTGGCGGCCTGGTCGTGTGCTGCGAGCGAAAGGTTTTGTTTGAAGAAACGCAATGCATACCGCACCGGCGGGCTGGCGCTGAAGATCGTCGGCCTTGCTTGCGCATCGTGCGTGCTGGCAGGTTGCCTGGGCGTGGGATTCGCAACCGCCGCCGCCGGCGTTTCCCACGATATGCAGACGTTCGGCATCAGCGAGGTCAGCACGCCGGGCAGCGCATCGGCATCGGCCGAGTCCCTGTCCGACCAGGCTGCGGACGCTTCCGTGACCGCAACATCCCGTTTGGCGGCCGCTGGAACGCGCGACATCTCGAAGGGCGTCGCCGCCATCGAGGCCGAGGAGGAGGCAGCCCGTCGCGCCGCCGAGGAGGCGCAGCGCGCCGAGGACCTGGCGCATACTCAGGCCGCGCTTGCCAACAGGGATGCTCAGCTTTCCCGCGACGAAGGCGCTGGCTTGACGGGCTTGGCGGAGGTCGACTGGAACGTCAGCAAGGCGGAGTTCGTGGGCGAATGGACGCTGCGCATCGACGCGTATCTGGCGGGAAGCTCGCTTTCAGGCTATGGCGCCACGTTCGCCGAGGCGGCTTGGGAAAACGGCGTGGACCCGCGTTTCTCCCCGGCCATCTCCAATACCGAATCCACGAAGGGTCTGAACTGCTTCCGCAGCCATAATGCATGGGGTTGGATGGGGAATACGTCCTGGGGAAGCTGGAATGAATCCATCAACGCGCACGTGCAGGGTTTGGCGAAGGGTTATGGGTACACCATTTCCCTGGCGAACGCCAACAAGTACTGCCCGCCAACCTATGAGGATTGGTACGCGAAAACGCTTGCGCAAATGCAGCTGATCTAGCGCGAAGGCGGCCTGCGGGCCGCCTTTTGCGTTATCCTGTTGCGTGAACTTCGGGAAGGATTTTCGCATGAGCAACGTCATCGTGGTGGGCTGCGGCCGCGTTGGATCGCAGCTGGCCAACATGCTGTCGGACAACGGCAGCAACGTGTGCGTGATCGATCGCAACGTGGACGCGTTCGCCAATCTGGGCCGCAACTTCAACGGGTCCACCATTCAGGGCGTGGGCTTCGACGAGGAAACGCTGGAGAAAGCCGGCGTCGATGAATGCGACGTTGTGGCGGCGGTAACGCAGCTGGACAACACCAACCTTATGTGCTGCGAGGTGGCAAGCCGCCTGTTCGGCGTTCCCCACGTGATCGCCCGTCTGTACAACCCCGACCATGAGCGAGCGTACATGCAGCTGGGCATCGACTACGTGTGCGGCACGTCGCTGGTGGCCGAAGACGTGTTCAGCAAGGTGGTTTCCGGGCACGGCGCCCATCTGGACACGTTCGGCGAGTTCGAGGTGCTGCGCTTTTCCCTCGATTTGAGCTGGTCCGAGCGAAACACCATCCGCGTGGCGGAGATGGAGCGTGACCATGATATCCGCATCGTGGCGTTCGAGCGCGGCGACGGCAGCGCCAGCTCCATCCCCACGCGCGAGTCCATCCTATACAACGGGGACTCGGTGCTGGCGTGCGTGCGCCATGAGCTTATCGAGCAATTCAGCAAGTACATTCAAGATTAACGCGGTTTCCGCTTGCCCGATGGCGAAGCGGGGGAGGTTTGGCTGATGTACGTAGTGATCGCCGGCGGCGGCAAAATCGGCGAATATCTGGCGAACGTGCTGCTTGAGAGCGGCAACGATGTGACCATCATCGAGGAGGACCTGGAAACGGCCGACCGCTTGTCGGTGGTTTTGCAGGGTCGTTACCTGGTCATTCACGGCGACGGCTGCGATTCGAAATACCAGGAGGACGCGGGAATCCGCCGCGCCGACGTGTTCGTGGCCACCACGGGCCAGGACGACGACAACCTGGTTTCGTGCGAGATCGCCCAGCGCGTGTTCAACGTGCCTCGCTGTATCGCTCGCGTGAACAGCCCGAAGAACCTGCGCATCTTCCACGAGGTGGGCATCGAGTGCGTGTCATCCACCACGCTCATTGCCAATCTTATCGAGGAGGAGACACTGCTGGGCAGCGTGAGCGTCGTGTCGTCGCTGACGCACGGCAACGTCATGCTGACCGAGGTGGTCGTCCCGCGCATGCGACACCACTCCAACGATGCCGGTGTGCTGGCAAGCGCCATACCCCTGCCTCCCGATAGCATCATCGCGGCGGTCGCGTCCAGCGACAACGTGGAGGTGGTGAACGAGGACACCGTGCTGTTCCCCGGTGACAAGGCCATCGTGGTGGCGGATAACCAGGTCATCGACGCCGTGCGCGCCGCGTTTAAAGGTTTGTAGCAACGGGGCGAGGGCCTTCTAGGCCGAGCTCCTGATGAAAGGGCCCGAAATGGATTTCATTTCGGGCCCTTTCGCGTTATGAGGATGAATTGAAGCGCAGGGGCGGAGCCGGCGAAGCCGCCGTGCTCGGCGCGGGCGCGCGTCTGCATGCGTGCGGATAGGTTGGCTAGCAGGTGGGTCGGCTCGCGGGTAGGTGCCCGCACGGCGGTTGGCGCTTCGCGGCTTTAGCGCGGCGTGTTCGCCAGCTCGTCCAAGGCCTCCTGCGGCGTGTATTCGCATGTGCCGTCGCCCAGCTTCACCACGTCGATGCTGTCGCCGGCCTTGACCTTGCCGCCGGTGAGGGCGACGAAGAAGATGCCCTCGCGCGGGAAGATGCAGTCACCGGCCAGGTAGAAAATCGCGCACTTCTTGTGGCACACCTTGCCCTGCTGCGACAGCTCCAGCAGCACATCGTCGCCGATCTTGAGCTGCGTGCCGAGCGGCAGCGCCATGAGGTTGATGCCCTCGGTGGTGATGTTCTCGGCGAAATCGCCTTCCTTCACATCTAGGCCGCGCGCCCGGGCTTTCTCGATGGATTCCCAGGCCAGAAGCGAAACTTGGCGGTGCCAGTCTCCGGCGTGCGCGTCCTCGGCGACGCCGTGATGGGCCTCGATGGTCACCGGGCCGTCCACCACGGTCTTGCGCGTGCCCTTGCGCTTGGACACGCAGACGGCGCGCACGGTGCCGTGTGTGGTGCTGTCGGCGTCGGGTCCTTCCATGCGGCCCTTGTCGAACACGTTGAGCTGTTCGCCTGCCTTGTGCGCGGCGGCTTCGGCATTGCATGCTTCGAGAGCGTCGTCCTGTCGGCCCTTTTCTTTCTCGATCGTCATGATCCCCCCAATAAACCTAGTAAATAGCTAGGCGCATCTTATCATATCTGAGAATGATTCGGCGAACGAACACGTTGAATCCGCGAAAGGCGGGGTGGGGCGCGGGGGAAGGCGCGGCAGCGCGCTGCTTGCCGCTCGGGCTCCCTCCGTTCGTCCGCTTTCATACGTAAACCATCTGCAGAAACGCGTGCGGTGCCGGCGCGCCGCTTGCGCGCACGGTATCATGGGGCCATCAACTATCAACCGCGAAAGGGGTCGTTGTGATCAACCGCTACACGCGCCCGGCCATGGGCGCCATCTGGGAGCTTCAGAACAAGTTCTCCATCTGGAAGGAAATCGAGGTGCTGGCGTGTGAGGCTCAGGCCGAGCTCGGCCAAGCCGGCATCACGAAGGAGGAGGCGCAGTGGATCCGCGACCACGCCGACTTCACGGTTGAGCGCATCGACGAGATCGAGAAAGTCACGAACCACGACGTCATCGCCTTCACCACCTGCATGGCCGAGTACATCGACGCCGACGTCCCCGAGGGTCAGGAAAAGCCCAGCCGCTGGGTGCATTACGGCATGACCTCCTCCGACCTGGGCGACACCGCGCTGTCGTACCAGATCGTGCAGGCCATCGACATCATCCTGGACGACGTGAAGCAGCTGGGTGAGACGTGCAAGCGCCGCGCGTTCGAGTTCCAGAACACCCTGTGCGTGGGTCGTACGCACGGCATTCATGCCGAGCCCATGACGTTCGGCATGAAGTTCGGCAGCTGGGCTTGGGCGCTCAAGCGCGCGCAGACCCGCCTGGAGCAGGCTCGCGAGGTCGCCGCGACCGGCGCCATCTCCGGCGCGGTGGGCACGTACTCCAGCATCGACCCCTACGTTGAGAAGTACGTGTGCGAGAAGCTGGGCCTGACGCCCGACCCGCTGTCCACCCAGGTGCTGGCGCGCGACCGCCACGCCCAGGTCATGTGCGCGCTGGCTTGCGCTGCCGCAACGCTGGAGTCCATCGCCATGCAGGTGCGCCTGCTGCAGCAGACCGACGTCATCGAGGCGGAGGAGCCGTTCAAGAAGGGCCAGAAGGGCTCGTCGGCCATGCCCCACAAGCGCAACCCCATCACGGCCGAGCGCGTGTGCGGCCTTGCCCGCTGCGTGAAGGCGAACGCCCAGGTGGCGCTCGATAACGTGGCGCTGTGGTACGAGCGCGACATCAGCCACTCCGGCACCGAGCGCGTGGCGCTGGCCGACAGCTTCACCGCGCTTGACTACATGTTCGCCAAGATGCAGTGGATCATGGACGGTCTGCAAACCTATCCGGCGAAGATGGAGCACAACGTGTGGCGCACCAAGGGCCTCATCTTCTCCAGCAAGGTGCTGCTGGCCCTGGTGAACACGGGTATCACGCGCGAGGAGGCGTACGTCATCGTGCAGCGCAACGCCATGGCCGTGTGGGAGGATATCCAGAACGCGGTGGACGGCCCCACGTATCGCGAGCGCCTGGAGAACGACCCCGAGGCCAAGCTGTCCAAGGAAACGCTCGACGAGATCTTCAATCCGTGGGACTTCCTGACCCGCAAGGACGAGGTATTCAAACGCCTGGAGGGCCTGGAGTTCTAAACGGCGGATGCGCAGGTGCGCGTCTGAGCCTGCGACAAGCTAGCGAATAAAGAAGCGCCGCGACTTCAAGTCGCGGCGCTTCTTGCTGTTTATCGACGGTTTTCCGAGGTTGCGTGCGGGAGCGGTCTTCGCTTTCGTGCCCCTGCCCGTTATGCGCGCAGGAACGCCTCGTAGCCGCGCTCGGCCTCGTAGATGTCGGCTTTGCTGGTGGCCTCCCAGGGGCTGTGCATGGAAAGCACTGCCACGCCGGAGTCGATGACGTCCATGCCGTACTTCGCGGGGATGTACGCGATGGTCCCGCCGCCGCCGGCATCGACCTTGCCCAGCTCGCAGGTTTGGAACTGCACGCCGGCGTCGTCCATGAGCTTGCGGATGCGTGCCATGTACTCGGCGCGGGCGTCGTTGCTACCCGACTTGCCGCGCGCTCCCGTGTACTTGTTGAACACCAGGCCGTGGCCCAGGTATGCGCTGTTCTTCGCCTCGAATACGCTGGCGTATGCGGGGTCGAAGCCAGCGGAGACGTCGGAGGAGAGCATGGCGGAAGCGGCCAGCGCGCGGCGCAGCGGCAACATGCCGCCTTCGCCGGCAAGCTCCATGATCTCGGCGATGGTGTTCTCGAAGAACTGCGAGGCCATGCCCGTGGCGCCCACGCTGCCGATCTCCTCCTTGTCCACGAGCACGCACACGGCGGCGCGGTCGAGCTCCTCGCCGGCGACGGCAAGCTGCGCCACCAGCGAGGTGTAGGCGCACACGCTGTCGTCCTGACCGTAGCCCAGCACCATGCTGCGGTCGAAGCCCAGGTCGCGGGCGCGGCCGGCGGGAACGACCTCAAGCTCGGCGGACAGGAAGTCCTCTTCCTCGATGCCGTACTTGTCGGCAAGTAGCTTCAGGGCGAAGGCTTTCACGGGGTCCTTCTGCTCCTTGGCCTCGCCGTCCTCGTCGCGCACCACCAGGGGGCGGTTGCCGACCAGGATGTCGAGCGCCTCGCCTTCGACGACCTCGTTTGCCTTCTTGCCCATCTGCTGGTTCGCCAGGTGGATGAGCAGGTCGGAGATACAGAAGACGGGGTCATCGGCATCCTCGCCGATCTTCACGTCCACCATGCTGCCGTCCTTTTTGGCGATCACGCCGTGCAGCGCCAGCGGGACGGTGACCCATTGGTAGTGCTTGATGCCGCCGTAGTAGTGGGTGTCCATAAAGGCAAGCTCGCTGGATTCGTACAGCGGGTTCTGCTTGACGTCCAGGCGCGGGCTGTCGATGTGCGCGCCCAGGATGTTCATGCCGTCGGTTAGCGGGCGGGCGCCCAGCTGCACCAGGATAACGGCCTTGTTACGCATGGTTGCCCACACCTTGTCGCCGGGGACAAGCTTGCGGCCTGCGGAAATGGCGGCGTCCAGGCTTTCGTAGCCGGCGGCCTCGGCGCTGCGGATGGCGGCGGCGGAGAACTCGCGCTCGGTCTTGTTCTCGGAGATGAAGTCGATGTAGCCGGCGGCAAGCTGCTCGAGCTCGGCCAGCTGGTCCTCATCGTAGCGTTTCCACGCGGATTCGCGTTCCATATACGCTCCTTGCATTCGGGGATCGTTTCTCGCAGACGATAGTACGCCAACCGGGGCGGGCACGCTAGGCAGGGAAGGGGTGCAACGGGGAAAGCCGACAACTGCGCCGGTTGCGTTTGCGGTTTGCGGAGAAGGTAACGGATTCCACGCATTTCGCGAAAGCGGGGCGAACAGGGCGCGCGACAGCACAAACGGAAATCACCGAATATCGCTAACGATAGGCCTAACAGCTCTATGAACAGCGAAAAGGTCAGATTGGAGTCTCGGGCGAATCGCTGCGAAGGCGCTATGACATAAGCGGAATCCACTCGATGGAACTGTCGGCCGGGTATTGCGCTTCGATGGCTTGATTCTCGGTTTGGAATTGCTCGGCGGTAATGGACGTCTTGTTGCCCTGCGCATCAATCTTCACGTACGTCCCGCTCTCCATGCCGAGCTTCTCGACTACGTTGAGGTTATCGGTGCGACCTTTGAAGCCGTTCGTGTAGTCCGTCCAGGCGTCGCCGACGCCGGTCGGGTAGGCGCTCAGCGTGCTCACGGTGATCATCCAGTCTTGGAAGCCGCCGCTTCCGCGTTCGTAAAGATAGCCGCCGGCGCAAACACGCATAATCGAACGTTCCCACGAATAAGCGACGCGAACGGGGGCATTGTTGACGTAGGACCAGATGTCGAACGCCTGCGTGTTGGACTGCGCGTCTTTGCAGCCGATGATCAGCTCGGGGACGTCATCGCCGTTCAAATCGGAAAAGGCGTAGCAAACGTTCGAGAAGCCGCTGTTCGCCCAATCCATAAGATAATTGGGAATGGCCATCGAATTCACGTAAGGATGTCTGGAAGCTAGGTCGTCCTTGCTGAGCTTGGCGGAATCGTCTGCAAGCGATCGATAGTCGTCGACGACCGCTTGCAGGGCGGTTTGCGCCTCTGCGGCGGGGTTGACGGGTGCGGGCGTGGGTTCTGGCTCCGGCGCGGTCTCGGGTGCCGGCTCTTGCTCTGGCACCGCAGCAGCCGATGGCTGTTCCGGTTGCTTTATTTCCGGAGTCTCTTGTTCGGTTGAGGTTTGCTCGTCTGTGGGTTTTGCCGGGTTGCTGATGGAGAGCGCGCCGAAAGCGACTCCGGCGGCGATAAGCGCGAACGCCACGGCCGAAACTGCGATCACGGTGGGCTTCCCGATGGCTTTCCGGGGCGTATCCGCTTGGGAGCAGGACGTTGTGCCGGATGCGCTCGCCGATCCTTGGTCGTCGGCTGGGGATTGTTCGTTGGTTGCGCTTCCGCAGGTTGGGCAAAACCGTGCATTATCGGAAAGCTTCGCTCCGCAATGCTCGCAGTACATCGACGCCTCCTTCGCGGCTGCAGTTATGCTTGCAGCTGATATCTGATGCTAGAGACCATGGCGATCCGTTCAGGGCGGTCGCCCTGCTTGTGAATCGAAGTTATTGGTGATGGCTTATAAGCTACGGCCGGGGGTGTCCGCATTTGGGGCAAAACGATCCGGCGTTACCCGTCTTTCCGCACGGGCAGTCCCATGTGCTCGCCGCGACGGGGCTGATGGGCACCGTCGGCTGTGCGGGTTGAGAGGGTTGGGAGGGCTGGGCAGCCGACTGTTCGGCCTTGTCCGTTGGGGTATTGCCGGAACGACGTTTTGCAGCGAATATCCCGCTCAAGTCGATTGAGTCATTGAATGCCGAGTCGGTCGATCCGAGCATTTTGTTGCGGATGTCGTGCAGATCGACTGCGCCGCGGATGAACATCATGCTCCATTCGAAAAGCAGGCGGTTGACGACCTCGAAAATCACGAATGCGAAGACGGCTATGATGAGACCTTCGAAGAAGGCTCCCATTGCTCTGACGCCCGATTTCGATGCAGCGGACATAAAGGGGAGGATCAGGCAAAATGCTGCAATCGAGGTTGTTGAGAACACATACAGAAACTTCGTGATGCTTTCGATGAACAGGTGATCGAAGCTGAAGAACTTGGTAAGCGGCTTCGTCTTATCCGCTTTCTTGCTTGCGAACTTGATGAACAGCACAATCGCCCCCGCAATGGCTGCAATCCCCAAAATGGGCGCAATGATGTCGATGGCCGTAGACATCCCGTGAGAGCCAGTTGAACCATACATAACGCCAGTTGATCCGTACATAACGATTCCTCCTTTTCGAACCCCTAAAGCAGCCTTCCTGCCGCAATGAAGATAGTATACCGGCAACGGCGCCCCGTGGCATTCATCGCAATCGCCTTGGCGGGAATCGTCCCGCAGGGCAAGTTGCCGAACCGGGCGGAGGGGCGCCGGATGCTGATTCGCCTGTTTTCTTTGCTTGTCGTTCGGCTACTATGGAGCCATCATGTTGCTGTCGTGGCAGATGCTGTTTGGTGGCTAGCGGTAGGGGGTGCGCTATGTTCTGCGCGAATTGCGGAAAGCCGATTGAGGATGATGCCAGGTTCTGCGAGTTCTGCGGGGCCCCGGTTCTTGACGAAGAGCCTGCGTCGTATGCTGGCGATGTCTCGGGCCGGCAAGCGGGGGATACCGTCTCCGCGCAGGCATCGCCGTCGCAGGATGTTGGGGGCAATCGGGGGTTTCGCCCGGCGATGGCGCAAGGAGCCGCCTCTCGGAGTAAGGGCATCTCCCCGCAGGTTGCGACCGTTGCGGCGGTATGCGCGGTTCTCGTCATCGCGGTAGCCGTGTTCGCTGTGCCCCGCATCATCGAAGCGGCTGGTGGCTCGTCTAGCGAGACGGCAAGCCGGCAGCAGACCGATCAGCAGGCCCAGCAGCAATCCGACGGGGCGCAGGGATCCGCCGCGGAAAACGCCGTCTCCCAGCAAGTGCAGGTGAAAAGCGGCATCTCCGAGTATTCGTGGGCTGACCTTTCGAATATCGCTGCGGAAATTGAGCGCACGGCGAAAAACCGCGACGATGCCGTGAAGATGGCGGCAAGCTACAACCTCGTGAAGCCGGACGGTTCGTTTACCGGCGAAGCGAAGACGCTGCAGACATCTATGGGAAACGTAGACGTGTTCATCGTCGACGTGTTCAAAGACAAGGGCTCGAGCGGGCGAAGCGCGGCGTTCACGTTCATGACTTCGGAAATTTTCGCCGAGCATCCTATGAATCCCACGGCTTCGAACTCCGGCGGCTGGAAGTCGTCGGGTATGCGCGCTTGGTTGAACGGGGAAGTGCTGCAGTCGTTTCCCGATGAAATGCGTTCTGGCGTGGTGGCGGTGAGCAAGCTGTCGAACAATGCCGGTAAGACCACTTCGCCCGCAAGCGTTACCGAGACGCAGGACAGCGTATGGCTGTTCTCCTGGGTGGAATGCCTTGGCCCCATTGCGTGGAATAAGGGGTCGGATCAAAGCTATATCGACACGGTGGATAATAAGGAGGGGTCGCAATACGCTTGGTTCAAGCAGCAAGGCGTTGCTGGCGAGCAGGGTCACGCTTCGCTTGATCGCAGCATTGCCGGATCGAGCAATCCCGGCGTTTGGTGGATGCGCTCTTCGGCTCCTAATGTCGCAACGTCGTTCGGGGACATGGGTCCGGAGGTAGATAACGGCGGCTATGCCTCCACCGCGGAGGGCGTCGTGTTCGGGTTCTGCTTATGATGGGCGCGCCAGTGCGGGTGGCGGGCGTCTGGGTGACGGCAATGACGGTGCTGCTTGCATCGTGTTTGCTTGCTGGATGCGATTCTGGCCAGGAGAAACAAGGAGAAGCGGCTGGCACCTCCGATGTCGAGGCACTTGTCGACTGCGTCGATGATACTCGGGCCGGCGAAGCTGCGGCGCCTGTTTCGGCGCCCGAGGGCTTGCGGGATGCGTTGGAGCAGGCTACGGGGGCCCATGCGGGGACTTATGCCGTTGCATGCGCGTCGGCTGATGGATCTTGGTCGGTCGACGTGAACGGTGACGAGCCCTTCGTTTCTGCCAGCATCATCAAGTTGGCGATCTTGGGAACTTTGCTTGATCAGGCTCAATCCGGGGCGTTATCGCTTGATGATTCGGTAACCGTGGGCCCGTCGGACATAGTGGGAGGTACGGGCGTCATCCAGGCATCGGGTGCCGGCGGGTCGTATACGTATCGCCAGCTTGCCGCTTACATGATTCAAGATAGCGACAATGTCGCCACTAATCTGATTATCGACGCGGTCGGCATGTCGGCTGTGAACGAGTACGCGAGCGAAATCGGCCTCACGCAGACCGCTCTCAACCGTCGGATGATGGATTTTGCCGCAGGCGACGAGAACTATACATCGGCGAACGATGTTGCGCATATGCTGCAGCTGATCTACCAAGGGAAGCTGGTGAGCTCGGACGCGAGTGAGTTCGCTCTTGACTTGCTGAAAGGCCAGCATGATAACGCTGGGCTGCTTGAAGGGTTGCCTGCGGGCAGCGTTTTCGCTCACAAGACGGGTACGCTCGACGGTGTGTTCAACGATGGGGGCATTGCGCTCGACCGGAATCCCTATGTGATGGTGGTGCTTTCCGGCAATGCCGAAAGGTCGCAGGCGCAGGCTTGCATGGTCGATGTCGCACAAGCGGCAGACGCCGCTATCGGCTAAATCGCGCGCCCGAAGGTAACGGATTCCACGCATTTCGCGAAAGCGCGGCGGATGGGGGGCGCGGCGGGGGATAATCATAACGATTGTCTTCAAATTCGAAAGGCGGCTGCATGCTGCAATTGATAAACGTGTGCAAGTCCTATACCACCGCGGACTTCACGCAAACCGCGCTCGACCATGTGTCGGTGGCCTTCCGCGACAACGAGTTCGTGGCAGTGCTGGGGCCTTCGGGCTCGGGCAAGACCACCATGCTCAACATCATCGGCGGCCTTGACCATTACGACGACGGAAACCTGCTCATCGACGGCGTGTCCACAAGCGAATACAAAGACCGCGATTGGGACGCGTACCGCAACAACCGCATCGGCTTCGTGTTCCAGGCCTATAACCTTATCCCGCATCAGACCATTCTGGAAAACGTCGAGCTTGCCCTCACGCTTTCCGGCGTGTCCCGCGCCGAGCGCCGTCAGCGCGCCATCGAGGCGCTCGGCCGCGTGGGGCTTGCCGAGCATGTCAACAAGAAGCCTAGCCAGCTTTCCGGCGGCCAGATGCAGCGCGTCGCCATCGCCCGTGCGCTCATCAACGACCCCGAGATCTTGTTGGCCGACGAGCCTACGGGCGCGCTCGACTCCAAGACCAGCGTGCAGATCATGGACCTGCTCACCGAAATCGCCGACGACCGCCTGGTCATCATGGTCACGCACAATCCCGAGCTGGCGCAGCGCTACGCCACGCGCATCGTCACCTTGGCCGATGGCGTCATCCGCGACGACACCCGTCCGTTCGACCCGGCGGCTGAGAACGCCCCGCGCCGCGCCGCCAAGCAGGCCCGTCGCACCAGCATGTCGTTCCTCACGGCGCTTTCCCTGTCGTTCAAGAACCTGCTTACGAAGAAGGGTCGCACGCTTATGACGGCGTTCGCGGGCAGTATCGGCATCATCGGCATCGCCGCCATCTTGTCGCTGGCCAACGGCGTGAACAGCTACATCGCCAATGTGGAAGAGGAGACGCTTTCCGAATACCCGCTGCAGATTCAGGACCAAGGGTTCGACATGACCAGCATGATGGGGCTGGGCAGTAGTGCGGAAGGTTCATCGGCGGAGAAAGCTCAGGGCAACTCCTCCGATGGCGATTCGGGCAAGCCCGTGCACGAATCGAAGATGATCGCGAGCACGTTCGACAGCATCGGCAGCAATGACCTGGCGTCGCTGAAGGAGTACTTCGACTCGGGCGAATCGGGCATGGAGCCGTATGTGAGCTCCATCGAGTACGGCTACAATGTCACGCCGCAGATCTTCAGCTCCGATACATCCGGCGCCGTGCATCAGGTGAACCCGGACAAGTCGTTCGCCAGCATCGGTCTGGGCTCCTCTACGGCTTCGAATGGCATCATGTCGTCGATGATGAGCACCAACATCTTCTACAAGCTGCCCGACAATATGGGCATGGTCGAGGGCCAGTACGACGTTATGGCGGGTCATTGGCCTGAAAGCTACGACGAGGTCGTGCTGGTGCTCACGCCGGGCGGCAGCGTGAGCGATTTCATGCTCTATTCCATGGGCCTGCGCGATCATGCCGAGCTCGAGAGCATGGTGCGCGCCTTCGCCAACGAAGAAGCCGTCAACGCGCCGAGCGACAGCCTGTCGTTTTCCTATGACGACCTGATGGGCGTCACCTTCAAGCTGGTGAACGCCGCCGATTTCTATCAGCGTGATGACGAGTACGGCGTGTGGAAGGACAAATCCGGCGACGATGCCTACATGAGGAACCTGGTGGACAACGGGGAAACGCTGAAGATCGCGGGCGTCGTGAAGCCGAAGGAAGGCGCGAAGATCACCTCCCTGCAGACGGGTCTGTACTACCCCTCCAGCTTGGTGAACCACCTGATCGACCAAGCGGGGAACACCCAAATCGTGCAGGACCAGAAGGCGAACCCGGCAACGAACGTGATCACGGGCAAGTCGTTCGCCGATGAGGAAAGCGCCCAGAAAAGCGGCAACGGCTTCGATATGTCCAGCCTGTTCACCATCGACGGGCAGAAGCTGCAGAGCGCCTTCACGTTCGACCAAAGCGCGCTGACCGCGGGGCTGCAGGGCGCCGATCTGGGCGCCAGCATGGATTTGTCGGGCATGAACCTTGATCTTTCCAGCTTGCCCGCCTTCGACGCGTCGTCCATCAGTATCGATCCGAGCGCCATCGACGTCAGCAAGCTCAGCCTTGATTTCAGCGGGTTGGACATCAGCTTCGACGGCGTGCAGCCCACCATCAAAACCGATGCGCTTACCGCCGGCGTTATGGGCATCGTGCAAGGATACCCCGCGTGGCTGGCGGCGCATCCGGAATATGCGGGCAGCATCGATACGGCCGTGGCGGCGTATCTGGCAGACCCCGCCACGCAGGCGGCGATGCAGCAGGTCATCGCCGACTCCATCGACTTCAGCGGCATGTCGGGTCAGATCGAGCAGCGGTTGCGCGATCAGCTTTCGCAGCAGATCGGCCAGCAGATCCAGCAACAGCTGCTCCCGGCGTTTACGCAGGCCATCTCCTCGCAGCTGCAAACGCAGCTCGGCGCCGCCATGCAAACGTATATGCAAAGCGCTATGTCGCAGGTGATGACCCAGTTCGCAGGTGCGATGCAGCAGCAGGTGTCCGCCGCGATGAACTCGTATATGACCAGGCTCGCCGGCAACATGTCCAGCGCCATGGGCATCGACCAGTCCGCCTTCGCCGACGCCTTCCAGATGAATATGGACGAGAAGGAGCTTGCCGAGCTCATGTCAAGCCTCATGTCCACCGAGCAGTCCAGCTACGACAACAACATGAAGAAGCTCGGCTGGGCCGATTACGCCAAACCCGCCAGCATCGACATCTATCCGAAGGATTTCCCCAGCAAGCAAAGCGTCATCGACATCCTCGACGCCTACAACGACCGTATGGAGATGAACGGCGAAGAGGGCAAGGTGGTCAGCTACACCGATATCGTGGGTGCGCTGATGAGCTCGGTCACCACCATCGTGAACATGATCAGCTACGTGCTGGTGGCGTTCGTTGCCATCTCGCTGGTGGTTAGCTCCATCATGATCGGGGTGATCACCTATATCAGCGTGCTCGAGCGCAAGAAGGAGATCGGCATCTTGCGCTCCATCGGCGCCAGCAAAGGCGACATCAGCCGCGTGTTCAACGCAGAGACCGTCATCGTGGGATTCACGGCCGGCGTCATCGGCATCGGGTTGACCGCGCTTGCCTGCATACCCGCCAATGCCATCGTGTACTCGCTGTTCGACGTCCGCAATGTGGCCATCCTCCCCTGGCAGGCGGCGGTGGTGCTCGTGGGTATCAGCGTGCTCCTTACGTTCCTAGCGGGTCTGATCCCCTCAAGTGCCGCTAGCCGAAAGGACCCGGTCGAGGCCCTGCGGTCGGAATAAGGCGACCGCGTTCGGTAACGTTTCTGGCGGCAGGCCCCGCTTTCCGCTACACTGCAAGGGTTGATTGTGAGCGCCCGGCGTATCGCTACGCCGGGCGTTTTTTGCGTTACGCGCGCCACGGCGCGCGGTTTGGAGGACGAATGGAACGCGAGAAGTTCGGAACCCGCCTCGGGTTCATCCTGGTGAGCGCGGGTTGCGCCATCGGCCTGGGCAACGTGTGGCGCTTCCCCTATATCACGGGCGAGTACGGCGGCGCGGCGTTTGTGATCATGTACCTGGCGTTTCTGGCCATCTTCGCGCTTCCGGCGCTCATCATGGAGTTCGCCGCCGGCCGCGCAAGCCAGCGCTCTATCGCGCGCAGCTACGACGTGCTTGAGCCGGCGGGAACGAAATGGCATGCGTTCAAGTGGCTGGCCCTGGCCGGCAACTACCTGCTCATGATGTTCTACACCACCGTGGGCGGCTGGATGCTCGCCTTCGTGGTGAAAAGCGCCTCCGGTGAGTTCGTGGGTCTTGAAAGCTCCCAGGTGGCGGACGTCTTCAACGGCTTGCTGGCAGACCCGGTGCAGCTTGCCGTGTACATGCTCATCATCGTGGGCGTGGGCGTGGGCGTCACGCGCGCCGGCGTGCAGAAGGGCGTGGAGCGCGTGACGAAGGTCATGATGATGGCGCTGTTCGTGGTGCTCGTGGCCCTGTGCGTGCGTGCGGTTACGCTGCCGGGCGCGGCAGAGGGCCTGCGCTTCTACCTGATGCCCGACTTCAGCAAGATGTTCGCCGGCGCCACGCTTGCCGAGCAGCTGGCAACCTTCGGCGATGCCGTGTACGCGGCCATGGGTCAGGCTTTCTTCACCGTTTCGGTGGGCATGGGCGGCATGTCCATCTTCGGCAGCTATATCGGCAAGGACCATACGCTTACGGGCGAGGCGGTGCGCGTGGCGGGCCTCGATACGCTCGTGGCGCTGATGGCGGGCCTGGTCATCTTCCCGTCGTGCTTCGCGTTCGGCGTGGAGCCCGGCTCGGGCCCGGGCCTGGTGTTCATCACGCTGCCCAGCGTGTTCAACGAGATGCCGTTCGGCCAGCTGTGGGCCGTGCTGTTCTTCGTGTTCATGACGTTCGCCGCGCTGTCCACCGTCATCGCCGTGTTCGAGAACATCATGAGCTTCACCATGGACCAGTGGGGAACGCCGCGTAAGAAGGCGTGCCTGGTCAACGGTGTGCTGCTGGCCGTGCTCAGCATGCCGTGCGTCCTGGGCTTCAACGTGCTGGCGGGCTTCACGGTCCCGGGCATCGGCGATATCCAGGCCATCGAGGACTTTCTGGTGTCGAACAACATCCTGCCGTGGGGCGGCTTGCTGCTGGTGCTGTTCTGCACGCGCAAAAGCGGCTGGGGCTGGGAAGGCTTTTTGGCGGAGGCCGACACGGGCAGCGGCCTGAAGTTCCCGCGATGGGCGCGCGGCTACGTGACCTACGTCATCCCCGTGGGCATGCTCATCGTGTTCGCCATGGGTTACGCTCCCATCATCGCCAAATGGGCGGGGTTGGGCTGATAAGGCCTCGAAATCGCATATCGCGCCCTGCTAGGGCCGCCGGGGAGCCGGCGGCCTTTTTCGTTGCCCGAAGGCGCTTTCCTTCGTGCGTTTCTCCACATTCTCGGCTATTTGCCGGCCTGCCCTCGCAATCGGGCCGTTGGCGTGACTATAATGGCTAGCAACGAAAATCCCGTTGCGAGAGAAGGAGCCGTCTCCCATGGCTTATTATTACGACGAGCCGTCACGTACGTTCAACGAGTATCTTCTGGTACCTGGTCATACGCCTGCTACGTGCGTTCCGGCGTCGGTGAGCCTGAAAACCCCGTTGGTCAAGTACCGCAAGGGCCAGGAAGAGTGCCCGCTTTCGCTCAACATCCCCATGGTAAGCGCCATCATGGCCGCCGTGTCCGACGACAACATGGCCGTCGCCCTGGCAACCGAGGGCGGTCTGAGCTTCATCTACGGCAACCAGACCATCGAGCAGGAAGCCGCCATGGTCGCCCGTGTGAAGAACTACAAGGCCGGCTTCGTCGAGTCCGACGCCAACCTTTCCCCCGACATGACGCTCAACCAGGTTGTGGCCCTGAAGGAGCAGACGGGCCACTCCACCATGCCCGTCACCGACGACGGCTCTGCCCATGGCAAGCTGCTTGGCGTGGTCACCGAGCGCGACTACCGCCTGTCCCGCATGACCGGCGAGGAGAAGGTCTCCGAGTTCATGACCCCGCTCGAGAAGCTGGTCACCGCTTCCGATGACACCTCCCTCAAGGTCGCCAACGATATCATCTGGGATCACAAGCTGAACTCCCTGCCGCTGGTGGATGCCGAGGGCAAGCTGGTCTACATGGTGTTCCGCAAGGACTACGACAGCCACAAGTCCAACCCCAACGAGATGCTCGACAGCCACAAGCGCTACATCGTGGGCGCGGGTATCAACTCCCGCGACTACGCCGAGCGCGTTCCCGCGCTGGTCGAGGCAGGCGCCGACGTGCTGTGCATCGACAGCTCCGAGGGTTATTCCGACTGGCAGAAGATGACCATCGAGTGGGTGCGCAAGCACTACGGCGATTCCGTCAAGATCGGCGCCGGCAACGTGGTCGACGGTGAGGGCTTCCGCTTCCTGGCAGAGGCTGGCGCCGACTTCGTGAAGATCGGCATCGGCGGCGGTTCCATCTGCATCACCCGCGAGACCAAGGGCATCGGCCGCGGTCAGGCCACGGCAACCATCGAGGTGGCCAAGGCTCGCGACGAGTATTTCAAGGAGACCGGCATCTACGTGCCCATCTGCTCCGACGGCGGCATCGTCTACGACCATCACATCTCCCTGGCGCTGGCCATGGGCGCCGACTTCGTCATGCTGGGCCGTTACTTCGCTCGCTTCGACGAGTCCCCGTCGGCCAAGGTCATGGTCAACGGCACCTACATGAAGGAATACTGGGGCGAGGGTTCTGCCCGTGCCCGCAACTGGGGCCGTTACGACCTGGGCGGCAAGAAGAGCCTGTCGTTCGAGGAGGGCGTCGACTCCTACGTGCCCTACGCCGGCCCGCTTAAGGACAACATCGCGGTCACGCTGCTGAAGATCAAGTCCACCATGTGCAACTGCGGCGCGCTCACCATCCCCGAGTTCCAGGACAAGGCCAAGCTCACCGTCATCAGCTCCACCTCCATCGTCGAGGGCGGCGCGCACGACGTCGTGCTGAAGGACAAGGCTCCTTACGCGTCCAACATGCGCTAAACTTGCCGTCTAGCTAAACGTCAAGCCTTGCAAAGGCTTCGAATCGCCCCCGTTTCCCGGTGCGGAAGCGGGGGCGTCTTGGTTTGCGGGATGGAAATGCGGCTACAAGGGCAAAATGCGCGTCGCATTCAGGGGCATCGGCGGTTTCTAGGGTGTGATGTGCATCAAATTAAGAAGCATCGGTGCAAGCCGATGCTTCTTAATTTGCTTGAATCGGTCTCTTGCCCAATCAATCTGACGGGATGTCTCTGGGAGTTGCGCCGATTGCGTCGGTGTGAGCCTCTCGGTTTGATCGCCGATTCCATTGCCGCGAGAACCAGCTGCCCGGCTCTGGTTGCGGTGTTGTGTGCGGGGCGAAGCTCTCGCGGGGCCGCTATCGAGCGGTCACGCCCTCGCTTTCCCCGATGATGCGATGCAGCTCCTCGATGTAACGGTCCAGAAGCTCGGAGGGCTTGCGTTCGTTGTGCATGATGTATCCCACGGTCATGCGCTCGTCGGTGTCAAGGGGGATGCTCACGATGCCCGTATGCATTTCGCTCGAAAGCACGCCCGTGGAAAGCGTGTAGCCGTTATAGCTGGTCAGTAGGTTGGAAAGCGTGCCGCGGTCGGAAATGCGGATGTTGCGCGAGTGTTCAACGTAGCTGAGCGGCTCCTCGGAGTAATAGAACGAGTTCGCGGTGCCCTGCTCGAAGCTGTAGCGGGGCCACCCGGTCAGCTCTTCGGGCTTGATGATATCGCGCCCGGCCAGCGGGTGGTTCTCTCCCACGAACACGTGCACGCCTGCGTCGAACAGCGGGTAGAACGACACGTCGGCGTCGTCAAAGGCCTTCTGCATGACGCGCTGGTTGAACGCGTCCAGGTACAATATGCCCACTTCGCTGCGGAACGACCGCACATCGTCGATAATCTCGGCGGTGGTGGTTTCCCGAAGGATGAAATCGAAGAAATCCCCTTCGCATTGCTCGACCACGTTCACGAAGGCCTCCACGCTGAAGGCGTAGTGCTGGGTGGAAACCGCCAGGCGCGCCTGGGGCTTTTCCTTGTTGGCGTAGCGCGATTCCAGCATGTTCGCCTGCTCGATGACCTGGCGTGCGTAGCCGAGCAGCTCGGTGCCGTCGTTGGTCAGCGTCACGCCGCGGTTGCTGCGCGTGAAGATGGAGATGCCGAGCTCCTGCTCTAGCTCCTTGATGGCAGTAGACAGGTTCGACTGCGACGCATAAAGGTTCTGCGCGGCGGCGTTGATCGACCCGTATTCGGCAATGGCGATAAGGTAACGAAGCTGTTGAAGCGTCATAGTTGCGTCCTTCGCGAAAGATAGCGTTGCAACGCATTGTAAGGCTCGAAGGTCGCAATTGCGGCGGCAAGATGAATTCCCCATTTTCCCGTTGACCGTTCCATAGGGCACCGGTAAAATGGATAGCCGCGCATATGCGAAGTGGGCCTTTAGCTCAGTCGGTAGAGCAGGGGACTTTTAATCCCAAGGTCGTGGGTTCGATCCCCACAGGGCCCACCACTTCTTGCGCAGGGCCGCCATGGCGGTTTGAATGCACTGGGCCATCGTCCAACGGCAGGACTCTGGTTTTTGGTACCAGCTACCTAGGTTCGAATCCTAGTGGCCCAGCCATTTAACGTTTCAGCCTCCCGATCGGGAGGTTTTTTATTGCCCGAGAACATTCGGAACGCGTGATTTCTCTTGCAACGCTCTTGACGCATCGCGTTGAAAGGGTATAGTTGTAAGAATCTAAACGCGAATCTCATCTTAATCATTCTCACGCGTTAAGCCGACAAGGCGGCTGCGCACTGCGCGAATACCTGGCGGCCTCGCCCAATCTAAGCGGCGAAGGCTGCGCGGCATCTAGACCGCACGCCTGACATGCAGGTATCGAAAAGCCACGAGCTCCTCTGGTCTTGTGCGCTTTGTGTATTTTCCCCACACAACTCAATAAGTTTGGTATCATTCCGGATTGCTGCGAAAAGACGAAATTAGTTTGAAGGAGCACCGTTGACCAAGCAAGATGTTATCGAACTGGGTGGTAAGGTTCTGGAAGCCCTGCCGAATGCCATGTTCAAGGTGGAGCTGGAAAACGGCCACCAAATCCTGGCCCACATTTCCGGCAAGATGCGTATGCATTACATCAAGATCTTGCCCGGCGACAAGGTGACGGTCGAGCTGTCCGTCTACGACTTGAACCGCGGGCGCATCACGTACCGTTTCAAGTAGTCTCAGCCCGCGCGCAAGCCGGCGCGCCAGTGTCCCCGAGAATAATCACCTGCGGCTGGGTGTGTACATATAGGACCGCATTAACCGAAAGGAAATTGAAATGAAGGTACGTCCTTCGGTCAAGAAAATGTGCGACAAGTGCAAGATCATTCGACGCCATGGCAAGGTCCTCGTTATCTGCGAGAACCCCCGTCATAAGCAGCGTCAAGGCTAGGAAGAAAGAGGAGATAAACCTATGGCACGTCTTGTTGGTGTCGACCTTCCTCGCGACAAGCGCATTGAAGTCGGCTTGACCTACATCTACGGCATTGGCCTGACCACGTCCAAGAAGATCTTGGCTGAGACGGGCATCAATCCGGACACGCGCACGAACGACCTCACCGAAGAGGATCTCGTCAAGCTGCGTGACTACATCCAGAACAACATCAAGGTGGAGGGCGACCTGCACCGCGAGGTGTCTCAGAACATCAAGCGCCTTATGGAAATCGGCTGCTACCGTGGCCTGCGTCATCGCAAGGGCCTGCCCGTTCGCGGTCAGCGCACCCACACGAATGCCCGTACCCGCAAGGGTCCCCGCAAGCAAATCGGCGGCAAGAAGAAGTAAGTAAGGGAGCTAAGAAGTGGCAACTAAGAAAAACGTGCGCACGCGCATCAAGCGCTCCGAGCGCAAGAACATTGCCGTTGGCGCTGCGCATATCAAGTCTACGTTCAACAACACCATCGTCAGCATCACCGATCCTCAGGGCAACGTGATCTCTTGGCAGTCCGCCGGTACCGTCGGCTTCAAGGGTTCCCGTAAGTCCACGCCGTTTGCCGCGCAGATGGCTGCTGAGGCTGCTGCCAAGACGGCTATGGAGCACGGCCTGAAGAAGGTCGCCGTGTACGTGAAGGGCCCCGGCTCTGGTCGCGAGACGGCTATCCGTTCGCTGCAGGCTACCGGTCTGGAAGTCGCCAGCATTCAGGACTGCACCCCCATTCCGCACAACGGCTGCCGCCCCAAGAAGCGTCGTCGCGTGTAACTGAAAGGATCTATTTACTATGGCTATCAATAGAACTCCGGTTCTTAAGCGCTGCCGCCAGCTGGGCCTGGATCCCGTCGTGCTGGGTTACAGCAGCTCCAAGACTTCCAAGCGCGAGCCCAAGCGTCGTCGTAAGGAATCCGAGTACGCGATGCAGCTTCGCGAGAAGCAGAAGGTCAAGTTCATCTACGGCGTGCTGGAGAAGCAGTTCCATGGCTACTTCAACAAGGCCAAGTCCATGCCGGGCATCACGGGTGACAACCTCATGATCATCCTGGAGTCCCGTCTGGACAGCGTGATCTTCCGTCTGGGCTTTGCCCGCACCCGCAAGGAAGCTCGTCAGATCGTGACCCACGGCCACATCACCGTCAACGGCCGTCGCGTGGACATCCCGTCCTACCGCGTCAAGGCCGGCGACAAGATTGCTGTTGCCGACAAGTCCAAGGAACTGCTGGTCATCAAGAGCGCTCTGGTCTCCAACGCCCGTTTCCAGGTTCCGGCTTGGCTTGAGGTTGACATCGAGAAGCTGCAGGGCAGCGTTCTGGCTCTTCCGACCCGCGATCAGATCGATCTCGACATCCGCGAACAGCTCATCGTCGAGCTCTACTCCAAGTAATCGCGCTAGTAAGGAGGCTTACCCAACATGACAGAGTTCATGAGGCCGACGGTAACAACGGAAGAAGTCAACGATACTGTTGCGCGTTTCATCGTGGAACCGCTGGAGCGTGGCTACGGCTATACGCTGGGTAACAGCATGCGTCGCGTTCTGCTGTCGTCTCTCGACGGCGCCAAGGCGACGGCCATCCAAATCGACGGTGTGCAGCACGAGTTCACCACGGCTGAAGGCGTCATCGAGGATATCACCGATATCGTCCTGAACGTCAAGGGCCTGGTCTTCTCGGCTCTCAATGACGACGTGGAAGAGGCCACGGCTCATGTTTCTGCCGAGGGCCCCTGCGTTGTGACCGGTGCGGACCTGCAGGTTCCCACCGAGTTCACGCTGATCAACCCCGAGCATGTCATCGCCACGGTTGCCGACGGCGGCCAGCTTGACATGACGGTCCGTATTGGCGTGGGCCGCGGTTACGTTTCCGCCGAGCGCAACAAGCGCACGGAGGATCCTATCGGCGTCATCCATGTCGACTCGCTGTTCTCCCCGGTTCGCCGTTGCACGATGAACGTGACCGACACCCGCGTGGGCCAGCGTACCGACTACGACAAGTTGGTTTTGGAGGTTGAGACGGACGGCTCCATCGAGCCTATCGATGCGGTCACCCGTGCTGCCAACATCATCAACCAGTACATGGGCGCGTTCCTCAGCCTGACCAGCACCCCCGAAGAGGAAGAGGGCGAAGTGCCGTCCATCTTCGCTCCGGAGGGTCAGGAGTCGAACGCCGAGCTGGACAAGCAGATCGAGGACCTGGACCTGTCCGTCCGCTCGTACAACTGCCTGAAGCGCGCCGGCATCCATTCGGTGCGCCAGCTGGTCGAGTTCTCCGAGAACGACCTGCTGAACATCAGGAACTTTGGTGCGAAGTCCATTGAGGAAGTGAAGGACAAGCTCATTTCCATGGACCTCAATTTGAAGCAATAGGAGAAACCTACCATGAGGCATAACTACAAGGGCCGCAAGCTGGGCACCGACTTTGCCCATACCAAGGCCATGAAGCGTAGTCTGGTGCAGGCGCTGTTCCTCAACGACCGCATCAAGACCATCGAGTCCCGCGCTAAGGAAATCCGCCCCGATGTCGACAAGATCATCACCTGGGCGAAGAAGGGCGACCTGCATAGCCGTCGTCTGGCCATCGCTGCGCTGGGCAACGACAAGGAACTGGTCCGCGAGATCTTCGAGAAGGTCGAGCAGGGCATGTTCGCCGATCGTCAGGGTGGCTACACCCGCATCATGAAGCTGGGCAACCGCAAGGGCGACAACGCTCCCATGGTCATCATGGAGCTCGTCACCGAGCCGGTGGCCAAGAAGGCTGAGAAGCCGGCTGCCAAGAAGGCTGCTCCGAAGAAGGTCGAGGCTGTCGAGGAGCCCAAGGCCGAGGAAGCTGCTGAGGCTGTCGAGGCTGCTGAGGAGAAGGCTGAATAAGCTACCCTCACATGCTATTGAGAAAGGACCCTTCGGGGTCCTTTCTTTTTTGGATTGATTCGCTTGCAGAAACACCTAAAACTTTTTTCTCGCAAGCGTTCATTGTGCGCTGTGGCTTAAGGGGCGCAGTGTTCTTCTTCCTGAATCTCATGCTGCGCTATACTTCACGCATGCAATTACGAATTAACACGTATATCGACGGCGATTCTTTCGTGCACACCTGCGATGCTCGGGTGAAGGTTGTGCTGCTGTGCGCATATACCGCAACCGTTTTCTGGGTTGAAACGTGGGTCGGACAGTGCCTGCTTGCCGGTGTATGCCTGGTGCTGGCTTTGGCAGCCCGCGTCCCGCTTGGCCGCATGCTGGCTATGGGAATCCCCGTGTACATGATGGCGGCTCTCACTGTGTTGTTCGCATCGATCAATAACCAGGTGGGGTTCGTGCTGGGTTGCTTTTACGGAGCAAGGATGATCTTGCTCGTCCTTGGCAGCTTCATCGTCGTGCTTACCACAACGTCTACGGCGCTTACCGATGCGCTGCGGTCGTTCGTGTTCCCGTTGCGGGCTTTGCGCATGCCAGCAGATGATATCGCTATGGTGTTTTGCATGGCTATTCGCTTCATCCCCTTGATGGCTCAAGAGCTCTGCGCGATCCATGGTGCTCAATTCTCACGAGGCGCATCGTTTCATCGAGGTGGATTATGGCAACGATTGTCGGCTTGGCCTCCGGTCTTCATCCCGTTGTTCGTGGGAATGTTCCGAAGGGCGGACAAGCTTTCGGTTGCCATGGATGCCCGCTGCTATGGCGTGCGCGGCGGCCGGCGAACCTCGCTACGAGACTATCGCATGACGATGCCGTCCGTTGCCGCGCTGACCTGCGGTTTAGGCCTTCTTGCCGCAATAGCGTTTCTGCTCTAGCCGTAGCGGCGTTCTTCTAGTAATCGCTTCCGTGCATAGGCGCGCATTCGGCCACAGCGAACGCCGCCGCTATCGCCATTCCCTAGCGATCGCCTCCGCGCACAGGCGCATTTCGCCGTCCGCCTGCTGGTTCGCACATGTCGGGGCGGGCATGGTATCATTTGCCCGTATGGCCTGGTGCAAGGCGCCGGGCGCAAAAGGAAACATCCTACGAGGAGGCATTCAATGAGCGTCATCATCGATGTGTTCGGGCGTGAAATCCTGGACTCTCGCGGCAACCCCACGGTCGAGGTGGAAGTTGTGTTGGAGGATGGTTCCTTCGGTCGTGCGGCCGTTCCCTCCGGTGCGTCCACGGGCGCGTTCGAGGCCGTTGAGCTGCGCGACTGCGATAAGGAGCGCTATCTGGGCAAGGGCACCCTGGATGCCGTTGGCCATGTGAACGATGAGATCGCCGACGCGCTCGTCGGTTTCGAAGCCGACGATCAGCGCGCTATCGACGACGTGATGCTGGAGCTGGACGGCACGGACAACAAGGGCGCTCTGGGCGCTAACGCCATCCTGGGCGTGTCCCTGGCCTGCGCCAAGGCCGCTGCCGAGTCCGCCGGTCTTCCGCTGTACAAGTACGTGGGCGGCGTGAACGGCCATATCCTGCCCACGCCCATGATGAACATCCTCAACGGCGGCGTGCATGCCGACAACAACGTCGACTTCCAGGAGTTCATGATCATGCCGGTGGGCGCCGAGTCGTTCGCCGAGGCGCTGCGCTGGTGCGCCGAGATCTACCACACCCTGAAGAAGGTTCTGCACGAGGCCGGCCTGGGCGGTGGCGTCGGCGACGAGGGCGGCTTCGCTCCCAACTTCACCACCAACGAAGAGCCCCTGCAGTACATCGTGAAGGCTTGCGAGGCGGCAGGCTACAAGCCCGGCGACGACATCATGTTCGCCATGGACCCGGCTTCCACCGAGTTCTACAACGCTGAAACCGGCAAGTACGAGCTGAAGGGCGAGGGTCGCGAACTGACCAGCGCCGAGATGGTGGACTACTGGGCCGCGCTGGTCGAGAAGTACCCGATCATCTCCATCGAGGACGGCATGGCCGAGGAGGACTGGGACGGCTGGAAGCAGCTGACCGACCGCATCGGCGACAAGGTGCAGCTGGTGGGCGACGACCTGTTCGTCACGAACTCCAAGCGCCTGGCAAAGGGCATCGAGCTTGGTTGCGCCAACGCCATCCTCATCAAGGTCAACCAGATCGGTAGCCTGTCCGAGACGCTGGATGCCATCGAGATGGCCAAGCAGGCGGGTTACGCATGCGTTATGAGCCACCGCTCCGGCGAGACCGAGGACACCACCATCGCCGACCTGTCCGTGGCTCTGAACACCGGCCAGATCAAGACCGGCGCTCCGTGCCGTAGCGACCGCGTTGCCAAGTACAACCAGCTGCTGCGTATCGAGGAGGAGCTCGACTCCCAGGCTCAGTACGCTGGCAAGAACGCTTTCTACAACATCAAGCGTTAATCAAGGCCTCGTCGAGCCGAATTCGGCGAACAGCGTAAAGCACACAGGCCGCTCAGGCGCGCCGTTCCGCTGCGGTTCGCGCAGTCAGGGGTAAACCTTGACTGCGCGCCGCAAGCGGGTCGGGCTGCCTGGGCGGCTTGTCGTTTTCCGGCATCGAACCCGCAATGCCGGCACGAAAGCCGGACGAGGTTTCCCCAGGAGTCCGCTCGGCTTTCCTTGCCTGGGATGTTGCCGCTTTTTCCCCTCGTGAAAACGCGGGGCTGCTACAATGAACCCTATGTGTATTACCGCGTCAGCCAAGGAAGATGGACGATGAAACAGTACAACCCTCACGAGATCGAACCTCGTTGGCAGAAGGCTTGGGAAGATGCCGACCTGTACAAGGTCACGGAAGATCACGCCAAGCCCAAGAAGTACGTGCTCGAGATGTTCCCGTACCCGTCGGGCGACATCCATATGGGCCATGTGCGCAACTACACGATCGGCGACGTCATCGCCCGCTATTCCAAGATGCGTGGCTTCGACGTGCTGCATCCCATGGGTTGGGACGCGTTCGGCCTGCCGGCTGAGAACGCGGCCATCAAGCATCACAGCCATCCGGCGAAGTGGACCTATGCCAACATCGAAACCCAGAAGGCCAGCTTCAAGCGCATGGGCCTTTCCTATGACTGGGACCGTACCGTCGTGGCGTGCGACCCCGAGTACTACCGCTGGGGCCAGTGGATCTTCCTGCAGTTCTGGAAGCGCGGCCTGGTGGAGCGTCGCAACTCTCCGGTGAACTGGTGCCCGAAGTGCCAGACCGTGCTCGCCAACGAGCAGGTCACCGAGGGCGAGTGCTGGCGTTGCCACAGCGCCGTCGAGAAGCGCGACCTGACGCAGTGGTATCTCAAGATCACCGATTACGCGCAGGAGCTTCTGGACGACCTGGATCAGCTGGACGGCTGGCCGGAGCGCGTCAAGCAGATGCAGGCGAACTGGATCGGCCGCTCCGAGGGCGCCGAGGTGAAGTTCACGCTGTGCGACAAGCAGGGCAACGCACCCGAGAATCCCACGGAAGACGACCTGATCACCGTGTTCACCACGCGTGCCGACACCCTGTTCGGCTGCAGCTTCTTCCTGCTTGCCCCGGAAAGCCCCATCCTGAAGGGCCTGGTCGAGGGCACGGAGTATGAGGCCGCGGTCATGCAGGTGGTCGAGGACGCGAAGAAGATCACCGCCGTCGAGCGTGCGCAGGGCAACAAGGAGAAGCACGGTGCGTTCACCGGCCGTTATGTGGTGAACCCCATCAACGGCGAGAAGGTGCCCGTGTGGGTTGCCGACTACATCGTGGCCGATTACGGCACCGGCGCGGTTATGGCTGTGCCGTGCGGCGACCAGCGCGACTTCGAGTTCGCCAAGAAATACGACCTGCCCATCATCCCCATCATCTTGGGTGACGACGACCCGCTGTTCGAGCAGCTCAAAGACGAACAGGGCCGTGTGGTCACCAGCGTCGATTGGGATAGCGCCATGGAGGCCGAGGGTCGACTGGTGCAGTCCGGCAAGTACACCGGCCTTACGGGCGGCAAGCATTCCGAGGGCGAGGAGGCCATCGTTGCCGATCTGGAGGCCGCGGGCCGCGGCAAGCGCAAGGTGGAGTTCCGCCTGCGCGACTGGCTGATCTCCCGCCAGCGCTATTGGGGCAACCCCATCCCGATGATCTACTGCGATAAGTGCGGCCTGGTGCCGGTGCCGGAAGAAGACCTGCCGGTGCGCCTGCCCGAGGACATCGACCTTTCCGCCGGCGAGACCTTGGCAACGCACGAGGGCTTCGCGAAGTGCACGTGCCCGAAGTGCGGCGGCGAGGCTCGCCGTGAGACCGATACCATGGACACGTTCACGTGCTCGAGCTGGTATTACTTGCGCTACACCGACCCGCACAACACCGAGCTGCCCTTCGACAGCGCGAAAACCAACCGCTGGATGCCGGTCGACCAGTACATCGGCGGCATCGAGCACGCCATCCTGCACCTGCTGTACAGCCGCTTCTTCACAAAGGTGCTGCGCGATCTGGGCATGCTGGACTTCGACGAGCCGTTCAAGAACCTGCTGTGCCAGGGCATGGTGCTTGACGAGCACGGCGACGTCATGAGCAAGTCCAAGGGCAACGTCATCTCCCCCGAGGAGATGATCGCGGGCTACGGCTGCGACGCCGTGCGCGCCTACATCCTGTTCATGGCTCCGCCTGATAAGGAGCTGCAGTGGAACGAGGACGGCCTGGCCGGCATGCACAAGTTCCTCAACCGCGTGTGGCGCATGGTGCACGACCTGGTGGGCAAGGCCGACGAGGATACGCTGTACCAGCCGGGCGCATCCGATGCCGAGGCGGCAGCGGCTCGTAAGGTGCTGCTGCGCGAGCGTCATCGCGTCGCCGGTAAGGTTGTGGACGATTTCGATCGCAACAACTTCAACACCGCCATCGCCGCCATCATGGAGCTGGTGAACGCCATCGGCGATTACCTGCGCAAGGTCGGCCCGGAGCAGCGCGCCGCATCCGCTGACGAGCAGGCGCTTGCGACCGAGGTCGCCAATGTGCTGGTAAGGCTGCTGGCACCCATCTGCCCGCATATGACCGACGAGCTGTGGCATGATGCGTTGGGTTGCGAGGGCTCCATCCATACGCAGGAATGGCCCGAGTTCGACCCCGAGAAGGCCAAGGACGACGAGGTCGAGCTTGCCGTGCAGATCAACGGCAAGGTGAAGGCCCGTATCACGGTTGCCGCGGATGCCGATCAGGAATCCGTGAAGGCTGTGGCGCTCGAGGCCGTGCAAGACGCCGTGGCAGGCAAGGACCTGAAGAAGGTCGTTGTGGTGCCCGGTCGTCTGGTGAACATCGTGGCGAAGTAAAAACGCTGACATTGCAGTCGAAGCGACCCGGAGGATGCTCCGGGTCGTTTTGTTTTCGGGGTTGGGTTTCGGTGGCGTTGTTGCGCCGTTCCGGCGAAACGCTTGCCGTGAGGTTTCGGCGTTTGCTATTGTCTGTTTCCTATGAGTAGCGCGAAGAAACATAAGGGATGCCTGAGGCGGGTGCTGGATATGGTGCTGGCGGCGGTATTTGCCGTGGTGGCGGTGTTCGCCATTACGAACGTGGTGACCATCGTGGGCTCGAAAGGGTCCATCGTCACCCCCGAGAAGGCCAGTATCGGCAACGCCGATGCCATCGTGGTGCTCGGGGCATCGGTGTTGCCGGACGGAACGCCTTCGGGTATTCTGGCCGATCGCCTGGATGATGGCATCGCGCTGTACTTTGCGGGAGTGGCGCCGAAGATCATCATGAGCGGCGACAACGGCACCGCTTCGTACAACGAAGTGAAGGCGATGAAGCAATACGCTATCGCGCAAGGCGTGCCCAGTCAGGATATCTTCTGCGATCATGCGGGCTTCTCCACGTACGAGAGCATGTACCGGGCGAAATACGTGTTCGGGTGCGAGCGCATCGTGGTTGCCACACAAACGTATCACCTGTATCGCGCGTTGTGGTCCGCGAAAAGCCTGGGGATGCAAGCCGAGGGCGTTCCCAGCGACTACCACGAGTATCAGAAACAACTGCAATACGATATTCGGGAGATTCCCGCGCGCACTAAGGACTTCTTCAAGGCGCTGTTCCGCGTGCCGTCCACGTATGTGGGCGAGCCGATCAGCCTTGATCAAAGCGGGGATGTGACGAACTGAAGCAAGATGGCCGCGCGAAATGCGCGGCCATCGTTCGTTCAGAGGTTAATCTTCCAGGTCTTTCGGATTGAACGTTTCCAGCAGGTCGACCAGCTCTTGCTTCTTGTGGATATCCAGCTTGGCGTAGATGCGCTTGCTGTGGGTTCGGATGGTGTTTTCCGAAACCACCAGCTGCTCGGCGATGCGCGCCACGGTGTTGCCTCGTGCGATGAGCTCCATGACCTCGGTTTCGCGCGCGGATAGGCGGTAGTGCTGTCGAACCAGCACAGCCTGCTTCGACAGGCGGTCCTGGTAGTTGGGCGCATCGGAGCTGCGGGCATGGTCGCGTTTCTCGAGTTTTGCGGCATCCGTCGGGAGGGGGCCGTTGTCGGGCGCCATCGCGGGTTCTCTGGCGATCGAGGCGTCCTCGGTATCCGTTCGTGCGATGATGATGGGCCTCATCTCGAACATGCCGGTATCTTGCATGTTGAAAGGGCAGGGGCCCGCGCATCCGGCGTTTGCCGCGGGAGACGCTTCGCTTCCTGATTCGACTTCATCGAGGTCGGTTTGGCGCTCGTTGATGTCGGCGATTTGCAAAGGCGCGCCTGCGACAAGCTCGATGTCCTCCGCTTGGCTTGCCGCCAGCGCCCGTTTGAAGCCGCCTTGGCCGATGAAGAACATAAGGCCGAGCAAGTACACCGCCACCAGCGCGACGACGGCATCGGGCTGCATGCCGATGACGCGTATCTGCTCGGCGAAGGTGCCTGCAAGGAACCCGACATCGTGCAATGCATACACGATGCCAGCGAAGAAGCCGTAGATGAACACGGGGTTGATGCCTCGGTCGCGCGATGCCTGCGCGCACTGGATCATCATGAGCGCGATGGCCACGCTGTATACCGCATACAGGATGGCGGCTTGCCATCGCGCATAACCGTCGCTGCAAAACGGAAGCACCAGAAACGAGCTGATGAGCAGCGGGAAGGCGATGCGGTAGGCGTTGGCGACGTTCATCCGCACGTTCTTGAACTGCCAGAGCACCAAAACGCCGATGCCCGCAACCAGGCATCCCGTCATCGACAGCAGGTTCACAAGGCTGCCGACCCGTGGGTCGCCGATGGCCAGCGAGCGCATGACGCCGGTGCAGAATGCGATGGCGCCGACGCATAAGGCGCTGCGCCAGTAATCGCGCAGCACGCGCCTATACACGTTCGGGTGCTCGCGCGGAACATCCTCGAACATGGGCTGCCTCAAGTCGATGTGCCGGCTTTTCAGCACGATGGCGAGCGCGAACAGCGGCATGAACACCAGCGGGATGAGAAACGCGGTCACGGCTTGTGGGATGGCGTACAGGGCGAAGTACAGAAGCGCGCCATAGGCCGTGCCCAGGATCAGGTCATGGTTGCCATGGTCTGCGTCGAAGCTGGCGAACAGGCGCTGCCACAACATATAGAAGCCGGCAGACCCCAGGCCCAGAAGCGCACCGCCGGCGATCACCAATATGTGAGCGATTCCATGTAGATAGATGGCTCCGATAAGGCAGCACCAGCCAAGCAGATAAGGGGCGCTGGCAAGCATCACCATGAAGCGGCGCGTAGGTCCGGGGAAGTAGTACACTCCGATGGCGCTGGCGAAATAGCATAGCGAGAACACGAGCGATTGCATCAAGAAGAACCAGAACATGACCTCCGGGGTTTGGAAGTTCATGGGCAGAAACGGGAACACGCCGCCCCATACGCCGGCTGCGTTGATGGCCAAAAAGAGGGCGTATCCAAGCGATGCGGTGTTGGGCTTGAACGTGCGGGCTATGTTGGAAATGCGTGTACGTGCCACAGAGATCCTCGTCGTCGGGCACTGCCGTTCGCCCGCCTGAAGGTGCCGGCGGCGGATGGTCGAGTGCTCTTCTCCCTTGCGTGATTTCGCCGCTGCATAGCAAGAATGCGAAATCGATTGCTCAAAACAGTATAGCGCGCAATCGGGTCCAGGCTGTCACATACTGCAAAGGGTGATAGCCTGTGAACTGGGCAAACGCGAAATTCGCACGTTTTATGTGACACGGCTGATCGGGCAAGGCGATAAGGTTTCCTCACCAAATGCGCTTGGAGGGTAGACGAGCCCCAACCAAGGAAGCAAGGGTGGTGAGCGGCGAAAAGGCCGCGAAAGGAAGAAGCCGTGTCGCGGCGCGCGATAGCGCAGCCGTTTCGACAGAGGCGAAAAGGAAAGAATGAAGGGGGAGGCAATGCAAGACATGCCAAGCATGAACCGCCGCACGTTCGTCAAGTCGACGGGTGCGCTGGGTGCTCTGGCCGCCGTCGGCGGCGCTGCTGCAACGGGTGCGAACCTGTTCGGCGCAACCGAACCGGCGCTCGCGGAGTCCGAGGAGAAGATCACATGGGGCCATTGCGCCATCAACTGCCCGGGCCGCTGCAGCCTGAAGTTCCATGTGAAGGACGATGAGGTTGTGTGGGTGGACACCTGCACGAGCAAGGACGCCGGGTTCGATGACCCGCAGCCCCGTGCGTGCCTGCGCGGCCGTACGTATCGTCGTTGGATGAACCATCCCGACCGCATCAACTACCCCATGAAGCGCGTCGGCAAGCGCGGCGAGGGCAAGTTCGAGCGCATCTCTTGGGATGAGGCTATCGACCTGGCGGCCACGAAGCTCAAAGAGGTTATCGAGAAGTACGGCAACGAGGCTGTGTACCTGCCGTATGCGACCGGCGTTTCCGCAACCACGGCTCGTCCGTTCAATCGACTGCTGAACATGCTGGGCGGCAGCCTGAATCGCTACGGCGATTATTCCACTGCCCAGATCACGGCCATCACCCCTTACATGTACGGCTCCAAGAACAACGGCGGCAGCTCCTTCAAGAACGCCGAGGATGCCAAGCTCATCCTCATGTTCGGTACCAGCCCCACCGAAACGCGCCAGGGCGGTCTGACCACTCATTACGACTGGGTCCAGCTGCGCGAGAAGACCGGTGCGAAGATCTATGTGATCGATCCGCGCATGAACGACTCCATCATGGGCCATTCCGACCAGTGGCTGCCCATCAACCCCGGCACCGACGCCGCGTTGGTCGCGGGTATCGCACATTACCTGATTCAGCATGACATGTGCGATATGGACTTCCTGCACACCTACTGCGTGGGCTTTGACGAACAGACCATGCCCGAGGCGTACAAGGGCAAGAACATGTCCTATTTCGACTATGTTATGGGCACGGGTTACGACAAGGTGGAGAAGACGCCGGCGTGGGCTGCCAAGGTCACCGGCATCCCCGAGAAGAAGATCGAGGAGCTGGCTGAAGAGATCGGCACCACCAAGCCGCTGTTCGTCTGCCAGGGCTGGGGCCCGCAGCGTCGCAGCAACGGCGAGTGGACGTCCTGGTCCATCATGGCCCTGCCGTGCCTGGTCGGCCAGGTCGGCCTGGCGGGCACCAACAACGGTTGCCGCGAGGCGCGCAACAGCCCGACGCTGCAGTCCCTGCCGGCGGGCACCAATCCGGTGAAGGCCTCCATCTCGTGCTTCGTGTGGACCGACGCCATCAAGCATGGCGCGGACATGACGGCCAAGAACTGGGGCGTGAAATACGTCGACAAGCTGAACACCGGTATCAAGTACATGATCAACTACGCGGGCAACTGCCTGACCAACCAGCATGGCGACATCAACTATGCGCACGACATCCTGGTGGACGAGTCGCTGTGCGAGTTCATCCTGGGCATCGACATCGTGATGACCGATTCCCTGAAGTACTCCGACGTCATCCTGCCCGACATGTTCCGCTTCGAGCAGAACTCGCAGATCGCCACGGGCTCGAACTGGGGCTATGTCATCACCGGCACCCCTGCTACGTCCGTGAAGTACGAGCGCAAGACCTGCTACGAGATGTGCGAGCTTATCGCCGACAAGTTTGGCGTCAAAGACAAGTTCACCGAGGGCAAGACCGAGCTCGAGTGGATGAAGGAGCTGTACGAGAAGTCTCGCGAGAAGGACGAGGAGCTGCCCACGTGGGATGAAGCGGTGAAGATGGGCGTGTACACGCGCGAATATGCCCCCACCATTTCCATGAAGAAGTTCCGCGATGATCCCGAGGCCAACGCGCTGACCACGCCCTCCGGCAAGATCGAGATCTTCTCCGAGAAGCTGCTGAAAGACACCGAAGGCTGGGAGCTGACCGACGGCGATACGCTTGCATGCCTGAACACGCTGGCGCCGATCCCCGCGTACATCCCCGAGTGGGATGGCGTTGAAACGACCACCGATGAGTATCCGTTGGCGTTGGGCGGCTTCCATTATCGCGGCCGTCTGCACTCCTCTTGGGGCGGTATCGAGGAGCTGAAGGAGGTCAACCCGCAGGAGGCTTGGATCAATCCGGCAGATGCGGAGCCTCGCGGCATCAAGCAGGGCGACACCGTCCATGTGAAGAACGAGTTCGGCACCATCGAGCTGTTGGCGAAGGTCACGCCGCGTGTTATCCCGGGCATGGTCGCCATTTCCCAGGGTGCTTGGCATAACGCGGATATGTCCTCTTCCGATCCCAAGGCTCGTCTGGACAAGGGCGGTTGCATCAACACGCTGACCACGCATCGCCCGAGCCCGTTGGCCAAGGGCAATCCGCAGCATTCCAACATCTGCGAAGTCGTGAAGGCTTAAAGGCAGCGAGTACGAGAGGAGTAAGAGATGACTCGATATGCATTTCATTTCGACGGCACTCGCTGCACGGGTTGCAAAACCTGCGAGATGGCCTGCAAGGATTTCAAGGACCTGAGCGTCGGCACCGCGTTCCGCAAGGTGTACGAGGTGACGTTGGGCACGACCGAGCGCGATGCGAACGGCTGCGTCGTCAGCAGCTGCGTGAGCTATCCGCTGTCCATGTCGTGCAACCACTGCGATGACCCGGCGTGCACCAAGGTGTGCCCGACCACCGCAATGCACAAAGACCCCGAAACCGGTCTGGTGTCCGTGGACGCCGACAAGTGCATCGGTTGCGGCTACTGCCACATGGCCTGCCCGTACAACGCGCCGAAGGTCGATCGCGAAAAGGGCCACAGCGTGAAGTGCGACGGTTGCGCCGAGCGTGTTGCCGCAGGTGAAAAGCCTGTATGCGTGGAGGCGTGCCCGGCTCGCGCGTTGGACTTCGGCACGATCGAGGAAATGGCCAAGCTCGGCGAGCGCGGGAACATCGCGCCTCTGCCCGAGCCGACCTACACGAAACCGAACCTGTACATCAAGGCTTCCGCCGACGCCCTGCCCGCAGGTGCCGAGGACGGCAAAGTCGTGAATCCCCTGGAGGTGATGTAGCATGATGGCCGAGCTGCCTTTGGCTTTGTTCACCACGCTGGCGCCTATCGGCGCGGGCGCGTTCATCGCGCTGGCTGTGGCTTTCTTCACCACGAAGTTCTCCGATGAGCAGCTGAAGAAGATCGACCGCATGACCACCATCCCGGTCGTCGTGTTGGTGGCAGGCTTCATCTGCGCGTTCTTCCATCTGGCAAGCCCCATGCATGCGTTCGGCGTGTTCGCCGGCCTGGGCGCGAGCCCGCTGTCCAACGAGCTGCTTGCCGGCGTCGTGTTCGCCGTGCTGGCTATCGTGTACTGGATCGTGGCGCTCGCCGGCAAGCTTGGCGAGGGTGCTCGCAAGGGTTTTGCCGCTGTGGTAGCTGTCATGGCGATCGTGTTCGCGTGCTTCACGGGCGCTGCCTACATGATGGAGACCATCGTTTCCTGGAACACCCCGATGGTTCCCGTTGCCGTGCTGGGCTTCAGCCTGCTGGGCGGCGTTTCCCTGGGCGTGCTCGTGCTGGCGCTGTCCGGTGCGCTTGAGGATGCTGCGAAGGGTGGCTTCAAGATGGCTGCGCTGGCGGTGCTGGTCGTCGGCCTGGTCCTTGGCGTGGTTGGCCTGTTGGTGCAGGTCATGAGCGTGTCCGGCATGGGCAACGCGCTGGTCGACGGCGCGGACCTGGTTACCGCCGCCTCTGCTCCCATGTGGATCGGCGTGGTGTGCATGGTCGTTGCCGCAGCGGCCGCCTTCATGGCTCTGCGCAACTCGAAGTCCACGGCGCTTGCCGCCGCGGCTCCGGTGCTGGCGATCGTGGGCGTGTTCGCTGCTCGCCTGGCGTTCTATGCGGTGCAGCTGAGCGTTGGCCTGTGCATCGGCTAACCGCTGAGGGTCGATGCTTTTCGGGGCGCGTCCGGTTTGCGGGCGCGCCCTTTGCCTTATGATGGATGCCTTAAGCGATAAGGAGAGGATCGCATGACGGATCTTGATGCTGCGACGCTTGAGGGCGTTGCGTTTCTGGGGAACACCCTGGCGCCGTTCTTCCTGCAGGACCCGCGAACAGGCTCTGCAGAGGCCGAGTTTGCGGCGGTCGCTGCGCTTGATGCACAGACTGCTGGCGCGGAATGGCCGTTTGCCGGCCAGAAAGAGGCCGCACGTTATCTGGCAATGATGGTCGAGGGCCTGGCGCCGAGCCGCGTTGCCGGAGAGGGCGGTGCCTTTGCCGCGGATGATGATCTGACGTGGGAGTATCGCCGCTTGTTCATTGGCCCGGCCGCAAAGCCGGCGCCGCCGTGGGGCTCGGTGTACACCGACCGGGAGTGCGTGGTGTTCGGCGCGACCGCCCTTGAGCTGCGCGCATGGATGCGCGAACATGGCGTTGCGCGAACCGCTGACGAGAAAACCCCGGAGGACCATATCGGGCTTATGCTCGCCCTTATGGCGTGGCTCGCGCAGAATCAGCCCGCCGACCTGGGCGAGTTCCTGAGCCTTCACTTCCTGACGTGGGTGGGGCATTTCCTGGACGAGCTTGCCGATGCCGCCGAGCATCCTTTCTATGAAGGGCTGGCTCGCTTAACGCGTGCAAGCTTGGACGGCGTTCAGGAGGCGTTGGGGTTGGAGGTCGTCACGCCTCGCTTCTATCGCTAAAATACCAAGGAATCGTTTGGTCCGGCGCGTCGCTGCAAGCTGACGCGCCGGACCATGCAGGTGTTATGCGCGTTTCGCATCGAGCAGTGCTGCAAAGAGGGGGAGCTGATGATTTCCGGGTTCGATACTGCGTTAGGCGAGGTGACGTTGGTGCTGTTCACCACGCTCGCCCCTTCGGGCGCTATCGCCCTTGTTCTGGTTGCGGCGGTGTTGTTGCTTCCGAAGCTCGAATCGACGATGCGGGCGCGCATCAGCACGTTCATGTGCATCCCCCTTGTGGTTACCATGGTAGGGCTTGTCGCGTCGGCCACGCATCTTGGAAACCCGGCCAATGCGCTGTACGTGTTTTTGCACGTCGGGTCCAGCCCTCTTTCGAACGAAGTCGTCAGCGCGGTGGGGTTGTTGGCGTGCAGCGGCCTGTATTGGCTGTACTCGTTTTCGGCCAAGCCCTTTGTATGGCTGCATCGGCTGCTGCTGACGATGATTGTGGCAACGGGCGTCGCGTTCGTGACGATGGTGTCCCTTGCGTATTCCGTCGACACCATCGTCACTTGGAGCTTGCCTACGGTTCCGATTTCGTTGTGGTTGAATGCCCTGGTGGGAGGGCCTTTGCTGGCGGCGATCACGTTGTATGCCGCCCAATGGCGTGCGCTTGCGGGGCGTTTCGGTCTGCTGCTGATGACAGTGCCCTTCATTGCGCTTGCGGCTAATATGGCCGCGTATATCGTGCAGGGCCGGCTATTGAATGGTGTCGCGAATTCGGTGGTCGCGGCAGCCGACCTTGTGCCGCATTACCGCACGATGCTGCTGGTGTTCGCGTTGATGTGCTTTGCCGGTTGCGTGCTTGCCGCCTTCACGATGCATGCCGTGTCGAGGGAAGCGGTGGCGCACGGCGGGGGTGAGCTTGCATTCTCCAAGCGCGTGCTTGTTCGCCTGCTTGTCTCGTGTCTGCTGGTGTTCGCCGGCATCTTCGTCATGCGTTTCGCGTTCTATATGATGCACTTGATGGTCGGCCTTGCCGTATAGGTCGTATAGGCCCAGGCTGCAAAAACTCCCGCTACCGCAAATTGAATTGCGCGGTAGCGGGAGTTTTGCGTTCAGGGGGGGGGTCGCTCGCCGAGCCCCCTCGGACTTATGTCTCTAAAGCGGGTTTTCGTTCGGCGTCCAGGCGGCCGTTGCCGACCGTCGCTTCGCGGGGGATTGCGTCCCTGCGCGTTCTACGCCCCGCGCTCCTCCAGGTATTTCTCCATGCTGAAGTGCGTGATGTCGCTTCGGTTGATAACGCCCACGATGACGCCGTCTTCGAGCACGGGTACCTTCTTCAGGTGATTCTCGCCAAGCACGCGGCAAATCTCGGGCAGGTCGGCGTGCACGCTGACGCCGATGATCCCCTTCGCGCCGATATCGGAGGCTTTCATGCCCATAAGGTGCTCCAGCTTGTGGGCGTAGTCCTTGTGGTCGGAATACGCGTCCACGGTTTGCACGATCATCACCACGGGGTCCATGATCATCTGGCCGCGCTTGGACAGGTAGCGCATGATGTCGCCGTCGGAGATGAATCCGGTCGGCTTGCCGGCGGCGTCGACCAGCGGCGCGGCGCTGATATGGTTGTTCACCAGCAGTTGCATGGCTTCGAGCACGGTGGCGTTTTCAGGCAGCGTGTACACGTCGCGCTTCATGATCTGCTCGATGATGGAGCGGTGCGCATTGTCTTCGTCGGCGGCCGCCTCATCGCCGGGCTTGTTGCGCACGAGCGCTACGGTCAGCACGAAGCCCAGCACGCACAGGGCCGTGGCCACGGCGAACGCCGCATGGATGCCGAACACGCCGGCGGTCACGGCATCGGTCGAACCGGAAACCATGTTGGTGGCAACGGTGGACGCGGACACGATGACGGCTGTGCCCAGCGAGCCCGCCACCTGGCGAAACGTGTTCTGCACGGAGGTTCCGTGGTTCATCAGCTTGTCGGGCAGCGCATTCATGCCCCAGGTGGAGATGGGCATGTTCACCAGCGACAGGCTGAACAGGCGCACCGTGTAGATGACCGTGAGCGTGATGAGCCCCATACCCGGCCCCATGAACATGAACGTGGCGGTGGTCAGCGCCAGCACGCCGGTGCCGATGACGGCCAGCACGCGCGGGCCGTGCTTGTCGAACAAGCGGCCGGCGACCGGTCCCATGGCTCCCATGACGATGGCGCCGGGTAGCAGCACAAGGCCCGATGTGGTGGCGGAGAAGCCCATGTAGGACTGCAGCAAGATGGGGATGAGGATGCCGCCGGCAAGCAGCGCGCCTTGCACGAGCATCACGATGATGGTGGCGATGAGGAACTTACGGTTCGTCAGCACGCGCACCTGCAGCATAGGCTGCTCCATGCGCAGCTGGCGGCGGAAGAAGAACGCGAGCGCAACCGCGCCGATAACGACACCGCCCGCCGAATCGGCGGTCACGCCGTAACTGCCGATTGCCGACAGGCCGTACAGCAGCCCGCCGAACCCGAGCGTGGACAGGGCGACCGAAACCACGTCGAGCTTCACGTCCTTGTTCGTTTCGCCGCCACGTTCAAGCGCGAAGGCGGCGAACACGATGACGGCTGCGCACAGCACGGCGATGATCCAGAACATGACGTGCCAGTTCGCCTGGTCGATGATGATGCCGGCGACGGTGGGGCCGGCGGCGGGGGCGAACGCGATGACGATGCCGAACACGCCCATGGCGGTGCCGCGACAGTCGATGGGGAACGTCCACATGAGCACCGTCATCACGAGCGGCATGAGGATGCCGGCGCCGGCGGCTTGAACCAAACGGCCGGCAAGCAACACGGGGAAGTTCGGGCCCCAGGCCGCCAGCGCCGTGCCGGCGGTGAACAGGACCATGGACGCAAGGAACAGCCGGCGCGTGGTGAAGCGGTCGGTCAGAAACGCGGTGATGGGCACCATGATGGCGTTGACCAGCGTAAATCCGGTGGTCAACCACTGTGCGACGGCGGCGTCGACGCACATCTCGCTCATGATCGATGGTAGCGCCGGCGCCACGACCGTCTGGTTCAGCACGGTGACGAAGGTGCCGAACACCAGCACGATCAGCATGATGATTTGCTTTCGGGTAAGACCCCAGTTAGCCATGAGCGGCTCCAATCTGTGCGGCATGGCGCAGCCGCGTTGCGTCCGTTGAGCGCACAAGCCAAAGGCGGCCCATAAGGCTCGCCAAACGCATATGCGCTCGCGGATTCGAATAGGGAAAGGCGACGGAAAAAACGACGCCCCCGGCGCAAAGAACATGCCGGGGGCGTCGTAAGACGCCGATGTGTTGTCTCTAATGGTAGCGCGCGCGTAAAAACGTTGACGTACGAAGTGTGCGAATCACAAAATTCTTTTGCTGTCAACAAATAACGTGCACAATTTGGGGAGCACAACCGTCTTGTGCGCTGCCTTTCGCGCCTAGCGCTTGTTCGCGATCAGGCTTTCCGCCACGCTTTTCAGCTTCTTAAAATCGGTGATCACGAGCGCACCGCGCTGCCGCTCCACGCATTCGGCTTTGCGCAGGGCGCTGATGCTGTTGGTGATCGAGTTTACGTGCACGCCAAGCATTTCGGCCATCTCATCGTTGGAAAACGGCACGATAGCCGGGGCGTGCGCCGCGCTGAATTCGCTCATGAGCGTCAGCAGCAACGCGGAAAATCGCTGCAGCACGGGGTAGATGGCCGCGTTGACCGCCTCGCGCGTCTGCAGCGCCATCATCTCGAACAGGTATTGCGCCATGGCGTAGCACACGTCGCCGTGGTCGCGCAGATATGCGCCGAACGTAGCGCCGTCGATTTCAAGCAGCTCGACTTTCGTGGTGACGCGCGCGTTGAGGATGGAGGGCTTGCGATTTTCGTCGTATTGAAACCCCTGAAAGCCGATGAGCGTGCCCGCCTTGTGGAAGAACACGGTTTTGGAATACCCGTCGGGCGTGGTGCTGTACAGCCTCACCATGCCGCGCTGGATATAGAACGTCGAGCGGATGTCGTCGCCTTCGCGAAACAGGTAGTCGCCCGGTGCGAGCACGTGAGACGCTGCCTTCAGCTCGCCGGTTTTCGTGATGCGCTCGATCGTGTTGCTGAGCAGCGGTTTTGGCTGCACGAACAGGCTGATCGCTTCCATATGCTCCCCCATCCCCTGGCATTCCCATGTCAATTCGTCAGAATATCGCATTGCTTGCATGGTAGGAAGGTTCGCGCGCGCAGCAAACATAGCCTTGTTTCCGTCCCACAAGGTTGTGGGCGGCCGCGAACATTGGGAGCGCGGTCCAACCGTGGTGGTCCGCCCCAGCCGTGTGTGGTGGGCTCCTGCCCTCGCGCCTATGCTGCGTCGAGCCGCAAAGGCAAGACGAGTTAACAAGACGAGGGAGGACACCATGGGGAACCCGAACGGGCACTGCGCTTCGCCTGCCGAAGCCGCTCCGGAGTACTTCATGCGCGACGGGAAGCTGACCCGCCGCACGTTCATCAAGGGCGTCGGCGCCATCACGGTGGCGTCCGCGCTCGGATTCGGCGCACAGGCATCGCCCGAAGGCGTGGCCGTTGCCGACGAGGCTCCGGCCAAGGCCGGCGAGAAGTCGGTGCACGCGGTGTGCACCGTGAACTGCACGTCGCGTTGCCACCTGCACGGCACGGTGCGTGACGGCAAGCTGATCCGCGTGGAGCCGGGCAACATGCCGGGCCGTCCGGGTTATGCGAACGCGTGCCTGCGCTCGATGAGCTACATCAAGCACGTGCAGGACGAAAACGCGCGTGTCATGTACCCCATGAAGCGCACGGGTGAGCGCGGTAGCGGTGAATTCGAGCGCATCACCTGGGATGAGGCCATCGACATCATCGCCGAAAAGCTCAACGCCGTGGTGGCGAAAGACCCGAAGAACGCGTCGTTCTACTCGTTCACGGGCGACCTGGGCAAGCTGTCGTGGGAAGCCCCCACGCGTTTCGCCGGCTGCCTGGGCGCAACCACGTGGGATGTCGAGGGCATCATGGGCGACCATGGTGCGTCCATGGGCATGACCATGGTGTTCGGCACGCATCGCGGCGCGCACGATTCGCGCGATTACCTGAACTCCAACCTGGTCATCTGCTGGGGCCGTAACCTGGCCGACACGCACACCTCCGAGCTGCGCGACTACGTGGCCGCGCGCAAAAACGGCGCGAAGATCATTGTCATCGACCCGCGCCAGTGCTCGACGGCGGCCATGGCAGACGAGTGGATCGGCATCAACCCGCAGACCGACCCTGCCCTGGCGCTTGGCATGATGAACTGGATCATCGGCCACGACCTGCACGCGAAAGACAAACTGGTCGAGGAATCCGTTGCCCCGTACCTCATTCGCGAGGACAACGGCAAGTACCTGCGCATGGTCGACGGCAAGGTCGTCGAAAGCACCGCCGACGACGCGGCCGACGCAACGTCCATCGGCTCCACGCCCGCTTCCCAGGGCGACGCCGGTTCGGGCGCGCACACGTACGTGATCTGGGACGAGCTGACCGGCGCCGCTATGGATGCCCCGAAGGCCGCTGCCATCAAGGCCGGCGAAGTCAAGCCGGCGCTTTCCGGCACGTTCACCGTCGACGGCGTGAAGTGCCGCACGGCGTTCGATCACCTGGTTGACGGCTGCAAGGGCTACACGCCCGAGTACACGGGCAAGATCTGCGGCATCGATCCGGCGGTCGTTGAGCGTCTGGCCGAGGAATACATCACGGCCAAGCCTGCTGCTATCCGCATGGGCCAGGGCATGCAGCGCGTGAACCACTCGTATTCCCCGTTCCGCACCGTGGCGACGCTGGCCATGGTCGCCGGCTACATCGGCGTCAAAGGCGGCGGCGCGTCGCACGCAGGCGGCACCGCCACGAACAAGCCCGTCGCCGGCTACACGGGCCCGGTCTACAACTACAAGGACTGGTCGAACACGGGCAAGAAGGCCAACATGGTTCCCTCGTCGCAGCTGTACAACGCTGCGGTCGACCGCAACCCCGTGGGCATCGACTTCCTGTGGATCGCCAACTCCAACCTCATCAACATGTCTCCCGATTCGAATTACATGATCAACCATGTGCTTCCCGCCATCGACTTCATTGTGACTGCCGACCCGTGGTGGACCTGGACGGCGAAGTACTCCGACATCGTGCTGCCGGCAACGTCGTACTGGGAGCATTGGGACCTCATCGACCGCAGCCCGTGGGCTATGTTCAACCAGCCGGCAATCGAGCCTCTGGGCGAGAGCAAGTCCGACGTCGAGATGATGACCGTGCTGGCGAAGAAGTGCGGCGTGGAACAGTACTGGGACAAGACCGACGAGGAATGGATTCGCCAGTTCGTGGGCACCGACCATCCCGCATGGGCTGATCTTGATTGGAATCGCGACGTCGTTGAGCAGGGCATTTACGGCCGCTCCGACGCCATCTACGAGCCGGCCATCGTCTACGCCGATGGCGCGGGCTACAAGACCGACACCGGCAAGTTCGAGTTCTACACGGAAAAGATGCTGCCGTTTGGCGAAGAGGTTCCCTCCTGGCTGCCCCCGGCGGAAGACCCGCGCGAAGGCGGGCTGGCCAAGAAGTACCCGCTTGTGTACATCCAGTATCACGACCGTTTGAACGTGCACACGCAGCATATCCTCATTCCCGAGCTTGAGGTGGTGCAAAACGAGCCGCTGCTGCAGATGAACCCGAAGGACGCCCGCGAGCGCGGCCTTTCCCACGGCGATATCGTGCACGTGTTCAACGACCGCGGCGACATGAAGCTGCGCGTGTTTCTGACCGAGGGCATCGTGCCCGGCACGGTGGCAACGCAAAGCGGTTGGACGCCCGATCACTTCATCGAGGGCTGCTACCAGAACCTGACGCGCATGGCCATCAACGACGCGGAAGAGTCGTACAGCATGACGAACTCGGCGTTCTACGACAACCTGGTCGAAGTCGAGAAGGCCTAAAGGGGGATAGGACATGAGCAACGAAGTTCATTACGGCATGGTCATCGACACCGAGCACTGCGTCGGCTGCCAGACCTGCACGATCAGCTGCAAGATTTCCAACGAAGTTCCGGGCTCTGCCCACTGGAATCATCTGGAAAGCCTCGACGGCGATGAGCTGTACCAGGCCACGGGCACGTTCCCGTGTACGCGCCTGGCGTTTCGCCCGATGCTGTGCAACCACTGCGAAGACCCGGCGTGCGTGAAGCACTGCCCCACCCATGCCATGCACAAGGACGAGGAAACCGGGCTGGTGCTGGTGGACCAAGATCGCTGCATCGCGTGCGGTTACTGCACCTGGACCTGCCCGTACGGCGCCCCGTCCATGGACGACGCGCACCACGTCATGAGCAAGTGCACGTTCTGCAAGGACCGCATCGCCGAGGGCCAAAAGCCGTTCTGCGCGGAGGCGTGCCCGGCAAACGCTCGTGTGTTCGGCGATCTGAACGATCCCGAAAGCGAGCCGAGCAAGTTGCTGCAGCAGAAAAAGGGCGTTCAGTACCTGCCTGAAATGGGTACGAACCCGTCGGTCTATTACGTGTAAGGCGGTTGGTGAACATGATTTTGCATGTGCTTCCTTTGTTGGTGTTCACGACGTTCGCCGGTTTTGCGGCGGGCGCGTATGCGGTCGACGCGGTGTGCGGCAACGGCCGCGAGGCGAAGACCCCCTGGCTGTTCCCGCTCGTGTGCGTCGTGCTGCTGGGCATCGGCCTGTGCGGCACGCTGGCGCACCTGGGCCAGCCGCTGCGCTTCGTGAACGGCATGGCGAACCCCGCGTCGGGCATTTCGCAGGAGTCCTACTGGGCCATTGCGCTGGGTATCGTTATCGTGGTTGACCTGGTGCTTTCCTGGCGCGGCAAGACTGTGCGCGCGGTGCGTTGGGTTGGCGGCGCGGTTGCCGTGGGCTTCATGGTGGTGACCGGCTTGGCGTACTTCGACTGCCTGGGCCTGGTGGCTTGGCGCGGCGCGGCGACGCTGCCGGTGTTCATCCTGGGCGACGTGGCGCTGGGCGCTGGTCTGTGCGCCGTTCTGGCGAAGGCGGACGACTGGGCGGCAAGCCTGCTTTGCCCGGCGACGGTCGCAGCGCAGGCTGCATGGGGCGTGGCCATCGTGGCATTCGGCCTGTACCTGCAGCGCAGCGGCCTTGACGCAACGGCCCTGTTGGCAGTGGCTTTCGTGCTGGGCCCTGTGTGCGCTTCCGTGGTTGCGGCCGCGGCGCGCTGCGGCAAGCTTGCGGGCAAGACGGCGGGCGTGGTCGTGCTCGTCTTGGCGTTCGCGAGCGTCGTGGTCGCCCGTTACGCGTTCTTCGCGATGGGCGTGGGCGCGTAAGGCCGACCGCTTTCGGCTGACGCTTCTCGATTCCTCCTTGTAAACCCGGTGGGCGGCTTGTGCTGCTCGCCGGGTTTCTTGCGTTGCGGGGACGTTGCGCGCGGCTACGAGGCCGTTCGGCCAGCCGTCTCGATAGGCTGCACACTGCGCTACAGCCGTTCGCCGACCGTTTGCCGGCAATATTTCGCGACTGTTAATTCGCGGAAAAAGGGGGTTGCGTCCTTCGACGGCATCCCCTATAGTTCGTGCCACAACTTAATACCTTGAAACCGTTGAGGCGAAAGTCAAGCCATCATAAGCGCTCACAGAGAGCGGGTGTTGCTGGGAATCCCGTAGAAATGCTGGGTGGTAAATGGTTCGCCGAGGGAAAGGGGAAAGGTTGACGGTTGCTGCGTTATCACGTGGCGGTCGGCAGCTGAGTATCTGGACCGTGAGCCTGCGTTAAGGGCAGAACATGTGTTGGCATGTTCGTGAGAGGGCTCCTTCGGGGGTCAAGTAAAGGTGGCACCGCAGATGTTACGTCTGTCCTTTATCTCAAAGGACAGACGTTTTTTATTTTGCGGGTTATTCGGGCCACGGGGCGCGGTGAGTCGCCATAGCCGCAAACCGGCCTTTGCTTGAAACCTGTAAGCCGATGATTCCTCATTCGCGTTCGTTGCCGGCAGACCGAAAGCCCGGGGACGGGCGATGACCGGCGGAAACCCCGCCAAGAAAGGAATGAGGATCATGACTCAGAACGTTACAGCCCAGAAGCGTACGGTGGCAACCTCCGCGAAGAAGGAGGGCTTGTCCGTACAAGATCTTATCCTGGTGGCCGTGCTCATTGCAGCCGGCGCCGTCCTTAAGCTGACCGTTTCCAGCTTCCTCAGCTTTGCGGGCATGAAGCCCAATTTCATGATCGCCATGTACTGCCTGGCAATCATCCTTACGCGACCGAAAGTGTATCAATCCGTGGTGATCGGCCTGTTGGTGGGCCTGGTCAGCCAGCTTCCCATGCTGAACGCCACGCCGCTGGTGAACATTGCTTCCGAGATGCTGGGAGCTTTGGCGTGCGGTTTGCTGGTTACTGCCCTTGCGAAGGTAGCCGCCGACAATAAGGGTTTCCAGGACGTCGTTGCTCCCGTGATCACCACGTTCCTGTCCACCATCGTCTCCGGTTACACGTTCGCCATGATCGTGGGCGTCGCCGTTGCGCATCTTGAGCCGTTGGCCGTGTTCGGCGTATATGCCGTGATGGTGCTCGGCACGGCAACCATGAACGCCGTGCTGGCGGCCATCCTCACCCCGGTCCTGCGAGCTGTCTTGAAGCGATAACGGCCTGGTCATCGCCTGAGAGCCCATCATCAGGAAGGAGCATCCCATGATCGAGATCTCGCAATTGTCGTTTCGCTATCGGGAGGGGGCCGAGCCTATCCTGCGCGGCATCGACCTTGCCATCCCTGACGGCTCGTTCGTGGGAGTCACCGGCGCCGCGGGCAGTGGAAAGTCCACGCTCACGTATGCGTTCAACGGCATCATCCCGCACTGCTATCCCGGTGATTTCTACGGCAGCGTGATCATCGACGGGATGGACACGTGCGAGGCATCCTTGACCGACATCAGCCGCCTGGTCGGCAGCGTGTGCCAGGACATCGACTCGCAGATGGTGTCGTCGGTGGTCGAGGACGAGGTGCTGTACGGCCTTGAGAACTTCGGCGTGCCGAAGGACCAGGTGGAAGGCCGTATCGCCGAGGCGCTGGAGGCCATGGGAATCTCCGATCTGCGCCATCGCGGTATCGCCGAGCTTTCCGGCGGCCAGAAGCAGAAGGTGGCGGTGGCGTCGGTCATCGCGCTGAAGCCGCGCGTGCTGGTGCTCGATGAGCCGACGGCCGAGCTGGACCCGGCATCGTCGCTGGCGGTGTTCGAGCTGCTGGCGCGATATGCCCGGGAAAACGGCACCACGGTCATCGTGGTGGAGCAGAAGATCGCGCTGCTGTCCGATTTCGCCGACATGCTGCTTATCGTGGACGGCGGCAAGGTTCGCTTCCAGGGAACGCCCGCCGAGGTGCTCGAGCATTCCGACGAGCTGTTGGAGATCGGCGTGAACTGCCCGCGCTCCACTAGCTTGGTGAACCGGTTGCGTGCACGGGGCCTGGTGGATGCGCCGGCGGCGCGCAACGTGGACGAGGCCGTAAAGGTGTGCAAGCGGGTTTTAAGCGGAGAAGGGGCTTCGGCATGATCGAGTTCGAGAACGTGAGCGCATCGTACGATGGCGAGCTGCCCATCCTGCGCGATGTGAGCTTCCGCATCCCCGATGGCGATTTCGTCGCGTTCGTGGGCACGAACGGTGCGGGCAAATCAACCACGATGCGCTTGATTAACGGCCTGTTGAAGCCTTCGTCGGGCCAGGTCCTCATCGATGGCGTGCCCACCACGCAGCTGCGCACCAGCCAACTTGCCGCGAAGGTGGGCTTCCTGTTCCAAAACCCCGATCGCCAGATCTGCTGCTCCACCGTGCGCGAGGAGCTGCTGTTCGGTTTCCGCGCGCAAGGGCGCGCCGACGCCGAGGCCGAGGCGAAGGTGGATGCGATGATAGAGCGGTTCGGCTTCGACGGCGACGCCGAGCCGTTTCTGCTCAACCGCGGCACGCGCCAACTGTTGGCGCTGGCGTCGATCATCGTGATGGAGCCGCCCGTGGTGGTGCTCGACGAGCCGACCACCGGCCTTGATTTCCGCGAGTGCGCCAAGGTGATGGACGTCATCGCCGAGCTGAACGCTCGCGGCACCACGGTGATCATGGTGTGCCACGACATGGAGGTGGTGGCCGACTACGCTAAGCGGGTGATCGCCATGACCGCAGGTCAGGTGGTTGCCGACGGCGAAACGTTCGCCGTGCTGCGCGACCGCGACGTGCTGGCGCGCACGCATCTGCTGCCGCCGCAGATGGTGGACGTGTCGCTGCGTTTGGTCAAGGACGGCGCCGTGGTGGCGTCATCGCCGGCGGCGCTGGCGGATACGCTTGACGAGATGACCGATGCGCTTGCCTCTGCAGCGGGCGCTTGCGAAAGGACGGGTGCGCGATGAAGGGCTTCCTGGAATACGTGCCGGGCGACAGCCTGCTGCACCGCATGAACCCGGTTGCGAAACTGGCGGCGGCGTTTCTGCTGGTGATCGCCTGCTTCGCCACCAGCAACCTTGTGCTGCTGGCGTTGGTGATCGTGCTTGATGCGGTGCTCGCCGTGCAATGCAAGATGGTTTCGCAAACGCTGGGCCTGGCGAAGGCCGTGGCGTTGTTCTCGCTGGTTTTGGCGTTGATCGCGCTGCTGTTCACGCCGCAAGGCGATGTGCTGGCGCAGCTGCCGTGGGGCTACATCGGCACGGGGAGCGTGGCCGCGGCCGTGCTCATCGTGGTGCGGCTGGTCGCCTGCGCGGTGCCGCTGTTTCTGGTGTTCTACGTGACCAAGCTCACCGATATGGCGAATGCGCTGGTCAAGGTGCTGCACGTACCGTATAAGTATGCGTTCACGTTCATGTCCACCGTGCATTTCATCCCCGTGTTCATGAACGATATGGCGGGCATCATGGAGGCGCAGACCGCGCGCGGCGTGGAATTCGACGGCGGCGTCTTGAAGAAGGTCCGCCTGATGATGCCGCTGTGCGTTCCGCTGCTGGTGTCGTCGGTGCGCAAAACCAACAGCGCCGCCATTGCCGCCGAGGTGCGAGGCTTCGATTTGCGGACCCGGGAAAGCGGCTTCAAGGAGTACCCGTTCGCATGCATCGACTTCGCGGCGCTTGCCGTGGCAGTTGCGATCGCGGCGGCGGCTGTTGCGTTGAGCGTGCTGCTATAGGCCTGTCGCTTCGCGGGGCGCGGTAAGGCGATAGCGGAGGGCCTACTCCTCCGTGTCGCTCTCGGGCTTCTCGTCTTCGCCGAGGATCGCGCGGTAGAAGTTCTCGTCCTGCTCGGTGTATACGTCGAAGATGACGTGCATGTCGGCGCCGGGCTCGTCGGCGGCGCGAGAGTTCAGCCACGCCTTCACCGCTTGCACGGCGATCTGCGCGCCTTCCTGCTGCGGAAATCCGAACACGCCGGTGGAGATGCAGCAGAACGCCACCGACTTCGCCTTCGCCGCACATGCCGCATCCAGGCAGCTGATATAGCACTGCGTCAGTTGTTTGCGCTGTTCAAGCGTCGGTTTTCCTTTCGTCATGGGGCCGACCGTGTGGATGATGTTATGCGAGGGGAGGTTATAGGCGGCCGTGACCTTCGCGCGGCCGACCGGCTCCTCGTAGCCTTGCTCTTGCATGATCTGCGCGCATTTCAAGCGCAGTTGCACGCCGGCGAAGGTGTGGATGGCGTTGTCGATGCACAGGTGCCCGGGAATCCAGCAGCCCAGAAGCGCGCTGTTCGCCGCGTTGACGATGGCGTCGCATCGCAGAGCCGTGATGTCTCCGCGCCAGATGCTCAGGCGCGGGTCGGAGGCGGTGCGCGCAAGCTCGTCGGCTTCGGTGATGCCCGGTTCGGCAACCATGAGCTGGAGCACGCGGTCCTGCACCTTCAGAAACTCCGGCGAAGCGGGCTTCGGCTCGCGCGTGTTCACCAGCGCGCGGAACTGCTCCCATTGCTCCATGAACCAGCGCGGGTCCTCTTGCGGTTCAACGCGCTTATTCCCCGCGCCCCGTTCGTCCATCAGGTGATTTACCAGGAAGGCCATATCCTTTACCAATTGCATCACGGGGTTCGCGTCTCCTTCTTCGCTTCGCCGTCTTGTCGGGCAGGCCGCTGGCGGCGCGCCCGGGCGCTTCGCCGTCCGCGTCTGGGCATATCGATTCTTGCTGGATAGAATAGCGCAAGGTTCGGAATGCCGCGTGCGCACGTCGACGCTTCGGTGTTTTGCGGTCCGCAAACCGTACACCAGGGGATGTAATTCAGTGACGTGCGGGTGACGAAACGGTGCGAGCGCCGCCGAGGAGGGCCGCGGCGTGGTAAGGTTGCCCTGTCAAACAAAACGCAGGGCGATAAGGGCCCTGCGCCTCCGATAGCAAGGAGCACGCCATGACCGATCAGTTCAACAACCAAAACGGCTACGGCCAGCCCGGTCGGCAGCCTGGGCAGCCGATCCCGCCCGCGCAGGGTTACCAGCAGCCCGGCTATCAGCACTCCTATACGCAGCCGGTGGTCGATGCTCAAAATCCTCGCAAAACCTCTTCCGGCCGCACGTTCGGCACCGCGTTCGCCGGTGCGGCGCTTGCCTGCGTCATCGCGTTCGGCGGCTTCACCGTGTATCAGAATGTGACGGGGACCCCTTCGGGCGGCAGCGTTACGCTCGGTGCGTCCACGAACACCGAGATCCAGGCCCAGTCAACCGATGACACGCTGCCCGAGGCCGTGGCGCAGAAGTGCCTGCCCTCGGTGGCAGCCATCGACGTGTACACGGCGCAAGCCTCCACCGACATGTTCGGCCGCAGCACGTCAAGCTCCGGAACGCTTACCGAAAGCTCCCTGGGCAGCGGCGTGGTGCTTTCGGAAGACGGCTACATCGTCACGAACAACCACGTGGTTGCGGGTGCCGATGCCTTGAAGGTCACCGTGGGCGGTGAGGAGTACGACGCCGACGTGGTGGGCACCGACGAGTCCAGCGACATCGCCGTCATCAAGCTGCGCAATGCAAGCGGCCTGACCCCCGTCGAGATCGGCGATTCCGACAACCTGACCATCGGCGAGTGGGTCATGTCCATCGGCAGCCCGTTCGGCCTCGAGCAGTCCGTGGCAACCGGCATCGTGTCGGCCACCAGCCGTTCGCAGATCATGAGCAACTCCGAAAGCGGCGGTGGCAGCGACGGCTATGGGTACGGTTACGGCGGGTCGTCGTCCCAGTCCGGCGGCTACACCATTTACCCGAACATGATCCAGACCGATGCGGCCATCAACCCGGGCAACTCCGGCGGCGCTCTGGTGGATTCAAACGGCAAGCTCATCGGCATCAACACGCTGATCACCTCGTATTCCGGCAACTACTCGGGCGTCGGATTCGCCATCCCGGTGAACTACGCGGTCAACATCGCGCAGCAGATCATCGAGGGCAAAACCCCCACGCATGCGCAGCTGGGCGTGTCCCTTTCCACGGTCAACTCCCAGAACGCGAAGCGCTATGGCCTGAAGGTCGATAGCGGCGCCTACATCTCCGCTGTCAACAGCGGCTCCGGGGCTGCCGAGGCCGGTCTTGAGGAAGGCGACATCGTCACGAAGTTCGATGGCAACTCCGTCAGCTCCGCAAGCGACCTTATGCTCGATGTGCGTTCGAAGAACCCCGGTGACAAGGTCACGCTGGAGGTCAACCGAGATGGGGAGACGAAGCAAATCGAGGTCACGCTTGGCTCCGATGAGTCATCCCAATCCGCATCCACGCAGCAGAACTCCAGCAGCAGCTCCAGCGAGATGCTCAAGCGCCTGCTGAACAACAGCGGGTCTTCCAGCAAGAACGATGCGGCCTAGCAGCTGCGGTCTTTACGGGCCGCTCGATTAAACGCCGAGCGGCCCCACGCGAGACGAGCGATCCGCGCACCTCGCGTGGGGCCGAAAGCCCCTTTTCCTTTCCTTTTCCCTTTTCCCGCGGGAACGGCCCCTGTTTTGGGGCCGTTCCCATTTTTTCGGACATTTGCACCCGTCGTGGCCGGTTACCATTCATGAGCGGGCAGGCGAATCCGCTGCCTTCCATTGGACGGGTCGCTCCGCATGCGGTTTGACCGATAGCCGGCTGCCTGAAAATATCGTAGTAAGCCCATTGCACTACTAGGTAAAGTAGGCGCATAATTAACGACACGCTGTAAGCAGGAGCTGCGACGGGCGGGCGAGTGCTCCCGGGTGCGTTTCCCGGTGGCTCGCCCGCCCGTCGCATCGCTTCGAAACGGAAAAGGGAGACGAGAGACATGTCGTTCGACGTATTGGGGCCGGTGCTCGCCGTGCTGGTCATCTTCGCGGCGCTCATCGCGGTGCTGCGTTATCTGAAGGCGAAGGATAAAAGCTTCACGTTCCGCGTGTTCACGGCCTTGGGGCTGGGTATCGTGCTGGGCGCGGGCATCCAGTTGGCGCTGGGCCGCGGCAGCGAAGCCGCCACCACCGCGCTTGACTGGATGTCGCTGGTGGGAACCGGCTACATCGACCTTTTGCGCATGCTGGTCATGCCGCTCGTGTTCGTGGCCATCGTCGGCGCGTTCACGCGCACGAAGGCCGTTGACAACTTGGGCAAGATCGGCGGATCGGTGCTTGCCGTCCTTTTGATCACGGTGGCCATCGCGGCGCTGTTCGGCTGGGCGACCATTGCCCTGTCGGGCCTGGCCGGGGCAGACTTCACGCAGGGCAGCGTCGACGCAACCAAGCTGGACGCCCTGCAGACGCGTCAGGACAAGGTCGCCGATACCACCATCCCGCAGACCATCCTGTCCATGATCCCCGTCAACGTGTTCGCCGACCTTGCCGGCACGCGCTCCACGTCCACCATCGCCGTGGTCATCTTCTCCGCCATCGTGGGCCTGGCCTACCTGAAGCTGCGCGACCGCGATTCCGAGCAGGCGCAGTTCTTCAGCAGCCTCATCGACAGCCTGTACGGCATCGTCATGTGCGTCGTGAAAATGGTCGTGGGCCTTACCCCCTACGGCGTGCTCGCCCTTATCGCCAACGTCACGGCTACCAGCGACTACGCCGCCATCCTCGACTTGGGCAAGTTCATTATCTTCAGCTATGTGGCCATCATCGCCATGTTCCTGGTGCACCTGCTCATCCTGGCCGGCAACCGCGTCAACCCCGTGATGTACCTTAAGAAGGCCTTCCCCGTGCTGTCGTTCGCGTTCGTGTCGCGCACCAGCGCCGGCGCCCTTCCCATGAACATCGAGACGCAGTCCAAGGCGCTCGGCGTCGATCCGGCGACGGCGAATTTCGCGGCAAGCTTCGGCATGTCCATCGGCCAGAACGGCTGCGCGGGCATCTACCCGGCCATGATGGCAACGCTCATCGCTCCTACCGTCGGCATCAACGTGTTCGACCCCACGTGGGTCATCGGCCTGATCGCCGTCATCGTCATCAGCTCGTTCGGCGTTGCCGGCGTGGGCGGCGGCGCCACCTTCGCCAGCCTCATCGTGCTGGGCACCATGGGCCTGCCCATCGAGATCGTGGGCCTGATGGCCTCCGTCGAGCCGCTCATCGACATGGGCCGTACCGCTCTCAACGTCAGCGACTCCATGGTGGCAGGCGTCACGTCGTCCAACTTCACCGGCGGCCTCGATCGCGATATGTACAACGATCCCGCCGCGGTCATCAACGCCGACGGTATCGAGAAGGCCTAGCTGCTCGTCTGTCCTTTGCGTGAAAAGCCTGGAAACGGCCGCCCCGATGGGCGGCCGTTTCCGTTTTCGGGTAAGATAGGGAAGCTTAAAACGCTTTACGATTTAACCGGGAGGTTGCATATGGCCGAGGAATACCGATACAAGCGCGTGCTGCTGAAGTTGTCCGGCGAGGCGCTGGCAGGCGACCTTGGCTACGGCATCGATCCGAAGGTGGTCGATTCCCTGGCCGACGAGATCGCCGACGTGGTGCATGACGGCGTGCAGCTTGCCATCGTGGTGGGCGGCGGCAACATCTTCCGCGGCGTCTCCGGCGCAACCGATGGCATGGACCGCGCGCAGGCGGACTACATCGGCATGCTGGCCACCGTCATGAACGCGCTGGCGCTGCAGGACGCCTTCGAGCGCCACGGCATCTTCAGCCGCGTGCAAAGCGCTATCAACATGCAGGAAGTGTCCGAGCCCTACATCCGTCGCCGTGCCATCCGCCACATGGAGAAGGGCCGCGTGGTCATCCTGGCCGCCGGCACGGGCAACCCCTACTTCACCACCGACACCACCGCGGCGCTGCGCGCCTGCGAGCTGGACGTCGACGTGCTCATGAAGGCCACGAAGGTCGACGGCGTCTACGATTCCGACCCCGTGAAGAACCCCGATGCGAAGCGCTACGACCGCATCAGCTACATGGAGGTTCTCTCGCAGGGGCTCAACGTCATGGACTCCACGGCCACCAGCCTGTGCATGGACAACAAGGTCCCCATGATCGTGTTCGACCTGACGGTGCAGGGCAACATCGCCCGTGCGCTGAAGGGCGAGGACGTGGGCACCACCGTAGAGTAACGTCTTCCGCGTCGCCCGGGGAGGGCGGGCGCAAAAGGGAAAGGAACCGAAATGATCGACGAGATCATGCTTGAAACCGAGGAGAAGATGCAGCGCGCCGTCAACGGCCTGCACAACGCCTTCGGGACCGTTCGCACGGGCCGCGCCAACGCCATGGTGCTCGACCGCATCAAGGTCGACTACTACGGCGTCCCCACGCCCATCAACCAGATGGCGGGCGTGAAAACGCCCGACGCGCACATGCTGGTCATCGAGCCTTGGGACAAGGGCGTCCTGGGCGCCATCGAGCACGCCATCATGGAAAGCGACCTGGGCGTCACGCCGAACAACGACGGCTCGGTCATCCGCCTGCCGTTCCCCGCGCTCACCGAGGATCGCCGCCGCGAGCTGGTGAAGCAGTGCAAGGAGTACGCCGAGGAGGCCCGCGTGGCCATCCGCAACGCCCGCCGCGATGGCAACAACCACGTCGCCAAGTCCGTCAAGGAAGACAACCTTCCCGAGGACGAGCAGCGTCGCGCCGAGGCCGAGATCCAGAAGCTCACCGACAAGTACGTCGCCGAAGTCGACGCGGTGTTCAAGAAGAAGGAAGCCGAGGTCATGGAGATCTAGAAGCGGCGTTCGCCTGTCGGCGAATCCGTTTCTTGGAGCTGCGGGCGCCCCGGCGCATCGCGTGCTCATGGTTTGCGCGGGTGCGGTCGGCTGCGCCTGTCTGCGCGCCCGGGTCGACGGTGGGGGAGCGGCCCCTGCTTTCGCCTGGCGCACTCCGATTTCCTTGCAACCCTGGTTCGCAACCAGGTTGCTCCATCCGGCTCTTATGAGCGTTTCCCTAGTGCCAGCCGGCGGTTTTCCCGCCGGTTGGCTTTTCCCTTATGTAAGAGGCTGCCCATGAACAAGACGCTTGATTACATATTCCCGAATCCGCCCAAGGGCCTGGACCCTGCCGCCCTTGACCCGCAGGCGATCCCCGAGCATGTCGCCGTCATCATGGACGGCAACGGCCGTTGGGCGAAGAAGCGCGCGCTGAATCGCCTGAAGGGCCACAAGGCCGGCATCGAGGCGGTGCGCGAGACCATTCGATGCGCCTCCGACCTGGGCGTTCGCTATCTGACCATCTATTCGTTCTCCACGGAGAACTGGAAGCGGCCTCAGGAAGAGGTCGTGGGCCTGATGGACCTGTTCGCCAAGACCATGCTGGCGGAGGTCGATGGCCTGCACGAGGAGAACGTGCGCGTGCGCACCATCGGCGACCTTTCGGCCCTGCCCGCTGAAACGCGCGAGGCCTTCGAGGAGGCATGGCTGAAAACGCGCGACAACACGGGCATGACCTTGGTCGTTGCGGTGAACTACGGCTCGCGGCAGGAGATTTTGCACGCCGCCGAGGCGTGCGTGCGCCGTGCGCTGGCAACGGCGGCCGAGGGCGGCGACCCGACGGCGCCGCTGACGGAGGCCGAGTTCGCCCAGGGGCTGTACACGGCCGATATCCCCGATCCCGAGGTGGTTATCCGCACATCTGGCGAGATGCGCCTGTCGAACTACCTGCTGTGGCAGGTCGCCTATTCCGAGTTCGTCGCCACCGACGTGCTCTGGCCCGATTTCAACCGCTACGAGTTTTTGCGCTGCTTGTTGGAGTTCCAATCCCGAGATAGGCGTTTCGGGGCGGTGAAATAAATGTCCGGGAACCCGCAAGGCGGCGAGCAGCAGCGCGCGGATGAGCGCTCGCGCGGCGAGCGCTTGAAGGATTTCGCGTACCGGAAAACGCCGCAGAAGTTCAAGAACGCTTCCGACCTGCAGGTTCGCTTCCGCACGGGGTTCATCTACGTTACCGTCTCCGTGTTGTGCATCCTTGCGAGCGAATGGACCACGCTGGCCTTGCTGTCCGCCACCGCCGCGGTTTGCGCCGGGGAGTTCTACTACATGCTGCGCGCCGACGCGAAGCTGCCCAACGAGATGCTCGGCATCGTGGCGGCGGCGCTCTATCCGCTCAGCGTGCATTTCTTCGGGTTGTCGGGTGCGCTCATGGTCAGCCTTGTGCTGCTGCTGGCGCTTATCGTGTGGTACGTGTTCTGGATGCGTGCCCGCATCCCCGATGTGGGCGTCAGCTTCTTCGGGGCGGCATATTGCGGCATGCTGCTTTCCGGTCTGGTGGTGGTTCGCCAGGCGCTGCCGCACCCGTGGGGCGGCGTGCTGGTGCTCGGTATCTTCTTCAGCGTGTGGGCCAACGACTCCTTCGCATACCTGATCGGCAGCAAGTTCGGCAAGCACAAGCTGGCGCCGCGCGTGTCGCCGAAGAAAAGTTGGGAAGGCTTTTTCGCGGGTTTGGTAGGATCGGCCCTGTTCTGGTGTTTGTTCACGCTTATTCCGGGGCTGAATCTGGGTATTCCCATGGCAATGGTGTTCGGCGTGATTAGCGGCCTGTGCGGCGTGCTCGGCGATCTGGCTGAAAGCCGCATCAAGCGCAACGTGGGCTTCAAGGATTCCGGCAAGCTGCTGCCGGGCCATGGCGGCCTGCTCGACCGTTGCGACAGCCTGTTTTTGGTGGCGGTCGCCTCCGCTATCCTGCTGGTGGCAGGCGGGTGCATCCCCTTTAGCTGGTAAATTGGACGAGCCAACGTTCTTGCGGCGTTGGCTCGAGTTGTTTTCGCAAATGATTCGGAGGCTTTCATGAAACGCATCGTTGTTCTCGGGTCCACGGGCTCTATCGGGACGCAAACGGTCGACGTGGTTCGGCAGCATTCCGACGAGTTGGAGATCGTCGGCTTGGCGGTGAACTCGCGCGTAGACGATATGCTCGAACAGGCGCGCGCCCATAACGTGCGCAACCTCGCCGTGGGCGATGAGCGCTTCGCCGACCAGGCCATCGCGTCCGAGGTGCGCGAACAGGCCGGTGCCCAGGGTGTATGGGGCTTCGGCATGGATGCCGTGGTCGATCTGGCGCGCCTGCCCGAGGCGGATGTGGTCGTCAACGCGCTGGTGGGCGCCGCCGGCTTGCGCGCAAGCTATGAAACGTTGCGCGCGGGCAAGGTCCTTGCGCTGGCGAACAAGGAGAGCTTGGTGGTGGGCGGCGATTTGATCATGCCGCTGGCGGCGCAGGTCGATGCGCAGCGTCGCGCGGCGGGCACGGCCCCTGCGGTGGGTCCGGCCGGCGCCCTCATGCCCATCGACTCCGAGCACGGCGCCATTTACCAATGCCTGCTCGGCGAGTCCGAGCGAGAGGTCTCCCGCTTATGGGTGACGGCTTCCGGCGGCCCGTTCCGCGGCAGGAAGCGTGCCGATCTTGAGGGCATCACGCCTGCTCAGGCGCTGAATCATCCTACTTGGAACATGGGGGCGAAGATCTCCATCGACTCCTCCACGCTTATGAACAAGGGCCTGGAGGTCATCGAGGCGCATCATCTGTTCAACATGCCCTACGACAAGATCAGCGTGGTGGTCCAACCGCAAAGCGCCATCCACTCCATGGTGGAGTTCACTGATGGCAGCGTGAAGGCTCATCTGGGCACCACCGATATGCGTATCCCCATCCAGTTTGCGCTTAGCTACCCGCAGCGTTGGGAGGCGCCCGTCGAGCCTTTGGATTTCACCAAGCTGGGAAGCCTGGAGTTCGCTCCGGCCGACACCGATACGTTCCGCTGCTTGGAGCTTGCCCGTCATGCGGGCGGCGCGGGCGGAACCCTGCCGTGCGTCATGAACGCTGCCAACGAGGTGGCCGTGGCAGCGTTTTTGGCGGAACAGGGCAGCTACCTGGGCATCGCCGAGTGCGTGGAGGCCGTCATGGACGCGCACGAGCGCGAGGGCGTGCAGAAAGTGGAAAGCCTCGAGCAGCTGCAGGCCCTTGACGCATGGGCCCGCGAAACCGCCCGCAAGTCGGTGCGCTAGCGGTGTATCTTCAGGCGCTACGCCCCGGAGTTCTGGATGGTGGTGCAATAACCCCCAGAGTTCTGGGCGATATTGTAGCTTTTCGTGCCTGAAATGCCCGCCACCCCCTGACTGCTGGGCGGTTTTGGAGCGGTGATTTCGTGTTTGCCTGATAAAAGCCCAGGTCGGGAACAAGCACAATAGGCGTTTCTCCTCCAAAACCGCCCAGAAGATCATCCTTGCCAAAAGACGTGCGGTTTAAAGCCGATTTTGCTCGTGGGCTGGGAGCAAGACGGGGCGGCTTTCTCGTGTCGGCAATCGCGTGCATCGTGTGGTTATGGTTCCGCTTCGGTAACGGGGCGGAACCTCTTTTTATAATGAGACGGATTCCATCGCGCGGGGCCATCAAGCGAAGCCCCGCTTCGTCTCGTCCGCAAACTAAGGCAAGGAGCCGGTTTTTGAACGTCATCCTCATGATCTTGTATTGCACCATCGTGCTGGGCATCTTGGTGGTCATCCACGAAGGCGGCCACTATCTGGCGTCGCGCGCCTTCGGCGTGCGCGTCACCGAGTTCATGCTGGGCATGCCGGGCCCGAACATCGGCTTCAAGAAATGGGGCACGAAGTTCGGTGTCACGCCCATTTTGCTGGGCGGCTATGCACGCGTTTGCGGCATGGAGCCGGGCGAGATGAGCCCGCATCTGGAGCCGGTGCTGGCGGCGCTGTACCGTCGGGGCACGGCGAACATGGAGGATGTCGCGCGCGATTGCGGCATTTCCGACGAAGATGCGCTCAAGGCGCTCGATGAGCTGGTGGATTGGGGAAGCTGCACGGGTCCCACGAAGAAGGACGAGTACAACACGTATCGCGCCGCAGAGGTCATTCCCTCCAAGAAGCAGATCCGTACGGCGCTTGAAGCCGGCAAGCCCGCGCCGGAGCGCTACGCCGAGGGCCAGGCGCGCCCGGTAGAGGATTCCCATGCGCTGTTCGAGAGCGAATATCGGCAGCAATACCGCAGCCTGCCGTTTTGGAAGCGCTCCGTCATCCTGCTGGCCGGCATCGCGGTCAACCTGCTGTTCGCCATGTTGGTGTTCGTGGTGCTGTTCAGCGTCATCGGCTTCGATGTGCGGATGCAATCGGGCGAGGTGACGCACATGACGGTGGACCCGGGCCGCGCCATCGTGGCGGGCTTCACCTATATCGGCATGGTCGTGCAGGCCGTTGCGGGCCTGTTCAACCCCGCAACGGCGGCTCAGACGGTGTCCGATTCGTCTTCGGTCGTGGGCATCGCCGTGATGTCGAAGCAGTTCGCCGATGCGGGTTTGGTGCCGTTCATGCAGTTCATGGCCATGATCTCGGTGTCGCTGGGCATTATGAACCTACTGCCCATCCCGCCGCTTGACGGCGGCCGTTTCGTCATCGAGGTGTTCCAGAAGCTGTCGAAAAAGGTGGTCTCCATGCGCGCCATGAACGCCATGAGCGCCGCCGGTATGGCCTTGTTCCTCATGTTTTTCCTGGTCATGGTCAATCAAGATGTGCAACGCATCATCTCAGGGACGTTCTTCGGGCAATAGGGGCGGCGTTCTCGTTTCGTGTTTCGCGTAAGCCGGCAGGGGGTTCGCCCCTTGTCGGCTTTTTCTTCGCCTGTTGCTTGTAAACGTTTCGCCAACGAGGGGTGCTACGCTGGTAGAATAGCCGCTATGGAAACTAACGAGAACATGGGCAACGCGTGCGCCGCGGCTCCTTCGGGGTCCGCGGCCTGCCCGTTGCCGCAGGACGCTATGCGTCCCAATCAGAAAACGCACCAGGTGCACGTGGGCAACGTGGCGCTTGGCGGCGGGGCTCCCGTGGTGGTGCAGTCCATGCTCAACGCCCCGGCCGATGATGCGCAGGCGAACCTTGCGCAAATACGGCAACTGGCGGATGCCGGGTGCGAGGTCGTGCGCATGGCCATCCCGCGCCGCAGCTGCCTTGACACGTTCCAGGCCGTGTGCGAGGCGTCGCCTTTGCCCGTCGTGGCCGACGTGCACTTCGATGCAACCATCGCCATCGAGGCTGCGCGCCGCGGCGCGGCGAAGCTGCGCATCAATCCAGGCAACATCGGCGGCTTGGCGAAAACCGACGCCGTGCTCGATGCCGCCGGGCAGGCGGGCATCCCGATCCGCATCGGCGTGAACGCCGGCTCGCTCGACCAGGCGCTTGCCGAGCGCGACGACCTTTCGCTTCCCGAGAAGCTGGCCGCCTCCGCGCGACAGTACGTGGAATACTGCGAAGGCCGGGGCTTTCACGACCTGGTGGTCAGCGCGAAGGCCCACGACGTCATGGCCACGGTGCGCACGTACCGCCAGCTGGCGCGCGATATCCCGCATATCCCGCTGCACATCGGCATCACCGAGGCGGGCACTACGTTCCAAGGCGTCATCAAAAACGCTTCCGGCCTGGGCATCCTGCTCGAGCAGGGCATCGGCGACACCATGCGCATCTCGCTCACCGACGACCCGGTCACGGAAATGCGCGCCTGCTGGACGCTGCTCGGCGCGCTCGACCTGCGCCGCCGCAACCCCGAGCTGATCAGCTGCCCCACATGCGGAAGGTGCCAGGTCGACTTGATCGGGCTGGCGCAGGAGGTGGAGCGGCGCATCGCCTGTCTGGACAAGCCGTTGAAGGTGGCCGTCATGGGCTGTGTTGTCAACGGGCCGGGCGAGGCCGCCGACGCCGATATCGGCGTGGCCTGCGGCAAGGGCGTGGGCGTGGTGTTCCGCCACGGCCAAACCGTTCGAAAAGTGGAAGAAGGCGCCATCGTCGACGCTTTACTGGAAGAGATAAAGGACCTGTAAATGAACAACGCCAACATCACGCGCATGAGCGCCCTGTATGCTCCCACGCTCAAGGAAGACCCCACCGATGCCGAGATCGCCAGCCATAAGCTGCTGCTGCGCGCCGGTTTCATCCGCAAGACCGCTGCCGGCATCTACACGTTTTTGCCCTTGGGCAAGCGCGTGCTGACCAAGATCGAGAACATCGTGCGCGAGGAGATGGACGCATGCGGCGCCCAGGAGATCCGCATGCCCATGCTCCAGCCCGAGGAACTCTGGCAGGAGTCCGGCCGTGCCGATGCGTACGGCCCCGAGCGCATGCGCCTCAACGACCGTCACGACCACGAGTTCTGCCTCGGCCCCACCCATGAGGAGCTCATCACCGCGCTCGTGCGCGCCGAACTGCGCTCTTACAAGCAGCTGCCGCTGAACATGTACCAGATCCAGACGAAGTTCCGCGACGAGATCCGCCCGCGCTTCGGCCTGCTGCGCAGCCGCGAGTTCGTCATGAAGGACGGCTACAGCTTCCACGATACGCAGGAGTCGCTGCAGGAGGAATACGACAGGATGTACGCGGCCTACGAGCGTATCTGCGCCCGCTGCGGCCTTGAGTTCCGCCCCGTGCAGGCCGACGCCGGCCAGATCGGCGGCGCGGTTACCTGCGAGTTCCATGCGCTTGCCGAGGCCGGCGAGTCCGCGCTCGTGTACTGCGATTGCGGTTATGCCGCAAGCGACGAGGTGGGAGAGGGCCTGGCGCGCCCCACGGTCTACGATGTGCCCGAGATGGAGAAGGTGGCCACGCCCGGCGTGCACACCATCGCCGAGCTCGCCGAGTTCCTGGGCATCCCGGAATCCTCCACGGTGAAGGCGCTTTCCGGCAAGAACGACGAGGGCAAGCTCGTCGTGCTGTTCGTCCCCGGCGATCATGAGGTGAACGAGGAGAAGGCGGCTCGCGCAGCCGGCGGCTTCACCATCCTCACCGACGAGGACATGGAAGCTTACGGCCTGCACAAGGGCTCCATGGGTCCGGTCGGCCTGCCCGAGGACGCTTTCGTCATCGCGGCCAACAGCCTGAAGGCGGTTCCGAAGTGGGTCGTCGGCGCCAACGAGGACGGCTACCACTATGTGGGCGCGCAGCTTGGCAAGGACTTCAAGGTCGACCAGTGGGCCGACATCATCACCGTCAAACCTGGCGACTGCTGCCCGAAGTGCGGCATGGAGCTCAAGGGTGCGCGCGGCATCGAGGTCGCGCAGGTGTTCCAGCTCGGCGACAAGTATTCTCGGGCCATGAACGCCACTTTCATGAACAAGGACGGCAAGGAGCAGCCGTTCATCATGGGCTGCTACGGCGTGGGCGTGTCCCGCACCCTGGCCGCCATCATCGAGCAGCATAACGACGAGAACGGCATGATCTGGCCGATGTCCGTGGCTCCGGCGCACGTGTGCATCCTGCCGCTCGCCACCGGCGACGACTTGGTGCAGCCTGCTGCCGAGAAGCTGGCCGAGGAGCTGGCGGGCCTGGGCCTGGAAGTGGTCATCGACGACCGCAAGGAGCGTGCGGGCGTGAAGTTCGCCGAGGCCGACCTGATGGGCTGGCCGCTGCAGATCGTCATGGGCAAGCGCGGCCTTGCCGAGGGCAAGGTCGAGATCAAGCGCCGCGCTACGGGCGAGCGCCGCGATATCTCGCTGGAGGGCCTGGCCGAGGCCTTGAGCTTCGCCAAGGGTGCCCAGCGTCGTTGGGGCAACAACCTGAACGCCTTCGCCGGCCTGTTCACCGAGAAAGCTGAATAGCGCTCACGCGAACGCATATCGCTTACGGGCCCGGCAGATGCCGGGCCCGTTTCGGTTTCAAGGCGGCTTGCGTTCGATTGGCTGCGGCCCGCGGTTGTTCGGGGCAGCTTGCGTTCGACGGGTTGCCGCGCCCGCGAGCCCTCAAGGGCGGTTCGCGGCCGGCCGGGCCGCCCCTTGCCCTCACTGCTTGTCGTAACGCCGTTTCACCCAGGCGCACGCGGTCTGCACGAACGCTCGCGTGGCGGCAGAGGCGGTGTCCGAAGATCGCATGGCTATGGATATCTCCCGCCGCATATCCAGATGCGGCGGGAGCACGGTCAAGGGGAGCAGGGCATCTTCGAGCAGCAATCCGGGCAGTATGCTGAAACCCAGCCCTTTGCTCACCATGTTCATGACGCTGAAGTCGCTGTCGACCGCGAAGCGTACGTGCGGCTTCACCCCGCTGTTGCGCAGCAGCGCTTCCGCTTCCTGCATTGATCTGCTTCGCGGCTGGATGAAAGGCTCCTCGGCAAGCGTTCGCATGGAGACTCGGTCGGCATGCGCGAGCGCATGGTCGGGCGGCAGCAGCACCATGATCGGGTCGTTGTGCAAGGGGATGGCTTTAAGCGCCCGTTTCGCAGGCGCGACCAAAAACCCGCAATCGGCATCCCCATGCCACAAGGCGCGCTCAAGCTCCGCTTCGTCGTCGATGCACATCAGATGCAGCTCCACGCCGGGGCATTTCCGCTCAAAGGCCTTCACCATGCCGGGAAACCAATGGGTGGAAACGCTGGTGGGCGCGGCGACGCGCACCACGCCGCGCTCCAGGCGCCTCAACTCGGCTATCCGGCTTGCCAGCTGCCGTTCGCCGTTGCAAACGTTGGAAATCCACGGCAGCAGGTCCTCGCCTTCGGCTGACAGGTGGGCTTCCCTGTAATCGCGTACGACCAACTGCACGCCCATTTCCTTTTCCAGGGAAGATATCATGCCGCTGATGCCCGATTGCGAGTAGCCGAGGTCGTACGCCGCTTGCGTGAAGCTGCCGGTTTCGGCAACGCGCAGCAGGGCATGGTATTTCTGGTTCACCATATGATGCTCCTTTGTGGGATGCAGCGGTTTTCGCGAGCGGCGGCGATGGTCTCGCGCCGCGACGACGCGGACGGGTTATCCGTGCGTGCGAGTCCGGCTAGTTGGTAAGATAGGCGCATGGGGGAGGCCCCCCAGCAATAGAGCATTGTAGCCGTAAGGACAACTGCTGCATTCGGCAAGGCAAGGGCGAAGGCCGTGAAGCTCCTGTTTACGCGGGGGACCGGCATTGCGCTGCATCGTCGGGGCGACCGTCGAGGCGACCGTCGAGGCGCGTAAGGTATCGTTTCAGCTTCAACTTCGCGTTTGAGGTCGCCTGCGCGGCCGGGCGTGTAGCATTATAGGCATCGTAGGGGCTTGCCGAATGTGCGAGCGTATCGAAAGGGGAATCTGATATGGCAACGATCGGCGATGGTTTCAAAGATATTTTCCTGGCTGGCGTGGGGGCTATGGCCATCACGGGCGAGAAGGCCACGGATCTGGTGAGCACGCTTATCGCGAAGGGCGAGCTTGCCGTCGAGCAGGGCAAACAGATCAACACCGAGCTTGCGCACAAGGCGGCCAGCGCCGCGCAGTCCGCGCGCTTCGATGCGCTTGAGGCGCGCATGTCGGTCATGACTCCCGAGGAGCGCGAGGCCTTCGCCGCGAAGGCGGCCGAGATCGCGGCGCGCCCGGCGGCGCAGCCTGTGCAGGAGCAGCCGCAAGCCGAGGACTCCCAGGAGCCTTCCGAGCAGGCCGAAGCGTCCGCCGAGCAATAGGGGTCGCGTGCTTCCATGGCCGACAACACGCTGCTGAAATACTTCTTCTCGTCGGGTTCCGAGGTGGACCCCGAGGGGCAGTTCAACCTTACGCGCAAATCGCGCACGCAAAGGCTGCGCGAGATATACACCATCATGCAGAAGCATCACTTCACGAAGGGGTTCACGCCCGAATCCTTCCGCAGCATGCTGGAGGGTTTGGGCCCCAGCTTCGTGAAGATCGGGCAGACGCTTTCCACCCGTTCGGAGATCTTGCCCAAGGCTTATTGCGATGAGCTGAAGAAGCTGCAGGCAAGGTCGAAGCCGCTTCCGTTCGATGAGATGCTTGCGGCCATGGACTCTATCTACGGTGACGAACGCGAAAAGATCTTCGCCGAGATCGACCCCAAGCCGCTCGGAAGCGCTTCCTTGGCGCAGGTGCACAAGGCGCGTCTTGCCGACGGCAGCGTGGTGGCGGTGAAGATCCAGCGGCCAGGCGTGCGCGCCACCATGGCGCAGGATATCGACATCATGCGTATCGTGGCTCGGCAGGCGTCGCGGTTCATCAAAGACGGGCAGATGCTCGACTTGCGCGATGTGGTCGAGGAACTGTGGGCGACGTTTCTCGAGGAAACGGATTTCAAGCGCGAAGCGGCCAACTTGCAGGAGTTCGCGCTGCTGAACAAGGATGTGGCCTTCATCGCGTGTCCGAAGGTGTATCCGGAGCTGTGCCGCGAGAACATCCTGGTCATGGAGTACGTCGACGGCATCCCCATCGACGATTTCGAGAAGCTGAGCGCTGCAGGATACGACTTGCAGGAGATCGGCGAGAAGATCCTGGATAACTATGCCACACAGGTGTTGGATTTCGGCTTTTTCCATGCCGATCCGCATCCGGGCAACATGCTGGTGCGCGACGGGAAGATCGTCTACATCGACCTTGGCATGATGGGCCGCCTGTCCCCGCGTGACCGCGCGGGGTTCGGCTCCATCATCAAGGCGGTGGGCATGCAAAGCGCCTCGGAGCTCAAAGATGCGCTGTTGGCGTTCGCCATCCAACGTGACAACAACGCCATCGACCATACGCGTTTCCTGGCAGACCTGGATCTGCTGCTGAAAGATTACGGTTCGTGCGATGTCAGCGCCATCGACGTCGGTCAGCTGCTTTCGGATATCCTGAACCTTACGCGTCAATGCAAGGTCACGCTGCCGCCGTCCATCACCAGCGTGTCACGTGGCATCGTCACCCTTGAGGGCACCGTCATGCCGCTCATCCCCAATGAGAACATGGTGTCCATCATCAACGCGCATATCCAGCGCACGAAGGACATGAAGGCCGAGATGATAAGCGCTATGCAGGAGCTGGCGCTGGCGTTGCGCGCTGCAGGCTCGGGTACGCTGGACACGGCGAAATATGCAGGTCAGGCGCTGCATATGCTCACGCGTGGGCAGATGAAGGTGAACATGGAGGTTCTGGGCTCCGAGGCGCCCATGCGCAGCCTTTCGATCATCATCAACAGACTGTCGCTGGGCATCATAGTGGCAGGCCTGTTCATCGGCTCGTCCATGGTGGCCCTGTCCACTATGGAACCGCGCGTTCTCGGGGTTCCCGTGCTGTCCTTCTTCGGATATCTGGGCGCGTTGGTGCTGTCCATCTGGGTGGTCACGGACATCTTGAGAAAGCGAAGATAACACCTGTTCGGTAAGGACTTGAGCGCGATGCGCGGCTTCTTGCGGCGTGCAGTGTATATCGGCGTGCGCGTCGGGAAGCGTTGAGTGATAGGGCCGTTGGGAGGAGCTCCGCCGCGAAGATCGCTTTCCATTTTTTGCTTGAGCAATATCGGGGAGCGCATATTCCGTAGAGGCATGGTTTTGCCTTATAAGCCTGAAAAGCGCCTTTTCAGGCGCTTTTCACCGGCTTCTCGGTTTCGCTTATCGGTAAAATGCCGCTTGTTACGATTTCATCTTCGTCTCCGTCTTGCACTTCGGGCACACCACGCGCATCGTGCCTTTCCCGCGGGGTACGGAAAGCTCCTGTCCGCAGTTCTTGCAGCGGAAGTACTTCGTGGTCTTGCGGTTGGACCATTTCTTCTTCCCAAGCTCGTAGCTACGGCGGGGCTTGGCGGACAAGCGCAGATAGCTCTGGTTTTCCTGACGGCGTTTCCCGATGTTCTTCGAGCAGGTGCGCCAAATGGCCAGCGCCATCGCCGCAAGCGCGACATAGGAAAGCCACCCGCAGTGCGGCAGGATGGAAGCCAGCATGGCGATGATTCCCAGCGCTACCAGCGCGTTGCCAAGGTCGTCGTTGCCGTAGCGGCCCTGCATCCACACGGCGGTGCGTTGAGCCAATCGTTGGAAGAAGTCTTTCATGAAATGCCTAACGTTTCGGTGATGCGGCGTATCGCGCCCCGCAAGGTGAGTTTGCTGCCTTGCGGGGCGCGATACCTACTGTACTGTTCTTTGTTTATGGGCGGGATGTGTGCTGGCGGGCGTTACCTAACGGTTTCCCGCCCGTTGCGCAGCGGGCGGCGGGCAATATCGCGTGCAGGTCGGGTTGCGCTCGGCATACCCGAGCCGTCGCGCTTTATCGTAGGGACGAGTTCGCTCGATCCAAGATATCCTTCACTGCCTGCGGCTGCTGGTCGCATAGCAGCGGGAAGGGAACTGGGGAAGCGGGGTCGTCCTCGAACCGGTCGGTCAAGAACTTCACGTACCAGGTGACATCATGCCATTGACCGCTTTTGAAGCCGGCGTGGCGCTGATGCCCCATCACCTCGAAGCCAAGGCCTTCATGCAGGCGCTGGCTGGGGTCGTTCGGGCTGGTCACAATGCCGTACACCGCTTTGATTCCCTGCGCGGCGCATAGCTCGATGAGCGCGCGGTATAGCACGGCGCCCAGCCCATGGCCCTGCGCGGTGGGCGCAAGATATACGGAAAGCTCGGAGTTCCATCGATAGGCGCCGCGCTCGCGCAGCTCGTGGGCATAAGCGTAGCCAACCACCTTGCCGTCAAACTCGGCAACCAGGTAGGGGTGGGCGGAAAGCACGCCGTCCGTGCGGGCCTGAAAGGCCTCGCGTGCGGGCACCTCCTCCTCGAACGTTATGGATGTGTCTATATAGGGCGCATAGATGCCCAAGATGGCGTCGGAGTCGGCGCTGGTTGCAAGGCGGATGACGGGAGTTGTCATGAAAAGGGCTCCTTCTCGTGTTTCGATCAGGAGCCCATGGTACTACTGCTTTGCGGGGGTTGCGTGATGGTCGAGCTGCCGCCCGATCCCTACGCTGGACTCTTCTCTGCCAAGATCAGCTCGATGTCGTCATCGGTCGATTCGTGATTCGGGCGTGCTTTGTCGGCGTGATGCAGCCGGATTGCGGGATATGCTGCGGCCTCGCCCGTTCCAACGCCGGATGGTCCTGGCTTGTTTCCACGAGGGCTATGTCTTCTTGCATCGGGTGCGCGCGATATGGAAAACGCGACGAATCGCCGATGTTTGCGGTATACTCCGTAAGCACATGCATAGACGAAGACAGCGGCGCGCATCATCGCGGTCGGCAGAGACGGGTCTCATCGGCTGAAAGGACCCGGGCGGCAAGCGCGTCGATTCCCTTCCGAGCATCAGGGCTGAAAGCGGGGCGCGGCAAGCGCGGACGTTTTAGTAGGCCATGGCGGGTGCCCTCCGTTATCGGGGCGAATGAAGCGGGCGGTTCGTGCAGGTGCGCGTCCGTCAACCAAGGTGGTACCGCGAGAGCCTTCTCTCGTCCTTGGGCTGGGTCATCCCAGGCCATAGGCGAAGAGGGCTCTTTTTTATTGGCCGCATCCGGTGGCCATCGGCAAATGTGGAAAGGATCGGACACATGGCAATCGTGGACGAGCTGTCGGCGTTGCGCACGAGCACGCTGGCCGCCATCGAACAGGCTGCGGACACTTCCGCGCTCGAGGAGGTGCGCGTGGCGGTGCTGGGCAAGGCCGGCACGCTGACGGGTTACCTGCGCGGCATGGGCCAGGTGGCGAAGGAGGAGCGCGCTGCCGTGGGCAAGGCGGTGAACGAGGTGCGCGGCGCCGTGGAGGCGGCGCTCGAGGAGCGCAAGCGTGCGCTTGCCGCCAAGGAGCTCGAGGCCGCCATCGACGCGGCGGCCGTCGACGTCACGCTGCCGGGCCGCGGCCAGCAGGTGGGCACGCGCCATCTCATCAACGCCATCACCGACCAGATCTCCGAGATCTTCCTGGGCTTGGGCTATACCGTGGCCCAAGGTCCCGAGGTGGAAACCGACTACTATAACTTCGAGGCGCTCAACGCCCCGGCCGACCATCCCAGCCGCAGCATGCAGGATACCTTCTACGTGATCGACCGCTCCGGCGAGGAGTCCGCGGTGCGCGGCGAGTCCAAGGTGCTGCTGCGCACGCAGACCTCCGGCGTGCAGGTGCACGTCATGGAGCAGCAGAAGCCGCCCATCTACATCATCGCTCCGGGCAAGGTGTATCGCCGCGACGTCGCCGATCCCAGTCATCTGCCGCAGTTCACGCAGATCGAGGGCCTGGTCGTCGACAAGGGCATCTCGTTCGGCGACCTGAAGGGCACGCTGGACTACTTCTGCAAGCAGATGTTCGGCCCTGATCGCAAGACGCGCTTCCGCGCCCACTACTTCCCGTTCACCGAGCCTTCCGCCGAGGCCGACGTCAGCTGCGGCGTGTGCGGCGGCACGGGTCATCTGCACGACGGCGAGCGCTGCCGCATGTGCAAGGGCACGGGCTGGCTGGAGATCTTGGGTTGCGGCATGGTCGACCCCAACGTGCTCAGCATGTCGGGCATCGATCCGGAGGAGTATTCGGGTTTCGCGTTCGGCGTGGGCGTCGAGCGCGTTGCGTGCTTGAAGTACAACGTCCCCGACCTGCGCATGCTGCTTGAGGGCGATATGCGCTTCCTTCGCCAGTTCTAGCTTCGTCTGCTCGACGGCGGTCGGAATCGCTTGACCGCGCGGATGGTCGGAGCCCGGCTCGAGCTCCCCGCTTTCGACGCAAGCAATCGCCTCGCTCGGCTGATCGGATGCGGTCGATGCGGCGCGCTTCGCCATCTGGGCCGATTTCGGCAAGCTCGGCCGCCCCACTGATTTTCGTCGGCTATGTCCGATGTCATAGAAAGAGAATGTCATGAAAGTATCGCTGAAATGGCTGAACGAATACGTTGAGGTCCCTACGGACATCAAGGCGTTCTGCGACAAGCTCGACCTTACGGGAACGGGCGTGGAGGGCGTTGAGACGCTTGGAGCCGCGTTCGACCACGTGGTAACCGCCAAGGTGCTCAAAAAGGAGCATCATCCCGACTCCGATCACATGTGGGTGTGCTCGGTCGACGTGGGCGAGCTCAACGTCGATAAGGAAGGCAACCCCGAGCCGCTGCAGATCGTCTGCGGCGCGCAGAACTTCGACGAGGGCGACCATATCGTCACCGCCATGGTGGGCGCGGAACTGCCCGGCGATGTGAAGATCAAGAAGTCCAAGCTTCGCGGCGTCGCCAGCTTCGGCATGAACTGCTCCGCGCGCGAGCTCGGTCTGAGCGGCGACCATGACGGCATCATGATCTTGCCCGAAGATGCCCCGGTGGGCGTCCCGTTCGCCGAGTACGCCGGTCTCACCGACACCGTGCTCGACCTGGAGATCACCCCGAACCGCCCCGACAGCCTCTCCATTGCCGGCCTGGCCCGCGAGGTGGGCGCGATGTATCGTCGCGACTGGAACGACCCGCTGGCGGAAATGGCCGCCAAGCTCCAGCTCGACGCCTCCGCAACCCCTGTCGACGAAGAGGTCCAGATCACGGTCGAGGATGCCAAGCGCTGCCCGCGCTACACGGCGCGCGTCATCCGCGGCTGCAAGGTGGGCCCCAGCCCCGACTGGATGGTCGAGCGCCTTGCGGCCATCGGCCAGCGCTCCGTCAACAACATTGTGGACGTCACGAACTACATCCTGTTCCTGTTCGGCCAGCCGCTGCACGCGTTCGACCTGGACAAGCTGAAGAACGCCGATGGCCGTGCGCACATCGTGGTGCGTGCCGCGCAGGACGGCGAGCCGCTGACCACGCTCGACGGCGAGAAGCGTACCCTTACCAGCGACATGACCGTCATCTCCACCCCCGAGCAGGGCGCGGTGGCCCTGGCGGGCGTCATGGGCGGCCTTGACACCGAGGTGACCGACGATACGGTGAACATCTTGCTGGAAGCCGCCACGTTCGAGGCGGGCCGCACCAGCCGTACCAGCCGCAACCTCGGACTTATCAGCGAAAGCTCCATGCGCTACGAGCGCGGTGTGGACGACCACGGCATCGAGGCGCGTTCCGCCGCCGCCGCCGCGCTCATCGTGGAGGTTGCCGGCGGTACCGTAAGCGCCGCTGCGGCCGACGACCAAGGCATCATCGACGTGTGGCCCGAGCCCAGCACTGCTGCGCAGCTGAAGTTCCGCATCCCGCGCTTCCGTTCCATGATGGGCGCCCGGATCCCGCGCAAGTTCATCGTCGAGATTCTGGAGCGTTTGGGCTGCAAGGTCGAGAACACCGCCGACGAGGACGTGCTGGACGTGGTTTCCCCCACGTTCCGCCCCGACCTGCCGCGCGAGATCGACTTGTACGAGGAGGTGCTGCGCCTGTACGGCATGGACCTCATCCCCGAGACGCTGCCCGGCGGCCGCGGCCGCTTCGGCGTGCGCTCCCATATGGAGCACGTGCTGGATGCCGTCAACCGCACCATGACCGCATCCGGCCTCAACGAGACCATGACGTATTCCTTCGCCGAGCCCACCGAGCTCGAGCGTCTGCGCATGCCCGTCGAGGGGCTGGGCGATCCCGTGGAGCTCATAAACCCCATGAACTCCGACCAGTCGGTCATGCGCCAGAGCATCATCCCGGGCCTTTTGCGCTCGGTGGCGCACAACCAGGCTCGCGGCGTGAAGAACATCCAGCTCTACGAGCAGGGCATGGTGTTCTTCGCTCACGAAGGCAAGAAGCAGCCCAAGGAGCGCCGCCGCCTGGCCGGCGTCATGGCGGGCGCATTCGGCGACGCTGCCTGGAACGTGCAGCCTGCGGCGTTCGACTTCTTCGACGGCAAAGGCGTCGTGGAGAACCTGATGCGCGAGCTGGCCATCCCGAAGGTCCGCTACAAGGCGCTGTCCGCGCAGGAGGCCCCGCATCTGCAGCCCGGCCGCGCCGCCCAGGTGCTCTCCGGCGGCACGGTGCTCGGCTGGGTGGGCGAGCTGCATCCGCTGGCTTGCGCCGCCTATGACGCGCAGGCGCCCGTGGTCGCCTTCGAGCTGGACGTCGAGGCGCTCGCTAAGGCCTGCCGCCCTGCGCGCGACTACGTCGACGTGCCCACGTTCCCGGCCGTTTCCATCGACCAGGCGTTCGTGGTCGACGAGGATGTCACGCACGAGCGTCTGGAGCAGTGCATGTCGTCTGCGGGCGGCAAGCTGCTGGCCGAGGTGCGCCTGTTCGATGTGTACCGCGATTCCGAGCGCATCGGCCAGGGCAAGAAGTCCATGGCGTACGCGCTGACGTACCGCGCCGCCGATCGCACGCTTACCGGCGAAGAGGTCGATAAGGCGCATGCGAAGCTGGTGAAGAAGGTCTGCGGCGCCACCGGCGCCGAGGTCCGCGCGTAAAGGCGATCAGCCCACGCGCTAGGGAAGCCGCCGAGTCCATGCCCGGCGGTTTCCTTGTTTCAGGCGGATTCTAAGACTTAACCATGGCTAACAGCGTTACAATAGGGCGCAAACGAAAGGATGCGGTATGTACGACAATCTGAAAAGCCCCGGTCGCAACGACGAGTGTTGGTGCGGCAGTGGGCGTAAATACAAGAAGTGCCACCTTGATTTCGACGAGCGCCTGCAAAGCCTCTATGAGCAGGGCTTCGAGGTTCCCCAGCGCAGCTTGCTGAAAACGCCGGAGGAGATCGAGGGCATCAAGAGAAGCGCCGCCATCAACATCGGCGTGCTGGATCTTGTGGCGGAGCGCATCGGAGCGGGCGTCACCACCGAGGAGATCGACAAGTGGATCTACGATTACACCGTCGAGCATGGCGGCATCCCGGCCGACCTTGATTACGAGGGCTATCCGAAAAGCGTCTGCACGTCCATCAACGAAGTGGTCTGCCACGGCATCCCGTCGCCCGACGATGTGCTGAAAGACGGCGATATCGTCAACGTCGACTGCTCCACCATCCTGGACGGCTACTATTCCGATTCCTCACGCATGTTCTGCATCGGCGAGGTGTCCGACGAGAAGCGCCGTCTTGTGGAGGAAACCAAGAAGGCGCTGGAAGCCGGTCTTGCCGCGGTGAAGCCGTGGGGGCTTTTGGGCGATGTGGGCGCTGCGGTGCACGAATACGCGCACGCGCAGGGCTTCTCGGTGGTGCGCGAGTTCGGCGGCCACGGTATCGGCTTGGAGTTCCACGAAGATCCCTTCGTCAGCCACGTGTCTGAGCCCGGAACGGGCATGGTGCTGGCGCCGGGCTGCTGCTTCACCATCGAGCCCATGATCAACATGGGGGGTCATAAGATCGACATGACCGACCCCAATGGCTGGACCGTTCGCACGGCGGACCGCAAGCCCTCCGCTCAGTGGGAAGTGCAGCTGGTGGTCACGGAAACCGGCTATGAGCTTCTGAGCTGGTAATCTTTCATCCCGGCAGGGGGAATTGGGCAATAGCGTCCTCCCTTGCCGGGATTTTTTTCAACTTTATAACGAACAAACGTACGAAATCGTGTTATACTCCCGTCAACACATCAGAGCCAGTGCAAGCGCCTCCCTCCAAGGTCGCCCGTAGATGGCAGCGGTGTTCCTCGCTGCCCGTTCCACGCTTGCAAGATCCTCTCCGTTTTTGGAACAATCGAAGAAGGTGTTTGCCATGTCCGGTAACGGGTCTGTGTCTTGCTGCGCGCAACCAGGTGCATTGGTGGTTATAGCGGCGCTTCCGCTCTGTCAGTTGCGCGATGCGCTCGATTCGATGGAGTATCAGCTGTTCGAAGAGGGCTTTATCCCGGTGGGATGCGACGGAGAAGGCGCTGATGATTGGCGGGAGTTCGATCAGCTGGGGTTTGGATCCGCGCTTGATCAGGTCTTGCCCGGCGCCTTCCCGCTTCGATGTGCATGCGTTATGGATTGCGCCGATGCGGTGTCCCTTGTGCAGGAGGTCGGACATGTTGTGCTCTGATCTTCTTTGGGATGCGCAGTCGGTGTCTCGAAAACAGGTTCCCACGTTACAGGATGCCTTTCTGTGCTGCGATAGGGAAACGCTGCTTTCCATGGTCGAGCAGGGTTATGCGCGTCATTTGCCGGGGTGGGGTCAGTCCACTCCGCAGCAACGCCGCGTTGCTCGCAAGCGCATGGGCCGCGCTTTGGACGCCATGCTCGATTGCGTGGTGAAGCGCAAAAGCGGCAAAGCCCTGTGCATATTCCCCGAAGAACGCTTCGTCGTGCATGCGCGACGGGGCCAGGCAAGCATCGAGCGTTTGGTGCGGGCCCGCGTGGCAGACTTGTCTGCGGGCGCAGTGCGGCAAGATGTCTCCGAAGGCGGGCGCCTGTTCGGCTGCGTTCCCTGGTCGCAGGGGCTTTCGTATCGCGTATGGCTCGAAGGCCCCTGGGATTGCTGCGAGCGCTACATGGTCCTTGCAAGCGCGTTCTGGCATCTGACGCACCAAGCGCCGGCGTCGAGGCAAGGCGATTCGAGCCTTGGGATTCTCGGCACCTCCTCGGAAAGCGCGACCTCTAAGGCGGGGGCGCAATCGTTGCCTCGTTGCGATTGCTCGTTCGTAAGCTGCGAAGAAGCGTTTCCTTCGGCCGACTCCGTTGGCAGGCTTGCGGCGGTGCGAGCCGCGTCCATGGGCTTGTATGTTCCCGATGCTTTGGAAGAAGCGTGCCAAGAGCGCCTTATCGCCAGGGTCGATAGGATTAATCAAGCTTGTGAGGGTGATTTTCTCAACAGGGTGGAAAACCTTATAGATCGGCTGCAGGCGGCATAGCGTCCTGCAATGAAAAGGGCCGCTCGAACGAGCGGCCTGGGGTACCTTGAAAAGCTATATCGACTAGCCTTCGATCTCCACCAGCGTGATCTCGAAGTTCAGGTCCTTGCCTGCCAGTTCGTGGTTCATGTCAAAGGTTGCCACGCCGTCTTCGATCGACTGCACGAACACGGGGAAGATCTGGCCGTCGCCGCTTTGCATGTATACCGTCTGGCCAACGGGAAGCTCGTTGCCGTTGGGGATCTGATCCAAGGGGATGCGCTGCACCAGTTCCTCGTTGCGCTCTCCATAGGCGTCGGCAGCGGGGATGTGCACGGTTTTGGTCTCGCCCTCCTCCATGAGCTCAACTGCCGCATCGAATCCGGGGATCATCTGCCCGGCCATGCACGTGAACTCCAAGGGCTCGCCGCGATCCAGGGAAGAGTCGAACTTCGTACCGTCGTCCAGCGTGCCGGTGTAATGAACCTTGACCTTTTTGCCTTTGTTGCTCATCGAAACGTCTCCTGTCGTATGGGTATTTCGCTCGGTTAAGTCTACCCGACAAACCTGAAGCCGGGCTCGGTAATGACGGGGGAACCGCGAAAAGTTCCTTTGCCGTTGCTTTACGCCTCTGCGGTTTCCTTCTCTGCTAGGTCGGCAAGCGTGATCCGTTGGGCCACAAGGTCGGAAAGGGGTTTAAGGAGCGTGCGGTCATCGGGGTTTAAGCCGTTTTCAGCCAACCCGATAACGCGGTCGCACAGGTCGGCTACCGGCACTCCGTAAACATCAGCATTGTAGCCGCGTTCCATCAGGGCATCTTTCGCCATTTCGAAAGCGTCGGCGTCTACATCGGCGAAAAGGGCTTCAAGCTGCTGCAGGTTGTCTTCGTCGTAGAACAAGCCCTTGATAAGGGCGGCATAGGCGATCACATAGGGGATGGGCATAGAGTCCGCCGGGCGGATCTCCAAGTACGTTTTCAGCCGCACGTCGGGGAATTGCATGGAAACCGCGTGCTCTACTTGCTTTCGGGTCATCGGCTTGTTGGCGTACAGTTGTCCAAAGGTCTGCTCGCAGTAGCGCCAGCCCTCGTTTTCATCGGGCGCCACTATAGCGGGCGTGTCTAACACGTACTTCGCATAGTCTTCGAACGTGAAGCCGCTTGAAAGGGCACCGGGCACAAGGCCGCATCGGTCGCTGTCGGTATGGCGCCATATGTCGGTCCTCATCAGCTTGTGCGAGCGGGGTTTGCCTTCGAATACCGGCGAATTGTCGCAAATCAAGCTCAAAATAGGAGTAAGCGCATAGGCGACCCTCATTTTTCGAAGGCAGTCCTGCTCGCTTGTGTAGTCGATGGAGATCTGCGTTGAGGCGCTGCCTCGCATCATGCAGGGGCCGTAGATATCCTTTGCGCCAAGATATCGGTTCATGAATGCGTAGCGGCGCTTAGGTATCAGGTCCAAGCTGCGTGCCGTGGCGGTGGGATGGTATCCTTGCGCCACCACATGCATGCCTTTGGGGGCAAGCAGCTCATCAAGCGTTTTCCGATATGCGGTAAACGTCTCCAGGGCTTTTTGCAGGTCATCGAACGGACCCGCCGATAGCTCGATTTGGGCGGCAGGTTCGATGGTGATCGCCTCTCCTGGGCGAGCTACGCCAAGAAGGTCGCCTTCTTCATCTACGGTCGCTTGCGGATAGGATTCTCCTAGCTGTTCAAGCAAATGCGCAACGCCGTTCTCCTCGCTATAGGAGACAGGGGAGCCGTCAGCGCGCACAATGGTCTGTTCCAGCTCGATGCCCAGTTTCCCGTGCGATTCAGCGGGTTTTATGCCGCTTCGGAAGAAAGCCGTCAGCGCTTCGATATTGTGGTTACGAGCAGGTTGGGAGACGTCGCCGGGGGTGGCGTCGGTATGGTTTTCGGGGGCTGGAATATTCATGTAACAAGCTCCTTGGCCGGTAATATCGCTGCAATCATACGCCAGTTTGGCTACAATAGGCCTTCAGTCGGCAGCCTTTGTAGGTAATCTGACACTATGAACTGTTCTATTTGAAGATGAAGACGGGGCCGGGTTTGGACGTGCATATCACAAAAAGAACAGCGCTTTTGTTGCTGCTCGACATCATCGCCACGTATCTGTCGTATTGGCTTGCATCTATTCTCACCAACGTTAAGGGAGAGGTGTTCGTCAATAACGAGATTTACTTCGTATTGGGTATTCTCGCGTTTATCAACGTCGTGGTTTTGGCGACGTTTCGCCTGTACAACAATTTATGGGAATATGCCAGCATCGATGAGGTCATCCAAATCGTCGGCGCAACCGTGCTCGGCACGTTGGGCGGCGCCGTGTTTCTGTGGATTATCGGCACTAGGCTTCCTATCAGGGTTTTCGTCGTTTCGTGCTTCCTTTTGATCTTCTTCATGGGCGGTATCCGCTTCGTGTTCCGCTTCATGCGCCAAAAGGGAAGGGCCATCGCCTCGTCGCAGCGCACGTGCGATCGCCCGCGCACGCTGGTGGTCGGCGCGGGCGAAACGGGCTCGCTGGCAATCGGGCGCATGGCGTCGAAAGATCCGCTCATGCCCGGTATCCCCATTGTCGCCACTGACGACGACCCTGCGAAGCGAGGTCAACGCATCCATGGCGTGAAGGTTTCTGGCGGAACCTCCGACATCGTCGATCTGGTTGATCGCTACGATATCGAGCAGATCGTCGTAGCTATCCCCTCGTCCACGCCCGAGGAGCGTAAGCGCATTTACGGCGAATGCACGAAAACGGATTGCCGTTTGCGCACGCTGCCCAACGTTCGCGCTTTGTCCCTTGATGAAATCGGGGATGTAAGCCTGCGCGACGTCGATGTGGCGGACCTGCTTGGTCGCGAGGAGATCGTTCTGAACACTCGTGCGGTTTCCGGCTATATCGCCGGTGAAACCGTGCTGGTCACTGGCGGCGGCGGTTCCATCGGCAGCGAGCTGTGCCGTCAGCTGTGCACGGTGGCGCCTGCTCGCATAGTCATCTTCGACATTTACGAGAATGATGCGTACATGCTGCGCAACGAGCTTCTGTCCGAATACGACGACATCGATATCGTCATCGAGATCGGTAACGTATGCGACAAGGAGCGCGTCAATGAGGTGTTCGCGAAATATCGCCCGGGCGCGGTGTTTCATGCGGCTGCCCATAAACACGTTCCTCTTATGGAGCATTGCCCGCGCGAGGCCGTTCACAACAACGTGTTCGGCACGTTGAATGCCGTTCGTGCCGCTGATGCATACGGGGCGGCGCGCTTCATCTTCATCTCCACCGACAAGGCGGTTAACCCCACGAGCGTCATGGGGGCGACCAAGCGCATGGGCGAAATGATCGTGCAGTACTATGCGCGTACGTCGAAAACCATTTTCACCGCAGTGCGTTTCGGCAACGTGCTTGGCTCTAACGGCAGCGTGATTCCCGTCTTCCAGCGTCAAATCGCCGCCGGTGGGCCTGTTACCGTCACGCATCCGGATATCGAGCGGTTCTTCATGACCATCCCCGAGGCGTCGCGATTGGTTATCCAAGCGGGAGGTATGGCGCATGGCGGTGAGATCTTCATTTTGGATATGGGCGAACCCGTCAAGATCGTCGATTTGGCAAAAGGCCTTATCCAACTGCAAGGCCTTACGCCGGACGTGGATATCAAAATAGAGTTTACGGGTCTGCGTGAAGGTGAGAAGATGTACGAGGAACTGCTCATGGACGAGGAGAGCACGCTTCCCACCGATAACCAGTCCATCATGATCTCCACGGGCCAGGAAATCAGCTATGATCAGGTTGCCTCGAAGCTCGATGAGTTGGAAAACGCGCTTTCGGCAACTGATGGGGAAGCTATTCGCATGCTTGAACAGGCGGTCCCAACGTACCATTACACCTCGAATGGGAAGGGCATAGTATGAGCATCAAATGCGGTATTGTCGGTGCAGCCGGCTTCGCTGGCATAGAGCTGGTCCGAGTTGCGCTGCGGCACCCCGAGTTCGAATTGGTCGCCGTTACCTCCAATGAGCTTGCTGGAACCCCCGTGGCCAAGGAATACCCTTGCTTCACGGGAGCAACCGACCTTGCCTTCTCCAGGCATGACGACCCGGCTCTCGATCAGTGCGATGTCGTGTTCCTTGCCGTGCCTCATACCGCGGCAATGGCAATGGCCCCTCGTATCGTCGATCGTGGGGGTGTGGTGGTCGACCTGTCTGCCGATTTCCGCTTAAAGGACCCTGCGGTTTACGAGCAGTGGTACAAAGTCCCTCATACTCAAACCGAGCTGCTCAAGCGCGCCGCCTTCGGCTTGCCCGAGCTGTTCCCCGACGATCTTGTCGCCGCCGCGCAGCAGCGCAAGGAAGGCAAAGGGGCGGTCGTCGGTTGCGCTGGCTGCTATCCCACGGCAACCACGCTTGCTGCAGCGCCTGCCGTGCGTCTCGGCCTTGTCGATGACAAAGCTCCGATTGTCGTAGATGCCATTTCAGGTGTGACGGGTGCAGGCAAGAAGGCTACGGCGCGCACCCATTTCTGTTTCGCCAACGAAAATCTCGAGGCTTACGGCGTTGCTACGCATCGCCATACGCCTGAAATCGAGCAGATCCTGGGCGTTTCCGACCGCTTGGTGTTCACCCCTCATTTGGCGCCGCTGAACAGGGGCCTTCTGTCTACGGTGAACCTGCCCTTGGCGGCTGGGGCAACGCGCGATGTGGCGAAGATCGTCGAGAGCTATAAAGAGTTCTATCGAGACAGCGCGTTCGTAACCGTGCTCGATGCAGGGGTTATGCCCAAGACGTCTTCCGTCGTGGGCACGAATTGCGCTCATATCGGGCTTGCCGTCAATGAGCGGGTTGGCATGCTCATTGCCGTCGGAGCTATAGACAACCTTTGTAAAGGCGCTGCTAATCAAGCTGTTCAGTGCGCTAACATCGTGTTCGGGCTGCCAGAGGACCTTGGCCTCGATAAGGTGGCGGTTCCCGTATAGCCAATCCGCCCGCCGTTTCGGCGGGCGTTTCAGAAGGAGGGCGTAATGACTCATGCAGTTTCCGCTGCGTCTAAGGGGAACGCGGTGAAACCTCTGCATAACGCAAGCACCGCCGACTCCTACGCAGATCTGCCGTTTTTGCCGGCAGGCGGCGTTGCGTCGGCGAAGGGTTTCAAGGCTTGCGGCATCCACGCAGGATTCCGCGCTGATCCAAAGCGTTTGGATTTTGCGCTGGTGGCAGCTGATCAACCGGCGGCGTGTGCCGCGGTGTTCACCACGAACGTATTCTGCTCGGCTCCGGTCACGGTGTCCAAGGAGCACCTTGATGGTGCAGGGTATGGCATCGCGCGTGCAGTGGCCATCAACTCGGGTATCGCAAATGCGGCTACCGGAGACAAGGGCCTTCAGACGGCGCGCCAATCGTCCAGCATCGTCGCCGATGCACTCGGTTGCCCGGCGCAAGAGGTTTTGGTGGCGTCCACGGGCGTTATCGGCCAGCATCTGCAGATGGAGCCTTTTGAAAGCGGCGCGCCTCTGGCCGTCTCGGCGCTGTCTGCTGCGGGAGGTGCCGATGCGGCTCGCGCCATCATGACGACGGACACCAAGCCGAAGGAATTCGCCGTAACGTTTAGCGGTAACGGCTTGGGCTACGATGGATGCATGTTCACGGTGGGCGGCATGGCAAAGGGCTCGGGCATGATCATGCCCAATATGGCCACCATGATCAGCGTCATCACCACCGATGCGCCCATTGCCGCAAACCACTTGCATGAGGCTCTTTCGAAGGCGGTGGGGATTAGCTTCAACAAGATCACCGTCGACTCCGACACCTCCACGAACGACTCGTGCTTCCTTATGGCAAGCGGTGCGGCAGCGCCGCAAGGCGCTGCGTGCATGCAGCCCGGTACGCCTGTCTTCGACGCGTTCGAGAACGCACTGCGCACCGTTTGCGTTGCGCTTGCCCGCGAGATGGCGGTCGATGGCGAAGGCGCTACGCGCCTCATCACCGTTAACGTAGCGGGAGCCGCAAATCCGGAGGATGCGGACAAGGCGGCGCGTACCGTAGCGAATTCGCCGTTGGTGAAAACGGCGGTTTACGGACACGATGCTAATTGGGGTCGTATCGCCGCAGCGCTCGGCAGGTCCGGCGCGGCGTTCTCCCAAGGCGATGTCGCCATCGATATCATGGGGCTTCCGGTATGCCGAAAAGGCTTAACCGTGGAATTTGATGAGGACGAGGCGCTTCGCCGTTTCGAGGAGCCCGAAGTGGTCATCGACGTCGACCTTGGCGCCGGCAACTGCGCAACAACCATGTGGACATGCGATTTCTCGCACGAATACGTCACTATCAATGGAGATTACCGCTCATGAAGTACGCAAAGGATACGCGCCCCGAGGGCGCATCAACTGAGGCAGCTAAGATCCTCGTCGAGGCGCTGCCGTGGATCAAAAACATCACGGGTAAAACCGTGGTCATCAAATACGGCGGATCCGCCATGGTCGACGAGAAGCTGCGCGCGGATGTCATGAGCGACATCGTGCTGCTCAAGATCGTCGGCGTGAATCCTGTCATCGTCCATGGCGGCGGAAAGGCCATCACTAGGGCGATGGACCTCATGGAATTCCCCGTCGAGTTCAAGGACGGCCAGCGCGTTACCACGCCTGAGGCCATGAATCTTGTCCGCACCGTCCTTATGGGCGAGGTCAATCAGGAATTGGTCGAGGCCTTGAACCATCATGGCAATTTCGCCGTGGGCGTCTCCGGCGCTGACGGCGGCGTTATCGTGGCCGAGCAGGCGAGTCCTGATCTGGGCCGTGTCGGCCGCATCACGCGTATCAATCGCCCGCTGCTCGATGACTTGGTGGCGTCGGATTATATTCCGGTTATCGCGTCGGTCGCAATCGGAGAGGACGGCGGCTTCTACAACGTGAACGCCGACATGGTTGCCGGCCATATCGCTGCTGCCATCGGCGCTCACAAGGCGGTATTCCTCACCGACGTCGACGGTCTGTACGAAAACTTCGAGGATAAAAGCTCGCTCATCTCCAACCTTACCGTGTTCGAGGCTCGTTATATGGTCGAGAACAACGTGGTGTCCACGGGCATGATTCCGAAACTCAAGTCGTGCATCCACGCGCTGGAAAACGGCGTGCAGCGTGCGCATATCATTAACGGAACCACGCCTCACGCTCTGCTGCTCGAAATGCTTACCAGCACCGGCGTCGGCACGACCATGCATTCCACCGAGGAGGCCTATCGTTTCGATAGCCATCCTCTGGGCAAATTCGCTTCGAAGCTTCTGGAGAACCGTGAAGAAGTCGAGGCCGCTCAGAAAGCCTCTATCCAAGGTTCTTCCGTGCATTAAAGCAACCGTTACCTTATGAAGGAAGTTGATAGCATGTCGCTAGAGCAACAGCAGGAACTTGAATCGCAGTATGTGATGCATACGTTCGCCCGTAAGCCCGTCGAGCTCGTTTCCGGCAAGGGCATGGAAGTCGAAGATGCCGAAGGCAATAAATACCTCGACTTCATCGCGGGCATCGGCGTATGCAGTCTTGGTCATTGCCATCCTGTCATCACCAAGGCTCTGCAAGACCAGTCTCAGCGTCTGATCCACGTGAGCAATTACTACTACATCGAGGGTCGCGGTGAACTCTCCCGCAAAATCTCTGGGCTGCTCAATGGTGGGGATCCGGCAAGCCCCGAGTCGTGGCAGACGTTCTACGCAAACTCCGGAGCTGAGGCGAACGAGTGCGCTATCAAGCTCGCTCGCTTGTATGCGCGTAAGAACGCCGAAGAGGCCGCTCGTGCCGCAGGAGCGGATGAGGCCCAGGTCAAGCAGGCGTTCGATGGCGCTCCGCGCACCATCGTGGTCCTTGATCGCAGCTTCCATGGACGAACCCTCGCAACGCTTGCGGCCACTGCTCAGCCTGCGAAGCAGGAGGCGTTCCAGCCCTTGCCCGGCGGTTTCGTAAGCACGCCTATCAATGACGTTCAGGCTCTTACCCGTTTGTTCGAGCAGCAGGGCCATGATATCTGCGCCGTCATGCTCGAGTGCATCCAAGGCGAAAGCGGCGTGCATCCGTGCACGAAGGAATTCCTGGAGGCGGTGCGCAATCTTACCAAGGAGCATGGCGCTCTTATGGTGTGCGACGAGGTTCAAACCGGAATCTTCCGTTGCGGTACCCCGTTTGGCTTCCAGCATTTCGGAGTCACCCCCGATATCGTGACCATGGCGAAGGGCATCGCCAGTGGAATGCCCATGGGCGCCTGTGCTGCCCCCGCCCATATCGCAAAGGCGTATCAGCCTGGCGACCACGGTACCACGTTTGGCGGCAGCTGCTTGGCAGTGGCGGCCGCAACGGCAACGCTTGATACGCTTTCCAATGGTTTTCAGCAGCATGTGCAGGAAACCGGCGAATACATGCGCCAACAGCTTGCCGGCGTGTCCAAGGTCAAGGAGGTCCGCGGCGTTGGCCTCATGAACGCCATCGACCTTGATGAATCGGTTGATGCGCCTGCTTTGGTTCAGAAGGCGCTGGGCAAGGGCCTGCTGCTCAACGCTACGGGCGCCCATACCCTGCGCTTCCTTCCGCCGTTGGTGTGCGAGAAGGGCGATATCGATGCAATGGTCGAGCGTCTGAACCAGATGATCGAAGCCTAAGGGCTCTATAACGCTTGCCAAGGGTCCATGTTGCGGCGTGGACCCTTGGCATCCATGCGGATGGGATTTCGGGGCAACGTTTCGCCGATACAAGGGAAGCGGCATATTCTTCGCTAATTTAAATTTCATCTCGCTGATCATCGAATCTTGCGGTATTATGAATTGCATATTCTTGATGGCACTTACACTATTTTGCATATGCATCAGGAATCATTGGAGGAAACCGGGTACAATGCCCCATCTGGGGCGGGAAGTAACGAGGCATGAGGAAACGGCAACAAAGACATGACGTGATTCGCGACATCATTCGCGATCGCAATGTCAAGACGCAGCGCGATCTCGCTAATCAGCTGCAGTCTGCCGGCTACGAGTGCACTCAGGCTACCATTTCCCGCGATATCATGGACATGGGCCTCGTGAAGTCTCGCGAGGGTTATTATGTCCTCCCTGAGGAAATGCGTCTTCAGCGCATGGTTTCCGAATTAGTTGAAGAGGTGCACGTCGCTGGTAATCTGGTTGTCGTGAAGACGTTCTCCGGCGGTGCTGCCGGCGTCTCCGCAGCCCTTGACAAAGCCAGCCTGCGTGGAGCGCTCGGCACCGTTGCCGGCGACAACACCATTATGATCGCAGCAGAAAGCCCCGAGGCTGCGGTGGAGGTCGAGCGAGCCATCGACCGTCTGCGACGACGATAATCGTCTAGTTTTTCTACCGTTGCAAAGACGGTTATCTTTGCATATTCCACGTTGTATTTACAAGTTGTTACATCATTGCGCTGCGCGTCATCTCTGGATAATTGTGCACGTATAATTCCTAAGGGATTACTGTAGTTTCAGGAAATTTCACTTGGGAAACTAGTCTGTAACCAGGCAGTACGGGGCATACCTGTATCTTGTGGCACTCGTGGACCCAACTCACCTTATTGCAAAACGAATCGCAGACGAAAGGGCCGATTATCATGGCAGAGCAGAAAGACAAAGTAGTACTTGCATATTCCGGTGGTCTTGATACATCTTGCTGCATAAAGTGGTTGCAGGATGAAATGAACCTCGACGTCATCGCCGTAGTTGGCGATGTGGGGCAGGAGCACGATGGCCTTGAGAAGGTCAAGGAAAAGGCTTTGCGCGTCGGTGCCCTCGAGTGCATCGTAGTGGATATGCGCCAGATGTTTGCGCAGGAATACCTTACGAAGGCGCTTGCGGCTAACGCCATGTACGAGAACAAGTACCCGCTGGTGTCGGCGCTTTCTCGTCCTTTGATCTCGAAGCATCTTGTGGATGCTGCGCATAAGTTCGGTGCAAAGTATATCGCTCACGGATGCACGGGCAAGGGCAATGACCAGGTGCGTTTCGAATCCAGCATCACCATGCTCGATCCGTCGCTGAAGATTTTGGCTCCGGTTCGCGAGTGGAATCTGCTTACCCGTCCCGATGAGATCGAGTGGGCTCAGGCTCATGGCGTGGAGGTCGGTGCCACCAAGGATTCCCCATACTCCATCGATGACAACCTGTGGGGCCGCGCAATCGAGTGCGGCGTACTGGAAGATCCTTGGATCGAGCCGCCTGCGGATATCTATACCATGACCGCTGATCCCATGCAGGCGCCTGATCAGCCGGAATATGTGGAGCTCACCTTCGCTCGTGGAGTGCCCTATGCGATCAACGGCAACCAGAAGAGCTATCTGGGCATCATTTACGAGCTCAATGAGATTGCGGGCAAGCACGGTTACGGTCGTATCGACATGATCGAGAACCGCTTGGTAGGCGTCAAAAGCCGCGAATGCTATGAAGCCCCTGCGGGAATGGCTCTGATCGAGGCGCATAAGGCGCTGGAGGATCTGGTTCTTGAGCGCGAGGTCCTGCATCACAAGCTTGCGCTGGAGCAAACCTGGGCGAATTGCGTTTATAACGGCCAATGGTTCTCGCCGCTAAAAGAGGCTATCGATGCATTTATGGCTTCTACGCAGCGCTGCCTGTACGGCACCATCCGCTTGAAGTTCTTCAAGGGCTCCTGCACGGTGGTCGGTCGCAAGTCCGCATACTCGCTCTATGATCAGGGTCTGGCAACGTACGACAAGGGAGATACCTTTAATCGCGACGCAGCCAAGGGCTTTATCGAGATTCAGACGCTGTCCACGAAAACCTGGGCAGTCAATCGTCGTCAGGAAGGCGCTCCTGCCGAGCTGTTCGATGCTCAAAATGAAAAGGGCCCCCTCAAGCGCGGCCGTTACGAAGACGTCACGCCGCTGTTCCGTCAGGAAGCTGCCGCTGAGGCCCACAAGGAAACGGAGTAACCTATGGCTCTCTGGTCCGGCAGATTCACGGAAAACGTTAGCGAGTTCACGCAACGCTTCGGCGCCTCGCTGCCTGTTGATAAGGCTCTGTATGCACAGGATATCGCAGGGTCGAAGGCCCATGCGAAGATGCTGGCGAAGGTCGGCGTGATCTCGGAAGAGGACGCTCGGCAAATCGCTGCGGGGCTTGATCGCATCAAAGCCGATATCGAGTCAGGTGGTTTCTCGTTCGATATCAACGACGAGGATATCCATATGTCGGTGGAAAAGGCGCTCACTGCTGAAATCGGCGATGCGGGAGCGCGTTTGCACACAGGCCGCAGCCGCAACGATCAGGTTGCAACGGATACGCGTCTGTATGCTAAGCAGCGAGCAACCGACTTGATGCGCGCCAATGTTACGCTGCGTCATGCGCTCATAGGCCAGGCCGAGGCGAATTTCGATGTTATCCTGCCTGGTTATACCCACATGCAGCATGCGCAACCGGTCCTGTTCTCGCACCATATGCTTGCGTATGTGTGGATGCTTGCACGCGATTATCGGCGCCTTCAGGCTGCACGAGATGCGGCCGACGCCTGTCCGCTGGGCGCAGCTGCGCTGGCTGGGACAACGTATCCGCTTGATCGGCAGATGACGGCAGGGGAATTGGGTTTCGCTTCGGTTGTCCCGAACTCGCTCGATGCCGTGTCGGACCGCGATTTCCTGCTTGACTTGGATTACGCTTGCGCCGTTTCCTGCATGCATCTGTCGCGTCTGTGCGAGGAGCTGGTGCTTTGGTCAACGTCCGAGTTCGGCTTCATCGAGCTGTCCGACGCGTTCTCCACGGGTTCGTCCATCATGCCTCAAAAGAAGAACCCCGATTTTGCCGAGCTGATCCGCGGCAAAACCGGTCGCGTGGTCGGCAATTTGGTGTCGTTGCTGGTGACTATGAAGGCGCTTCCCCTTGCCTACAACAAGGACCTTCAAGAAGACAAGTACGGGGTAATCGATTCGACGAAAACGCTGGAAGATTGCCTGCAATGCGCCGCGGGAATGATAGAAACCATGAGCATCAAGCCGGAGAACATGCTCAAGCAGGCGAAACTCGGCCATTTGGCGGCGACGGATGTGGCTGACTACTTGGCGAAGAAGGGCCTTCCGTTCCGTCATGCGCATGAAGTGGTGGGGCATTTGGTGTTGCTGTGCGAGCAGCGCGGTTGCAACCTCGACGACCTGTCGTTCGACGACTTCAAGGCGGCAAGCCCGTTGTTCGAGGAGGACATCGTCAAAGCGCTCGATCTTCCCAGCATCGTGGCTGCTCGAACCACGGAAGGGGGAACGGGCGAAGCGGCTGTGGCCCAGCAGATGGGGAAAGCTAAATCGGCGCTTGCCGTAGATGAGTCGCTGCTATAGCCGCAACGCCTCGAAAAGCAAAAGGGCGGCCAAGGGAATGACAGTCGATTCCTTGGCCGCCCTTGGCTTTTTTGCTACGAACTTGTGTGCTTTGAAAACCCTATTTCCCCCGATGGTACAATTACCCAAGTTTCTTGGAGGTGGTTCGTGGCTTCTCGTTCGATAAAGAACAGGCCGAGCATTAAGAAAAAGCGTCCTTTTGTCGGCCTGCTTGCATTTCTCAGTATCATCGCGGCTATTTGCCTCGCCGGTTGCATAGGCGTTTTCGTCTTGGGCGATTCCTGGATCGGCGACCTGAAAACCTATGATGTCTCGGAAGTATCCGAGCTGAATTCGTCTGCGCCGACTACGGTGCTTGCATCCGATGAGAACACGCAGCTTGCGCGTTTCCAGGTGGAAAACCGCGAGCCGGTGGAGCTGAGCGGCATCAGCAAGTACGTGATGCAGGGCACTGTGGCAACGGAGGACGAGCGATTCTACGACCATGGCGGCTTTGACCTGGTCGGCATCGCACGTGCCGCGTTCGTCACGCTTACGGGGTCTGGTCGCGAAGGCGCTTCCACCATTACGCAGCAGTTCGTGCGCAACACGGTGCTCGCCGACGAGATGAACGATATCTCGCTTAAGCGCAAGGTCCGCGAGATGTACCTTTCCGTCAAAATCGAGGAGATGTACTCGAAAAACGACATCCTTCTCATGTACCTGAACACCGTGAATTACGGTTCGGGTGCTTATGGTATCCAGGCGGCTTCTCAGCGATATTTCTCCAAGGATGCAACCGATTTGACGCTGGCGGAAGCGGCGGCGCTTGTCGGCATTCCCCAATCGCCTACGTATAACAACCCTATCGATTATCCGGACAATTGCTATGCGCGTCGTAATCTGGTCCTCGATCGCATGCTGACGAACGGCTATATCACTCAGGAAGAGCACGACTCCGCAAAAGCCCAGGATCTGGTGCTCAATCCTTCCGTGCCCTCTTCGGATGGCATCGAGAAGTACCCGTACTTCACCAGTTACGTCAAAAACGTGCTTTCCGACCAGTACTCCCAGCTCGATGTATTCAAGGGCGGGCTAACCGTCGTCACCACCCTTGACGTTGACACCCAAGAGGCCGCAGAGGATGCCGTCCGCACGAAGGAAGAAGGCCTGAGCGATGCGATCAGCGGTTCGCTCGTGGCAATCGATCCTTCCACGGGTTTCATCCGTGCATTGGTCGGCGGTAAGGATTGGGACACGCAAAAGACCAACCTGGCAACCGGCGAGGGAACCAACGGCGGCCGTCCTTGCGGTTCGTCCTTCAAGACGTTCACGCTGATCGCGGCTTTGGAAGAGGGCATCGACCCGCAAACCATGGTGGATTGCTCTTCGCCTTCGGTGATCCCCGATACCGGATACGATAGCTCCAATCCGCTGCAGAACATCAACAATATCAACTACGGAACCCGCAGCATCGCGCGTGCGTTCGCCGTGTCGTCCAACACCGGTTTCGTGCGACTGCAAATGGCGTTGGGAACCCAAAAGGTCATCGATGCCGCGAAGAAGATGGGAATCACCTCCACGCTCAACGCTAATCCGTCGCTGACGCTTGGCCAGTCCAACGTCACTATGCTCGACATGGCGGATGCGTATGCCTGCATCGCCAATGGCGGCACGAAGTACGATGCGCAGCCCATCCTGAAGATTTACGACAAGAACAACAACCTTATCGTGGATAACAGCCATCCGTCGGGGACGCAGGTCATCTCCGCCGAAGTAGCCCACGCGGCAACCGAGGTCATGAAGGGCGTCGTGAACACCTCCGAAGGCACTGGCACGCTGGCCAAGCTCGATAACGGCCAGGAAGTGGCGGCGAAGACGGGTACTTCCAGCGAGTACCATGACATCACGTTCTGCGGTATCACGCCGCAGCTGTCCGTCGCCATCTGGTTCGGCGATCCGTCCAACCAGGAAACTATTCCCACCGACGTTAGCGCGGCGGACGTGTTCAAGAAGTTCATGACGGCGGCGCTGTACGGCAAGCAAACCGAAACGTTCCCTCAGGCTTCGAACCCCACGTACAAGGCGTTCTCGAATGCCACGTACCATATCGGGACGACGTCTTCCAGCTCGTCCTCCAACAGCACGAACTCCGCTGGAAACTCGAGCGCTAACCAAAACGACAGTTCCACCGGCTCTAGCAACAGCCAGTACGGCACGGCTAATGGCAACTCCAATAGTTACGGTACCGGCAGCACAAACGGGAACGCCTCAGGCGGCACGGCCTCCGGTAACGGCAGTGCAACCGGCGGCGCAACGACCGGCGGCGCAACGGGAGGCGGCACCGGGTCGGCAACCGGCGGTACGACCGGCGGAGGCGGCGCCGGGTCGGCAACCGGAGAGGGCGCAGCTTCCGGGGGCGCATCCGCCGGCGGCGGTGCGGCAACCCAGTAAGATATGGTTTGGCAACAGGTAGAACAGGACCGGAAATGGCTCACACGATGATAAAACTGACGGCAACGGTTTGCGCTGCGGCGTTGAGCGTTGCCGTGCTAGGCGGCTGCATGCCCCAGCAGCAAACCTCTGCGGCATCGCAGGCGCAGTCTGACAACCGTGCCTATATGACGCAGGTCAATCAAACCATGGAAACGCTGCAAACCCGTTTGAACGGTTTTTCGGATGCCGTGTCCCGTGGCGATGTGGTCACCATGCGCACTCAGGCGGACAACGCCTTTAAAGCCCTCGATGAGCTTGATAGCCAAGAGGCGCCCGATGCCCTCAAAGACGTGAAGCAGTGCTATGTCGACGGCAGCGAGCAGCTGGAAAACGCCTTGAACGCCTATATTGAGCTGTACACGGAAATCGACTGCGCAACGGATGCGCAGCCGTTCGATTGGTCTACGTACGACCAGCGCCTTGCTGATATTCAAGCCGCTTACAACAGCGGTATCGAAAAGCTGCAGGAAGGCGACAAAACCGCCGCTGATCTTCCGCAATAAGGCCTTCTAGAAGATAATGCCGTCATCGAGCCTAAGGCCGATGACGGCAAGACGAAAACGAGGACGACCCCCGCGACACCGTTTCGCGGGGGTCGTCCTCGTTTTCGTAGCGTTTGGGTATTCCGGCATCTAACGCTTCTTCGCCAAGCTGCTTGCGAAGTTCCTTGGCGAAACTCGGCTTGTGCTGACCGCGCCGCGCAACCAAACGGCGATTGGATTTGCTAGTTGGTTTTCGGGCCGGTGGATAGCACGACCACCACCATGCCGTCGCTGGCAATATATTGCCTGATCACGCTATCCTTCGGCACAGTGCTCGAGTATTCCGTCACCGAGCCGGCCTTCCAATCTTTCAGCAGCTCTTTCGCTTCTTCAAGCGTTTTGCCCGTGGCGTCCGGCGGCGTTTTCGAGCTTGCTGCGTTGCCAACCTGCGATGAGGCTGCGGTTTGCGAACCTGAGGTTATCGTCGTGGGCGTCTGCTTCTCGGAAGGTTTCTCCTCCTCAGCGCCAAGCGCTGCTTTCTGCTTCTCGTTGAAGGCATTGTTGTAGCTGGGGGCTTTCGTCTCGGGGAATTGCTCGACCGCCTTATCCGCGCATGCGCGGTCCATGAAGTCCTTCCACAGGGCGTTGCAGTTCAGCTGCGTGTCCGTGGCTATGCTTCCGGCAGGATTGCCGATCCAGGTTGCCACCGAAAGCGATGGGGTGTACCCGACCAGCCAATGGTCGGCGAAATCGGTCGAAGTGCCCGTTTTGCCCGCAACGGGCTGGCCGTTGCCAAGCTTCGCGGTTTGCGCCGTGCCATCAGACGCCTCGAAGACCTGTCGAAGCACTTTAGTGGTCGCGCCGGCAACTTCTTCGCTTATCACGCGTTTCGAGGTGTCATCGGCCTTGTAGATGATGTTGCCGTCCTTGTCTTCGATTTCCGTGATCACAACCGGCTCACGCTTGGTGCCGCCGCTTGCAAGCGTTGCATAGGCGCTGGCCATATCGAGCGGAGTCACGCTGGCTACGCCCAACGTTGTGGTGTACACCGTGCTCATCGGCGACTCGACGCCCAGTCGTTCGGCCATCTCTGTCGTTGCGGCTTGCCCGATTTCCTCGGAAAGTCGCAAGTACCCCGTATTCGCCGAAACAGCTGTGGCGCTCTGGATGGTGCGCACCCCGTAATCGATGTTGTCGAAGTTTTCGAATGTCTGCTCCCTGCCGTCGACCTCCTTGGTCATAGGGGAGGAGCAGTTGATGCGCGTTTGAGGCGAGATTCCCTTTTCTATAGCTGCCGCAAGCGTGAACGCCTTGAACGTCGATCCCGCTTGGCGGCCTCCGCCGCCCGCTCCTGTGGCGATGTTCACCTGGCTGATATCGTAGTCGCCACCGCCGACCATGGCTTCGACATAGCCCGTTGCGGGGTCGATGGCAACTAGGGATGCATCAAGGTCTCCGCTCATGCGGGCTCGCTGCGCGGCGCATGCCGCCTCCGCGTCATCTTGCAAGGAGGGGTTCAAGGTGGTGCGGATGGTCAGCCCGCCTTCGAACAGGCTGGCATACGAGCATCCGAAGGGATTGTCCTCCTCCATAAGGAGGTTGCGCACATAGCTGGTGAAATACGGGTATGCGTAAATGCCGTCCTCCGGAACCTCCGGAGCGGGATCGAGGTTCAGCGGCTCGGCCTGCGCGGCGTCGCACTGTTCTTGGGTGATATCGCCGGCGGACAGCATGCGCTCAAGGACAAGGTTGCGGCGCTCCAGCGCTGCGTCGGGATACGTTTTCGGATTCAGGAACGTCGGCGACTGCGGAATGCCGGCCAAGGTGGCGGCTTGCGTAAGGCTCAAATCGGCAGCATCGGTTTGGAAATAGTTTTGCGCAGCTGCCTGTATGCCGTAGCAGCCATCGCCGTAGTTCACGGTGTTCAAGTACATCATAAGCAGCTCGTCTTTGCTGTACTGCTTCTCAAGATCCATGGCCAACTGCGCCTCGCGCACCTTGCGCTCGATCGATATCTCGTTGGCCTCTTGGGTGAGCACCGTGTTGCGCACAAGCTGCTGCGTGATGGTGGATGCGCCTTCCAGGCTGCCTCCGGCAAGGTTGTTGACGAATGCGCGCGCAATGCCCGGGAGGTCAACCCCTCCATGTTGGTAGAAGCGCACGTCCTCGGTGTCCACTGTGGCTTGTTTCGCGAGGTCGCTGACCTGGTCTGATTCAACGGGATCGCGCTTTTCCAGCTGGAATTCCGCCAACACCGTGGAGCCGTCGGCGGCATACATCACCGATTCCCGTGCGTGGTTGGTGAAGTCAGTGTCCTCGATGGGTGGAAGGTCGTCGCACCAGCCGTCCATTACCCGCAGGGCGCCCTTGACGCCCCAGTAGCCCGTGAAACACAGGCATGCAACGATAACCAGCAAAAGCCAGGCGGCGGCATGGGTGCGCATTTCACGCTGTTTTCGTCTGAGTTTCATTGTTCGATTATACTACCGTGGCTTTTTTCTTATGCTGTTGCAACTGGAATTAACAAGGCGGCTTCTGCCGCGTGGAACTTGCAGCTGTCTTCTCTACTCAATGGGGGTTGAATATATGGATCAAGAAGTGGAGCTTCTGGCGCCGGCTGGCGGCATCGCGGCGTTCCATGCCGCTGTGCGTGGCGGCGCCGATGCGGTTTACCTGGGCCTTCAATCGTTCAACGCGCGACGTGGCGCCGACAATTTCACCATCGATACGTTCGCCGACGCTTGCGCTTTCGCGCATCTGCGCGGCGTGAACGTCTACGTTACGCTCAACACGGCCATTCTGCCCGGCGAGGTCGACAGCGCCATGGAAACGGCGCGCCAGGCATATCGCGCCGGCGCCGATGCGTTCATCGTGCAAGATATCGGCATCGCCTCCGAGCTTTCGCGAACGTTGCCGCAGGCGCGCTTGCATATCTCCACGCAAATGAACACGCACAACGAGGCGGGTATGCAAGCCGCTGCCCAGCTCGGGGCAGCGCGTGTGACGCTCGCGCGCGAGCTGTCGCTGCCCGAGATCGAGCATTTGGCGAAGGTCGGCGATGAGCTGGGCCTGGAAATCGAGACGTTCGCCCACGGTGCGTTGTGTGTGTGCTATTCGGGCCAGTGCTTCATGTCCTCGCTCATCGGCGGGCGCTCGGCCAATCGCGGCTTGTGCGCGCAAGCGTGCCGCCTGCCGTACGCATTGCATAACGTGGCGAAGAGCAAGCCGCTCCCGGCACCGGGCGACCACCTGCTGTCTCCGCAGGATCTGTGCAGCATCGACCTGCTTCCTGATTTGGTACGCGCCGGTGTGGCGTCCCTGAAAATCGAAGGCCGCATGAAGTCGCCCGAATATGTCTATGCTGTAACCAGCGCTTATCGCGCCGCGCTCGACCGCGTTCTCGTGGCGCGCGACGCCGCGCGCGAAAGCGGTGCGCAGGATTGGGCCGCTCCGGGAGGAACGGAGCAGGAGCACGCCCAGCTTGCCGAGGCATTCTCCCGTGGCTTCACTACCGCATACCTGGAGGGCAAACGCGGAAACGAGATCATGAGCTACGGCCGTCCGAACAACCGCGGCGTGTTCGTCGGACGTGTGGCGTCTGTCAAGAACGGAAAGGCTGCCGTGGCATGCGAGCGCCCCATCGTTGCGGGCGACGTGCTCGAGTTTTGGACGAACAAAGGCCATTTCGCCTACACCGTTTCCCAGGTGGATACCGATCGCAATGGCAATCTGCTGCTTGCGCCGGAGCGTGCGGTGGGGAAGGGCGATCGCGTGTTCCGTGTGCGCAGCGCTGAGGCTGCGTTCGTCGATGACGACCGCCTGCCGCGCATCCAGGTGCAGGGTCGCGCGCGTCTGCGCATCGGGCAGCCGCTTCGCATCGAGTTTTGCCTGGCCGACAACCCCGCCGACCCGCGCGCGCTGCGCGGCGCCCGCAAGCGCTTTGCCGAGGGCGCGCTGCCCGTTGGGGCTGCCGAGGGCCAGCAAATCGAACCCGCACGCACCAAGGCGGTTAGCGAAGATGACGTCCGTGCCCATATCGACAGGTTGGGGCAGACTCCATTTTCCCTGGTGAACCTTGATATCGACATGGATGAGGGCGTGGGAATCGGCTTCTCGCAGCTGCATCATGTGCGCGCAGAGGCGCTCGACTCCCTTGAGAAAGCTCTGCTCGAAGGCACGTTCCAGCGCCCGTTGCCGCGCGTGGAGGTGGGAAGCCGTATGCTTCCGGCGCATGCCGGCGGCGTCCATATCGCGGTGCTGGCCACCAACCCGGCCTGCGCTCGGGCGGCAAAGCGCGCCGGCGCCGACGAGGTGTACGTTCCCGCGGTCAACCTGGCGCATGGCCAGGCCACCATCGCCGGCCAGCTTTCGGAAACCGCCGAGCAGGCAAGCTATCCGAAGGCATGCGCCGTCGTGCTGCCCGTCGCCGACCATGATGACTGCGAGCTCACGCGCGAGCATGCATGCGGCTTCGACGCCTGGCGCAGCGTTCACGCTGATCAGCCGGTTATGGCCGAAAGCCTTGGGCAGCTCGTCCGTGCTCGCGATATGGGCGCTTGCGTAGAGGTGGGTCCGCACCTGCCTATCACCAATGCGCTCGCCCTGCAAACCGCGGCGCGCCTTGGCGCGAAGCGGGTCTGGCTCTCGCCCGAGCTCAACCTGGCCCAAATCTCCGATTTGGCGAAGGAAAGCCCCGTCGAGCTCGGCCTTACCGTCATCGGGCGTCAGGAGCTCATGACCACGGAGCACTGCATGCTCATGAGCCAGGGTCCCTGCGCTCAGGAGTGCGCAACGTGTGCGCGCCGCAAAAGCCCGCATTTCCTGAAGGATCGCAAGGGTTACGACTTCCCGGTGATATCCGATCAGCTCGGTCGCAGCCATCTTTATAACAGCGTGCAGCTTGATGTCGCGCATGCCGCCCCCGATATCGTTCAGGCTGGCATCACCTGGCTTCTGGTGGACAGCACGCTTATGAACGTGCAAGAAACCACTCAGGCAGTGCAGCGAGTCGTCCGTGCTCGCAATGTGGCGCACGCCCAGGGCGCGGCGCTGCCGAAAGAGCCCGGCTGCACCAGCGGGCACCTGTTCCGCGGCGTGCAATAAGCTGCATGTGCTAGAATCCCGAAGATACTCGTTTAGAAAGAGGAAACCATGCTGTCCGCAGAAGAACAACTGCACATCATCGCATCGGGCGCTGCGCAAATCGTGCCCGAAAGCGGCCTGCTCGAGAAGCTCAAGCGCGGCAAGCCGCTCAACATCAAGCTCGGCGTCGACCCCACCAGCCCCGACCTGCATCTGGGCCATGCGGTTCCGCTGCGCAAGATGCGCCAGTTCCAGGACCTGGGCCATAACGTCACGCTCATCATCGGCAACGGCACGGCGCTCATCGGCGACCCGTCGGGCAAGAACACCACCCGCCCGCAGCTCTCCCAGGAGCAGGTGCAGGCCAACGCCGAAACCTACGTCGCCCAGGCTATGAAGATCCTGGACCCCGAGAAAACGAAGATCGTCTACAACGCCGATTGGATCTTGTCGCTGAATCTCAAGGACCTCCTCGGCCTTATGAGCAAGTTCACCGTCGCCCGCATCCTCGAGCGCGATGACTTCACGAAGCGCTACCAGTCCCAAACGCCCATCGCCATGCATGAGTTCCTGTATCCCATCATGCAGGCATATGACTCGGTCATGGTGAAGGCGGACGTCGAAATGGGCGGCACCGACCAGCTGTTCAACCTTCTGGCCGGCCGCGACCTCATGGAGAAGATGGACATGGAGCCGCAGATCGCGCTTACCATGCCGCTGCTCGAGGGCACCGACGGCGTGCGCAAGATGTCGAAAAGCTACGGCAACTACGTGGGCCTCACCGATGACGCTAACGATATGTTCGGCAAGGTCATGTCCATCCCCGATGAGCTCATGATCAAGTACTATCGCCTGGCATCCACGTTGTCCGTTGCCGAAATCGATCAGCTTGAGGCCGACCTGAAGGCGGACAAGCTGCATCCCAACAAGGTCAAGCGCGCATTGGCTCGCAACATCGTCGCCGCCTATCACGATGAGGCTGCGGCCGAGCAGGCGGAAGCCGACTTCGACCTGAAGTTCAAGGACCACGGCTTCCCGGAGGACGCGCCCACGTTCCAGGCCGACCTCACCCCGGGCGAGGACGGCACCGTATACTTCGCCAAGCTGCTGGTGAATGCCGGCGCAGCGCAAAGCGTTTCCGACGCACGACGTCTCATCGACGGCGGCGGCGTCAAGCTCAACGGCGAGGCGCTCGAGCCCAAGTCCTACAACTTGGAGCCCGCCCGTCTCGAGGGCGCGCAGATCCAGGTCGGCAAGAAGAAGTTCCTGCGCCTGGTCTAGCTGCAACGCTAGAAGTTGTAACTATATATAGCGAATCGAACGGAGGGGGTCGAAGATCGGCCCTCTCCGTTTGCGTATAGGGATGAGACGCCCACGATGTGTTGGCCTCATTATTCTGGCGAATGTAAACGGCACCAGCCTGGATTCGCCCCGCGTCGCCCAGCGCTCTGCCCTCGGTAGTTGCGATTGCCGCTATGCCGAGCGGCGCACCCCGCCTCGGGGCGCTCCCCATCAATGTACAGGGAAGGGCGCAAAGCGCCCGAATCCCCTCATAGCCCCAAGGGGCCGCAACACCCCCCTCGAACCCCTCCCGGACCCCATATGTGTGCAGAATGTGAAGATGACGCCTATCGCAAAATAGTTCTGGACACGGCCCGGGGAGGCGCGTATTATTCAATCTTGCGCCAAGCACGAAAGCGCTTGAGCGAAAGC